>NZ_JAKCNS010000074.1 GCF_021440345.1 Kluyvera intermedia
TTATTCGCACCTTCCTTAGCGTAATTCCACAATCAGCCCTTCCAGCCATTCGGCAAACACCCTCACCTTATGCGACAAATGACGGTGCGGGTAAAGCAGCGATAGTCTGCGTGATGGGGATGGAAAATCGGGTAAAACCTCGACCAACTGACCACTATCGATATAAGGCTGTAAGAAGAAGTTCATTCCCTGTAATAAGCCGAGTCCGGCAATGCCTGCCGCAATATATACTTCGGAGTTATCGAGAATGAGTTTACCTGGAATAGATATCTCCTCTATTCCGGCTGCATGCTGAAAATACCACGGCATGACCTGTCGACTGTTGCTGTTAATCCAGTTAACCCCCTGGTGATGCTGTAAATCCTCAAGTGTTTGCGGCATACCGTGCTGCGCAATATAGGCTGGGCTGGCGCAGGTTGTTATTTTAATATTGCCAAGCGGTCTGGCAACATAATCCCCATCATCCAGTGCCCCCATCCTTAATACGCAATCGAGCCCGTCGCGGAGCATATCTCGCCGCACATCTGAGCTACTTAAAATAATATCCAGATCGGGATGGTCCTGATAAAACGCCGGCAATTTTGGAACCACAATTTGGCGGGCGAACGCAATGGGCATATCAATACGCAGCTGGCCATGAAGCGGTCGCTCGGGCGCGAACGAGTCCAGTAAATCATCCGCCTGCGCCAGCAATGGCTTACTGCGACGATAAAATTCTTCCCCTTCCGAGGTCAGATTGATACGCCGCGTGGTGCGCTGAAGCAAACGAACGCCGCTTTCTTGCTCTAGCTGCTGCAGCGCTTTTGTCACCGCAGGGCGATGAATCTGCAGATTTTCCGCAGCCTGAGTAAAGCTGCCCGAATCAACAATTTCAATAAAAATTTTAATGTTTTCAAATAGATTCATTTGCATAACGCAATGCCAGCGACATAACGGACAACATTATTATCTATTTAATAATAGTGAAGAATAATTTTCACTATTTTTCCAAACAATCAGGTGGCCTACACTGCCCGCATTCCAGCATATCCCTGCTTGTAACAAGGAAATAACATTATGAAAACCAACCGTATTTGTCAGATTCTGGGTATCGAAAAACCGGTGATTCAAGGGCCATTATCATGGCTGACCGACGCGCGTCTGGTGGCGGCCGTAAGTAACGCTGGCGGGCTGGGCGTTTTGGGGCCGAATGCCGGGTTAACCGCGCAAACCGCCGTCTCTACCCCAGAGGCCACCGCTGAGAAAATGCGTGAAGAGATCCGTAAAACGAAAAAACTGACCGAAAAACCCTTTGGCGTAAACCTGATCCCCACGCCGGAGAATGATATCTGGACCCCGCCTATTCTTAAGGTCATTAAAGAAGAAGGAGTCCACGCGGTGGTGTATACCGGATATGGCGAGGGTGCCATTATTCCGGCGCTGTTTGACGAACTTAAAGCTGCGGGGATTGCCATTATCTACCGCGATATCAACCCCACGCCGGAAAACACCCGTGAAGCAGAACGCGCGGGGGCCGATATTATTGTCGCCACCGGATTTGATGAAGGCGGCACGCTGCCGGGTAACGTGCTGGGCACCTTCTCTATTGTGCCGATGATTGCCGACGCGGTGGAGAATGCCCCTGTGCTCGCGGCCGGCGGGATTGTTGATAAACGCACTGCCCGCGCGGCTCATGCGCTGGGCGCAGAGGGTGTATTCGCGGGTTCAGTGTTTATTAGTACTGAAGAAAGCCGCGTACCGCTGTCAATCAAAGAGAAAATCGTCGCCGCAAATGGGTTGGATCTGAACCTGTTCCGTACCCTGCCTGACTTTTATCGTTCTTTACCGGGCAAGCTGACGAGCAAACTGGTGGAGATGGATAAAGCGGGTGCCAGCAAAGAAGAGATTGGCAACGCGATGGGTGGCCTACGCGGACTGCGACTTGGTATGCTGGAAGGCAATACCGATGAAGGCTATATCTCGCTGGGCACCGGGATCGGCAGCATCAAAACCATTACCCCGGTAGCTGATGTCGTTGAACAGTTAACCGCGTAAAACAATGGGTAGCATCAGGCTACCCATTTTTCTCCAGTCTCAGCTTAAACCGCGCGGATTACCTAGCGATGGCTGAACACCAGTCGCAGCGCAAACAGCATAAAGACTCCGCCGGTAACTTGATCCATTCCCCTCACAAACCGTGGCTTACGTAAAACGCGTGAGGCATAGCGTGTTGCCAGGATAAGCGTTAAAGACCATAAAGTTCCGATAGCAACATGAATGGCCACCAACAGAAAGGTCCAAATAACCGGTGAATGTCCGGCGGGAATAAATTGCGGTAAGAATGAAACGTAAAACACGCCCATTTTAGGATTAAGTACATTACTCAACATTCCGCGAACAAATCCACTCTCTGGGCGTCGCCCTTCAGACGGCAGATTTGCAGCGGTTTGCCGTGGCCTCAGCAGCAGCTGTATTCCCAACCAGAACAGATAACAGGCCCCGCACCATTTGAGAATATCGTACAGTAACGCCGATGTCGCCAGCACCGCACCCAGCCCAAAAGCTACCAATGCGCCCCAGATAAAGCAGCCGGTATCAATTCCCAAGGCGGCCTGAAAAGCTTTTTTCCCACCCTCGGCCGTTGAGGTTCGTAGGATGAGAGCGGTATCAAGCCCTGGAGTCAGCGTAAGGAGTAAGGCGGCAAAAGAAAAAGCGAGAAGTGAATCGGCAACAGACATTTTCGAACTCCGAAAGCGTGGATGCTATTGCAGAATTAACATGAACGCAACAAAAAGTATGGAGCTCCGCATAGACGGATTGGCTCCGCATATCTTTCCGGCCAATTCCCTGCTGTTTCGCAGAGAAACCTCACGCATAGGTGACGTTGTCACTTAAAAGTCATTGCTCCTGGTCGTTCTCGTCCTCAGGAATCAGCATAATCATCTTTAATGCCCGGTTGCTGGTGAGCTGCCAGCTTAATTGGCGATACAGCAAATCGCCTTTCACGGCATGATGGAATAAGCGTTCGCCCCCTTCCCGCACAATCACCTGCTGCTGCGACCAGAATTCGCGAAAGTCACGGCTGCTTTCGTTCATCTGCTGCACAAATGCATTCAACACCGTATCGTTTGGATAATGAATAGCATCAGCACGCAGCTCGGCCACAATGCGCCTGGCGCGGGCTTCCCAGTTATCGACCAGCTTACGCGCCAGCGGATGCTGGAACATAAAACTCATCATATTAGGAGCCTCGTCAATATCCAGCCAACCGGCAAATAACGCCTCGGCACCTTTATTCCATGCCAACACCTGCCAGGTGAGATCGAGCAGATAGCAGGGTTGCGAGACGCAGTTAACCGTTGCCAGAATCGTGGGTTCAACGGCCGGAACCCGCTCGTTCAGCGGGTCGCTCTTGTGTGCCAGCAAAAACAGATACTCGCGCTCCGCCGGTGTCAGTTGTAATGCACTGGCGATCCCCGATAGGGTCTGTGCCGACACGGTAATATCGCGTCCCTGCTCAAGCCAGGTATACCAGGTGGTACTGATAGCGCTCATCTGCGCGACTTCCTCGCGACGTAACCCTTTGGTTCTGCGCCGCGAAATTATCGGGATCCCTAGCCTTTCCGGCGAGGTATTCTCCCGTTTCACACGTAAAAAAGCACCCAGTGCTTCTGGCCCAGTCAGCCCCGATTTGTCCATGGTAGTAACTCTATATACCAGTATAAATGGCCATATTGTACCCGTATTAATACCATCGTATAGTCCGCCTTAACAACACAATAACAACAGAGGAAGACAGGTATGAGCAACCATCATGAAGCATTAGTGAAGTCGCAGTTCAGCGGTCAGGCAACGGCCTATTTACAGAGCAGCGTTCACGCTCAGGGCGCAGATTTACGCCGGTTGAGCGAATGGTTAGCTGACGATAATTCAGCCGAATTATTGGATGTGGGCTGCGGCGCCGGGCATGCCAGTTTTACCGCCGCACCGTTAGTTGCAGCAGTCACCGCATATGACCTGTCGGAAGGTATGCTGGCGGTGGTTTCTCAGGAAGCGGAAAAGCGCGGCTTTAGCAATATCCGTTGTGCACAGGGGCCCGCTGAAGTGCTGCCGTTTGCCGACAACAGCTTTGATATCGTTATCAGCCGTTACTCCGCGCACCACTGGCACGATATTCAGGCGGCGTTGATGGAAATCCGTCGCGTCCTGAAACCCGGCGGCCGCTTTATCATGATGGACATCGCCTCACCGGGCAAAGCGATGCTCGATGTCTGGTTGCAAACCGTTGAAATGCTGCGCGATCCTTCACATATCCATAACTATTCACAGGGACAGTGGCTGGCCATGGTCAACAATCGCGGGATGGTGGTGGAAAAACTGGTCGGCGATAAACTGCCGCTGGAATTCTCCTCCTGGGTTGCCCGCATGAAAACGCCGGAAAATATCATCGAGGCAATTCGCTATCTGCAAACTAAAGTCTCGGACGATGTCCGGACGCATTTCGCGATTGGCGAGGATGGCAGTTTCGTGAGCGATACCATTATGTTCCAGGCGCGCTAACCGCCCGATAAAGTGACGCCGGGATAGCCCGGCGTCTGTCATCTATCGTATAGCGTTAAGGTCGACAGATAGGTTAAGGTGGCGAAATAGTCAGCAGTTGGCGGCTTTTTTGTGCCCTTACCCCCAATTTGTCACCATCATGTTAATGGTTGCTCTATAATCTTGCGCGCTGCAGTTTCTGCCAGCCCGTCGCCGGGTCTGGAATGAAGACAACGGAGTTACGTAAGATGTTATCAGGTCATAAAAATCGTTCCCTGTATATCCCCTATGCGGGGCCGGTACTGTTGGAATTCCCTCTGCTTAATAAAGGCAGTGCGTTCAGCATGGAAGAACGCAGCAATTTCAACCTACTCGGGCTATTGCCTGAAGTGGTTGAAACTATTGAAGAACAGGCCGAGCGCGCCTGGATCCAGTATCAGGGATTTAAAACTGAGATCGATAAACATATCTACCTGCGCAATATCCAGGATACCAACGAAACGCTGTTCTATCGTCTGGTGGAAAACCACCTCGATGAGATGATGCCGGTCATCTACACCCCGACCGTTGGCGCAGCCTGCGAGCGTTTCTCTGAGATTTACCGTCGCGCGCGCGGCGTGTTTATCTCTTACCAGAATCGTCACAACATGGACGATATTCTGCAAAACGTGCCAAACCATAATATCAAAGTGATTGTGGTCACCGATGGCGAGCGTATTCTCGGCCTGGGCGACCAGGGCATCGGCGGCATGGGTATTCCAATCGGTAAACTGTCGCTGTACACCGCCTGTGGCGGTATTAGCCCGGCGTACACCCTGCCGGTGGTTCTTGATGTGGGCACCAACAACCAGCAGTTGCTGAACGATCCACTGTACATGGGCTGCCGTAACCCGCGTATCAGCGATGACGAGTACTATCAGTTTGTTGATGACTTCATTCAGGCGGTAAAACACCGCTGGCCGAACGTGCTGCTGCAGTTCGAAGACTTCGCGCAGAAAAACGCGATGCCGCTGCTAAACCGCTACCGCGATGAAATCTGCTGCTTTAACGATGACATTCAGGGAACCGCCGCGGTCACCGTCGGCACGCTGATTGCCGCCAGCCGCGCCGCAGGCAGCCAGCTTTGCGAGCAGAAAATCGTCTTCCTCGGTGCCGGTTCCGCCGGCTGCGGTATCGCCGAGCAGATAGTCCTGCAGATGCAGCGCGAGGGATTGAGCGAAGAACAGGCGCGCGGCCGCGTCTTTATGGTCGACCGTTTCGGCCTGCTGACCGACCAGATGCCGAACCTCCTCGCTTTCCAGAGTAAACTGGCGCAAAAACAGGAAAAAATTCAGGACTGGACGCATGAGAATGACGAAATCTCCCTGCTGGATGTCATTCGCAATGCGAAACCCGATATCCTGATCGGCGTTTCCGGCCAAACCGGGCTGTTCACTGAAGAGATCATTCGTGAAATGCATGCGCATTGCCCGCGCCCTATCGTTATGCCGCTGTCGAACCCGACGTCACGCGTAGAGGCGACGCCTCAGGACATCATCAGTTGGACAGATGGCCAGGCGCTGGTTGCTACCGGTAGCCCGTTTGCCCCAGTGGTCTGGAAAGACGCGGTTTATCCTATTGCCCAGTGTAATAACTCCTACATCTTCCCTGGCATTGGTTTGGGTGTGATGGCCTCCGGAGCGTCACGCATTACCGACGAAATGCTAATGTCGGCGAGCGAAACGCTGGCGAAGCACTCGCCGCTGGCCAACACCGGTGAAGGCCTGGTGCTGCCAGAACTGAAGGATATTCACAAGGTTTCCCGAGCGATTGCCTTTGCCGTTGGCAAAATGGCCCAGCAGCAAGGTGTGGCGACGAATACCTCCGCCGATGCGCTGCAGGAAGCGATTGATGAGAACTTCTGGCAGCCGGAATACCGCAGCTACCGTCGTACCTCTATCTAATTCTTCCCTAGCCCGTTTGCGTGGCCGTGATGGCACATGAACGGGCTAATTAACCTTACCGCGCACCTTGTTTCAGACCGGTAATTTTATAATCAATATAATGTATGTTGTAACTAATTATTTATTCACTGGCGTAATATTATTCGCAACGCTACACTATTTTCACTCTTCAACCTGAACCTAAAATAAGGAGGCTAATTATGCTGTATTGTGAAAATTTTAATATTTCACATACCCTTGGTGATCGCACCAGCTCAAGCGTTATCGATAGCGTGCTGCGATAACTTCGGCTTGAGCGAAGACACCAACTCTTAATCCCTTCCCTCGGGCTTACCAGGTTATCGTCAGCGATGTTTGACGAGGCATTCTCATGCCTGTAACTCTTGAGTAAGCAAATGAGCACATTACTAACGGCACAATCTCTTCACGTTGAGACGGCGTTCGGCCCTCTTTTCACCCAACTCTCCTTTACCCTAAAAAAAGGCGACCGCATTGGCCTGATTGGCTATAACGGCTGCGGAAAAAGTACCCTGTTACAGGTACTCGACGGCACGATTGCGCCCTCTGCAGGACTAGTCTCACTCGCCAGCCATTGTTTAATGGCGCGGGTGGAACAGCATTTACCCGTGTCCTTGCTAAATCAGTCACTCATCGATGCCGTCCTTGCACAGCTTCCCGTCTCTGCGCGTGAAAGCCAGCGTTGGCAGGCAGAACGGCTATTGCTGGAGATGGGTTTTATCAGCCCGCAGATTGAACAAACTGCATCAACGCTAAGCGGCGGACAGCATACGCGTCTCTTGCTTGCGCGCGCGCTGATCTTACAGCCGGATTTACTGCTGCTGGATGAACCCGGCAACCACCTCGACCTGCCTACGCTGCTCTGGCTGGAAAGCTTCCTGACTCACTGGAGCGGTAGCTTCGTGCTGGTCTCTCATGATAATCCGCTGCTGGATGCGGTAACGAATACCAGTTGGATCCTGCGCGACAACAGCCTGCACGCCTTCGCACTGCCCTGCACTGCCGCCCGGCAAGCGCTAGAGGCGCAGGACGAAAGCGACGCGCTACGTCATAAAGCGGAACAAAAAGAGATCGACCGCGTCACCGCCAGTGCCAAACGGCTGGCCACCTGGGGACGGGTGTATGACAACGAAGATCTGTCGCGTAAAGCCAAGCAAATGGAAAAGCAGGTGACGCGGCTCAAAGAAAGCCAGACCGAACTCACCCAAGGCACGCCGTGGACCCTGGCATTGCATGGCGATGTGCTTCGCGCCGACAGACTGCTGGAAATGGAGCAACTGCCGGTCCCGCCGGCGCCAGGCTTAGCACCGCTGTTCACTACCGGTATTTCACGACTGCAAAGCGGTGACCGGGTGGCAATTATGGGTCGTAACGGCGGAGGGAAATCGTCGCTATTACGTCTGTTGTGGCGGCAGATGCAGCAGGAAACGCCGGACGAAGGGCTGCGGCTTCACCCGCGCCTGCATGCCGGTTATTACGACCAAACGCTGCATCAGTTAGCCGATAACGCCACCCTGCTCGACGCACTGGAAGACTTCGAACCCGCGGCAGAAACACGCAAACGGGCACTGATTTCCGCCGGTTTTGGCTGGGCGCGGCATGGACAAAAAGTCAGTACGCTAAGCGGCGGCGAGCGTTCGCGTCTGCTATTTGTCGGGCTTTCACTGGCTCGCTACAGCCTACTATTGCTTGATGAACCGACCAACCATCTGGATATGGACGGCAAAGAAGCGCTGGCACAGACACTGTGTGATTATCCGGGCGGATTGCTGTTGGTCAGCCACGACCGCCAGCTCATTAGCCAAAGCTGCAATCACTTCTGGCTGATTGATGAGCACGGGCTCAGCGAATGGCCAGATGCCGACGCGGTCTACGAGCAGCTCAGAAATAGCGATCGGCTGGAACCCACTCACCCGCCGGTTATCGGGAGTGCGGCGGTTACGCTTAACGATGACGAACTGCTGGAACGGTTGGTCATGCTGGAGCAGCGGCTGGAGGAAGATCTGGCGCGTAAACCCAAACACCAGAAACCCCAACTCCAGCAACAATGGCAGGAGGAAATTATGCAGATTCATCAGTTAATCGGTTAGCACCAGTCCAGAACGAGGCGGCCCGGTTAACGCCACGTCACAATATATGCTTCAAGGGTAGCCCAATTAGGCGGGCTACCCTGTTAGGGGTCTACACCGAGCCACCGCTATTTCGGTCATGCTAGTTCATCTGCGGTGCTAAGTGTTTAAACCATAATCCTAGGTTTATCTTATACGGGGTCAGTTTGGATATCGAAAATTATTGTACGTTAAGGCTGATTTTTGACCTGTAACTCATCTGTCAGATTACAAACCAGATCGTCACCATCGACTGTGCGCTGGTGCTTCAGCTCAGTAAAATATCCGTCAGCCAGATACAAAACCCGGTCTGCAGAGGCAATGGTTTCCGGGCGATGGGCTATCAGCAGAACAGGTAGCCCCACTGGCGTAGCGTCTGGCTTATCTGGATTTCACTCTCAACATCAAGGTGGCTGGTCGCTTCGTCCAGTACCCCATGCAGCTCAACCAGCAAAATACCATTGCAGTGAGTGTCCATCAGTAAGCGACCCAGCTCAGAGCGATCAAGTTTTGTCCCACTGATGTTCCCCCGATAGTAGCTGGCTATTTTATGTCCTCGCTCCTGAACAAACTGCTCCAGCATCTCTTTTGCCCGATTGGCGAACTGATCTTCCGTCGATAGATATGTTGGTATTGACCTGTCTATTACTTCATAGTTGATACTTCACTTCTGGAGGTTGGGTATGTTTCGAATATCAGAGGTTGCCGCCATTGTAGGCCTATCTCGCACAGCGCTGCTTTACTACGAAAAGCTCGGGATTATTAAAAGCACCAGGCTCCCTAATGGCTATAGGACCTACAGCGAAAAAGATGTTCAGAGGCTACAGTTAGTCATCCATCTGCATGCTGCTGGCCTGACTCTCAAGGAGTGCCTGGTATGTATAAATGTGAAAAGTGATAAGCGACTTTTAACCGCAAGGTTGAAACAACTCGAAGATGACATAGCCCTAAAATTACGGGCTAAAACGTTACTGGAGTCTATGTTAGGTGTTTCAGAAGAACGGACATGGCATCAAGAGTTGGAAAAAATATCGCCAGATGTGCATTTGCAGTGGCTCAATACGCAGGGTATTAATGAAAAAGAGGCCCTAAGAATTCGCAACCTTTCAAGAAATATTCATGGACATGATTCATATATGTCTGACTTTAATGAAATATTTCTCGATCTCATTCGCCTTGGACCTGGCTCTGAAACCGATACGTTAAAAGCGTTAAGCATGGTTCCAGATAAGCCAGAAAACATTCTTGAGATTGGTTGTGGACGTGGGATAGCAACGCGTATTTTAGCGTCAAATACACAGGCTAGCATTACAGCGCTAGATAATGAACCACGATATTTGAATGCGTTATATGACCTGCGTCACCGCGTGAATCTGTGCTGTGCCAGTATGACAGCACTTCCTTTTACCTGTGGCATATTTGATCTTATTTGGGCAGAAGGTAGTGCCTACATAATGGGATTCAATAATGCATTACTGTCATGGAAAAGGTATCTGAGAGACGGTGGATATTTGGTCATCAGTGAAATAGTCTGGTTAAGTAATACACCTGGCGAACGCGCCAGTATTTTCTGGTCGAAAAATTATCCAGCGATGTTAAGCGTTGCACAAAATAAGATGCTGATTAAAAAGGCAGGTTACGATCTAATCTCAAGTTTCGAAATGAGTAAAGAAGCCTGGGAGCTTTATCTTGTCCCGCTGAGCAAAAGAGTTGAACTTTTAAAACGTAAACTTAACCACTCCATGGCCTGGCAGGACCTTAAAAGCGAATTAGATATCCATGATGCCTGTCTTGGTGAGTATGGATATCAATTTTTTATTATACAAAAGAGACAATAAAATGATCATCAGAGAAGAAAAGAAGCAAGATATAAACCAGATAGAAGAGTTAACTTTATTGGCGTTTACGGGACACCCTCATCATGAACCGGGGTCCCCACCAACTGAGCATATGATTGTCAAAAAATTACGTGATGCAAAAGCCATGACATTATCATTGGTTGCGGAGGATGACAGCGGAATCATTGGTCATCTTTCCTATTCACCCGTAAAAATAGATGGAATGGCAACCCGCTGGCATGCTCTGGCACCGGTCTCCGTTTCGCCTTCGATGCAGAGGCAGGGAATTGGCAGTAAAATGATAGAACAATCTATTTTGCTGCTAAAAGAAAAAGATATTGACGGCCTTGTTGTTTTGGGTGCCCCAGAATATTACTCATGCTTTGGTTTTCATCATAACCATCATTTTATTGTTGAAGGTGTTCCTGCTGAATATTTCCTGGCACAATCACTGAATAATATTAATCAATTGCCCTCTGGGGTCATTACATTTCATAACGCTTTCGAATAAATCTCATTATTTCTAATTTGATAAAATGAAAATTTAACGCATGTAATCTTCAAAATAGGACATTTTCACCAGGGGCGCTAGCTGGTCAACAACCAGCAATATCTGCCCCTGCGGTTTGAGGTCAGATATCAGCGGCCTGATTTCGGCGGTGCCAATGTTGAACCCATTAATGTTACAGATGATTGCAATCGAATAGATGTTGAGCGCTTAGTGGCTCTTTTATGAACGCTTAGCGCTATCAGCCTGAAAACCCACCAGATTATTCCCCCCTCCCACCTTGCAATTTCACCATTAATGACTAATCATTAATGAGTATTATTATCAAATACATATCAACCAGGAGTAAGGTTATGAAGGCTGCTGTTGTCACTCAGGATCATCAGGTAAACGTCACCGATAAAAAGCTGCGCCCGCTGCAGCACGGTGAAGCCCTGTTAAAAATGGAGTGTTGTGGTGTCTGTCACACCGATCTGCACGTGAAAAACGGCGATTTCGGTGACAAGACCGGGGTTATCCTCGGCCACGAAGGCGTCGGCATCGTTAAGGAAATTGGCCCGGGCGTAACCTCACTGAAAGTTGGCGACCGCGCAAGCGTAGCATGGTTCTTCCAGGGCTGCGGCCACTGCGAATACTGCAACAGCGGTAATGAAACCCTGTGCCGTTCAGTCATCAACGCCGGCTACACCGCCGATGGCGGGATGGCTGAAGAGTGCATCGTCACCGCTGACTATTCGGTCAAAGTTCCCGATGGTCTCGATTCTGCCGCCGCCAGTAGCATCACCTGCGCGGGCGTGACCACCTATAAAGCAGTGAAAATCTCCAACATCAAACCAGGCCAGTGGATTGCCATTTACGGCCTGGGTGGTCTGGGCAACCTCGCGCTGCAATACGCGAAAAACGTCTTTAATGCCAAAGTTATCGCGCTGGACGTCAACGATGCGCAGCTGAAGCTGGCGCAGGAAATGGGTGCCGATCTGGTGATCAACTCCCGTAGCGAAGATGCCGCGAAGATCGTGCAGGAAAAAACCGGTGGCGCCCACGCGGCCGTCGTGACGGCCGTGGCGAAAGCCGCGTTTAACTCCGCCGTTGACGCCGTTCGCGCCGGTGGCCGCGTGGTCGCCGTTGGCCTGCCGCCGGAATCCATGAGCCTGGACATTCCACGTCTGGTACTGGATGGGATTGAAGTGGTAGGTTCACTGGTCGGTACGCGTCAGGATCTGACCGAAGCGTTCCAGTTTGCCGCCGAAGGCAAAGTAGTGCCGAAAGTGACGATGCGTCCGCTGGAAGACATCAACGCTATCTTTAAAGAGATGGAACAAGGCCAGATCCGTGGCCGTATGGTGATTGATTTACGCCATTAATGCTCTATGCCTCTCCCGCCTGGGAGAGGCTATTTCCCGCTATCATCCACCAGCCAAAACCAGCTGACGCTGCTGATACCGCGCATAGATAAGTAATGACGTCATCGCCAGGAACGACAGTGCTGCGGCCGGCAAGGCGACGGTATTCCAGCCAAAATTCAGCGTAATCATCAGCCCGCCGAAGAACGCGCCAATCGCGCTCCCGAGGTTAAAAGCAATCTGTCCACCCGCCGCCCCGAGCATCTCTCCGCCCTTCGTATTTTGCAGCAGCAGTATTTGCAGCGGTGCCGACAGCGCAAAAAGCCCGGCACAGCAGATAAACGCCAGCGTCAGCGACGCAATCTTCATCCCGCCGAGCAGGAAAATCAGCAGCAGCGCCGCGACAATCACGCCATCGGTGGTGGCCGCAATCCGCAGCGGACTGTAGCGGCCAGAGAGCTTACCGCTGAGAATATTGCCGAGTACCATCCCCAGCCCCGCCAGCATCATGATGAACATGATGGCCCCTTCGGAGAAACCGGAAACGTTCATCATAAACGGCTTAATATAGCTAAACCACGCAAACACCCCGGCGTTACCGAACATGGTGGCGGCAAAAATCAGCCACGGCGCCGGGCTTTTCAGGAAATGAAACTGTTCGCGCAGACGAGCATCGGATTTGTCAAACAGGGTCGGCACCCAGGCAATGATCGCCACCAGCACCGCGGCGTCAAACAGCGCAATCGCCAGAAACGTATAGCGCCAGCTAAACTGATGCCCAAGCCAGGTTCCGGCGGGAACCCCTACCAGATTAGCGACCGTCATCCCGGCAATCATCCCGGCTACCGCCGCCGTCACCCTACCCGGTGGCGCGATCTTCGACAGAATAATGGCGCCGACGCCAAAAAACGCCCCGTGCGGAAAACCGGAGATGAGTCGGCCAATGGCCAGCATCACGTAGCTTGAAGAGACGGTGAAAACGATATTGCCAACAATACACAGCGCCGCCAGCAGCAGCATGATTGACTTCAGCGAGTAGCGCGTGGAAAACAACGCAATAATCGGCGCGCCAATCACCACGCCAAAGGCATACCAGGAGATCATATTCCCCGCAGCGGGGATCGAAATACCGACATCATGCGCCAGTTCAGGGAGGACGCCCATAATGCCAAACTCAGCCATTCCCAGACCAAAAGTGCCCAGTGCCAATGCGAAAATTGTCTTTTTCATCCCTCTAATCACTTGTTTATGTTGCCTTTGCGGGACGGCATTATTGACCATTCGCTGAGCACAGACCAGCCAAAATCACCCAACGATGGGATAATCCATGAAAACAGCGCAAATGATTCATACCAAGGCGAATGTTGGCTCAAGTGTTTGTCCGTAGCTTATACCGCCCCCGATCAAGCGTCATTGCGGCGCTTGATGCACTGCTCTCCAATACCTGGCTTTCACTTCTCACACAAACAAAAAAGAGCGATTTAACGCCCCCCCCAGGGAACATTAAACCGCTCTCGCTTATTCAGAAAGAGAACTTACTTCAGCCCTTCCGAATTTTCTTTCTTCGCTTCAAGGCGTTCAACGTCACGATACCAGCGCGGATGGTGCTTCTGCGCCCAGCGACGACTGACCTTGCCTTCAATCATCCCTTTAATCGACCCTTTTACCCAGAAGGCCATATACATATGGATAAGGATCGCGTGGATCAGAATGATAGCCGTAGTCGCATGAATCAGCAGCGCATAACGCACCATCTGAATCGGGAAGTACTGCGCAAAGTACGGACGCCAGATAATCACCCCGCTCACCAGCAGCACGAAAATCATGCTCATGATGGTCCAGAACATCATCTTCTGCCCAGCGTTATATTTCCCAACCCGGGCGACCTTATGTTCGTTGCCTTTCAGCACTTCGACAATCCCCAGCACCCACGGAATATCCTGCTTATCCGGAATGTTGTGGTGCACAAAGCGGGCGAACATAAACATCAGCACGACGAAAATCAGCACACCAAAGAACGGGTGCAGAATACGCCCCATCTGCGGTGTACCGAAGGTTTCGGTCAGCCACTGCAGCGTTGGGAAGAAGAAGGAAATCCCCGAGACCGCCACCAGGAAGAAGCAAATCACCACCGTCCAGTGACAGGCACGATCGATAAACTTCGTGCGCACAATCATTTTCGACTTACTCATGGCCATCTTCCTCCTCGTCATCATCCACTTCTTTGTTCGGGCCAATACCAATGTAGTGATAGATAAGCCCGGCAAAGGTGGCGATAAAGCCGGCGGCGGACAGCGGTTTCAGCGCCCCTTTCCACAGATTGATACTGGTATCAATCGACGGATCTTTCGGCAGCTTGTGATACAGCTCCGGCTGGTCCGCATGATGCAGAACATACATCACGTGCGTCCCACCCACGCCCTGCGGATTGTAAATTCCCGCCTGCGGGTAGCCGCGTTTCTTGAGCTTATCCACGCGTTCCTGCGCCACGTCCAGCATCTCTTTCTTGGTGCCAAAGTGAATAGCGCCGGTTGGACAGGTTTTCACACAGGCCGGTTCCTGACCGACGCTAACACGGTCAACGCACAGGGTGCATTTATACACGCGGTTATCCTCTTTATTGAGGCGCGGAATATTAAATGGACACCCGGCGATGCAGTAACCGCAGCCGATACAGTTATCCTGCTGGAAATCGACGATCCCGTTAGCGTACTGAATAATCGCACCCGCCGATGGACAGGCCTTCAGGCAGCCAGGATCCTCACAGTGCATACAGCCGTCTTTACGAATCAGCCACTCCAGCTTGCCGTTCTGTTCGGTTTCGCTAAAACGCATCACCGTCCAGGATTTAGCGCTCAGATCGGCAGGGTTATCGTAAACCCCCACGCAATGCCCCACCTCGTCGCGGATATCATTCCACTCAGAGCAGGCCACCTGGCAGGCTTTACAGCCCACGCAGGAGGAGACATCAATCAGCTTGGCTACTTCTTCTTTGTAGTCCCGCGCACGAGGCGCGGGAGTCATTGAGTTGGTCGCAGAGCGTTTGATAATGTCTTGTGTTTCCATCGCCATATAAACGCTCCTTACGCTTTCTCGATGTTAACCAGGAACGCCTTATATTCCGGCGTTTGCGAGTTGGAATCGCCGACGTTAGGCGTCAGGGTATTGGCGATATAGCCCTTACGTGCCGCGCCTTCGTAGCCCCAGTGCAGCGGGATACCGACGGTTTCCACCTGTTGGCCGTTGACGTTGAGCGTCTGCAGACGACGAGTCACTACCGCCACTGCGCGAATAAAGCCGCGCTGACTGCTGACCGTCACCTTGTCACCATTAGCGATACCTTTGGCCTTCGCCAGCCCTTCGCTGATTTCCACGAACTGTTCCGGCTGCGCAATCGCATTCAGACGCGCGTGTTTAGTCCAGGTATGGAAATGCTCGGTCAGACGATACGTCGTCCCCACGTACGGGAACTTATCTTTCTTACCAAGGCGCACCGCATCTTCTTCATACAGGCGCACAACCGGGCTTGAGATAACGTTCGGGTGCAGCGGGTTAGTGCCCAGCGGTGTCTCCATCGGCTCGTAGTGTTCCGGGAACGGCCCTTCCGCCAGCTTATCGATGGCAAACAGACGGCCGAGACCTTCCGGTTGCATGATAAACGGCATCGTCGCGCTGCCCGGAGGCGCGGTATTAAAGTCCGGGATATCGTTACCCGTCCATTTGCTCCCGTTCCACTTGATCAGCATCCGTTTCGGATCCCACGGCTTACCGTTCACATCCGCAGAGGCGCGGTTGTACAGTACGCGACGGTTCAGCGGCCACGCCCATGCCCAACCCAACGTATTCCCCAGACCGGATGGGTCAGAGTTATCGCGGTTAGCCATCTGGTTACCCTGCTCAGTCCAGCTACCGGCATAAATCCAGCACGAGGATGAGGTCGTCCCGTCGTCACGCAGCAGCGCAAAGCTATTAAGCAGCTGGCCTTTTTTCGCCACCAGTACGCCGTTCGCATCATAGATATCCGCCAGCGCGTAGCCGTTGCTCTCTTTGGCCACCTCTTCGGATTCCGGATGATCCGGCTGTTTGTAGTGCCAGCCCATGCTCAGCAGCGGTTCAACGCCCTTACCGCCTTCTTCGCGATACATCTCGCGTAGACGATGATAAATACCGGCCAGAATCTCGCCGTCATTACGCGCTTCGCCCGGGGCATCCTGACCTTTCCAGTGCCACTGCAGCCAGCGGCCGGAGTTGGCAATTGAGCCATCTTCTTCAGCAAAACAGGTCGACGGCAGACGGAAGACCTCGGTCTGGATCGTCGATGGGTCGACATCGTTCGATTCGCCGTGGTTCTGCCAGAAAGTTGACGTTTCGGTAACCAGCGGATCGATAACCACCATGTATTTCAGCTTGCTTAAGCTGCGAACCACCTTGTTCTTATCCGGGAACGACGCGACCGGGTTAAAGCCCTGGCAGATATAACCGGTGACTTTGCCGTTATCCATCATGTTGAAGTACTTGATAACGTCGTAGGCCTGATCCCATTTCGGCAACCAGTTAAAGCCCCAGTCGTTATCTTTACTTGCAGCATCGCCATAGAACGACTTCATCAGGCTGACGTAGAACTTCGGATAGTTGCTCCAGTAGTTCACCTGGTCAGCCAGCGTCGCTTTCGGTGTATTCGCGGCCAGATAGGTTTGCAGATCGGTCTGCTTATCCGACGGCAGCGTCAGATAGCCCGGCAGGCTGGTCGACAGCAGGCCTAAGTCGGTTAACCCCTGAATGTTGGAGTGCCCGCGCAGGGCGTTCACGCCGCCACCGGCCATACCCATATTGCCCAGCAGCAGCTGGATCATCGCCATGGTACGGATGTTCTGCGCGCCGACGGTATGCTGAGTCCAGCCCAGTGCATACAGGAAAGTAGTGGTCCGATCCGCCGCGCTGGTCGAGGCCAGCACTTCGCACACTTTCAGGAAGTCCGCTTTTGGTGTACCGCAGATATTTTCCACCACGTCCGGCGTATAGCGAGAAACGTGCTCTTTGAGCAGATTCCACACGCAGCGCGGATGCGTCAGAGTTTCATCGCGTTTGGCGTAGCCGTTTTCGTCGAACTGATAGTTCCACGACGATTTGTCGTACTGACGTTTGTCGGCATCGTAACCGCTGAACAGGCCGTCTTCGAAGGTAAAGTCATCGCGCACCAACAGATTGGCGTTGGTGTAATGCTTCACGTATTCGGCGTTGATCTTATTGTTTTCGATAAGATACAGCAGGACGCCCGACAGGAAGGTAATGTCGGTACCGGAACGAATTGGCGCATAGATATCGGCCACCGACGCCGTACGCGTAAAGCGCGGGTCGACGACGATAAGCGTCGCATCGTTATTATTCTTCGCTTCCATCGCCCAGCGGAATCCCACTGGATGGGCTTCAGCGGCGTTACCGCCCATCACCATCACGACGTTGGCGTTTTTGATATCAACCCAGTGGTTGGTCATCGCACCGCGACCAAATGTTGGAGCAAGACTTGCTACCGTTGGTCCGTGTCAGACGCGCGCCTGGTTGTCTACCGCCAGCATGCCAAGCGAGCGCACAAACTTCTGCGTCAACATGCCGGTCTCATTACTTGCCGCCGATGCACACAGCATCCCGGTGGAGAGCCAGCGGTTAACCGTCACGCCCTGCTCGTTCTTCTCAATAAAGTTGGCATCGCGGTCGGCCTTCATCAATTTTGCGATGCGATCGAAGGCTTCATTCCACGAGATACGCTGCCATTTATCCGAGCCAGGGGCGCGATATTCAGGGTAACGCAGGCGAGTTTCGCTGTTCACGTAGTCCAGCAGGCCCGCGCCTTTCGGACAAAGTGCGCCACGGCTTACTGGATGATCCGGGTCGCCTTCAATATGGTAAATGGCTTCACGGGTATTTTTTGCTCCATCGCCCAGGCTATACATTAATAGCCCACAACCCACGGAGCAGTATGTACAGGTATTACGAACTTCTTTGGCGCGCAGTAATTTGAAATTACGCGCCTGAGCCAGCGCTATTTTCGGGGCAAAGCCCAGCGCCGCTGCCGTCGTCCCAGCCATACCGCCCGCGCAGATTTTAAAAAACTTTCTGCGGCTGACGTCCATTGTTTTCCTCATTATCAGGTGAACTTGCCGGCCAAGCTAACAGCAATACCCCTGAATTTTTTGCGTCAAATCAATGTCGAAAACCGATCCCCCCTTAATAGTCAGCGATAGCGATTTTAATTAATACTTAAGGGTTATAGGCTGCGGAAAAATATCACCGACTGAGGAGAAAAAATGCTATAACCGCAGACTTCGTTGGTTAAAGCATCAGGTCGGGCATGGATAAGAAAAGAGCGACGCTCATTGGATTTAGCGCCATTATTTTGTGGAGTACGATGGTGGGGCTGATTCGCGGCGTAAGCGAAGGACTTGGCCCGGTAGGCGGTGCGGCAATGATCTACAGCCTGAGCGGTCTGCTGCTGATATTTACCGTCGGCTTCCCACAGTTACGCCAAATCCCTCCGCGCTATTTGCTGGTCGGCAGCCTGTTTTTTGTCAGCTACGAAATGTGCCTGGCGCTCTCTTTAGGCTATGCCGGTACCCGCCAACAGGCGATTGAAGTCGGCATGGTGAATTATCTCTGGCCCAGCCTGACGATTTTATTTGCGATTATCTTTAATGGTCAAAAAACAACCTGGTTGGTCATCCCGGGATTATTACTGTCGATAGTGGGTGTCACCTGGGTATTAGGCGGCGAACACGGGCTGGATATTGCGGAAATAAGCAGCAATGTTATCTCCAGCCCGCTGAGTTATATTCTGGCATTCGTGGGTGCGTTTATCTGGGCAGCCTACTGTACGGTCACCGCGAAGTATGCCAAAGGTAAAAACGGCATCACCCTCTTTGTGTTATTGACGGCGCTAAGCCTGTGGGTGAAATTCCTGATGAGCGAACAGCCGCCGATGATCTTTAGCTGGCCGGTGGTAATTAAGCTTGTGACCTGCGCCATGTCATTAGGATTTGCTTACGCTGCATGGAACGTAGGTATTCTTCACGGGAACGTCAGCCTGCTGGCTGCCGCCTCTTACTTTACGCCGGTATTGTCGTCGGCGCTGGCGGCATTCCTGTTAAGCGCCGCGCTCTCGTGGTCATTCTGGCAAGATGCGGCGATGGTCTGCGGTGGTTCACTGCTGTGTTGGTACGCCACCCGGCGTCCCTAAACGTCATCGGGCGCAAGCTTGCGCCTGCGCCCAACATGATATCCAATCAATACCCTAACACCGTCCACGTAAGTAAAGTGATTAGGGGAAACGCCGGGATTTGGTTCCCGGAGGGACACCAAACCCGGTGGTCGTCCCGGGTATCTCAATCTTAAACTCGGCGTGTTAGGCAACATCAGACTTATACCGGATTCGGTACTTTAGCCAGCCCGCGCCAAATCCCGCCTGCCAACAGCAGCAGTAAAACACCCGCCGTGCCCAGCGCCACGCTGTGGGCGCTAATAAACGCCGTTTGTGCCGCTTCAACCAATGCCTGCGCCGGAATAACCGGCAGCGACTGCGCCAATTGACGATGCCGCGCGGGTAGCGGATTCGCTATCCAGATTCTGTGGTAACACAATCGCCGCGCCGTAGCTGCGGGTCAGAATCAGGCCAAACAGCGCAATCCCCAACCCGGCACCCAGCTCATAGGCCATGGTTTCGATAGCCCCTGCTGCCGCCGCTTTCTCTTTCGGTGCCGCCGCCATAATCGCCGACGTTGACGCTAACAGCGCGCTCGCGGCGCTAAAGCCCAGCAGCGCCATCAGCCCCCATGCCTGCCACTGTTGGGTGCTGAAATCCGTGACCGACAGGCCGAGGAAACTAAATGCGCTCAGCAGCATGCCACCGGTCGCGACCTGCCGCAGTCCCAGTCGTGAAACCAGTATCCCAGCAATTGGGCCGCTGAAACCGCTGGCAACCATCACCGGCAGCATAAACATCCCCGCCTCAAACGGCGTTTTCTGATGCACAAACTGCAGTTCCTGCGCCATCAGCAGTTCAAAGCCCACCAGCGTGACCAGCGCCGTCATGGCCATCACCACGCCGCTGAGGATGATGCGATGGGTAAAGAGACGCATATCAATCATCGGGCGAGTCGCCGCCAGCTGTTGGCGAACAAACGTCACCAGCAGTAGCAGACCGACCAGCGCCACCGATGCGGTGATCCACGGAGCTAATTGCCCTTTCAGCGCCGCTTTGGCGCTATACACCAGCATCAAAATGGCGGCGATCAGCATCAGTGCCTGAGTCAGGTTCAGCGGCTGCTCGCGGCGCGCCGGTTGCCGTGGAACCAGGCGCGCACTGCACACCATCACCACCAGCACAATCGGCACGTTAATCAGGAATACCGATCCCCAGTAGAAGTGCTCCAGCAGCAGGCCGCCCACCAGCGGGCCAAACGCCGCACCGCCGGAACCTACCGCTGCCCACAGCCCCAGCGCCATATTGCGATGTTTAGCTTCAGCGAAGGTGCTACGGATCCCCGCCAGCGTCGCCGGCACAATCATTGCGGCCCCGACCGCCAGCAGCGAGCGGGATGCAATAAGCGCCAGCGCGGTGGGTGAAAACGCCGCCGCCAGCGAAGCGACGCCAAATATCCCGCTGCCGAGCAGCAGCAAGCGTTTAAAACCAATTTTATCGCCGAGCGCACCCATCGGCAGTACCATCCCGGCCATCACTAATGAATAAATATCAATGATCCACAGCAGCTCATTGCCGCTGGTTCCCAGCGCGACGCTGAGCGTCGGTGCCGCTACGTGCAGCACGGTTGCGTCAATCGCCACCGGGATATAGACCATCAAAATTGCCATAAGCGTTAACCATTGGCGTGACATAGTTCCTTTCCTCATTTCATTTATGTTGGACACTTGTCCAGGAAAAGGATCCTGCCGGATTGTTGAACGCATGTCCAATTTTTTGTTATTCTCAGTTAAACCCCACTTAAACAAAGAAAAATGAACTATTTAACTCGGGATGAACGGCGGGAAGTGATCCTAAAAGCGGCGATGCAGGTGGCGCTCAGCGGCGGCTTTACGGCAATGACCGTTCGCCATATCGCGACTATTGCCGGTGTCGCCAGCGGTCAGGTGCATCATCACTTCACCTCTATTGGCGAACTTAAAGCGCTGGCCTTCGTGCGGCTCATTCGCGAAATGCTCGATATGCCGCTGGTCCCTGACGATGCGAACTGGCAGGAACGGCTGTTTGCGATGGTCGGCAGCGATGATGGCCGGCTTGAGCCCTACATTCGCCTGTGGCGTGAAGCGCAGCTGCTGGCCGACAGCGATGCCGATATTAAGGGCGCGTACCTGTTAACGATGGACATGTGGCACAAAGAAACCGTCGCGCTCATTTTGCAAGGAACCGAGGCCAATGAATTCCGACCGATTGATAATGCAGACAATATTGCCTGGCGATTAATTGCCTTAGTTTGTGGCTTAGATGGAATATATGCGCTAGGGATGAACGAAATTAATGATGAAACCTTCACTCGCTATATACAACATTATATTACGCTAGAGCTCAATCCCGTTTAATTTACATTTAGTAACAATTAACAACGTTTTATTCACGGCGCGTTTTCTTACAACGCGCTTTTTTTATCTATTCTTCAACGATAAAGAGATAAAACGGCCTGGCGACAATAATCTCCCTCTACCTACTTCGCTGTTTTTCCTTTATTTCTTTTTTATGACGTTTCTTTCGAGGGTATTATGGCAAATAATGAGAAAGAGAATCATTACCTTTTAAAAGGCTGGAAACCTGAAAACTCAGCCTTCTGGGAAAATAAAGGAAAATCAATTGCAAGAAGAAACCTGTGGATATCCGTTGCCTGTTTATTACTCGCCTTCTGCGTCTGGATGTTATTTAGTGCAGTTGCGGTAAATCTCAATAAAGTCGGATTTAATTTCACCACTGACCAACTATTTTTATTAACCGCATTACCTTCTCTTTCCGGTGCGATATTACGCGTACCCTACTCCTTTATGGTACCTATGATCGGCGGCCGTCGCTGGACGGTTATCAGCACCATTATCCTTGTCGTTCCGTGCATTTGGCTGGGAGTCGCCATTCAAAATACCGCTACTCCGTACTGGGTATTTATTACCATCGCGCTGCTGTGCGGTTTTGCCGGCGCTAACTTCGCTTCCAGCATGGGCAATATCAGTTTCTTCTTCCCGAAAGCCAAACAGGGCAGCGCCCTTGGCATCAACGGTGGCCTTGGTAACCTCGGCGTCAGCGTGATGCAAATGGTCGCCCCGGCGGTCATTTTCCTGCCGATGTTTACCTTTATCGGTATTCACGGCGTGGCTCAGGAAGACGGCTCAACCCTGTCACTCAGCAATGCCGCCATCATTTGGGTACCGCTGCTGATTATCGCAACGCTCGCCGCCTGGTTTGGCATGAACGATATTGCCAGCTCGAAAGCGTCGGTGCGCGATCAGCTACCGGTGCTTAAGCGCCCGCATATGTGGCTGCTGAGTCTGCTTTATCTGGCCACCTTTGGCTCGTTTATCGGTTTCTCCGCCGGGTTTGCCATGCTGGCGAAAACCCAGTTCCCGGACGTCAACATCCTGAAACTGGCGTTCTTCGGGCCATTTATCGGCGCGCTGGCGCGTTCGTTTGGCGGGGTCATTTCTGACCGTCTGGGCGGCGTCAAGGTCACGCTGGTGAACTTCATTCTGATGGCGTTATTTAGCGGCCTGCTGTTCCTCACCCTACCGGGCAGCGGCTCCGGCAGCTTCGTCGCCTTCTACGTGGTGTTTATGGGGCTGTTCCTCACCGCCGGTCTGGGCAGCGGCTCGACCTTCCAGATGATTGCGGTGATCTTCCGCCAAATCACCATCGACAGCGTGAAAAAGCGCGGCGGCAGCGATGAAGAGGCGCAGCACGAAGCGGTCACCGATACCGCGGCGGCGCTCGGCTTTATCTCGGCCATCGGCGCTGTCGGCGGCTTTTTCATTCCCAAAGCGTTCGGCACCTCTTTAGCCATGACCGGTTCGCCGGTTGGCGCCATGAAAGTGTTCTTTGTCTTCTACGTCGTTTGCGTGCTGGTGACCTGGCTGGTCTACGGCCGCCGTAAGCCGACAACCAAATAAATAGAACGATTCCCTACGTCATGAACGTTGTAGGACGGCAGCAAAGCAACGCCTCACCCGCGATGGACAACCGTCTGCTGCGGGTGAGGCATCTGCAACGTCAACGATGGCGGAAAAATGTGAGCAGTGTAACCACGGAGACTTTGTCTTCCGTCAGGAGAAGATGTCATGAGCAAACTACTGGATCGCTTTCGCTACTTTAAGCAGAAAGGCGAGACCTTTGCCAACGGTCACGGACAGGTCTATGACAACAACCGTGATTGGGAAGATAGCTACCGTCAGCGCTGGCAGTTCGACAAAATCGTCCGCTCCACGCACGGCGTGAACTGTACAGGCTCATGCAGCTGGAAGATTTACGTCAAAAACGGCCTGGTCACCTGGGAAACCCAACAAACCGACTACCCTCGCACCCGCCCCGACCTGCCTAACCATGAACCGCGCGGCTGCCCTCGCGGTGCCAGCTACTCCTGGTATCTGTATAGCGCCAACCGTTTGAAGTACCCGCTGGCGCGCAGAAAGCTGATTGAACTGTGGCGTGAAGCGCTGGCGCAGAACCCCGACCCGGTACTGGCCTGGGATAGCATTATGCAAAGCCCGGAAAAGACCCGCGGCTACAAAGAGGCGCGCGGTAAAGGCGGTTTCGTTCGCTCCTCATGGAAAGAGCTTAACCAGCTGATTGCCGCCGCCAACGTCTGGACCATCAAAAACTTCGGCCCGGACCGCGTGGCGGGCTTCTCGCCGATTCCGGCGATGTCGATGGTCTCTTATGCCGCCGGGACCCGCTATCTGTCGCTGATTGGCGGCACCTGCCTGAGCTTCTACGACTGGTACTGCGACCTGCCACCAGCATCGCCGATGACCTGGGGCGAGCAGACTGATGTGCCGGAATCTGCCGACTGGTACAACTCCAGCTATATCATCGCCTGGGGTTCCAACGTGCCGCAGACCCGTACTCCGGATGCCCACTTCTTCACTGAAGTGCGCTACAAGGGCACCAAAACCGTCGCCATCACCCCTGACTTCTCCGAAGTCGCCAAGCTCAGCGACCAGTGGCTGGCGCCGAAACAAGGTACCGACAGCGCGCTGGCGATGGCCATGGGCCATGTGATTTTAAAAGCCTTCCACCTCGACAACCCTAGCGACTACTTTATCAACTACTGCCGTCGCTATACCGACATGCCGATGCTGGTGATGCTCGATAGTCGCGATGACGGTTCTTACACCGCAGGCCGCCTGCTACGCGCCGCCGATCTGGTCGATGGGCTCGGCGAAAGCAACAATCCAGAATGGAAAACCGTAGCCTATGACAGCAATGGCGAACTGGTGGCGCCTAACGGTTCGATTGGTTTCCGCTGGGGCGAGAAAGGCAAATGGAACCTGCAAACGCTGGCCGGGGGCAAAGAAGCTGAACTCACCCTTTCGCTGCTCGAGAATCGCGATACTGTGGTTGGCGTCGCGTTCCCTTACTTTGGCGGTAACGAAAACCCGCACTTCAGAAGCGTGAAGCAGGATCCGATTCTGGTGCGTCAGCTGCCGGCAAAACAGCTGACCTTTGCCGACGGCAGCAGCCGTCTGGTGGTGAGCGTCTACGATTTGGTACTGGCAAACTACGGCCTCGATCGCGGCCTGAATGATGACCTGGCGGCAAAAGGGTTCGACGAGGTCAAAGCCTATACCCCTGCCTGGGCCGAGCAGATTACCGGGGTTTCACGGCATAACATTGAGAAAATCGCGCTGGAGTTCGCCGATACCGCGCACAAAACGCACGGCCGGTCGATGATTATCCTCGGTGCCGGGGTCAACCACTGGTACCACATGGACATGAACTACCGCGGCATGATCAACATGCTGGTGTTCTGCGGCTGCGTCGGCCAAAGCGGCGGCGGCTGGGCGCACTATGTCGGCCAGGAAAAGCTGCGTCCGCAAACCGGTTGGTTACCGCTGGCCTTCGCGCTGGACTGGAATCGTCCGCCGCGCCAGATGAACAGCACCTCCTACTTCTACAACCACGCCAGCCAGTGGCGCTACGAAAAACTGACCGCCCAGGAATTGCTTTCCCCGTTGGCTAACCCGGATAACTATACCGGTCATCTGATCGACTTTAACGTCCGCGCCGAGCGTATGGGCTGGCTGCCTTCCGCGCCACAGCTTAACGTTAACCCGCTGACGGTGAAGGCCAAAGCCGAAGAATTGGGGATGACTCCGCAGGAGTACACCGTGCAGGCGCTGAAATCCGGCGATATCCGCATGGCCTGCGAACAGCCTGACAACGGTAAAAACCACCCGCGCAACATGTTTATCTGGCGCTCTAACCTGTTGGGTTCGTCCGGCAAGGGCCACGAATACATGCTGAAGTATCTGCTGGGTGCCGACAGCGGGATTCAGGGTGAGGATTTGGGCTCGACCGATGACGTCAAGCCGGAGGAAGTGGAATGGCAGACCGCGGCGCTGGAAGGCAAGCTCGACCTGCTGGTGACGCTGGATTTCCGCATGTCCAGTACCTGTCTGTTCTCCGATATCGTCCTGCCAACCGCCACCTGGTATGAAAAAGACGATATGAACACCTCGGATATGCATCCGTTTATCCACCCGCTCTCCGCCGCCGTTGACCCGGCATGGGAGTCAAAAAGCGACTGGGATATCTACAAAGGGATCGCCAAATCGTTCTCGGAAATCTGCCAGGGACATCTGGGCACCGAAACCGACGTGGTGTTACAGCCACTGCAGCACGACTCCCCGGCGGAGCTGGCGCAGCCGTTCGCCATTCAGGACTGGCGTAAAGGCGAGTGTGACCTGATTCCGGGTAAAACCGCGCCGAACATTATCGCCGTAGAGCGCGACTATCCGGCTACCTACGAGCGATTTACCTCCCTTGGCCCGCTGATGGATAAGCTCGGTAACGGCGGTAAAGGGATTGCGTGGAAAACCCAGACCGAAGTCGATTTCCTCGGCAAGCTCAACTACGTCAAGCTCGATGGCCCTGCGAAAGGCCGCCCGTGCATTGAGACCGCGATTGACGCCTCCGAAGTGATCCTCGCCCTCGCCCCGGAAACCAACGGCCAGGTGGCGGTAAGAGCCTGGGCCGCGCTGGGGGAATTTACCGGGCTCGACCATAAACATCTGGCGACCAACAAAGAAGACGAGAAAATCCGCTTCCGCGATATTCAGGCGCAGCCGCGTAAGATTATCTCCAGCCCCACCTGGTCGGGTCTGGAAGATGAGCACGTCTCCTATAACGCCGGTTACACCAACGTCCATGAGCTGATCCCATGGCGCACCGTCTCCGGACGTCAATCGCTGTATCAGGATCACCCGTGGATGCGCGATTTTGGCGAAAGCCTGGTGGCCTATCGCCCGCCGATTGATACCCGCAGCGTCAGCCATATGAACGAGATCCCGCCCAACGGTTTCCCGGAAAAAGCGCTCAACTTCCTGACGCCGCACCAGAAATGGGGCATTCACTCCACCTACAGCGAAAACCTGCTAATGCTGACGTTGTCGCGCGGTGGCCCTATCGTTTGGCTGAGCGAAACCGACGCCAAAGAGCTGGGCATTGCCGATAACGACTGGATTGAAGCGTTTAACGCCAACGGTGCGCTCACCGCCCGCGCGGTGGTCAGCCAGCGCGTGCCGCCGGGGATGACCATGATGTACCACGCCCAGGAACGCATTATGAATATTCCAGGCTCGGAGATAACCGGACGACGCGGCGGCATTCACAACTCGGTCACCCGTATTTGCCCGAAACCGACCCACATGATCGGCGGTTACGCGCAGCTGGCCTACAGCTTCAACTACTACGGAACGGTCGGTTCGAACCGTGATGAATTCATTATGATTCGCAAAATGAAGAACATTAATTGGCTGGATGATGAAGGCAATGATCAGGTTCAGGAGGCGTCAAAATGAAGATACGCTCACAGGTTGGAATGGTTTTAAACCTCGATAAATGCATCGGCTGCCACACCTGCTCCGTGACCTGTAAAAACGTCTGGAGCAGCCGTGAAGGGATGGAGTACGCCTGGTTTAACAACGTGGAAACCAAACCCGGCATCGGCTTTCCTAAAGACTGGGAAAATCAGGAAAAATGGCAAGGCGGCTGGGTGCGCGGCATTACCGGTAAGCTGACCCCGCGCATGGGCGGCCGCGTGAACGTGCTGGCTAAAATCTTCGCCAACCCGCTGATCCCCGGTATCGACGACTACTACGAGCCGTTTACCTACGACTATCAGCATTTGCACAACGCGCCGGAAGGCAAAAACCAGCCTACCGCCCGCCCGCGCTCGCTGATTAGCGGTCAGCGGATGAACAAAATCGAATGGGGCCCGAACTGGGAAGAATTGCTCGGCGGCGAGTTTGAAAAACGCGCCCACGACCAAAACTTCAACGCCATGCAAAAGGAGATGTACGGTCAATTCGAAAACACCTTCATGATGTACCTGCCGCGCTTGTGCGAACACTGTCTCAACCCAAGCTGTGTCGCCACCTGCCCGAGCGGCGCCATCTACAAGCGTGAAGAAGATGGCATTGTGCTGATCGATCAGGATAAATGCCGCGGCTGGCGGATGTGCATCAGCGGCTGTCCGTACAAAAAAATCTACTTCAACTGGAAAAGCGGTAAGTCAGAGAAATGCATTTTCTGCTATCCGCGTATTGAGTCCGGCCAACCGACGGTCTGTTCAGAAACCTGCGTCGGCCGCATTCGCTACCTCGGGGTGCTGCTGTACGATGCCGACCGCATTGAAGAAGCCGCCAGCACCGAGCGCGAAACCGATCTGTATGAACGCCAGTGCGATGTGTTCCTCAACCCGCACGATCCGGCGGTGATTGAAGAAGCGCTGAAACAGGGCATCACGCAAAACACCCTCGACGCTGCCCAGCGCTCGCCGGTGTACAAAATGGCGATGGACTGGAAGCTGGCCCTGCCGCTGCACCCGGAATATCGTACGTTGCCAATGGTCTGGTACGTCCCACCATTGTCACCAATTCAGTCCGTCGCCGACGCCGGCGGCCTGCCGAAATCTGACAGCATTCTGCCTGCGGTCGAAAGCCTGCGCATCCCGGTGCAGTATTTGGCCAACATGCTCAGCGCTGGCGACACGGGCCCGGTGCTGCGCGCCCTGAAACGCATGATGGCGATGCGCCACTACAAGCGTTCGCAGACGGTCGAAGGCGTCACCGATACCCGGGCGATTGAAGAAGTGGGCCTGAGCGTTGAGCAGGTCGAAGAGATGTACCGTTATCTGGCGATTGCTAACTACGAAGATCGCTTCGTGATCCCTACCAGCCACCGTGAAATGGCAGAAGATGCCTTCCCGGAGAAAAACGGCTGCGGCTTCACCTTCGGCGACGGCTGCCACGGGTCCGACACCAAGTTCAACCTGTTTAACAGCCATCGTATTGATGCCATCAACATCGGGGAGAAAGACTAATGCGGATCCTGAAAATCATCGGGCTGCTGCTGGAGTACCCCGATGAGCTCAGTTGGGAGAACAAAGACGAGCTGTTCTCCCTTATCGACAGCGATGCCCCGGCGCTGCGTCCCTTCCTCGAGCAGCATCTGGGCGTGGCGCTGCTCGATAAGCAGGCCGAATGGTGCGAAATCTTCGAGCGCGGCCGCGCCACCTCGCTGCTGCTGTTCGAGCACGTGCACGCCGAGTCGCGCGATCGCGGCCAGGCGATGGTCGAGCTGATGACCCAGTATGAACAGGTCGGTTTGCAGCTGGATTGCCGCGAGCTGCCTGACTATCTGCCGCTGTATCTCGAATATCTCAGCATTCTGCCCGAGGAGCAGGCGCGCGAAGGCTTGCAGAACGTGGCGCCGATTCTGGCGCTGCTCGGCGGGCGGTTGAAACAGCGCCAGGCACCTTGGTATCAGCTGTTCGATACCCTGCTGGCGTTGGCCAACACCTCATTATCAAGTGACAGTGTCACTAAACAGGTGGCGGGTGAAGCACGCGATGACACCCGCCAGGCGCTGGATGCGGTATGGGAAGAGGAGCAGGTGAAGTTTATCGAAGATAACGCCACCGCCTGCGACAGTTCCCCGCTGCAGAGCTATCAACGACGCTTTAGCCAGGACGTGGCGCCACAGTATGTGGACGTCCGTGCGGGAGGCCCGAAATGATACAGTACCTCAACGTCTTCTTTTACGATATTTACCCCTACCTGTGCGGCACGGTGTTTCTGTTGGGCAGCTGGCTGCGCTACGACTACGGGCAGTACACCTGGCGCGCCTCCTCAAGCCAAATGCTCGACAAACGTGGCATGGTGCTATGGTCAAACCTGTTCCACGTCGGCATTCTGGGGATCTTCTTTGGCCACTTCTTCGGCATGCTGACGCCGCACTGGGTCTATGAGTCCTGGCTGCCGCTGTCGCAGAAACAGCTGATGGCGATGATTCTCGGCGGCGCCTGCGGCGTGTTGACGCTGGTCGGCGGCGCGGGTCTGTTGATTCGTCGCCTCACCAACCCGCGCATTCGCGCTACGTCCAGCACCGCCGATATCCTGATCCTCAGCATTCTGTTGATTCAGTGCTGCCTTGGCCTCTCCACCATTCCGTTCTCCGCCCAGCATCCGGACGGCAGTGAAATGTTGAAACTGGTGAACTGGGCGCAGGCGGTGGTCACCTTCCACGGCGGCGCTTCGGCTCATCTCGATGGCGTGGCATGGGTTTATCGCGTGCATCTGGTGCTGGGGATGACCATATTCCTGCTGTTCCCGTTCACGCGTCTGGTTCACGTCTGGAGCGCGCCAATCGAATATCTGACCCGCCGTTATCAGGTAGTTCGTTCTCGTCGATAACCGTATTATTAAATAGCCGACCCGGCCGAGCACAGCGACGCCGGGTTTTTTATGCCACCAGAAAATTCTAAACGCTGACTCAACAACAATATTCTTTGTCTTCCTTAATTAAAATATCACGCTATATTACCCTCACGAAATGGATAACAACCAACGAGGTGAAGAAACACATCATTTACCGCCCTGTTCTCCTCACGGCGATAAATATCAGTCAGCACGGCCAATTTATTAATAATCTTGTTATGGCGAGGCTCCTGAACAAACATAAGTTATCGCCCTGGTGGTATCGAGAGAGACCATCGCAGGGAAATACAGGCATCCATCGAATCAAGGTGTTGCCAAGATAACTTCTGACGGTATAGACCGTACAGATACGTTGTTCAGTGCTAAAACCGGGACGTAGGGATTCTTCTCAGCTCTTCCAGTTTTGTTCGCCCTATAAGCGCGTTTTTCTATAGGGAATTTCCAATGTCACATATTCAAGCAACAGCACCGTTCTACCCAACCGAGCAGCACGCCAGCGATATTATCTCGAACTATATGTCCAGAGATTTTATTTCCCTGCCCGAACATCTGAATGTAAAAGAAGCGCGGGAGCTTTTTTTACAGATATTAAATGACGATCATTTCCCGTGCGCGGTATTTGTCGTCGACGGTGAAAACCTGCGCGGTATATTATCAACGCGCAAATTACTGCAAGCCGCCGATGATAATCAGCCACTGACGCAATTAATCACCACCACCCTATTTCACGTTGGCCCGCAGGATGCGAGATCCGTTGCCGCGAGCTTAATTGAAAAACACCATCTGACTCTGCTGCCGGTTATCGATAACGGTAAGCTTATCGGCTGCCTGAACGAAAAAGAGATCGCTCAGCTGCTTGAGGATGAAGTAACGGAAGATGCGCAGCTCCAGGGCGCCACCCTGCCGCTGGATAAACCGTATCTGGACATCAGTCCGGTGATGCTGTGGAAGAAACGCGCGGTGTGGCTGCTGCTGCTGTTTATCGCCGAAGCCTACACCAGCAGCGTGATTCAGCATTTCGAAGAGGCGCTGGAGTCGGCCATTGCGCTGGCCTTCTTTATCCCACTGCTGATTGGGACCGGCGGCAACAGCGGTACGCAGATAACCTCGACGCTGGTGCGCGCCATGGCGCTGGGCGAAGTCGGCCTGCGTGACCTTGGGCGGATTTTACGCAAAGAGATGTCGACGGCGGTGCTGGTGGCTATCACGCTCGGGACCGCCGGTTGTATCCGGGCATGGATGATGGGCATTGGCCCGGAAATCACCTTTATCGTCAGCCTGACGCTGGTGTGCGTCACGCTGTGGAGTGCGGTGGTGTCATCGGTCATTCCGCTGGTGATTAAGCGTTTGGGGATTGACCCGGCAGTGGTTTCCGCACCGTTTATCGCCACGCTGATTGACGGCACCGGGCTGATTATTTACTTCAAAATTGCCCAACATTTCTTAGGTTTGAACTAAGTCGTCATAACGCACGACATCTAGCCTAAAACAAACGTATCACCGGTTGCCGGAGAGATAACCTCCGGCAGCCACATTTTCCCCCACGCGCCGGTGCAGTGGCAGGCCATGATCTTATCGGGCTTAAGCGCCTGCAAGAAACGTCTCACCTGCCACAGTTCGCGCGGCAACGCGCTGCGCAGATGTAAACCGCCAATCAGCGCGTGAACGTGCTGGATGCCGGTGATGTTCTGGCAGTGGCGCACAATATTGATCAACCCGCGATGCCCACAGCCGGTGATTATCACCAAACCGCGATCCGACAGATAAATCAGCACGCCCTCATCGCTCACATAGTCCGTCGCCGCCGACTGCCCACCAAGCACCCCATAGGCCCGCGGTTTCTCTACCGCAATTTCTCCCGACCAGATAAAGCGATCGCTAATCTGCACCGGCGTGCGGCTGTACTCCACGCGGTGGCGCGAATAATCGATATCGAGGGAAAGTTTTTTGATTTTGCGCTGAAAGCCAGGAAGTGACAGCGCCGCGTAGCGTTCATGCCCGACGTCGGGGTGACAGATGATCCGGCTATTCTCCGCCAACCACGGTACGCCGCCGCAGTGATCGTAGTGGCCGTGGGAAAGCACCGTAGCGGTTAGATCGCTCAGATCCACACCCATCAGCGCCGCGTTGTGCAGGAAGCTGTCGTCGGGGCCGGTGTCGAACAAAATAGAGGTGCTGTCATCGTGGAGAAGCAGGCTAAGCCCGGCTTTTGCGCGCAGCGTTTCGTTAGCGCGGACGGCGCGGTGGTTTTCCAGCAGGACCTTAAGCGTGAGTGCCATGTGTTTTCTTCCCTGAACAATGAAACTCTGAGTCTAATCGGCGCGAGCAGGACGCACAGCGCCAATTAAGGGGATGTTACTTCCCGGCATCCGGATGGGTATCAAACGCCGCCATCACCGCCGCCAGTTCAGCGACGCTAAAGCCATGTTTTGGATCGTCAACGCCCAGCCCAAAGCGGCTTTGCAGCGCTTCATACAATGCTGGAACATCCGGGAAATCCACCTTCTCCACCACGTGGTTTTTATCCCAGTGGGTAAAATGGAAATTGGTGAGCGTCATTTTACCGCCGTCCGGCAGATGGCGGCACATCAACAGATGGTGACGGAAATGGGACTGCGGCCAGTGTGCCGACCAGAAGTTACCCATCACATAGTCGGAAGCATATTGACGGCCAAGATCGAAGTGGTACATCGACTGCCAATGGTCGTGATGGTTGAACTGTAGGATCCATTCCTGATTTTCATACAGCAGGCGGTAATCACCGTGCGGCGTGGTCTGCACAATGTCGGCCAATAGTTTGATTGGCGCAGTCAGCGTCTGGCCGCCAAAACCGACATCGGCAATCCAGCGTTCGCCGTCGGTCTCCACCAGCAACAAACGGTGGGTACGCGGCGGCATCTGCGGCGGATGCGCCAGCACCACGCGGCCCAGCAGACTGCGAACGTTAAAACCTATCTCGCGCAGCGCGCGCTCAAACAGGCCGTTTTGTTCAAAGCAATAACCGCCGCGACGAGCATTGACCAGCTTATCTTCCAGCGCCTGATCGTCGAGATGCATCTCGCGCGGCAGCAGCACATCAAGGTTTTCAAAGGGGATGGCGCCGTTATGATGAAGATGCAAACTGCGCAGCGTCTCGATTGAGACATCGGGGGTGCCCGTCCAACCCAGACGAGCGAAATAGGCGTTTAAAAAGCGGGTCATCAATGCCTCCAGCATTCTGTTTCCGTACTTTATAGCCTATTTTCGCCCCCGCATTGACTGTTTTGTGCGATCGGTTGAGCTAGCGTGTATTGCGCTGCATCAGCGCTAAGGCACTGAGCATTAACGCCAGTCCGACAAACAACGTCAGGCTGGCCATCGCCATGCCCTGTCCCACCGAACCCTGTTCAAACTGCCGCCAGATAAACACCGCCACGGTCTGTGTCCCGGCTGGAGCCAGCAGCAATGAGGTCACCAGCTCACGGGAAGCGACGGCAAAGACCATCAGCATTGCCGCCAGCAGCGCCGGAAACACCAGCGGCAACACAATCAGCCGCAGCGCCTGGAACGACGACGCCCCGTGAACCCGCGCCGCCGGTTCCAGATTGGTGCCCAATTGCCGTAGCGCACTGCCGACATAGCGCACCGGCCACGGCAGTAGCAGACAGCAATAAGAGAGCAGCAGCATAAACCACGTGTTATACGGCGACAGCGGCCAGAACGGCTGATTCCACAGCAAAATCAGCCCGACACCCACCACCACGCCGGGAAGCGCGGCGGGCATCAGCGACAGCGCATCGATAATCGCGCTGCCTTTGATCTTTTGCACCAATACCAACCAGGCCGCCACCAGCCCGAGCAGACCAACAATCAGCGCCGAGGCCAGCGCCAGCGATAAACTGGTGCCCAGCGCCGACAGCGCATCGCCCTGCTGGGCAAACAGCGCGCCAAAGTGATGCCAGGTAAAGTTATCGCCGCTCAGGCCGCCCGATAACGTGCTCATTAGGCTGGTCGCCACCATCGACGCCCCCGGCAGCAGCACCGCCAGCGCGCCAATCGTCGCCATCAGTAAGACGGCGGGCAGCGTCATCCAACCTAGCGCCGCCCCGCTGTTTTCACCCGGTTTGCCGGTGACGCTGGTCACTTCCGTATTGCCGGTAAGCCGCTTTTGCAGCCACCAGGCCAGCAGCGCCACGGTAATCAACAACACCGACAGCAGCGATGCGCCGGTGAGATCAATCGGCCAATCGGCGAGTTTTTTCTCAATGCCAACGGTCAACATCACCACCCCGGCCCGCGAGCCTAACGCCGCCGGCACACCGTACTCTTCAATCGCCAGCGTAAAGGCTAGCAGCATCCCGGCGGCCAACGCCGGAGAGAGCATTGGCAGCGTCACGTGCCAGAACGCCTGCCCGCTGTTCGCTCCGTGCACCCGGGCGACGGTCGCCAGCCGCTGCCCGCTCGCCAGCAGGCTGCGAGAGACCGCAAAGTAGACCACCGGGAAGATATTGAGCGTCATCACCAGCACAATACCCAAGCGACTAAACAGCAGATCGTTAAGATCCCAGCCGGTGAGCTGCTGCAGATAGCCGTTATGCTGGAGTACCAGCATCCACGACAGCGCGGCGATATAAGGCGGCGTGAGAAAAGGGATCAAAAACAGCAAATCCCACAGCTTAGGCAGCGGCAGGTTAAACAGCCCGCGCAGGACGCCGAGCGGCAGGCCGATTAACACGCTCACCAGCGCCACGCCACAGGCAATCCACAGCGTACCGCCGAGCATCGGCAGCAACTGCGGATCGTTTAGCAACGCGGATATTCCGCTAAACGGCGCACTCAGCGACCCGGCGCTAAAGTGTGGGAATATGGCTTGCAGGAGAATAAAGAAAAGCGGCAACGCCACCAGCACGACCAATGCGGCAAGCGTAGCGCTGGAAATAAGTTTTTGTTTCACCCGATTGTCCTTCGGTGACGAGAAGCCCGGCGGCCTTACGCCTGACCGGGCCACAAAGAGGAATTACTGACCGAACAAACCGTTGAAGCGGGACAGGACCGCGCTGCGCTCGCTGCTGCCATCGCTGGTGGTCGGCAGAATTTTCAGCTCGCCCAACAGCGGGCGTTTTGCCTGCACATCGCTGCGCGCGGGCATCAGCCACGCATCGGCCACCATCGCCTGGCCTTCTGGCGACAGCACGTAATCGACAAAAGCTTTCGCGTCATCCGCGTGCTGAGTGGTTTTGAGGATCATCATCGGACGCGGCGCAATCACCGTCCCGCTGGCCGGGAAAATCACCTTCAGCGATTCGCCCTGCGCAATATTGCCATAGGAGACATAGTCCACCGCGCCGAACACCGCCGCTTTCGCGCCCTGCATCACCGGCGTCACCGCTTGCGCATTCGGGCCGCTCACCACCATGCCATTCTTTTTCAGCGCCTCAAACAGCGTCCAGGCTTTGTCCCCTAACCCATTTTGTAACCCGATCAGCAAATCCAACGATGCGCCAGAAAGCGCCGGGTCTGGCGTGGTCACCTTATCTTTAAACGCCGCTTCGGTCAGATCGCGCCACTCTTTTGGTTCCGGGGTGCCGCTTTTACTGTTCCACACGATCCCTAACGCCGAAATTCCCTGCGCCACGTAGTCCGCCGATTTCAGCGCCGCCGGAACCTTATCAGCATTACCGCTCTGATACGGCAGCAGCCAGCCGCGGTGGTGTAAGTCTTCCGCCGTGTCCCACGATGCGGAGATCAGCACATCGGCCTGTGGATTGGCCTGTTCGGCCTCCAGACGCGCCATCACCTTGCCGGTGGTGGCCTGGAAAATATTCACCTTCACGCCGGTTTTCTTCTCGTAACCGCTGGCGAGACTTTTCGCCAGCGAACCTGGGCCCGCGGTATACACGGTCAGCGCATGGGCGCTGGAAATCATGGTGGCAGATAACATCATGGCAAGTGCAACGCCCTGTTTAATGGATTTCATACAAGTTCCCCTGAGGATGAAGCAACGGCGCGAACAGCAGCAATGCTGCCCGCAGAAAGATGCACAATGCGATCGGCTAACAGCTCGGCTTCGCGGCGATCGTGGGTGACGTAAACGGCGGTAATACCCAGCTGGCGCAGCAGGCGGCTCATCTCCACGCACAATGACTCGCGCAGTTCGCTATCGAGATTGGAGAGCGGTTCATCGAACAACAACACGCGCGGTTCAGCAACAATCGCTCGCGCCAGCGCCACCCGCTGCTGCTGGCCGCCGGAAAGCCCCGACGGTTTCCGCCCGCCAAAGTCCGCCAGCCCAACCATCGCCAGCGCCTCGTTGACTCGCCGTTCGCGTTCATCGCGCGGCACCTTGCGCATCCGTAGCGGAAACGCCACGTTCTGCGCCGCCGTCATATGCGGCCACAGCGCGTAATCCTGGAAAACCATGCCGATATCGCGCTGCTCCGGCGGCAATCCCCAGCCGGGTTTTGCCACCAGTCGATCGCCAAAGTGAATAGAGCCTTGCGCCGGGACGCTGAGCCCCGCCAGCAGGCGCAGCAACGTGCTTTTGCCGCAGCCGGATGGCCCCAGCAGTGCAACAATGCTGCCCGGTTCGATGTGCAAAGCGATGTTATCGAGTACGGTGGTAGCGCCGAAGGCAAAGGAGACGCCATCGAGCCGAATGCCGGTAAGCGCGCGCATTATCGTCCTCCCCATGGGAGTGGCGACAAGGCAGACACGCTCACCTGTGATAAAAACAGGGGAGCTAACATAGTGTTATCCTCTTTGGGACTTAGTGCAGGCGACTATAGGCAGGCGATATGACGTATTGATTACGCTTTTATTGCGATTTAATGTGTGGCGAGAGACATGTCTATTTACGCAAAGGAAAACCCATGAGCCGTTTTCGCCCCGTTGAACTCCAGCACGCCAGCCGTTTGCTTAACCACGGCCCTACCGTTCTGATAACCAGCTATGATGTTGAAACCAAACGCCGCAACGTGATGGCCGCCGCCTGGTCGATGCCGGTCGAGTTTGCGCCGCCGCGGATAGCGATTGTGGTCGATAAAAGCGCATGGTCGCGGGAAATCATCGAACGCAATGGCACCTTTGGCATCGTGGTACCGGGCGTCGCCGCCGCCAGCTGGACCTATGCCGTCGGTAGCGTCAGCGGGCGTGAAGAGGATAAATTTAACGCCTACGGGATTCCGGCGATAACCGGCCCGGTACTTGGCCTGCCGCTGGTGGAAAAAAAATGTCTGGCGTGGATGGAGTGCCGGTTACTGCCCGCCACCGCCGCGGCGGCGCAGTACGACACGCTCTTCGGCGAAGTGGTTGCCGCCGCCGCCGATGAACAGGCGTTCGTTGCTGGACGCTGGCAATTCGACGACGATAAGCGCAATACGCTGCATCATCTTGGTGCTGGGACGTTTGTTGCCAGCGGCAGGCAGATCCGCGCCAATACGCCGGACGATAAGCCGGTGTAAGGCTGACGACGTCTGTACGAGGGGTTTCAGGATTGAGAATGGAATTCGGGCTACGCTTCAATGGTCTTGAACGTAGCCCGAAAAAATGCAGGAATGCAGGCAGTTCGGTTACATGCTATAGCCCGGTTTTTTAATCAGCTCATCCATTTTCGGTGCAATTTCACCGTCCCACACCTGCTGCCAGTCGCTCTCCTGCACCTGATTAAGCGCCACGCTCACCGCTCGGTCTTTGGTGTTCAGATGACGAATCAGCACTTCGGTAATGTCAGCGGCCAGCGCGGTTTTTTGTTCATCGCTCAGCTCGCGGGGAAAACATTTAATATCAACGTGTGGCATCGGCAGGACTCCTTATTGTTAGAGGTTTAAAACTATCATAGCGCAGACAAAACGGCGGGCATTTTGTGCGCTAATACCGCGAATTAATTCATTTTTTGGGCCGTCAATTCGGCCACGAACGCCTCGGTATCACGGCGATTTTGTAGACGCACGAAGCGGATATGCTGCCAGCGCGGATCGTGCATGTCGCTGAGATAACGCTGACGGTTGGCCCGCCAGGTTTTTAGCGTCCACAAGATTATCGACTCGCGGCTGGCAAACGATCGGCGAAAGCTTTCGCGGTTGCCGGTGCCGGGCCACAGTTCCTGCTTTCGCCACGCCCGCGTGGCGGCGCGGGAGACCGCCTGGCGCAGGGTGCGGCAGAAACCGTAATCGACCCACACCACCATATCAACATCGCGCCACTTTACCGGGCGACTGCGGTTATAGTTGCCGTCCAGCACCCAGCACGGCGCATCGGTCGCCTCGGTGAGCCTGGCGAACAGTTCGTCATCGGGCGTTCCCTGCCAATCGAGCCGCCAGTACAAGCGGTCCATTTCGATATACGGCAGTGAGAGCGTTTGCGCCAGACGGCGGGCCAGCGTTGATTTGCCGACACCGCTGGTTCCTACCACATTGATTTTCATCGGGCCTCGCTAACATTCAGAGAGTTGCATATAAACCTGTGGCCATTACACTAAATAAATTCCGCGAAAATATGAACCAGATTCATTAATGGCCTTCCCCGATGCTAAAAGACAATATTAACGATCTGATCTCCTTCATGGTGGTCGCCCGCGAGCGCAGCTTTACCCGCGCCGCCGCACAGCTTGGGGTGTCGCAGTCTGCCCTAAGCCATGCGATGCGTAATCTGGAAAGTCGACTGGATGTACGCCTGTTAACACGCACCACGCGCAACGTCGCGCCGACCGAGGCCGGGGAAAAGCTCTATCAGCGCCTGAGCCCGCACCTGCTGGAAATTGAGCAGGAGATCTCCGCCCTGCGCGATTCGCGCGAACATCCGGCGGGCAACATTCGCCTGACCGCAGGTGAACATGCGATGAACGAAGTACTGTGGCCCAAACTCAAAGCGTTTATGCAGCAATACCCGGATATCAATATCGAGGTTACCGTTGATAACGGTCTGACCGATATCGTCGATGCGCGCTACGACGCGGGCGTGCGCCTCGGCGAACAGGTAGCGCGCGATATGATTGCGGTGCGTATTGCGTCGGATATGCGTATGGCGGTGGTCGGCTCACCGGCGTATCTGGAAAAGTACGGTGTGCCGCAAACTCCGCACGATTTGCAGCAGCATCGCTGCATCAACATGCGCTTACCCACGCGCGGCGGGCTATATGCGTGGGAGTTTGAACAAAACGGCGAACCGCTGCGGGTGCGCGTGGAAGGCCAGCTGACTCTTAACTGCCTGCCGCAGCGGCTTGATGCAGCCGAAGCCGGGCTGGGGCTAGCCTATGTGCCAGACGATACGGTACGCGAAGCCATTGCCGACGGGCGTTTACAGCACGTGCTCGCCGACTGGTGCGCACCGTTCCCCGGTTACTATCTGTACTACCCAAGCCGTCGCCAGCACACCACCGCCTTTTCGTTGCTGGTCGACGCGCTACGCGATACTAAATAGCCGATTTTGGCTTCAGGTCGTCATCAAACTCCAGCCGCTTACGATTGGGTTCTTCCTCGGTCAGCGGCTGCACTTCAAACAGCGTATTCTGGCAGCGTTCAACCAACACCTGATACTCGCGGGTGCCCTGCTTTTTCCACGTCAGTTCCTGCTCGGTTAAGCTGCGAATCGCTTTCGCCGGGCTGCCGACAATCAGGTGGTTGGCGGGCATGTCGGCGCGCGCTTTAACAAACGCCGACGCGCCGACGATACTGTTTTCACCGATAGATGCGCCGTCGATAATCACCGCGCTCATGCCCACTAATGCGTTGCGGCCAATCACGCAGCCATGGAGGATGGCGCCGTGACCGATGTGGCCGTCTTCTTCTACCACCGTATCCTGGCCCGGAAAACCGTGCATTACGCAATTATCCTGAATATTGGCGCCATCCTTCACCACGATGCGGCCAAAATCACCGCGCAGACTGGCATTTGGCCCAACGTAGACCCCTTTTCCGAGGATCACATCGCCAATCAGTACGGCGGTTGGGTGCACATAGCTTTCCGCGGGAACCACCGGGATCATCCCGTCCATCTGGTAAATCGGCATGGCTTCTCCTGTTACGCCTCGGGCAATCCCCCGAAACGTTGATAATAGAGCGGCCCCGGCGCGGGCAGTTCACCCACCGAGCTTTCGCCTTTTTCACTGACAAAAGCCTGCGCCCCAGGGGCCACACGTTGATAGATATTGATGCACAGCTGGCGCGCCGTTTGCCCTAACCAATGGGCGGGCAGCAGCTCTTCCGGCAGCAGCGGATCTTTAAGCACCACTCGGCGGTAAAAATGGATCAGCAGCAGACGGATCTGGAAGCAGCGCTCTGGCGTTAGCTCATCCGGTTGCGCATCGCGCAGCAGCGGTAGCAGCGGGCGGAACAGCGAAATAAACGCCTCGTACATGGCGTTTTGTTCGGTCAGATGCCAGCACTCTTCTACCCGTTCGCGCAGCGCGGCGCGGGAAATTGCCAGCGGCGAATGGGCTTCGAAGAAAATAACGTTCTCCGCCACGCCCGCTTCATGCAGCAGCGATTGGACGTCGGCGAGCTTTTGCGAAGGCGACGCCAGCAGGCTCGGCGCAAGCACGCCAAACCCCTGCCAAATCAGCTGTTTTTTGACTTCTGCCAGGGTGGATTTTTCTAATCCTTCCGACAGCAGCAGCAGCCAGGTGCCGTCCCACTCCGGCGCGCTGGCGCGGTAGATTTTGCTCTCCGCGCGGCGGGTTAAGCGCAGCCCTTTGTCGCTCAGACGATAAAAGCTGCGGCGGCCAATTCGCACCACGTCCAGCCACTCTTCTTTGTTCAGGCGAAACAGCGCGGTGCGCACAAAGCGCTCGCCAAATCCTAATCCTTCTAATAACGCGGCCACGCTTCCCAGCCAGACTTCGCCGCCGCGCTGGGATAAGCAGTCACCGTATAACGAGGCGATAAGCGAGGTGCCGCTGATGGGCATCGTCGTCACCGCCTGCTGAATAAAGCTATCGAGTTTGTCCATATGATTCATTCTGTTGTTATTTATATCCTTTTTGAATCATAGCACAGGAAATAATCCCGGGTATGGCAGGATCTGGTAGCCCGGCTCGATGCCGGGCTACCGAAGGCTGAGGGGTGACCTTAACCGTTTGCCGCCGCTTTACGCAGGTCAAACACACGGCAGGCCTTGCCTTCAGAGCGAGGAATGCTGCCGCAGTTGACGATGCTCACGTCGGTGGAAATGCCAACCATCGACTTAATGCGGTGACGCAGGTGGTGGCAAATCTGGCAGCGCTGTTCGTGGCTCAGCGTTAAGCTGCTTTCTTTAAGCTCGACGCGCACGGAAAGCGAATCAAGATGCCCGCGACGATCCACTTCCAGCTGATAGTGCGGCGCCAGATGTTCAATTTTGAGGATCTCTTCTTCCAGCTGCGATGGGAAGACGTTGACGCCGCGAATAATCAGCATGTCGTCGCTGCGGCCGCTGATGCGATCCATCCGGCGCATAGTGCGGGCGGTGCCCGGCAGCAGGCGCGTCAGATCGCGGGTACGGTAACGGATAACCGGCAGCGCTTCTTTGGTCAACGTAGTGAACAGCAGCTCGCCGTGTTGACCATCGGCCAGCGGCGTGCCGTCTTCCGGGTTAACCACTTCCGGGAAGAAATGGTCTTCCCAGATGGTTGGGCCGTCGCTGGTTTCGATACACTCCATCGCCACGCCCGGGCCCATCACTTCTGACAGGCCGTAGATATCCAGCGCGGTAATGCCGAGGCGGCGTTCAATTTCCGCCCGCATACCGGCGGTCCACGGCTCGGCGCCAAACACGCCGGTACGCAGCGAACACCCGCGCGCATCGCCGCCCATCTGGCGTTCCAGCTCTTCAATCAGGTTCAGGCAGTAGGACGGCGTCACCATGATCATGTCAGGTTTGAAATCACGAATCAGCTGGGCCTGTTTTTCAGTCTGGCCGCCGGACATCGGGATCACCGTCGCCCCTAAACGTTCCGCACCGTAGTGCGCGCCCAGGCCGCCGGTAAACAGGCCATAGCCATAGGCAACGTGGATTTTATCTTTCGCCGAACCGCCGGCTGCGCGCAGCGAGCGGGCGACGATATTGGCCCAGGTGTCGATATCGTTTTGCGTATAGCCGACGACGGTCGGCTTGCCGGTGGTCCCGGACGACGCATGGATACGCACCACCTGCTCCATCGGCACCGCAAAGGTGTCGAACGGATAGTTATCACGCAGATCCTGCTTGGTGGTGCAGGGAAATTTGCTCAGGTCGCTCAGCTCACGGAAATCATCCGGGTGCACCCCCGCCGCGTCGAATTTACGGCGATACATCGGTACATTTTCATAGGCGTGTTTGAGCGTCCATTTCAGACGTTCAGTTTGCAGTGCCTGTAATTCGTCACGCGATGCGGTTTCAATCGGATCTAATGTTGTTGTAGTTGTCATTTTTTAGGGTACTCGCAGGTCAATTAGCTCACACTCGCTCGAGGATCAGGGCAATGCCCTGGCCCACGCCAATACACATCGTACACAGCGCATAGCGTCCTTTGCGTCGTTCCAGTTCCAGGCTTGCCGCCAGCGCCAGGCGCACGCCGCTCATGCCCAACGGGTGGCCTAAGGCGATGGCGCCACCGTTCGGGTTAACATGCGCGGCGTCATCCGCCAGCCCAAGCTGCCTCATGACGCCCAGCGCCTGAGCGGCAAAGGCTTCATTGAGTTCAATCACATCCATATCGTTAATATTCAGCCCGGCGCGTTCCAGCACTTTACGTACCGCTGGCACCGGCCCCAGCCCCATGTATTTAGGCTCCACGCCTGCAGTCGCCATCGCCACGATACGCGCACGTGGCGTCAGCCCCTGAGCATGGGCCTGCTGTTCACTGGCGATGATCATCGCGGCGGCGCCGTCGTTAACGCCAGACGCATTACCGGCGGTGACGACGCCGCCTTTACGGAAGGGAGTTTTCAACGCCGCCAGTTGTTCGAGCGTGGTTTCCGCACGCGGATGCTCATCATCACGCACTGCGCTCACCGCGCCCTTTTTGCCGATTATCTGCACCGGCACAATTTCCTGCGCCAGAATGCCGTCGCGCTGGGCTTGCGCCGTACGCTGCTGGCTGCGATAAGCAAAGGCGTCCTGATCTTCGCGGCTGATATTTAACAATTCAGCTACATTCTCCGCCGTTTCCGGCATGCTGTCAGTACCAAATTGTTGCTGCATGAGCGGGTTCACAAAACGCCAGCCGATGGTGGTATCAAACATCTCGGCCTGACGCTGGAAGGCGGATGTGGCTTTGCCCATGACGAACGGTGCGCGAGACATTGACTCGACGCCGCCGGCAATCAGCAGATCCGCATCACCGGCTTTGATGGCGCGCGCGGCAAAGCCGATGGCATCCAGACCCGAACCGCACAGGCGGTTAATGGTGGTGCCCGCCACGCTGTGCGGATAGCCCGCCAGCAGCGTCGCCATATGCGCCACGTTGCGGTTATCTTCACCCGCCTGGTTAGCGCAGCCGAAGATCACATCATCGATACAGCTGGCGTCCAGACGCGGGTTGCGGCTCAACAGTTCGCGCAGCGGGATCGCCGCCAGATCGTCGGCGCGGACGCCCGCCAGCGCACCGCCGTAGCGGCCAATCGGAGTACGAATTCCGTCACAAATAAACGCGTCGCGCATTAGACTTCTCCCGTGATAGTGCCGCCGATGCGGTGCGATTTACCGCGAAACAGGGCTACTGTTTTTTGCTGCTGATTCACAATTTCAATGTCGTAAACGCCGGTCAGTTTGCCCTGCTGTTTCACCCGCGCGGTGGCGGTCAGCAGGTCGCCGGTAAACGCTGGGCGAACAAAGTCGATGCTGGCGGCAGACGCCACCGCGGCCAGCCCCTGGCTGTTGCAGGCATAGGCAAACGCGGTATCGGCCAGCGAGAACAGCTGCCCGCCGTGGCAGGTCTGATGGCCGTTCAGCATTGACGGCGTTACCGCCATGGTCATCTGCGAATAGCCGTCGTCCATTTCGATAATCTCAATCCCCAGCGCGCGAGCGCAGGTATCTTTCTCGTACATGGCGCGGGCGTTGCGCCAGGCTTCGTTACTCATGACGCATCTCCAGAAGCGCCTTTTGGCGCAGCAGTGCACTCGGGCGGTAGCGTTCTTCGCCGTAGTGCTGTTGAAGGTTTTCCAGCACGCGCAGTACGCGTCCCCAGCCAAGCGATTCGCCCCAGGCCAGCGGGCCACGTGGGTAGTTCACTCCCAAACGCATGGCGGTATCGATATCCTCGGCGCTGGCAACGCCTTTTTGCACCGCATCCAGCGCTTCGTTGGCCAGCATCGCCACCGTGCGCCACACCAGCAGGCCCGGGTAATCGGCGATACGCAGCACTTTTTTGCCCTGCTGCTGGAAGTGGTAAATAGCTTTATCGGTCTCGGCCGGAGAGTTGGTGGCAGCCGCCGCCAACACGACCGTATCGCCAGCGCTATGGTCGTAAACCACCACCGGACAGCCGTGACGCACGCTTAGCGCCAGCGCGGTTTCCCCACAGGTCTCGAGCAGCAAAACGCCATCCAGCTTAGTGACGTTGTCACTTACAATAATTTGCGCGGCTGAGTCGGCGGTTAATGTCGGTTCAGCCAGTTCTGGCTGGGTTTCCACCGGCCAGCGGTAGACGCCGTGGCCGTTTTTCTTACCCAGACGCCCGGCAATCGCTAGCTCCTGTTGCAACAGCGACGGCAGAAAACGACGGTCCTGCCAGAAAGCGTTAAATACCGAACAGGTGACCGCGAAATTGACGTCCTGGCCGATCAAATCGGTTAACGCCAGCGGCCCCATTGGGAATCCGCCGCCATCACGCAGCGCGGCATCAATCACTTCCGCCGACGCTACCTGCTCTTCCAGCGCGCGCCAGGCCTCTGCGTAGTAAGGGCGCGCCACGCGGTTAACGATAAAGCCCGGCGTTGAGCGACAGCGCACCGCCTGTTTGCCCCAGCGGCTTACGCAGGCGCACAGCTGCTCTACCACTTCCGCAGAGGTCGCCAGCCCACTGACCACTTCCACCAGTTTCATCACCGGCGCGGGATTAAAGAAATGCAGCCCCGCCACGCGCTCCGGGTGCTTGATTCCGGCAGCGATAGCGGTAATAGAGATGGACGAGGTGTTGCTGGTCAGCAGCGTTGACGCTGAACAGATCTCCGCCAGCTGGCTAAACAGCGCCTGTTTAATCTCCAGACGCTCAGATGCCGCTTCAATCACCAGCTGCGCGTCGGCGAGCTGGCTTAATTCGGTGGCTGGCGTAATACGCGCAAGCAGTGCTTGAGCCTGCTCGGCGCTGAGTTTTCCCCGGCTGACGCGGCTCTCCAGACGCTGACGGATACCGTCGATGGCGCGGGTAATCGCTTCTACGGAGATGTCATACAGGCGCACCGGATGCCCGGCGCTGGCCGCCACTTCGACAATGCCGGCGCCCATGGTGCCGCCGCCAATCACGGCGACAGTGAATTGATTCTGGCTCATGGCTTATTTCCCGCTGAACTGTGGCGCGCGTTTGGCGAGGAAGGCGCTGACGCCTTCACGGTAATCGTCGCTGCGCCCGGCCATACGCTGGAAGTCACGTTCGACGTCAAGCTGCTGGTCAAGGGTGTGGGTCTCGGAAAGCTGCAGCGCTTTTTTAATCAGCCCCAGGCCGTAGGTCGGCTGCGAAGCGAAATGGCGAGCCATTGTCAGGCTGGTGTCTTTCAGCGCTGCGTCATCCACCACCTGCCAAATCATCCCCCACTGCGCGGCCTGCTCGGCGCTAAGGCTATCGCCCAGCAGCGCCAGGCCCATCGCACGGGCGCGCCCGGCAACGCGCGGCAGCACCCAGCTCCCGCCGCAGTCCGGTACCAGGCCGAGCTTGCTGAACGCCATCACAAATTTGGCGGAGCGCGCGGCAATCACAATGTCGCAGCCCAGCGCCAGCGTCGCGCCCGCACCGGCGGCAACGCCGTTAACCGCACAGATAACCGGTTTTGGCAGCGCGGCCAGACGGCGCACCAGCGGGTTGTAAAAACGCTCTACCGACATGCCCAAATCCGGCGCGGGGCCGCTTGGGTCAACGTTACGGTCGTTCAAATCCTGACCGGCGCAAAAACCGCGTCCCGCGCCGGTGATTAACAGGCAGCGAATGGTGTCGTCGCGCTCGGCCTGTTTTAAGCAATCGGACAGCTGCTGGTGCATCACATCGTTAAAGCTATTGAGGCGGTCCGGGCGGTTTAGCGTCAGGGTCATAACGCCCTGTTCAATCTCACACTGAATGAAAGCTTCCACGGTTAGCGTCCTTTAAATTCCGGTGTACGTTTTTCTAAGAAGGCAGCGATGCCTTCACGACGATCTTCCGTGCCGCTCAGCAGCGTAAACAGCTGGCGTTCCTGGGTCAGCCCGGCCTGCAAAGTCACTTCCTGCGACAGACGCAGCGCCTGCTTGGCCGCGCGCAGCGCCAGCGGTGAATGGCGAGCGATGGTCGCCGCCAGCTTCAGCGCATACTCATCGGAAAGCGCTGCCGGGTGAATATCACTCACCAGCCCCGCCTGCTGCGCCCGCTGGGCGTCGATGCTTTCGCCGCTCAGCACCATGCGGCTAGCCAGCGCTTTGCCGACGCTGCGAATAAGACGTTGGGTACCGCCGGCGCCCGGCATAGTGCCCAGGGTAATTTCCGGTAAACCAAAGCGAGCGTTATCCCCGGCAATCACCAGATCGCACAGCAACGCCAGTTCACAGCCCGCACCCAGCGCGTAGCCGTTGACCACCGCAATCAGCGGCTTATTGAATGCATCAATCCGCGCCCACAGACGGGGGCGCAGATCGTCGAAGGTGGCGGGCAGATCTTTTTCCGCCATTTCGTTGAGATCGGCCCCGGCGGCGAAATAGCGCGGGTTGCCGCTGATGACGCAGACGCTAATCGTGGCGTCCGCCGCGGCGCTTTCCAGCGCCTCGGCAATCTGCCCAAGCAGCGCGTTATTCAGGGCGTTACGCGCCTGCGGGCGGTTCAGAGTTAGCTGAAGGACGCGGTCGTGACGGGTTATTAGCAGTTCGCTCATGCCATCCCCCGCGCATCAAAGTCGACCACCACATCGCCGCTGGTGGGCAGTGCCTGGCAGCTCAACACATAACCGGCGGCCAGTTCATCGGCTTCCAGGCTGTAGTTGGCGGCCATCGCCACTTCGCCGCGGACCACTTTGCATTTACAGGTGGCGCACACGCCGCCTTTACAGGCGAACGGCAGGTCCGCCCCCTGGCGCAGCGCGGCATCCAGAATGCTGTCGTCCTCGGCGCTCAGGGAAATCAGGCGCTCACGGCCATCCTGGCGCAGCGTGACGGTACGGCCTTCCGCCTGTACACCGGTGGCGCGTTTCACGCTGGTGCCAGGGGTGTTGAAGCGCTCAAGGTGAATGGATTTCTCCGGCATACCGAGGGCGCGCAGCGTGGTTTCCGCGTCGTCCATCATTGCCGACGGGCCGCAGATAAACGCGTCGTCAAAGCGGCTGAAATCAAGCAGGTGTTCGGAGAGTGCGCGCAGCTTGTCGCCGTCAATGCGCCCTTGCAGCAGATCGCTGTCCATCGACTCCTGACTGAACAGGTGCACCACCTGCAAACGCTGCGGGTAGCGATCCTTCAGATCGGCCAGCGCCTGGCGGAACATCATGCTATGGCTGCTGCGGTTGCCGTAAATCAGCGTGAAACGGCTGTCGTTTTCGGTCGCCAGCGTGGCTTCAATAATCGCCATCATCGGGGTGATACCGGAACCGGCGGCAATCGCCAGGTAGTTAGCGCGGCGCTCGGCAGACGGCTGATAGCCAAAGTGGCCCTGCGGCACCATCACTTCAAATTCCATGCCCTGCTGGATATCGCTCTGGGCATAGCGCGAGAAGCGGCCGCCGTCGATAGCTTTCACCGCCACGCTGATTTCGGACGGCGAGCGGCTGCGGCAGATGGAGTAGCAGCGGCGCAGCTCTTCACCGCCAAGGCGGGTTTTCAGCGTCAGATGCTGGCCGGGGCGAAAGGCGTAAACGCTGCGCAGTGCGTCGGGAATGGCGAAGGTGATGGTCACCGCATCGCGGGTTTCCGGCTCGACGCTTGCCACGGTAAGCGAATGAAATGTTGTCATCGCAACCTCAAATACATTTAAAGTAATCAAAGGGTTCACGGCAGCTGTCGCAGCGATAGAGCGCTTTACAGGCCGTCGAACCGAATTCGCTGATAAGCGAGGTGTGGGTGCTACCGCAGCGCGGACACAGCACTTCGCTCGGCATTTCCGCATGGCAGGCGTGGGCCTGCGGCGGGCTGATGCCGTACTGGCGCAGACGCTCGCGGGCGTCCGGGCTCATCCAGTCGGTGGTCCATGCCGGGTCAAGCTGCAGAACAATGTGCACCGGCGTATAACCGTGCTCGGTCATTACCGAACGAATCTCACCCAGCAGGTGCTCAGTCGCCGGGCAGCCGGAGTACGTTGGCGTAAAGCCAATCACCCAGCCGTCGCCATGACGTTCAACGCTTCTGACCATGCCAAGGTCGGTAATCGTCAGTACCGGCACTTCCGGATCGGGGATGGCGCTGAGCAATCCCCAGACGGTGCGCACCTCGGCGGGTGCGATTGCAGCCAGACGTTGCATAGCCACCTCCATTACCACTGCTGACCGGGATACGAACGCTGCAGATACTGCATTTCCGCCAGCATCGGCCCCAGATGTTCGCTGTGCAGGCCCTGCTTACCGCCGCTGCGGAACGCGGCTTCCTGCGGGATCTGTAAGCCGGAGTCGAGCAGCGCGGTATGCACCGTGGTCTGCCATTCGGCCTCAAGTTCACGCGAGTCGACGGCGATCCCCTGCTCAACCAGCGTTAATTCCAGCTCATCGGCCATAAACAGCTCGCCGGTAAAACGCCACAGGCTGTCGACCGCCTGCTGCATCCGCTGGGCGGAGAGCTCGGAGCCGTTGCCCAGTCGCTCCAGCCAGCCGCGGCTAAAACGCTGGTGATAGCGCACTTCTTTCAGTCCTTTGGCGGCAATCGCGGCAATCTGCGCATCGCGGCTGTTGACCAGACGGCTGAACAGCGCCACGTGCCAGGCGTCGATAAAGAACTGACGAGCAATGGTGTCGGCAAAGTTGCCGTTCGGTTGTTCAACCAGCAGCAGATTGCGGAACTGACGTTCGTCGCGGCCGAAGGCCAGCGTATCTTCGTCGCCGCTGCCGGAGAGTTCGGCGGCGTAGCTTAAGAAATTGCGCGCCTGCCCCAGCAGATCCAGACCGATATTGGCCAGCGCCAGATCAATTTCCAGCTCCGGCGCATGGCCGCACCAGGCGCCTAAGCGCTGGGCCAGCACGAGGCCGTTATCGCCCAGACGCAGGGCATACGTTGCAACAGGATTCAGGTTATTCATCGCTGCCTCACATATGTTCCATGCCGTCCGGCACGGTATAGAACGTTGGGTGACGGTAGACTTTGCTTTCCGCCGGGTCGAAGAACTCACCGCGTTCTTCCGGCTGCGAGGCGACGATGCTGCTGGCTTTTACCACCCAGATAGAGCAGCCTTCGCTGCGGCGGGTGTAGGCATCACGGGCATTTTCCAGCGCCATCTGGTCATCGGCGGCGTGCAGGCTTCCCACGTGGCGGTGCGACAGCCCCTGTTTGCTGCGGACAAAAACTTCGTATAACGGCCAGTATGTGTTGCTCATTCTCTTTCTCCTTAGGCGGCGTCGCGGGCCTGTTGTTTTTGAGCATGTGCCAGCGCGGCTTCGCGCACCCATGCCCCCTCTTCCCAGGCCTTACGTTTCGCGCCCAGACGTTCGTGGTTACAAATGCCACGCCCGTTGATAACTTCGTTGAGTTCCTGCCAGTCAATTTCGCCGTAGCGATAGTGGCCGCTCTCTGCGTCCAACTGCAGGTCGGCATCCGGCACTTTCATACCGAGGATCTCAACCTGTGGAACGGTGTTGTCGACAAAGCGCTGACGCAGTTCATCGTTGGAGTGCAGTTTGATTTTCCACGCCATGCTGCGCGCGCTGTTTGGCGAGTTGTCATCGCTTGGCCCAAACATCATCAGCGCCGGCCACCAGAAGCGGTTAATCGCGTCTTGCAGCATTTGCCGTTGCTCTTCGCTGCCCGCAGCCAGCGCCATGCAGGCTTCAAAGCCCTGACGCTGGTGGAAGCTCTCTTCTTTACAGATTTTCACCATCGCTCGTGCATACGGGCCGTATGAAGTACGGCACAGCGCGACCTGGTTGACGATCGCCGCGCCATCAACCAGCCAGCCAATCACGCCGATGTCGGCCCAGGTCAGGGTTGGGTAGTTAAAGATGGAGGAGTACTTCATCTGCCCGTCGAGCATTTTCTGGTACAGATCTTCGCGGGCGCAGCCGAGGGTTTCGGCGGCGCTGTAGAGATACAGGCCGTGCCCGGCTTCATCCTGCACTTTCGCCAGCAGAATCGCTTTGCGACGAAGCGTTGGAGCGCGGGTTATCCAGTTGCCTTCCGGCAGCATGCCGACAATCTCGGAGTGCGCATGCTGGCCAATCTGGCGGATCAGCGTTTTACGGTAGGCATCGGGCATCCAGTCCTGCGGTTCGATGGCTGTTTCCTGCGCGATGCGCTGGTCAAAGCGTTGTTCTTCTGTCACGTCATCACCTTATGATTCCGATAAATTCAACAAATCAATTTTTGTGAATCACTTTGTTTTATAAAAGTTACATCTTAGTTAAATAAAACCACAAATTTTGTTTGTTAATTTTGTGATGCGTACCGCAAAGGCTTTTGCAAAACCTCTTATAAACAGCCACGTGACGCATTGTCGCTTCGTGTCCGCGATCGCATTGTTAACAAATTATTAAAATCAGGCTTGCATTTTATGATTCAGAAAAGAACTATTTATAGCGAGATTACGTAACATATCTGGAGATTTACGATGCAGAAGTTAGCCAGCTATTTATCCGGCACCTGGCAGACAGGCCAGGGCCGCACCCGCACCATTCACCACGCCATCAGCGGCGAAGCACTGTGGGAAGTGACCAGCGAAGGTCTGGATATGGCGCAGGCGCGTCGTTTCGCTATCGAGAACGGTGGCAAAGCCTTACAGGCAATGACCTTTATTGAACGCAGCGCAATGCTCAAAGCAGTGGCAAAACATCTGCTGGAGCTAAAAGCTGATTTCTACGCCATTTCTGCCGAAACCGGCGCCACCCGCGCCGACAGCTGGGTGGATATTGAAGGCGGTATCGGCACCCTCTTCACCTACGCCGGGCTTGGCGGGCGTGAGCTGCCGGACGATACCCTGTGGCCGGAAGATGAGCTGATCCCCCTGTCTAAACAGGGCGGCTTTGCCGCACGCCACGTACTGACCTCGAAATCCGGGGTAGCGGTACATATCAACGCCTTCAACTTCCCGTGCTGGGGCATGTTAGAAAAGCTGGCGCCAACCTGGCTTGCCGGGATGCCGGCTATCATCAAACCGGCCACCGCCACCGCGCAGTTGACGCAGGCAATGGTCAAAGCGATTGTCGAGAGTGGTCTGGTACCAAACGGTGCGATCAGCCTGATTTGCGGCGGCGCGGGCTCTCTGCTCGACGAGCTTGATAGCCAGGACGTGGTGACCTTTACCGGTTCGGCCCATACCGGGCAGCAGCTGCGCGTGCATCCGAATCTGGTGGCGAAATCGATTCCATTCACCATGGAAGCCGACTCGCTCAACTGCTGCGTTTTAGGCGATGATGTGACTCCTGAACAGCCGGAATTCGCGCTGTTTATCCGCGAAGTGGTGCGTGAGATGACGGCGAAAGCTGGGCAAAAATGTACCGCCATTCGCCGTATTATCGTGCCGCAGGCACAGATTAAGGCGGTGAGCGACGCGCTGATTGCCCGTCTGCAAAAAGTGGTGGTCGGCGACCCCGCGCAGGAAGGCGTCAAAATGGGGGCGTTGGTTAACGCCGAGCAGCGCCAGGATGTGCAGGACAACGTCAACCGCCTGGTACAGGCCGGCTGCGAGGTGCTGCTGGGTGGTAAAGCCGACCTGAGCGCCGCCGGAGCCTTCTTCCCGCCAACGCTGCTGCTGTGCACCCAGCCGGATGAAGTCTCCGCCGTTCACGCCATCGAAGCCTTTGGCCCGGTAGCCACGCTGATGCCGTATCAGAATAGCTACCACGCCATGCAACTGGCGCGCGCAGGTGGCGGTAGCCTGGCCGGTACGCTGGTGACCGCCAGCGGTCCGCTGGCCCGTGAGTTTATTCTCGGTGCAGCGCGTGCGCACGGTCGTATTCAGGTGCTGAACGAAGAATCTTCCGCTGAATCAACCGGCCACGGTTCGCCGTTGCCGCAGCTGGTTCACGGTGGCCCAGGACGCGCCGGCGGTGGTGAAGAGCTGGGCGGCCTGCGCTCGGTGAAACATTACATGCAGCGCACGGCGATTCAGGGCAGCCCAACCATGCTGGCCGTTATCGGCCAGCAGTGGGTACGCGGCGCGCAGGTCGCGGAAGACCGCATTCACCCGTTCCGTAAATACTTCGAAGAGATCCAGCCGGGCGATAGCCTGCTGACCCCGCGCCGGACGCTAACCGAAGCGGACATCGTCAACTTCGCCTGTCTGAGCGGCGATCACTTCTACGCCCACATGGACAAAATTGCCGCCGCCGAGTCGATTTTTGGCGAACGCGTGGTGCACGGTTACTTCCTGATTTCCGCCGCGGCCGGTCTGTTTGTTGATGCGGGCGTCGGCCCGGTTATCGCCAACTATGGTATGGAAAACCTGCGCTTTATTGAGCCGGTTAAGCCGGGCGACACCATTCAGGTTCGCCTGACCTGCAAGCGTAAAACGGTCAAGCGCCAGCGCAACGCCGAAGAGAAAGCCACCGGCGTGGTGGAATGGTCGGTGGAGATTTTCAACCAGCATCAGCAGGCGGTCGCCCTCTACTCCATCCTGACGCTGGTCGCCCGTCAGCAGGGTGATTTCCCTGTCTAACGCGGTCGCCATCGCGGCACGATAACGGCGTGTGCCAACGTCGAGCCAGCGCAACAATTTACTCAATGCCTCTGCGGAGGCATTTTTTTGTAACTGGCAAAACTGACAAATAACCTGGCAAGCGCAAGCAAACGCTGAATGACGTTCGGCTGTTAGGTTAAGAGACTGAACAAGAAAAGCCTGGCACGGCACAACATAACGATAAGATGAGGTCACAATGTCTAAAGCTTTGAATCTGTCTAAACGTAAAACGGCGCTCGCGCTGGCTATCGCGCTGTGTTGCGCCTGGCAAAGCCCGGCCTTCGCCCACGGCGGCGAAGCGCATATGGTGCCAATGGACAAAACCTTGCAGGAATTTGGCGCGGACGTGCAGTGGGATGACTATGCGCAGATGTACACCCTGATTAAAGACGGCGCCTATGTGAAGGTGAAACCGGGCGCGAAAACCGCGATCCTCAACGGCAAAACCCTGAATTTGCAGGCCCCGGTGGTGATGAAGCAAGGTAAAGCGTGGGTTTCTGACACCTTTATCAACGACGTGTTCCAGTCTGGCCTTGACCAGACCTTCCAGGTTGAGAAGGTGCCGCACCCGCTGAACTCGCTGTCCTCTGCCGAGATTGGCGAAGCGGTAACGATTGTGAAAGCCGCGCCTGAGTTCCAGCCAAATACCCGTTTCACCGAGATTTCCCTGCATGAGCCGGATAAAAAAGCGGTTTGGGATTTCGCCCTCAACGGCACCCCGGTGAATGCCCCGCGCACCGCCGACGTGATTATGCTCGACGGTAAGCACGTTATCGAAGCGGTCGTCGATCTGCAAAGCAAAAAGATCCTCTCCTGGACGCCAATCAAAGATGCCCACGGCATGGTGCTGATTGACGATTTCGTCAGCGTGCAGAACATCATTAACGCCAGCACCGAGTTTGCTGACGTGCTGAAGAAACGCGGAATTAAAGACACTACCAAGGTCGTCACCACGCCGCTGACCGTCGGCTACTTCGACGGCAAAGATGGCCTCAAGCAGGACGCGCGCCTGCTGAAAGTGATCAGCTATCTCAACACCGGCGACGGCAACTACTGGGCGCACCCGATTGAGAACCTGGTGGCCGTTGTCGATCTTGAGCAGAAAAAAATCATCAAAATTGAAGAAGGCCCGGTCATTCCGGTGCCAATGGAATCTCGTCCGTTTGATGGTCGCGATCGCGTGGCAAAATCGGTGAAACCGCTGGATATTATCGAACCAGAAGGTAAAAACTACACCATCACCGGCGATATGGTGCACTGGCAGAACTGGGACTTCCACCTGCGCCTGAACTCCCGCGTCGGGCCGATTCTCTCTACCGTGACCTATAACGACAACGGTAAAAAACGCCAGGTGATGTACGAAGGATCGCTGGGTGGGATGATCGTGCCTTACGGCGACCCGGATATCGGCTGGTACTTCAAAGCGTATCTGGACTCCGGCGATTACGGGATGGGCACCCTGACCTCGCCTATCGCCCGCGGTAAAGATGCGCCATCTAACGCCGTGCTGCTGGATGAAACCATTGCCGACTACACCGGTACGCCAACCACCATTCCACGCGCGGTGGCAATCTTTGAACGTTATGCCGGGCCGGAATATAAGCACCAGGAGATGGGCCAGCCGAACGTCAGTACCGAACGTCGTGAGCTGGTGGTGCGCTGGATAAGCACCGTCGGTAACTACGACTACATCTTCGACTGGGTATTCCACGAAAACGGCACTATCGGTATCGATGCCGGTGCAACGGGGATTGAAGCGGTGAAAGGCGTACTGGCGAAAACCATGCACGACCCAAGCGCCAAAGACGATACCCGCTACGGGACGCTGATCGACCATAATATCGTCGGCACCACCCACCAGCATATTTACAACTTCCGCCTCGATCTCGACGTGGACGGTGAGAATAACAGCCTGGTGGCGATGGACCCGGAAGTGAAGCCAAACACCAGCGGTGGCCCGCGCACCAGCACCATGCAGGTGAACCAGTACGACATCGAAACCGAGCAGAAAGCCGCGCAGAAATATGACCCAGGCACGATTCGCCTGTTGAGCAACACCACCAAAGAAAACCGCATGGGCAATCCGGTGTCGTACCAGATTATCCCTTACGCGGGAGGCACTCACCCGGCGGCAACCGGCGCGAAATTCGCGCCAGACGAGTGGATTTATCATCGCCTGAGCTTTATGGACAAACAGTTGTGGGTCACTCGTTACCATCAGGAAGAGCGTTATCCAGAAGGTAAATACCCGAACCGTTCGGTGCACGATACCGGCCTGGGACAATATGCGAAGGATGACGAGTCGCTGAAAAATAACGATGACGTGGTATGGATTACCACCGGGACCACCCACGTGGCTCGCGCGGAAGAGTGGCCGATTATGCCAACCGAATGGGCGCACGCACTGTTGAAACCGTGGAACTTCTTCGACGAAACGCCAACGCTGGGCGAGAAGAAAAAGTAAGTCACACGGTGATTTCAGCGTCAATCGCGCTAAATCCATAAGGTCTGTCGAAAGAGCCCGCCATCCTGCGGGCTCTTTTTTTTGCCAGCCGGGGCCAACGGCTATCTGCGTCGTAATTCAGCACGCTTACCGTTTCGTCTGCGCGATGAGAAAATCGATAAGCACTCTGACCCGCTTGCTCCTGCCCGCGCTCTTTAGGTAGTAAAGATAGACCGCCGGGTACTTCCGCCAGTAATTTTCCATTCCCGGGACAAACTGCGCTTTGTCCGGCTGCAGCTGATATACCGGCTCAAACAGCCTGCCGATACCCAAGCTGGTTAAAATCACATAAGAGATCTTCGCACAAAGCCATATCAGCGAAACGAAGCGCGAGCATCTCACCGCGTTGGGTTTATGTTCAAACTCATCTAACCCTTTGTGATAAAATATTTGTTTTAGACTGCCACATAGGGTCAGATTTTGAATTCATACATTTTTCTTGCTGGGGCCATCGTAGCTGAAGTCATCGGTACGACACTGATGAAGTTCTCCGACGGATTTACACGCCTTTGGCCATCTGTAGCAACCATCGTGTGCTACTGCACTGCCTTTTATTTGCTTGCTCAGACGCTGTCGACTATTCCAACGGGTATTGCATACGCAATTTGGTCTGGCGCTGGGATAGTATTAATCAGTCTTTTAGCTTGGTTGGTCAGTGGGCAGAAGCTTGATTTCCCCGCGATCGCAGGTATGTTCCTTATTTGTGCCGGGGTGCTTGTTATTAATATTTTTTCAAAATCCGCCCCACATTAATCCTTCTGGAAGCGTGTCGAAGACTTGGTGCGCTTAGATGTTTTTTAAATTAAAAACATTATTTGCAAATTCATTTAACTTAAGACCGGTTCTCGTGCGCAGTAGACTCCTGTACTCTACGAGAATACCCGCATTTGGCCAGTAGCGAAGTTTTAAAATCGCATCCTTTATTTTTACTTACATTTGAATCATCAACCATAATTAATTTGGTCTGTATGCAGAGTTGTTATAGATTCTTAATGATTGCTTGCGCCACTTCATTAGGGCACGCAAACCCCGTTTCAACATTATGCGTAACGAGTTTTGCCCCGTATTGGCGAGTAATCTGAGGTAAGCAAGCATCGTGAAAAGCTTTAAGATCCTGAAAATAATCCAAAGAATATTCACTTTCTCCGGCGCGCCCACGAGCCATGCAAGCGTTAAAACAAGATTCAACATCTCGATCAACATAGACGACCAAATCGATTTGCGGATAATGTTTTAGATAATTTTTAATTTGATAGAAGTATGACATGTAACTGGCCGACGGCTGCTCGGTTGTTAAGAAATTTGCATGGCAGAATACCAGGTCACTAAACAATGAGCGTTCAATGATGTAATTCCCCTCAGCTATATTGCTTAAAAGAGCCTGTCGGTTACGGGTTATATACAGTTGAAAGGCGACTCTGGCATCAGCGTTGTCAGGGTTTTCTACGAAAATCTGTAATAACTCCAGGAAAATAGGGTCTTCATCCACCGGTTCTCTAATGACCTCCCATGTAGCATCTGTTAATTTTGATAATTCCTGAGCAAGAGGCTCAAGAAGCGTCGTTTTCCCTGCGGCAATATTCGCCTCTATCGCAACAATTTTCATTAGCCATTTCTTTTAATTGAGTGGGAAATTATCTTCAGGCTCATTTTCAAAATATACAGCTGCCTCGTGGCAAATAAACTCTTGATATTCACCAACATGCATTAGAGACAACTCATTGCAGATTTCCCGCTCACCAAAATCAAGCTTCATGGAACACTCTCTTAAAAATTTATTCATATTTATCTACAGGTAGCTTCCCCTCGCTGAAACGAGCGGGGGATTTCTATTTATGATTTGTTAGAACTATAGAGTTCTTCTCCTGAGAATGATGGCTCGGCCCAGAAGTTGATATTGAACTGCGCATCATCAGTCATTGTAATACGGTGCCAGTATTGTGGTGGGCTAGTTGCAAAACGACCCGCTTCAATAACAACTTCTATTTCTGGTTCAGTAGCATGTTCATTTTCAAATCCGTAATAGGTCACCGTTCCTTCCATCACACACAGCTGGCCAAAAATGCCAGCGGCCGTATTGTGGTGGCTTAGCAATGCTGATGGAACATTGTCTTTAGTGAAAAACGGTGTTGAACGCTTGATTGTCCAGTTTTTAGGTATTCTGTAGTGGCTCATGTCTATCTCCCGCTATAAGATGCATTAAAAATACATCTTTGCAATTGCACTGTAAAGCCCAAATGAAAATTAATCTCATTAACGACATTGGTTGCACACAACACCACTGGGGCAAGTATGAGCAAGAGTTTAAAAATGCCCCGAATTTGTGCAGGACACGCCAATCCCCCGCCGCATAAGCGGCAGGGGTTAATAATATTAGCCGGTCTGCCCGCGAATAACTTAGCGAGCTCATACCGCTATTTTTTGGGGGTGACCTTCGTCACTGAACCTGCCTGAGCTTTATCCCCGACAGTTCCATACATAGACACCAGATAAACAGCACCATCAGGAGCGACGGTGAGGTGGTTTGGCGTTTCATCCATCGGGATATTAGCGACCAGTTTACCGTCCTTGTCCAGAACAGCAACGGTTCCGCCTGCACGCGTGGCGGCGAAAACCTGCGACGTCACTGGATTCCAGATTACAGATACGCCCCCGGCACCAATGTAAGAATCTGCAAGAACCTTGCCGTCCGCATCAAGAACCACGACATTGTTCGTCTCCTGGGAAGCGACGTAAAGACGACCGGTCTGCGGATCGCGAGCGATGTCGGTTGCGCCCTGTGCCTGAGGTACTTTCACCGTCGTGCTCTTGCCCGTTTTAAGATCAATCCAGCCTACCCATGGCGTATCGCGGCTGGCGCCATAGAGTTTCTCACCAGCACTGTCGAGGGCAAGATCGGTATTGTTAAACAGGTTTTTGCCACGCTCCACCACGAACTCCAGCTGACCGATGTGTTCCAGCGTTTTTGTATCATATACCTCGATAAAACCGGTCAGAGCTGCGCTGACATAAGCCCGATTGTGAACTTCATCAATAACCACATCGCGTGGATGCGCGACAGATCCCTCGGGAAAGACTTTCACGGCGGAAAGCGTCTTTGCGTCATAGACGGTCACCGTCTCGGCAAGCGTGTTCGTCGTCCAGACATGATGATGGACATTATCAACACCGACGCCGAAGACACCAATCTGCTCACCCTTTTTGTCTTTAGGCAGCGTAGCCTCCGCTTCGATGGCAAGCGTTCCGGCGTTCAGTCTCATCAGGCGGCTGCCATCCTTCGGGCCACGAGCAGAAGTCACGAACAGCTTCCCGTCGGCCGAAACTGCCGACTGGTAAGCCCGTTCACCAACGGGAATGGTTTGCAGCCTGAAAGCCTCCGTGTTTTTCGGGGGAACAACCTGGGACAATTTCAACATGACCTGCGAAACGCTCGGGGGATTTTGCGTGATAACAGTGAGCGGATGAAGGCCTGTACCAGCATTAGCCGGAACGTTTAGCGGAATAGTGAGGTTTCCCTTCTCGTCGGCGGTCAGTGGTTTTGGTGTCAGGACTTCAGTACCATTCAGCATGGTGACGGTCGCCCCCGCCTGCAGGCTCTTAATCGTTATAACCGTTTGATCTCCAGGCTTAACAGGAACGTCCCTTGATCCGGCGCGGATACTGCCAGGAAAGGTAGTGCTGGCGGCCGCCCATTGGCTATCGGCGTATGCTGTTGTGGCAGTTGACATCGCAATAGTGGAGGCCAACAGCATTGAACGGACTGAAATTCTTCTCATCGTATCTCCATAAACTGTATTAATGCTGCATCTCAATGCAGCCACAGGTTATTCCCCATGCACTGAGTCTTACCTTCCGCTATGAGAAATATGTCTTGTTAAAAGCACATTCAACATACCATGCAAGTGCAAATAATTATCATTACTGTTTTCAATGATATCTTAAATGCAAGTGAATCGGATGTAAGCGGGTGAATAAGAAGGAGATTTTTTGGTAAAGTGACGACGTTGTGTCAACTGCGGACGTGGTTAACCTCAGGAGATGTTGATGGTTGGCTTAGCGTTGTCGGCGTAACGTCCAACTTGCATTACACTTTAAACCAGAATAACTAAACCTCTAAGCTATAGGGATAATGTATGTCTGCCAGGGACTTATCCAAAATGGGCACCGCTAACGTGGCGCTGGCTTTAGATAACTTCGGTCACCAGGTCGTTGAAAAGTTTCCTGTTGGAGAAGTGGAATTCGCTTTTTATCAACACACTGCGACAAAACTTAATCAGGCAGAGATCGCTACTCCAAAGCTCTTATCCGTTGATGCCGTCCTGCGTAAGTTAAGAATGGAATATATCCCTCATCAGGTTGAGCAGGCCTATGTAGCCTCAGATGACGCATTAGCTATGCTGGGGCGTTTACATCGATATCCTGTGAATTCTGAATGGCTCTACCATACTCACTTATGGTCAGAGTTAGCGCTCGAAAAATCCCTCATACTCCTGGCATTACCTGAAGAAAGTGCACAGCAACTACGACGTTTTCAGCAGTGTAGTGATGTTTTGTTTGGCTACCAAAGTCTGGTTTCTGGCGATAGTAATGCTGGAAACTGGGGAAGAAGAGATAACGGTGATCTGGTTCTTTTTGACTGGGAGAGGTTTGGAAAAGGGAGTCCCGCTATCGACCTGGCCCCTCTTATCAAGGGAATGGGTACGAAGCAAACGTTCATTGATCTTGCAGAACGTTATTGCCGATTATCTTTTTATAATAATCACAATTGGTTAGCGAGAGAAATTGCTATTACCAAAGCGTGGATTGTCACTGAAGTGGTTGTGCTACTTGATGAGCGGCAAAAGACAGCATTGCCCTTATATCTCAAGTGGTATAAGGAACATCTCCCCGGTTGGTTAGGTAGCGTAGTAAGAATGCTTTGAATGAATAATAATTATTTAAACGTGCCGCCCATTACAGGTTAGAATGTCTGTTTCTCGCTCACAGCGGACCTTCAGCTCAAATAGCAGGGTAACCACCCTGCTCTCGAACCTGCCTGGAAGATATAGTCGATATTTGATAACTAGTCGGCGTCTGGACTGTGTGCATATGCCCCCATAAAGGCATCCGTCAGCGTATTGGTCATTCTGTCAGTTAACTCTTCAGGAATATCTTTCGGCATTCTCGCAGCGATCCACCCGCGCATAGCGGGCCTCACCTGCTCGTGAGTTAACTTAATCTCCTTTGACGTTCTCGCCGCTAATCCTTGGGTATATGCAGAGGTACAAATATTGCTAACATTCACGCGTAATTTGCGCATTGTAGAATCATCGGGCCCGACAATAACGTCCCCGGCGGCATGGCTAACATGAGTAATAATCGCCAGACTTTCGTCGGCACAATCAGCAATAGCAACATCAGCACTTTTTGCAAGCGTGCTGGCACTGATACACACCAGCATAGCCCCCGTTAAACATGCTTTCATTTATTAACCTTCCTGGTTGATTCAAAATTTACCGTGAGCATATGTGAAAAATACTGATGAACGGCAGAAGCGAACGCGCAAACGACAATTGATAGCAAGATGGCATTAAGACCGCGCCGGAAGTTTTTCATCATCATTCGTTATCCTACATGATCGGCAATATATACTGTTGTGTGGAATATTATTGAAAGCGACCAATCCTATATGCATTAATTTTCGCATAGCCATATCCCCATCGAATTACCTCCTTCAGTGTTTTATGAAATAAAATTCCATACCAACGTCACCAGCGAGCAGTAAATAATGGCGAGCACAATAAATCCGACCAGCGCAATCAGCAGCGCTATTTCAATGCGAGACATATATCCCAAACTCCTGAAGAATTCGTTAATAAAGGCCGTTCGACGTGAACAGAAACGACCCAAACACACTCATGTATATTATCGTGGAACGCTTATATACAGTCCCGGGCCACACTAATAGCTAAACCTAAAATTGAATTTTTCATACGAATGACCTAATATATCTAAGCTTGTTAAATCGAAGTAAAAGCAAAAATATTTGCGTTATTTTTAAGCGCAAATGATTGCTGATGTGAACTCTGAATAGCGTCAACTATTTAGAGTGTTCCACGAGCCATAGGCTGGCGCTAACCAACCTATGGCTCAAACCTGCAACAGACAAATGATATGATATAATGTAACACATATCTTTCCTGGCCGATTCTAAATTGATCTCTCATATTTTTCTATTATTTTATGCGAAAACTTAAAAAATCAGCTTATTGAGTTAAATTATATGCGCATATAAAAAACATAATTATTAGATGTAAAGTCATTTTAACTAAAATGCATCACCGTTGTTATCTCATGCGAGATTAACACGACATTTCTTCATTATTTGTTCTGTTTGTTTACTCTCTTATATATGAGGGATAAGAAAAAGCCGAATACACTTTTGATGAATAAATAAAGTGCTCCCCCCCATCCCGCAAAATCATTTAGCCATATGATT
>NZ_JAKCNS010000075.1 GCF_021440345.1 Kluyvera intermedia
GCTTATTCGCACCTTCCCTAAATCGTAGATGGGATGGGATTATTTTAAATGCTCAGCAGCATCCTTTTATTTTAGGCGTAAGCCATCAACTCTCGAACGGTACCAGTCTTTACGTCAAGACAACAGAGCCTTCCCGATTATGCAAAATGCCTCTTGAGCGGTTCAATCTGTTAATTGAAAAATACGCCTTGTGGGAAAGCTTTTGTTGTCTCCTGATATACACCACCTCTAGCATTTATGAGCAATGTACTGCTGTTTCGCAGATGTCCTCCTTTGATATTGTGAAATTTCATCTCCGGCAGTTGATGCTCGAGCCTTCTTGTATCAGAAAAAGCAGGACGGCCGTGAGTTACATTATGGATAGAACCTCTCTGTCACGAAGTGGAATTATGCGTATTCTCAGACAGTTACGTGACGACAAATGCATCGTTCTTAAACGCGGTATTCTTCTCGATATTGATCATTTACCCACAAAATCCTGATTTTGTTTTTCATATATATCAAATACTTCTATAAAGGCACGCAAAGACATGTCGATGTCTAACTATACTAAGAAAAATCGCACATCCCGTAATAGGTCAACCATGCCTGCACCTTTGCCCATCTCGACAATCACGCAGCCTTCGCCTTATTCCAGGGAATTGGTGGATAAACTGCTCCCTTTCGCCGATGTGAAGAGAATTGCGGCTAGAAAGCGCCTTTTTCTATCAACGAGCCAGAAAAACTACTGTTACCTTATTCTCAGCGGGCAGGTTATTTTGCATCGTGATGACGATGATCTGGCGATGACGACGATAAATGCGCCATCTCTTGTCGGAATAGGGAATATCGCCACACGTTCAATGAATGGGTATATCAAACTGCTGACAACCTCGAATATCGGCATTCTGAGCCTTGAGCGGACATTTGATATCATCCGCGAAAACGATCTGTGGGAGCTGTTGACGATGCACATGATGGTGGTCACCAGTAAGCTCTATGCTTCTAATAAAATGCTTACCGCGCCAACCTCATACGACATCATCAAAGCGCAGCTCTTTGAACTCATGAGCGAGGACGCAAGGCTTCGTAACAGTATCACGGCTGAAAACTACATCCGTGACAAAACCAACCTGTCCCGTAGCGGTATTATGCGTATTTTGTCGGAGTTAAAAGAGGGGGGATACATTGAGATTAATCGTGGCATCCTGATGATGGTCCATCAATTACCTGAAAAATTCTAATCTTGATTTATAAATAGCGCCCCAGCTATTTATGTCTACGCGGGCTGGCTTCGACGATGTCGTGATCTGCCCAGACGCTCTTCCTGTGCTCAATCTGTAGGACAGAAACGTCTACCGGGAGAAGTCTGCCTGGTTCTCAAAATCCATCCAACTCAAATCCGCCCTATCCAAAGAAAGAATTCCCCCTTTTGTGATGAAATTAGCAAAATCTGGTAGCAGGCATCTCTTTAGTCGTATTAGCAATTTGTGCGATAATTTTTAGAAATACTTCTCCTTAAAATAATCATATTCATGAATTTTAGCTCGTTGCGTGCCTCTGCGGCGCTACTCCCTCTATGGGGCTCTCTGGGGATTGTTGCGGCTGTTAACATGCTATTTTCACCCGTACATGTGATGTTCCAGCGTTTGTTTATCTTTGCATTACTAATGCTTTCATTTTCACTCATTAAGCGGCGTCGTGTGCGTTTAGCCGTTGCGGCTTTGCCAGTAATGATCGTTGCATGGGATGTCATGCTGTCTTTGTATTCTCACGCAACGTTTGGCAGTGCATTTAGCTATGGTTTTGCCATGAGTGTGCTGGAAAGTTCCACCAACGAGATGATGGCTATGCTTGGTCTGTATATCCATTATGCACTGGGATTTACTGCTTTAACGGCTCTGCTGCTGAGTGCTGTCTGGTTTACGCCAAGGCTTCCCGGAAAATGGCGCCCGCGTTTACCGTTGTATTGCCTGGCACTCACTCTGATAGTCAACATCACTCAGGCGGTAGCGCATAGTGTGCGCAAGAATAGCCACGGCAGTATCTCTGTGCGGGTGATTAACTACACCCCAATCAGCAATCTGAAATACTTCGTACAAGCCTGGAATGATAAGCAGCTGATTTCACAAATTTCGCGCACGATTCCTGATTACCCGATCCAAACATGGGATACCGGGATTGAGACTTATGTCGTGGTGGTAGGGGAGTCAGCCCGATCGGAGAACATGCATTTTTACGGCTACCCGAAAGACACTACACCCGCGCTTGATAGCCAGCGAGCGCAGGTACTCTCGTGGACTCATGCTGTCAGCCCTGCTCCGGTGACGATTACCGCTGTTCCTCTCGTGTTAAGTGCGGATTTTGTTACTGGGCACGACCAGAAACATTATTCGGACAATATTATTAATCTGGCGAATCGCGCGGGTTATTACACCTCCTGGTTCAGTAAGCAGGGCATTATCGGAGACTACAATAATGCTATTACGGGCATTGCCACCAATGCGCGGGAGAAAAAATGGCTGACCAGTGATTACGACGATACATTGATACCAGAATTAAAACAGGCGCTGAATCGGGGCGGTAAGCAAGTCATCGTGTTGCATCTTTATGGTAGCCATGAGCCGGAGTGTGTGCGTTTCCCTGCGCAGGAAGCCATATTTGATGCGCAAGACAGCGGCATCGATGCCTGCTATGACAACTCGATTCGTTATACCGACAAACTTCTTGGACAGATGTTTTCCTTGCTTGAAGGGCGTCGTGCCTCGCTGATTTACTTTTCCGATCATGCCCTGGAGCGCGATCCGCAAAAACGCGTTGTCTATTATCACGGTGGGGTGAAGCCTAGCCAGCATGCCTACCAGGTCCCCATGTTTGTGTGGTACAGCAAACAGGTAGCAAAACCTGAAAATGGTGAGGTGAAAGCGCTGTACTCAACAGCGAATAATTTCCAGTTAATGCGTTACTGGTTAGGGATAAGGCTGCCAAATGAAACTCTGCCTGGTACATTAAAATCACGGGCATCGCAGCTCGCGGGTCAGGTGCCGGTACTGGATACCACCAACACGGTTTATGACTGGAAGCAGCTTCGTCGCTGAGGAACAAAAAGGTGCGGGAGGATAACTCTCCTGCACTTCAATTACGGTAGCCAGCACTTTACCGTGGTTGATACACAATTGCCCGTTTGCAGTGGCGCATCCCCCTTTATCAACCAGACTTAACGGCATGTCTTTCATTAAGGATAATCATGAAAAACGTCGCCATTATCGGTGCAGGGCCTACGGGGATTTACACTTTTTACGCGCTGCTGGAGCGCGGAGAACCGCTTGCGATTACGGTCTATGAGCAGGCGGAGGAGGCTGGCGTTGGCATGCCTTATAGCGACGACAATAATGCGTCGCTGATGCTGGCAAATATCGCCAGCATCGAAATCCCGCCCATTTTTATCACCTACCTGCAATGGCTTCGCGGACAGAGCGATGGCTGGCTGGCACGTTGGGGTTTGGAACGCGCATCCCTGCATGAACGGCAGTTTTTACCGCGCGTGATGCTTGGGGAGTACTATCGCGATCGCTTTCTGGCGTTGGTGAAAAAAGCCCGGCAGTTAGGATTTGTGGTCAACGTTCAGGAGTCCAGTAAAGTTACGGATGCTCAGGCGACGCCGAACGGCGTCAACGTATGGGTGGAAGAGCGTCATGCGGCGGAGATTTTTGATTATGTCGTGCTCGCCACGGGCCATCTTTGGCCGCAAGACGATGGCTCACCGCGCGATTATTTTCCCAGCCCGTGGACGGGGCTGATGGCGGCTAAGATTGCCGCATGCCGGGTCGGGATTATGGGGGCCTCCCTCAGTGGGCTGGATGCGGCGATGGCGGTGGTCATCCAGCACGGCGTATTTATTCGATTAGAGGGGGAGACGGTACAATTTCGGCTGAACCCAGAAAGCAGGGGGCTTCAACTCAGTTTGATGTCCCGTTCTGGCATTTTGCCAGAGGCAGATTTCTACTGCCCCCTGCCTTATGAACCGCTCGCCGTGGTGACGGAAAATGCCATTGCGGCGGCCATTGCCGCAGGTAGCGATGGGCTGCTGGATCGCGTTTTCCAGCTGATGGTTGCCGAACTGGAGCAGGCCGATCCGCAGTGGAGTGCGCAGATAGCACTGCGTTCACGTGATGCTGATACCTTTGCCGATGCCTGGTTTGCCGACCGGAAAAATCACGATCCGTTTGCATGGGCTCAGGCCAATCTGCAGGAAGTGGAACGCAACAAACGTGAAAAGCACACCGTCCCGTGGCGTTACACCATCCTGCGATTGCATGAAGTTGTTGAACCGATCGTGCCCCACTTAAATGAGAAAGATGAGAAACGCTTCAAAAACGGGTTGGCCCGCATTTTCATCGATAACTATGCCGCCATTCCGTCTGAATCCATCCGCCGTCTGCTGGCGCTGCGCGACGCGGGCGTTATCCGTATCCTGACGCTAGGTCACGACTATGAGATGACGGTGGAAGATAAGCTCACGACGATTATCACGCAGGAGGAACGCGATACGTTCGATCTGTTTATCGATGCGCGGGGACAGAAAGCGTTAAAAACCAAAGATCTGCCATTTCCTTCGCTGCGTACGCAGCTGCTGGCGTGCGGTGATGAAATCCCCTCTATTGGTGACGATTTCACCCTCATGGAGCCGGAAAGTGCGCGGGGGAGAATCGCCTTTGGCGCTTTGCCGTGGTTGATGCACGATCGCCCGTTTGTGCAGGGGCTGGTCGTTTGCGCAGAGATGGGGGCGGCGATAGCCAGAGGGGTAGAAAAAGGTCAGGAGTAAACGAGAGACGGGCTACCCGCGTCAGCGAGCAGCCCTATCCGCTTATTTCACGGGATTGGCTTCAATCACCAGCGTTTCCAATGGTTTTAACGTGATAACCATGGCTTCCTGATATTTCTCTGGCAGGGTGCTATTACTGCCATAGACTGATTTAAGGGTAAATTGCGCGGCTTCTCCTTGTGGGATTTCCAACGCTTTACTCAAATCCAGGTAGAAACGCTGCGGCTTGTCGGACGGGTTACGCAGGCCGAGAATCGACTTCTCTTTGCTCCACGACGCCCAGCCGTAGGCTTCCAGCGCGGTTGGGTCGCCGCCCACCCAGTGCGTATCGACCAGCACGCTGCTGTTTTCTCTTGCCCACTTCGCCGCCTGCGCCAGCGTATCCCATTTGGCTTTATTCAGCATAGACGGCGTGATGTACAGCTCCTGAAGCTGAGTACCGGTTGCGAAATAGCTCCACACCTGGTCGGCAAAATCACTATCAGTCTGCACCTTCTCCAGCCCGTAATAAGCGTGCTCTGCGCTGACGATACCGTGATACATCAATGAGTTCAGCGGGAATAACGGCCCTTTACGCACAATCGAACGATAGGTTTCCGCATCGCGATAGGTCATCCACTGCTGCACCGGTGAACCGACGCCGTAGAGGTTGATGTCATCTCCCTGCCGCCAGATAGAATCCGCGTAAAGCAGCCACGACGGGCTGGCATCGGTTCCGGTGGTTAAGTTGATGAACAGATCCTTGTTGGCCTTACGCATATTTTCCAGCAGCTCGACGGAGGCATCAAAATCTGAGGCAAACTTACTGCCCTTAATATGTGAGTTGGCGTTGCCCATGCCGTCGAGTTTAAATGAGGTGATATGCTCGTCTTTGATGAGCTTGAGGATCTGCTCATTGAAGTTTTTGTAATAGTTGGGACCAGAGAGCGCCAGCTTCCCATCGACGGTTTCAAAGCCATACTCTTTGGCGTGGGAAACGCGAATATCGCGCGGCTTGTTATAGCCGCCCCACGGCGACAGCCATAAGCCTATTGAGCTGTGCAGGCTATTGGCTTTTTCGCGCACCTTGCTAAATCCATTGCTGAACGCTGGGCCAAATAACCAGCGGCCGGTACGGTCATCCCATCCATCATCCAGCAGGAACGCATCCATTTCCACGCCCCGTGCCGTAATAAATTCCTTATTCCATTCATCCATCCGACCCAAAATATCCTGTTCTGTGTAGGTGGTGAAGAAGCCAATATCCATCCAGCTGTTGTAGTGCAGATACGGCTTATAAGGCCGTGGGCGTACGGCCTCAACAAACTGATTAACGCTGCGGCGCAGCTGATTTGTTTCTGGGAAGGTCCCGAACATCACGGTATAGCTGACCGGCGCTTCTGGCTGGATCGGGGTTTTCAATAAAACGTTGAGGTTGGTGGTCGCCTCATAGGCATAGGTATTGATAATCGGCTTATTTGGCAAAATAAAGAAGGAGTCGGCAACGATCGGCGAACTGTTAATTGCGCCATCAACATAAGGCGCTTGCGCCTGCCCTTTAGTTGGGAAGAAGGTGATTTTGGCGACATCGCGGGGCTTGCCGACGGCGGTTACCGTGTAATCAATGCTGGCATATTTCCCTTTCAGGGAATTCAGCGTCACGGTCACCTTGAAATCCGGGTGGTCGTAATCAATTTTGATGGCGTTATCGCGCTGTTCTACGTGGGCAATTTTAAAATCTGCGGCTTTGATGACGGTTTCATCAGGCAGAGTCAGGAAAAACAGCGACTGTGGCGACAGCTGGCGTTGAGTGTGGACATCTTTGATAACCGCTTCAGATTTAGCGTCATCAAAGGAAATGGCAATATTGTCGTTAGTCAACGTGTAGTCAGCAGCCAATGCGCCGTTGGACACCAGCAGGGCAAGAATCGATATCTTGAACACATTTTTCATCAGTTACAGGTCCTTTTCGTTTAATTATGACTGTGCATCTGGCGGGGAAATGGTCTGTTTTGCGTAATGATACGGAAGCTTACGTGTTTAAGTTTCTTTCGTTTTGTTGGCGCTGACTCTGCGGTATTTATTAAAAGAAATAAAATGAAAGATCATGGTTTTCTGATCTTGTTCACAAAAGAAACAAAGTGAAAGGTTGCTGTATGGGAAGTGAAAGGTGTGGCGGGAGAGACTAAGCGTAGAGCACGTTAAAGGGACGGGGCCAGCTAGCGGGGAAAACCGACAATGCTTTTAGTCAGAGGTGAAAAAGTGACTAACGGCAAAGGGTTATACAGAGCGCCCCTCAAAGACGCTCTGTATCGGAAAATCGGGCGTGGCAAACGTGATGCGCGACCAAATGCTAACGTTTACCTGCGCTCCGCATACTTGCTGCGTTTATGCTGATAAAGCAATTCGTCCGCTTTGTGCATCGCCACGTCCAACGTATCTCCCGACTGGAGCTGATACGCCCCCCATGAAAATGCCACCAGTTTCTCCGTGTCGATAGTGAGCAGCTGTTCCTGTACGCGGTCAATCACATCGCGGGAGCGGCTCAGCGAATTATCGATAAGAATCAAACAGAATTCATCGCCGCCAAGCCGGATCCCATAGTCGCTTTTGCGAATGGCATTGCCCAGCGCCTGGCCCAGCGTTTGTATGGATTTATCGCCCATGTGATGACCGAGAGTATCGTTGATCCTTTTGAGCCCATCGCTGTCAATCGCGATAACCGTGACCGGAATATTCCGACCCACCAGCGACTGGAGCTTATGCTCTAACTCGGAGTTAATCACTTTGCGGTTGTAGAGCCCCGTCATGGCATCGGTGACGTTATCCCGGGAAAGTGATTCCTGTCTGGTCAGCTGCTTACGGGCGTAGCGGCATAACGCCCATGTCCCCACCACATACAGCAATAATAGCCAAAGGTTAGTGGTGATGACGTAGACGGCATCCAGCTTCAAGTGCAGCGTGTAGTTGGGGGTGAGGGCATCTTCACCGCTGATCAAACCATAAGAACGGATCCGCGGTTTGTGGAAAATAATATGCGCGCCGCTTTTATTGTCCGTCACGTACAGCGAAAGGAATTTCCATAAGAAAGGCCGGTCATTTGTCTTAAACGACACCACAAGATCGTTAATATTGATGTCTGTAATCAGAATACCTTTCACTTTATCGCCGAGAAAAACGGGCGTTAGCATGCTGATAATATTGTTGCGGGTATATCCATCCTGATAGATATGAGAAAGAGTGCTTTCACCTTTAATCAAATCGTCGAGGGCGTTCTCATCGATGGAAATTGTTCGGGCGCTGTGCGCGATGTTAATGCTGCCATTATCACCAATCAGCCAGTTGCGGAAAGTGTAGTTTTTGGTATTAACCAGGTGATTAATATAAATATAACGATGAGAAAGATCGATGTAATAGCGGATATTACGGAACGTATAGCCGGTATAGTTTGGGTAATGACTCCAA
>NZ_JAKCNS010000076.1 GCF_021440345.1 Kluyvera intermedia
CCGCTGACCCGGCGGCTTGCGTGCCGTTGTTCCGTGTCAGTGGAGGCGCATTATAGGGAGTTCTGAGACGTTGACAACCCCTGTTTTAAAAAAACTTTTCAACCGTCTCTTTTTTGCTCAATTTAGGCTGAAACAGGCAGTTTTTCGAGCGTTTCAAAGCCATAGCGCTGTAAAACGGGTAAAAGTTGCTCAGTTTCTGTCGTTAATGCCATGCAGTAAGCCAAATTAGCGTCGCTGGATTTTGCATCCGGCGCTTCATGCTCCAGCAGCCAGGCAGTACGACGGGCAATTGCCGCCCCCGAATCCACCAGCCTCGTTCCTTCCGGCAGCACCTGTAAAAGCTCCTCTTGTAATAGAGGGAAATGGGTACAGCCCAAAACAACGGTATCCGGCGGCTCCTGCATGCGCAGCCATGGACGGAGAATACGACGCAGCTCTTCCAGTGAAACGGGTTCGCCGTGCAGCTTCGCTTCTGCCAGCTCAACCAGCTCGGCGGAACCCAGCATTTCGATTTTGCATTCATCTGCAAAGCGTGCAATGAGCTCATGGGTATAAGGGCGTTTCACCGTTCCTCGCGTTGCCAGCAGCCCAACAATACGGTTGGCCGACAGACGTGCCGCCGGTTTGATGGCTGGCACGACGCCCACAACCGGGAAGGCAAACTTCTCACGCAGCGCGGGCAGCGACACCGTGCTTGCCGTGTTGCAGGCAATAACTGCGAGCGCTAACGGATAGCGTTGCTGTACAGCGGTGACAATCTCGAGGACGCGTTCAACGATAAACTCTTCGCTCTTTTCCCCATACGGGAAAGCGACGTTATCGAAAGCGTAGATATAATGAAGGTCCGGCAGAAGATGCCGGATCTCATCGTAGACCGACAACCCACCGACCCCGGAGTCAAAGACCAGGACGGTGGGACGTGGTTTAGAAGGTGTAGCTGCCAGACAAGGTGTATTCCCGTCCTGCAGTTTGGTAGCCATATGCTGTCTCGTAATCTTTATCGAACAGGTTGGCGATTTTACCACGAACTGTCAGGTGTGAGGTGACTGGATATGACAATCCAACATCCCACAGGCTCACGCCGCCCACTTTAACCCGACTAGATGTGTTTGTTGTCTCGTCATAGTCGTTGTCATAGCGTTGGCCCATATATTGGTAAGCGATATTCCAACCGAGACTGTAAACCTGCCCGGTTACCTCATACTTCACCTGCTGTTTCGCACGGCGAGCAAGAACCTGATTGGTTTCATCGTCACGCGGATCAACATACTGCAACGTCAGATGGTGTTCTACCGGGCCAGTTGTAATGTTCCCGGTCCACTCCAGGCCTTTAATGGTGGCCGACTTCACATTGACGTACTGGTTGAAATTGCCCGTGGTTTTATAATCGATCAGGTTTTGAATTTCATAGTGGTACGCTGAAATCTTCCAATCCAGAGGTCCCGTAATCCCATCAATTCCCGCTTCCCACTGTTTAGACTCTTCCGGTTTCAGATTCGGGTTTGCTGCAATACCTGAATAATATTGCGATGCATAACGTGTCGCACCGAATTGCTGTCCCAGAGACGGCGCCAGGAAACTGGTACCGTAAGAAAGCGTTGCACGGTAACCATCAACAAATTCCCAACCTGCAGCTGTCTGCCACGTGCCGTGCCAGCCAAACTGTTCATCGTGGTCTTCACGACCTGATGCTTCCAGCGTGACAGTATCGATCTGCTGCTGCCCGGTCAGATAAAGGCCCGTGGTATCACGTTTATAAACATCAGACTTCGTTGTACTGCTGGATGTCAGCTTTTCCTGTTTCCAATCAACGCCACCGCTAATCGCGCCATGTCCAACCTCAACGCTGTTACCCCATTGGATGTAACGTTGCTCCATGTTATCCAGTGTGGCGCCACCCGCATAGCGGCCAAGGTTGCTACTGTAATTGTAGTTTTTAAGGTGCTGATAGTTTGCGATAAGCTGAGTGGAGTAGATACCAGAGTTATAACGCAGCCCCGTGTCCCAGGATTGGTTATAGTTCTGGCCTTCATCATTACCTTCAGGAGAGCCATATTTCGTATCCTGATCGTAATCGTTATTTGCCGTATATCCATAGCCACGGAAGAATCCGGAGAGGCTATTGTCGAACTTGTGCTGCACGGCCCCCCAGAACAGTTTGTTACGATAGCCATCGCGGTCGCTATCGCCGCTATAAGGAGAATCCGGTTTAACGTTAAAACCTTTCGTCGTCTGGTAAGCACCTGCCGCCGTCACCAACGTGTCACCAAAACGTTTATTTACCGTACCGTCATAAGTCTGATAGCCATTCGACCCCATTCCGGCATTAATCTGCGCACGTTCATCATCACTCATGGTTATGATGTTAACCACACCACCAATCGCCCCGGAACCGTAAACAGCCGAACGCGGACCGCGGATATATTCGATACGCTGCACCAGAGATACCGGAATCTGACCAATATCAATCGCATTGCCAATACCAGCACGCGCCATTGGTACACCATCAATCAACACCAGTACATGGCGAGATTCGGTGCCACGTATATACAGAGAAGAGCTATTCCCCATACCGCCAGTTTGGGAGATATCCACCCCCGGCAGGCGACGCATCACATCGTTGAGATCTTTTGACTGCCAGCGTTGAATATCATCACGCGTCACAACATCTGTCGGAGCCAGAACGGTATTCACCGGCTGTTGAAAACGGTTAGCGGTCACCACCAGCGTGTCTGAATTATTGTCCTGCGCCCAGCCGGAAAATGCCGTGACGGATAACGCCGTCATCAGCGAAACTTTTTTAATCATTTTAAAAGCATCCGAAATAGATAAAGGATGCCGCAGGTTTTATCAGTTGCTCGCGACGATAAAACCTCATGCGACGTCATCCGGCAGGTCTTCGGGCTTGGAGGCGATATAAAAGAGAGGATGACTTCCCACGGCAAGCCGCAGTGTCTGCACCAGGTGCACTCCTCTCTTACCTTCCTTACCGCTGCGCGTCAGCCCCAGATTTACACTGGGTTCCCTTTTAACTCACAGGACCGGTACGCGAATGCTACATTTAGTTACATACGGATGTCCAGACTGCTATTTATCATTTTAACCCGCGTGAGGCTGGACATCCCCTGAACAAGCCCTACAATCCCCGCGTACTTTTACTATTCAGGATGCATCATGACCCCCGAACATCTCCCAACCGATCAGTACGACGCTCAGCTCGCCGAGAAAGTCACTCGCCTGCAAACAATGATGACGCCGTTTAGCGCTCCTGCGCCGGAGGTGTTTCGCTCACCGGTCAGTCACTACCGGATGCGTGCAGAATTCCGCATCTGGCATGACGGTGATGATCTCTACCATATTATGTTTGACCAGCAGACCAAGGGCCGTATCCGCGTCGATTCGTTCCCGGCCGCTAGCCAGCTGATTAATACGCTGATGACCGCCATGCTCGACGGCGTCCGCGATAATCAGGTGCTGCGTCACAAGCTGTTTCAGATTGACTACCTCACCACCCTGAGCAATCAGGCGGTGGTTTCCCTGCTGTACCATAAAAAACTCGATGATGCCTGGCGCGAACAGGCCGAAGCGCTGCGCGATGCGCTGCGTGCGAAAGGGCTGAACGTTCAGCTGATTGGCCGCGCCACCAAAACCAAAATCGAGCTGGACCAGGACTTCATCGACGAACGTCTGCCGGTTGCCGGCAAAGAGATGATCTACCGTCAGGTCGAGAACAGCTTCACCCAGCCAAATGCGGCGATGAACATTCAGATGCTGGAATGGGCGCTGGATACCACGCAGAATTCACGTGGCGATCTGCTGGAGCTGTATTGTGGGAACGGCAACTTCTCACTGGCGCTGGCGCGCAACTTTAACCGTGTGCTGGCGACCGAAATTGCCAAACCCTCGGTTGCTGCCGCCCAGTACAACATTGCTGCCAACCAGATCGACAACGTGCAAATTATTCGCATGGCGGCGGAAGAGTTTACTCAGGCGATGAACGGCGTGCGGGAATTTAACCGCTTGCAGGGCATCGATTTGAAAAGCTATCAGTGCGAGACGATTTTTGTCGATCCACCGCGTAGCGGGCTGGACAGTGAAACCGAGAAGATGGTGCAGGCATACCCGAATATTCTGTACATCTCCTGTAACCCGGAGACGCTGTGCCAGAATCTGGAGACTTTAACCCAGACGCATAACGTCACTCGCCTGGCGCTGTTCGATCAGTTCCCGTATACCCATCACATGGAATGCGGCGTACTGCTGACGAAGAAGTAATATCGTCACGGGCCCGATCAGCATCGCGCTGCCGGGCCCAACAATCTCACTCAGAAATCCCCTGCTTGCGGTTGCGCATCCGATAGCCAATCCAGAAGACCATCGCTACCGACAATACCGCCGGGAAGAAGTTAGAACCGATATCCGGATATTCCGCCCGTACCACGGTGCTGTAGAGCAACACGCCAAGGATAAAGCAGGCGGCTGACAGGCCGGGCAAGCCGACCGGCATCGTGCGGTTTTGATAGCGTTGATGCAGACAGTAAACCGTCAGCACCAGAGAAATTATCGGAAAAACGGAGAAAGGAACGATGGAGCTGAACAGCGCTGCAAACGTGCCGTTAATCGATAAGCCAGCCAACAGCGCCAGCAACAGCGTACCTTTATCTTGACCTGACTGTTTCATTGCTCGTCTACCACCTTATTCGGAATGACGTGACTTTTCTCTTGTTCGCGACGATACCAGTAGTATGCGCCTTTGGAGATCATCCGTAACTGCAACACCAGCCGCTCTTCAAGCTGCCGACGCTGCTCGAGGCCAACATCTAAAGCCTCCGCTCCCGCGCTAAATACAATAGTCACCATCGCCTCAGCCTGCGCTTCGGTAAACGCACGAGGCATATGGTTTTCGATTTCCAGATAGTCAGCAAGTTCCGCAATAAAGTGCTGAATTTCGCGGGCCACTGCCGCACGAAAGGCCGCAGACGTGCCGGAACGCTCGCGCAGCAGCAGGCGAAAGGCGTTCGGGTTATTGCCGATAAATTCCATAAAGGTTGAAACGGAAGTGCGTATTACGCTGCCGCCTTTGGCAATACGCTGACGCGCCTGGCGCATCAGTTGGCGGAGCATCAGGCCGCTCTCGTCGACCATCGTCAGCCCCAGCTCATCGACATCGCGGAAATGGCGATAAAAGGACGTTGGCGCGATTCCCGCCTCACGTGCGACTTCACGCAGACTCAGGCTGGCAAAACTACGCTCGGCACTGAGTTGACTGAATGCCGCTTCCACCAGCGAACGCCGGGTTTTTTCTTTTTGTTGTGCTCTTACACCCATCACGATAACTGAATCCTTCCATATGCCGTGCTGGCACTATACCAGAGATTAAAACGATTCCACTTACGCAGCTTTGTTAATGATTGTTTACATGCTATTTATGCTATTCCGTATGAAAAAAGCCCAACGATAATTGGGTTATTCCTTCGATGATGTTATGATTCTGTTGCTTTTATGTATAAGAACAGGTAAGCCTTACCATGCCACATTCCTACGATTATGATGCAGTAATTATTGGTTCCGGCCCCGGCGGCGAAGGCGCTGCTATGGGTCTGGTGAAGCAAGGAGCCCACGTCGCCGTTATTGAGCGTTATCATAATGTCGGCGGCGGTTGTACCCACTGGGGCACAATCCCATCCAAAGCACTTCGCCATGCCGTCAGCCGTATTATCGAATTCAACCAGAACCCTCTCTACAGCGACCACAGCCGACTTCTCCGTTCCTCATTCGCCGACATCCTGAATCATGCCGATAGCGTGATTAATCAGCAGACGCGTATGCGTCAGGGCTTTTATGAGCGCAATCACTGTGAAATGCTGCAGGGCGACGCCCACTTTGTCGATGAACACACCATCGCGCTGAAATGCCCGGATGGTTCAGTCGAAACGTTGACCGCCGAAAAGTTCGTGATTGCCTGCGGTTCCCGCCCGTACCGTCCGGCGGACGTCGACTTTAATCATCCGCGCATTTATGACAGCGACTCTATTCTCAGCCTGCACCATGAACCTCGCCACGTCATTATCTACGGCGCAGGGGTTATCGGCTGTGAATATGCGTCTATCTTCCGCGGCATGGACGTGAAAGTTGATCTCATCAACACCCGCGACCGTCTGCTGGCATTCCTCGACCAGGAGATGTCAGATTCGCTGTCCTATCACTTCTGGAACAGCGGCGTGGTCATTCGCCACAATGAAGAGTACGAGAAGATTGAAGGTGTGGACGATGGGGTCATCATGCACCTGAAGTCCGGCAAAAAGCTCAAGGCCGACTGCCTGCTGTTTGCCAACGGCCGTACCGGTAACACCGAACCGCTGGCACTGGAAAACATTGGCCTTCAGGCCGATGGCCGTGGCCAGTTGAAGGTGAACAGCCTCTACCAGACCGCTCAGCCGCACGTCTATGCCGTCGGTGACGTTATCGGCTATCCGAGCCTCGCTTCCGCCGCCTACGATCAGGGCCGCATCGCCGCACAGGCGCTGATGAAAGGCGAAGCTGCCGGGCATCTGATTGAAGATATTCCAACCGGCATCTACACCATTCCGGAAATCAGCTCCGTCGGTAAAACCGAGCAGCAGCTGACGGCGATGAAAGTGCCGTATGAAGTAGGTCGTGCGCAGTTTAAACACCTGGCGCGGGCACAAATCGTCGGGATGAGCGTGGGTAGCCTGAAGATCCTGTTCCATCGGGAGACCAAGGAAATCCTCGGCATTCACTGCTTTGGCGAACGCGCAGCCGAGATTATTCATATCGGCCAGGCGATTATGGAGCAGAAAGGTGGTGGTAACACCATTGAGTACTTCGTTAACACCACCTTTAACTACCCGACAATGGCGGAAGCCTATCGGGTAGCGGCGCTTAACGGCTTAAATCGCCTTTTTTAGCGCTTTGTCGAAATGGCCGTCCATCGTTTCACGGACGGCCTCTGCCAGCTGCTCATAGCGGCTGCGCAGCGGCGACCCCGGACGATAAACCAGACCCACGGTACGGCGCGGTTCCGGCTTAATACACGGCAGATACACCACGCCATCGCGTTTGCGCTCCGGCGGTACAGCCAACGCAGGTAGCAAAGTAATTCCACTTCCCGCCGCCACCATATTACGCAGCGTTTCCAGACTGGTTGCACGGAAATGGGTATCTTCATCCGCCCCGGCTTCAAAACAGAAACCCATCGCCTGATCGCGCAGGCAGTGGCCATCTTCCAGCATCAACAGCTTTTCACCGGCCAGATCCGACATCGGCACGCGATCGCGTTCCGCCCACGGGTGATCTTCGTAGATCGCCAGCAGCATCGGTTCGTCATACAGCGGAACTTCGATAAATGCTTCGCTCTCCTTCACCAGCGCCAGGATCACACAGTCCAGCTTACCGCTGTCGAGCTGCGCCAGCAGCTGATGGGTTTGCGCTTCGTGCAGATACATTTCCAGCTTCGGGAAGGTTTGATGCAGTATTGGGATAATATGAGGTAACAGATACGGGCCAACGGTTGGAATCAGGCCGATATGCAGCGGGCCGGACATCGTCTCCCCCTGCTGGCTTGCCATCTCCTTAAGCACTTTGACCTCGCGTAGCACGGTACGCGCCTGGTCCACCAGCAGCAGCCCAGCCTGGGTAAACAGCACTTTGCGGCTGGTACGCTCCAGCAACATCACGCCCAGTTCATCTTCCAGTTTACGAATCTGCCCGCTGAGGGTTGGCTGACTGACATGGCAGGAATCTGCCGCCCGGCGGAAGTGCCGATGCTCAGCTAACGCCACCAGGTATTCAAGATCGCGAATATTCATTATTCTTCCTCCATCGCCACGATAGCCCATGGCGATAGATAGAATAGCAACGAATGATTATCCCTATCAAGGATTCTGTTTAATAATACACCACAGAAACAGGTGGCCCTCGTTTAACCCTTGAAGTCGTCACACTGGATCGGAGTTTCTCTCGAACTCGACTAACAAAAGCCAACATGAACGTTTGCGGGCCCCGTGGCCCGCTTTTTTTTGCGTGTAAAAAACCCGGCGTCGCTGTGCTCGGCCGGGCTCAATCGTCTCTTATTCGTGCTGAAAGTTAGCTCAGACGCGCCTGCGCATCGCGGATGGCCTGCGCCACCTGCTGCGGCGACACGCCACCTTTAGCCGCTCGTTTATCCAGGCACGACTGCAGCGACAGAATCGGGTAGACATCATCGCCAATCACCGCACTGAATTTCTGCAGGTCAGCCAGCGCCAGATCTTCCAGCGGTTTGCCCTGGGCAATCGCTTCAACCACCGCTTCACCCACGATATGGTGCGCTTCGCGGAACGGAACGCCTTTCGCCACCAGATAGTCCGCCAGTTCAGTGGCGTTGGCATAACCCTGCTGCGCCGCTTCCTGGCAACGTGGACGTTTCACCTGAATGCCGTCAAGCACCAGCGCCGCCATATGCAGACAGTCCATCCAGGTATCGAGCGCATCGAAGACCCCTTCTTTGTCTTCCTGCATATCTTTGTTGTAAGCCAGCGGCAGACCTTTCAGCGTCATCATCATGCCGGTCAACGCGCCCTGCACGCGGCCGCATTTGCCACGAATAAGCTCCAGCGCGTCCGGGTTTTTCTTCTGCGGCATCAGCGAAGAGCCGGAGGTCACGCGGTCGGAAAGCTCAACGAAACCGGCTTCACCGGTATTAAAGAAGATCAGATCTTCGGCGAAGCGCGACAGATGCACCATACCAATAGAAGCATTGGAGAGCAGCTCCAGCACGTGGTCGCGGTCAGATACGCTGTCGAGGCTGTTGCGCGTCGCAGACGCGAAGCCCAGCCAGCCGGCCAGCTGTTCACGGTCAATTTCATAAGCGGTACCCGCCAGCGCGCCACAGCCCAGCGGGCTCACGTCCAGACGCTTGAGGGTATCGTGCAGGCGGCTTTCATCACGCGCCAGCATCTCAACGTAGGCCAGACACCAGTGGGCAAAGGTCACCGGCTGCGCACGCTGCAGGTGAGTGTAACCCGGCATCACCGCATCCTGGTTGGCCTGTGCGGTCTCCACCAGCGCGCTTTGCAGCTGACGGTTTGCCGCCAGCAGTTCAGCCACGGTGTCTTTACACCACAGCTTGAGATCGGTCGCCACCTGGTCGTTACGGCTACGCCCGGTGTGCAGTTTTTTACCCAACTGGCCGACTTTATCGATAAGCTTCCCTTCCACCCAGCTGTGAATATCTTCAGCATCGCTTTCGAGGATCTGCTGTGGATTCGCACGAACCTCTTCCAGCAGCACGCTCAGCGCGTCTTCCAGCTGATTCTGTTCCTGCTCGGTCAGCACGCCAACGGTAACCAGCGCTTTAGACCAGGCGACAGAACCGACGATATCCTGCTCAGCCAGGCGATAGTCAAAGCGTAAAGAGTCGTTGAACTGTTTGAACCGCTGATCCGCTGCCTGAGTAAAACGCCCGCCCCAAAGTGCCATAACAAATTTCCTTAAATTCTTCGATTTCACTGCCGGATAGCGCTGCGCTTATCCGGCTTACAGGTTCTGTTCCGATCGCCGGAAGGCATCGCTGTCCTCCGGTACCTAAAAATTAAGCCAAAATACGCGTACCGATTGGCGTGCCGTTAAACAGCGCCGGCAGCTGTTCGGCATGACGCCAGGAGGCGATATCGACCGGGCGGCCCAAAGTACGTGCCGCATCAAGCGCCGCATTGACCTTCACGATCATACCGTCGGTAATAATCCCCTGGTCGATCAGCTGTTCGGCTTTCGCCGCCGTCATCTCCGCAATACGCTGGCCTTTGCCATCCAGAATGCCGCTGACGTCGGAAAGCAGAATCAGGTCCGCACCCAGCGTGGCCGCCAGCGCGGTTGCCGCCTGGTCAGCGTTGACGTTCATCAGTTGCCCTTCGGCAGTCACACCGATGGAGCTCACCACCGGCAGGAATCCACCTTCCAGCAGTAAATTAATCAGCTTCGGCGAGCCCGGCTGCGCCAGACCTACGTGGCCCAATTCTTCATCCAATTTGGTTACCTGCACGCTGTCGCCATCGCCCAGGAACAGGCCAACGGAGGCAATATCATGCTTCTTCGCCCACGCCAGCAGCGTTTTGTTGGCGGTCCCCGCCAGCGCACCGGTAATTATGTCAATCTGGTCAGCAGGCGTAACGCGCAGGCCATTTTTCTTTTTCACCGGCAGGTTAAGCTGTTTCATCAGCTCATCCACCACGCAGCCGCCGCCGTGGACAATCACCAGCGGGCGCTGATGCGATTCGCGGTAGTTCACCAGCGCGGTAAACAGACGCTCCAGCGCTTCTTCGCTATCCAGTAACACGCCGCCCAGTTTGATAATTAATGGATTCATCGTCATCACACCTTAGATAAGAGACTGCGTCTCAGCGAAGCCGAAACGGATATTGGCGCACTGCACGGCCTGTGCGGCAGCGCCTTTTAATAAGTTGTCTTCGGTCGCCACTACGATCAGGTGTTCACCCTGCACGGCAAAACCGATATCGCAGAACGGCAGGCCAACCACGTTTTTCAGCGCCGGCACACCTTTGTCGTATAAACGGACCATTGGCTTGTCGGCGTAGGCTTGCTGCAGCGCCTCGGCCACCTGCGCTTGCGTGACGCCCGGCTTCAGACGGCAGGTAATGGTTTCCAGAATACCGCGCGGGAAGTTGCCCAGATGCGGGGTGAAAATTACCTCGGCGCCCAGATGGCTGGCAATTTCCGGCTGATGACGGTGGGTAAACACGCCGTACGGCTGCAGGCTCACTTCGCAGAAGCTATTGGAGATAGCCGCTTTACGCCCCGCGCCGCTCACACCGGAGGTAGCGTTGATCACCGGCCACTGATTAAGATCCAGCAAATCGCCATCGATCAGCGGTTTTAGCGACAGCTGTGCCGCCGTTGGATAACAGCCCGGAACCGCAATCAGCTTCGCCTCTTTCAGCGCGTCGGCGCTCCACTCGGCAAGGCCATACACCGCCTGCGCCAGCAGCTCCGGATGCTGATGAGTAAAGCCGTAATATTTTTCATAGAAGGTGCCGTCGTTCACGCGGAACGCACCGGACAGGTCGAATACCACGCAGCCTGCTGCCAGGAACTGCGGTGCCAGATCGTGGCTCACCTCATGCGCAGTGGCGAGAAACACCACGTCAACGCCCGCGCTGAATTCACTGATGTCGGACATCGGCTGCAACGGCAGGTCGACAATGCCTTTTAGCTGTGGATGCAAATCGGAGATTAGCTTTCCTGCATCATTGCTTTGCGCTGAGACCGTCAAAGCGGTTATGTTCATATGAGGATGGCGATTTACATAGGTCACAAGCTCTGCGCCAGCATAACCGCTCGCGCCCACAATCAGCGTATTCAACATCGGTGCAGTTCACCTTCTTATGTCTGTTTGCCTGATAAGCGTAATCACTTCACCCTACAGTTGGTGGGTTTTATTACGCCTAATGATAATGTATTTTTATTCACAAATACTGCATGAATATTGATACTATCACGACCCGAGGTGTGTCAACAATGAAAAACAATTTACCCCCATTTATCGAGATCTACCGTGCGTTGATCGCCACCCCGTCCATCAGCGCAACCGAAGAAGCGCTCGATCAGAGCAATGCGTCTTTAATCACTCTGCTCGCCGATTGGTTCGCCTCTTTGGGCTTCCAGGTCGAGGTGCAGCCGGTCCCTGGTACTCGCAATAAATTCAACCTGCTCGCCAGCACCGGTCACGGTGCGGGCGGTCTGTTACTCGCCGGGCATACCGATACCGTCCCGTTCGACGACGGCCGTTGGACCCGCGATCCGTTCACCCTCACCGAACATGACAACAAGCTCTACGGTTTGGGTACCGCCGATATGAAAGGCTTCTTTGCGTTTATCCTCGACGCCCTTCGTGATGTCGATGTAACGACGCTGAAAAAACCGCTCTACATTCTGGCCACCGCCGATGAAGAGACCAGCATGGCCGGCGCCCGCTACTTTGCCGAATCCACCGAGCTGCGCCCGGACTGCGCGATTATTGGCGAACCAACATCATTGCAGCCGGTCCGCGCCCATAAAGGCCATATGTCTAATGCCATTCGCGTGCTCGGCCAGTCGGGCCACTCCAGCGACCCGGCGCGCGGCGTGAACGCCATTGAAATTATGCACGACGCCATTGGTCGCGTGATGCAGCTGCGCGATTCGCTGAAAGAGCGTTATCACTATGACGCCTTCACCGTGCCGTACCCGACGCTCAACCTGGGTAGCCTCCACGGCGGCGATGCCTCCAACCGCATTTGCGCCTGCTGCGAGCTGCATATGGATATTCGCCCCCTGCCGGGCATGACGCTTAACGACCTCAATGGCCTGCTGGATGAAGCGCTGGAACCGGTTAGTGCCCAGTGGCCGGGTCGTTTGACCATCAGCGAACTGCATCCGCCGATTCCGGGTTATGAATGCCCGCCGGATCACCAGCTGGTTGAAGTGCTGGAAAAACTGCTCGGCACCAAAACCGAAGTCGTTAACTACTGCACCGAAGCGCCGTTTATTCAGAACCTGTGCCCGACCATCGTCTTAGGTCCAGGCTCAATTAACCAGGCGCACCAGCCGGACGAGTACCTGGAAACCCGCTTTATCAAACCGACACGCGAATTAATTTCTCAGGTCGTCCATCACTTCTGTTGGCATTAATCTGTTTTGCCCGGTGGCCGAAGGTTCCCGGGCAAAACAGCGCGCAACCCTGCCCCCATCCGCCATCACGGCATCGTCTATTCCCGCGATCTCCCTCACATTTTCATAAGCATTTCTTATCTGGCAGGAAGCAAATTAAATTTCGTAAATTGCCGCGATTTATTCGTTTGCTGAAGCGATTTCGCAGCAATTGACGTAAGGGTTTTTACGTGGCTTTATAAAAGAGGTGTCTTTATCTCGCCCTTCCGTTCCGAGGCCGGGATATAACAAAATAAAATGAGATGGGGTGTCTGGGTTAATGAACGAACAATATTCCGCGTTGCGTAGTAATGTCAGTATGCTCGGTAAAGTGCTAGGCGATACCATCAAGGATGCGCTTGGTGAGAACATTCTTGACCGTGTAGAAACGATCCGTAAGTTGTCCAAATCTTCTCGTGCGGGCAACGAAGCCAATCGCCAGGAGCTGCTCAGCACGCTGCAGAACCTGTCCAACGATGAGCTACTACCGGTCGCCCGTGCGTTTAGCCAATTCCTGAATCTGGCCAACACCGCCGAGCAATATCACAGCATTTCGCCAAAAGGCGAAGCGGCGAGCAACCCGGAAGTGATTGCCCGTACACTGCGCAAACTCAAAGACCAACCCGATCTCAACGAAACCACCATTAAACAGGCAGTTGAATCCCTGTCGCTGGAGCTGGTGCTGACCGCCCACCCGACCGAAATTACCCGTCGTACGCTGATCCACAAGATGGGCGAAATCAACAACTGCTTAAAACAGCTCGATAATACCGATATTGCCGACTATGAACGCAACCAGGTGATGCGCCGTTTGCGCCAGCTGATTGCCCAGTCCTGGCATACGGACGAAATTCGTAAACACCGTCCAAGCCCGGTTGACGAAGCCAAGTGGGGCTTTGCGGTGGTCGAAAACAGCCTGTGGGAAGGGGTTCCCAACTACCTACGCGAGCTGAACGAACAGCTGGAAGAGAACCTCGGCTACAAACTGCCGGTCGACTTTGTGCCGGTGCGCTTCACTTCCTGGATGGGCGGTGACCGCGATGGCAACCCGAACGTGACGGCCGAAATTACCCGCCACGTACTGCTGCTGAGCCGCTGGAAAGCCACCGATCTGTTCCTGAAAGATGTCCAGGTGCTGATTTCTGAGCTGTCGATGGTTGAATGTACCGATGAACTGCGCGAACTGGTGGGTGAAGCCGGTGCGACCGAACCATATCGCTACCTGATGAAAACCCTGCGCGGCCAGCTGATGGCGACCCAAGCCTGGCTGGAAGCGCGCCTGAAAGGTCAGCGCCTGCCAAAACCGGCAGGGCTTATCAGCCAAAACGAACAGCTGTGGGAACCGCTGTACGCTTGTTATAAATCGCTGCAAGCCTGCGGGATGAGCATTATCGCCAACGGCGAACTGCTTGATACCCTGCGCCGCGTGAAATGTTTTGGCGTGCCGCTGGTGCGTATCGACGTGCGTCAGGAAAGTACCCGTCACACCGAAGCGCTGGGCGAGCTGACCCGCTATCTAGGCATCGGCGACTACGAAAGCTGGTCTGAAGCCGACAAACAGGCGTTCCTGATCCGCGAACTGAATTCTAAGCGCCCGCTGCTGCCGCGCAGCTGGGAACCAAGCAACGACACCCGTGAAGTGCTCAACACCTGTAAAGCGATTGTTGATGCCCCGCAGGGTTCGGTTGCTGCCTACGTTATCTCCATGGCCAAAACGCCGTCCGATGTGCTGGCCGTACACCTGCTGCTCAAAGAAGCGGGTATCCCGTTCGCGCTGCCGGTTGCTCCGCTGTTCGAAACGCTGGACGACCTCAACAACGCCGACGACGTGATGACGCAGCTGCTGAGCATCGACTGGTATCGCGGCTTTATCCAGGGCAAACAGATGGTCATGATTGGCTATTCTGACTCGGCAAAAGATGCGGGCGTAATGGCCGCCTCCTGGGCGCAGTACCAGGCGCAGGACGCGCTGATCAAAACCTGTGAGAAAGCCGGCATTGAGCTGACGCTGTTCCACGGGCGCGGCGGTTCTATCGGCCGCGGCGGCGCACCGGCTCACGCCGCGCTGCTGTCCCAGCCTCCGGGAAGCCTGAAAGGTGGGCTGCGCGTCACCGAACAGGGCGAGATGATCCGCTTTAAATACGGCCTGCCGGAAGTTACCGTCAGCAGCCTGTCGCTGTACACCAGCGCCATTCTGGAAGCCAACCTGCTGCCACCGCCGGAACCGAAGGAAGAGTGGCGCGGCATCATGGACGAGCTGTCGGATATCTCCTGCGAGATGTACCGTGGCTATGTGCGTGAAAACAAAGATTTCGTCCCTTACTTCCGTTCCGCTACGCCGGAACAGGAGCTGGGTAAACTGCCTCTGGGTTCGCGTCCGGCAAAACGTCGTCCAACCGGTGGCGTGGAGTCTTTGCGCGCCATTCCGTGGATCTTCGCCTGGACCCAGAACCGCCTGATGCTGCCAGCCTGGCTGGGTGCCGGTGCCGCACTGCAAAAAGTGGTCGAAGACGGTAAACAGAGCAAGCTGGAAACCATGTGCCGCGACTGGCCGTTCTTCTCAACCCGCCTGGGCATGCTGGAGATGGTGTATTCGAAGGCTGACCTGTGGCTGGCGGAATACTACGATCAGCGTCTGGTGAAACCGGAACTGTGGGCGCTGGGTACCGAACTGCGCGACCTGCTGGAAGCCGACATCAAAGTAGTGCTCGATATCGCCAATGATGCACACCTGATGGCCGACCTGCCGTGGATTGCCGAATCTATCCAGCTGCGTAACATCTACACCGACCCGCTGAACGTCCTGCAGGCCGAACTGCTGCACCGTTCACGTAAAGCGGAAGAAGAAGGCCAGGAGCCGGACCCTAACGTTGAGCAGGCACTGATGGTCACTATCGCGGGCGTTGCCGCCGGTATGCGTAACACCGGTTAATCATTCACACCGTCCCCGTAAGCAGTAATACCATGGGGACAGTGAAGCCAGCAGCAAAAGGCCACATTCTTTGTGGCCTTTTTTTATACCCTCGGTTAAGGTTTCTACGTTGTAAATAACGACAGGGAGCCTCATGTTTTTCGACATCAACCCACTGCTTTCCCACATTGCCTCAGGCACCACTCCGCTGCAAAAAATCTGGTTTGCCGTAGGTCATATGCCAGCGCCGGAGATGGCATTTCAGGTCGAGTTCCCTCGCCTGGAGATTGTGCTTTCGGGGCAACTGGCGGACGCTGGGCTTCATGGTGACGAGGTGCGAATGAATGGGCTGGACGCGCTATATGTCCCGGCCGGCGGCTGGAACTATCCGCTATGGGATCAGCCCGCCACCACCCTGAGCATACTGTTTGGTAAGCAACAGCTAGGATTTAGCGTTCAACAGTGGGATGGAAGTCAGTTAAGAAACGTCTCGAAGCAACACGTTGCGCGCCGTGGGCCGCGTGTGGGCTCATTCCTGCTGCAAACCATGGGCGAGATTCAAATGCAGCCGCAGGATCAACAAACCGCCCGGCTGACTGCCAGCAGCCTGATTAGCCACTGCGCCGACCTACTCAGCAGCCAAATCCAGACCTCTTCGCGCAGTCAGGCGCTGTTTGATGCTATCCGCGAATACATCGATACCCACTTTGCCGAACCATTGACCCGAGAATCGGTGGCGCAGGCGTTCTATATTTCACCCAACTATCTGTCACATCTGTTCCAGAAAAACGGGATTATGGGGTTTAACGAGTACCTCAACCATACCCGCCTGGAGCACGCCAGAAGGCTGTTGAAAGGGTATGACCTGAAGGTAAAAGAGATTGCTCATGCCTGTGGCTTTGTCGACAGCAACTACTTCTGCCGGCTGTTTCGCAAAAATACCGATCGCTCGCCGTCTGAGTATCGCCGCCAGTATCACAGCCAACTCACTACGGCAGAATAATGTGCGTATGCTGTGGCGCAGACAGCAGCTTACGTACCGCGCTCATCACCTTCTGCGGTTCGCGTAAGAAAGCACTAATCCCGGACTGTACGTAGCGACTCTGGATAAAGCGGTCCGCGCCGTTAAGCTCAATATCGGTTATCAGCAACACCGCATCCGCCCGACGGATATCATCTTCTGTCAGCGCGTTTTCAATCCCCAGCGCCCCTTGGGTTTCAATTTTTATGCTCCACTTTTCCTGCTGGCAGAGTTTTTCCAGACGTTCAGCCGCCATATAGGTATGAGCGACCCCGCTTACGCAGGCCGTTACCGCTACTAACATTCGTCCGCTCGTTGCCGTCATCGTCCTCTCCTTGCAGAAAACACACGTAGGCGGGCGCAAATAATCAATTTCGCGCCCACCAGTAATGTATGTTGATGATATCGAAGCTCGTCTTAAGCGCTCTGCGATAAGTGAGCCTCAATCTTATTCATAATAGCGTCGGCACGTTTAACCGCATCGCTAATATTAACCCGCACAATCGTTTTGCCCGCGAAACGCTCTTCAAACTTGATGCCGATATCTTTGGTCAGAATCACCATGTCCGCGGCCGCAACGTCGCTTGCCGTCAGCTCATTTTCTTGACCAATCGACCCCTGTGTTTCAACCTTCACGTTCCAGCCTTTTGATTTTGCCGCGCTTTCCAGCGCTTCCGCTGCCATATAGGTGTGTGCCACGCCGGAAGGGCAAGCCGTTACCGCAATAATATTGGTCATAATCTTTACCTTCTCAATTAGTTAATTTCGAAATCTAAATCCAGGTCGTCCTCTTTTTCGACGGCCGCTTTTTTGTTCTTACGCGCCAGACTTTTCAGCAGGTTGACGCTCACGGCAGTGACCACCGCACCCACCACAATCGCCAGCAGGTAGCCCAACTTGCCTTCCACCACCGGCAGGACAATCAAACCGCCCCATCCGGCGTAGCACTGTGCTCCCATCAGCGCAGCGGTAGTGGCACCGCATACGGAGCCCAGCATGATGGACGGGATAACGCGCAGCGGGTCAGCGGCGGCAAAAGGAATCGCCCCTTCGGTCACACCGACGCAGCCCATCACCAGCGCCGCTTTGCCGGCTTCGCGTTCTTCATTATTGAAGTTTTTACGGTTGATAAGCGTGGCTAAACCCAGCCCCAGCGGCGGTACGCAGATACCGACAGCGGCGATAGCCACCACGGTATAGACACCCTGAGAAACGCAAATCAGCATAAAGGCGTAGGCCACTTTGTTCACCGGGCCGCCCATATCGAACGCCAGCATTAGCCCCATAATCACCGCCAGCACCACGATGCTGCCGGCTTGCATGCCTTGCAGCCAGTGGGTCAGGCTGTTGGTCAGCATGCCGACCGGCTCGCCCAGGCCCCACATCATGATGCCTGCGGTAATCAGCGTACCGATAATCGGGATAACGAAAATAGGCATCACCGAGCGCAAAACTTTATGCACCGGGATTTTCTTCAGGTAGTAAACGACGATACCGCCGATAATCCCGGCGATCAGCGCGCCAAAGAAACCAGCACCGAAACTATTGCCCACCCACGCACCGATCGCGCAGGGTGCCAGCGCGGAGCGCTCGGCGATGGAGTAGCCGATGTAGGCGGCGAGGAATGGCACCATCAGCGTCAGGCCCGCGACACCAATATCAAACAGTTTTTTCAGGTTAGGATCGGTGGCGACATCCGGCACGGCACCCTTGCCGTACAGCATGACGGAAACCGCCAGTAAGATACCGCCCGCTACGACAAACGGGATCATGTGCGACACGCCCGTCATCAAATGCTGACGGGTATTTCTGAGTATTTGCACTAATTCTTTCATCAGTCGCTCCTGGGCTTTATGAGCCCATGTCTATTAAGGTGTTGTGGCAAACAATAGGCAATTGGCGGCGGGACAGACAGTGGATAAAAAGTGCATTTACTGGATTTTTGTAATGTCCGAAGAAAAATGCGAGCGACCTCTAAAGTTGGCATCAACTGTGTATTTATAAGCAGAGAGAGCAACGTGTGAGGTCGCTCGCATTTTCTAGTGAACCATACATTTGTCCAGTTTTTGACATAAATGTCAGATAGCCGTGCCGATAACAAGCCCCCTATTCTGTTACCCATATCGAATGATTTGGGAGATAGGGTTATGACGTTGGTTGTTGAATTTGTCTGCGAATTACCGAATGGCGTACACGCCCGTCCTGCCAGCCATGTCGAAACGCTGTGCAACACATTTAGCTGCGATATTGAATGGCATAACCTGCGTACGAACCGTAAGGGCAACGCTAAAAGTGCGCTGGCGATCATCGGCACCGACACGCTGGCGGGCGATAGCTGCCAGCTGCTGATAAGCGGTGCTGATGAGCAAGCCGCCCATCAACACCTCGCCGTATGGCTCAAAGAAGAATTCCCGCTGTGCGACGCGCCGTTGGCACAGGCGGCCAGCGTAGAGCAAGAAGCGCTGCCAGAATCCTTAACCCGTTTAAACCCCACGCTTTTTCGCGCTCAACCTGTCTGTAGCGGTAGCGCAGGCGGCGTGCTAACGCCTCTTGCCGCACTGGACTTCAACAACCTCGGCGAGCTGCCGCCAGCAAAAAACCCGGAGCAGGAGCAATCCGCTCTCGATAGCGGCTTAACCATGCTGGTCAAAACGCTGGAGCTGCGCCTGCTGGAAAACGACAGTACCGCCAGCGCGATTCTTGAAGCTCACCGCTCGCTGGCCACCGACACCTCGCTGCGTCAGCATTTGTTGGCCGGTGTGAACGGCGGCCTAAGCTGTGCCGAAGCGATCATCGAAAGCACCCGTCACTTCTGCGACGAATTTGCCCGCTCCAGCAGCAGCTATTTGCAGGAACGCGCACTCGATATGCGCGACGTGGGCTTCCAGCTGCTACAGCATATTTATGGCGAACAGCGCTTCCCGGCGCCGGGGCAGCTCACTCAGCCGTCTATCTGCGTCGCCGAAGAGTTGACTCCAAGCCAGTTCCTCGAACTGGATAAAACGCTGCTCAAAGGTCTGCTGCTGGAAAGCGGCGGGACGACCTCACATACCGTCATCCTTGCTCGCTCCTTTAATATTCCGACGCTCGTAGGCGTGGATATTTCAGCGCTGACGCCGTGGCAGAATCAGACGGTCTATCTCGACGGCAACGCTGGCGCTGTCGTTGTTGCTCCCACCGAGGCCATCACCCGCTATTACCAGCAGGAGTCGCGCCTACAGGCAGCGATTCGCGAGCAGCAAAGTGAGTGGCTAGACAAAGAAGCGCGCAGCGCCGATGGCATTCGCCTTGAAGTGGCCGCCAATATTGCTCATTCGGTGGAAGCACAGGCGGCATTTGGCAACGGCGCGGAAGCGGTAGGTCTGTTCCGCACCGAAATGCTCTATATGGATCGCACCAGCGAGCCGAGCGAAAGCGAGCTGTACAACATTTTTTGTCAGGCGCTGGAATCCGCTGACGGGCGCAGCATTATTATTCGTACCATGGATATCGGCGGCGACAAGCCGGTGGACTACCTCAATATTCCGGCAGAAAACAATCCGTTCCTCGGCTACCGCGCGGTACGTATTTATGAAGAGTACTCGCAGCTTTTCACCACTCAGCTACGGGCCATCCTGCGCGCCTCGGCGCACGGCAGCCTGAAAATCATGATCCCGATGATCTCCTCAATGGAAGAGATCCTCTGGGTTAAAGAGAAAGTGGCCGAAGCCAAACAGCAGCTCCGCAGCGAGCACGTGGCGTTTGATGAACGCATCCCGCTGGGCATCATGCTGGAAGTGCCGTCGGTGATGTTTATCATCGATCAGTGCTGCGAAGAGATTGATTTCTTTAGCATCGGCAGCAATGACCTGACGCAGTATTTGCTGGCGGTGGACCGCGACAACGCCAAGGTGACCCGCCATTACAACAGCCTGAACCCGGCCTTCCTGCGCGCACTCGATTTCGCCGTGCAGGCAGTGCACCGTCAGGGGAAATGGATTGGCCTGTGCGGCGAGCTGGGAGCGAAAGGCTCGGTGCTGCCGTTGTTGGTGGGACTGGGGCTGGATGAAATCAGCATGCGCGCACCGTCGATTCCCGCGACCAAAGCACGCCTGGCGCAGCTCGACAGCCGCGCCTGCCGCCAGTTACTCAATCAGGCCATGGCCTGTCGCACCTCGCTGGAAGTAGAGCATCTGCTGGCCCAGTTCCGCATGAGTCAACAGGATGCGCCGCTGATTACCCCGCGCTGCATCTCGCTGGATAACGACTGGCGCAGCAAAGAAGAGGTTATCAAGGGGATGACCGACAACCTGCTGCTCGCCGGGCGCTGCCGCTACCCGCGCAAGCTGGAAGCCGATTTATGGGCGCGTGAAGCCGTCTTCTCCACCGGGCTGGGCTTTAGCTTTGCCATTCCGCACAGCAAGTCCGAGCATATCGAACAATCGACCATCAGCGTCGCCCGGCTGCCCGCTCCCGTCGCCTGGGGCGATGAAGAAGCGCAGTTCATTATTATGCTGACGCTCAATAAACATGCCGCTGGCGATCAGCACATGCGCATTTTCTCGCGCCTGGCACGTCGCATCATGCATGCCGAATTCCGCAACTCTCTGGTTAACGCCGCCTCTGCCGACGCCATTGCCAGCCTGCTGCAACATGAACTGGAACTTTAAGAGGAAATAGCATGGAACTGTATCTGGATACCGCCAATGTGCAGGAAGTTGAACGCCTGGCCCGTATTTTTCCGATTGCCGGCGTGACCACCAACCCGAGCATTGTCGCCGCCAGCCGCGAGTCTATCTGGGACGTGCTGCCACGCCTGAAACACGCCATCGGTGAAAACGGGACGCTGTTTGCCCAGACCATGAGCCGCGACGCCGACGGCATGGTCGCCGATGCCCGCAAACTCCATGACGCCATTCCTGGCATTGTGGTCAAGGTTCCGGTGACAGCAGAAGGTCTGGCCGCAATTAAGCTTCTGAAAAAAGAGGGGATTACTACACTGGGCACCGCCGTATACAGCGCCTCACAGGGCCTACTGGCAGCGCTCGCCGGTGCGAAGTACGTAGCCCCTTACGTCAACCGCGTTGATGCCCAGGGCGGCGACGGTATCCGCATGGTGCAAGAGCTGCAGTCTCTGCTGGAGCTGCACGCGCCTGACAGCAAAGTGCTGGCAGCCAGCTTTAAAACGCCTCGCCAGGCGCTGGACTGTTTATTAACAGGATGTGAAGCCATCACCCTTCCTTTAGATGTAGCGCAACAAATGCTCGGCACGCCCGCGGTAGAGTCAGCTATAGAGAAGTTCGAGCAAGACTGGAAAAACGCATTCGGAAATCTAAACCTGTAGGGGAGAAATGTATGGATCGCATTATTCAATCACCAGGTAAGTATATTCAGGGCGCCGACGTCATCACGCGTCTTGGCGATTACTTAACGCCAATGGCCAACAGCTGGCTGGTCGTCGGCGACAAGTTTGTGCTGGGATTTGCTGAAGAGAAACTGCGCAAAAGCCTGGCCGGCGCGGGGCTGTCTGTCGAAATCGCCCCGTTTGGCGGCGAATGTTCGCAAAACGAAATCAACCGTCTGCAGGATGTGGCGAATAGCGCCAAATGCAGCGCCATTTTAGGCATCGGCGGCGGGAAAACGCTGGATACCGCCAAAGCGCTGGCCCACTTTATGAATCTGCCGGTCGCCATTGTACCCACCATCGCTTCCACCGATGCCCCTTGCAGCGCGCTCTCCGTGCTCTATACCGATGACGGCGAATTTGATCGCTACCTGATGCTGCCGCATAACCCAAACATGGTTATCGTCGACACCAAAATTGTCGCCGGTGCCCCAGCCCGTCTGCTGGCTGCCGGGATTGGCGATGCGCTGGCCACCTGGTTTGAAGCTCGCGCTTGCTCGCGCAGCGGAGCCACCACCATGGCCGGAGGTCAATGCACTCAGGCCGCGCTGGCACTCGCCGAATTGTGCTACAACACGCTGATTGAAGAAGGTGAAAAAGCGATGCTCGCCGCCGAGCAGCACGTGGTCACCCCAGCGCTGGAGCGGGTTATCGAGGCTAACACCTACCTTAGCGGCGTCGGCTTTGAAAGCGGCGGTCTGGCGGCGGCGCATGCTATTCACAACGGCATGACGGCAATCCCGGACGCACACCACTTCTATCACGGCGAAAAAGTCGCGTTTGGCACGCTGACCCAGCTGGTTCTGGAAAACGCTTCGGTGGATGAGATTGAAACCGTTGCCGCACTGTGCCACAGCGTTGGCTTGCCGATTACCCTGGCACAGCTGGATATCAAAGAGGATATCCCGGCGAAAATGCGTCTGGTGGCGGAAGCCGCCTGCGCGGAAGGCGAGACCATTCACAACATGCCTGGCGGCGCCGATCCTGACCGCGTTTACGCGGCGCTGCTGGTTGCCGACCAGTATGGGCAGCGTTTCCTGCACGAGTGGGAGTAATTTTCCCTCACCGAACGCCACAAACAAAAATCCCCGCGTAAGCGGGGATTTTTTTATCTCGTTTTAACCCTTACAGCAGGTCAAAACGATCCAGGTTCATCACTTTCACCCAAGCCGCCACGAAGTCTTTCACAAACTTCTCTTTCGCATCGCTGGAAGCATAAACTTCCGCCAGCGCGCGCAGTACGGCGTTGGAGCCGAAGACCAGGTCAGCACGGGTGGCGGTGTATTTCACTTCACCACTGGCGCGATCGCGGCCTTCGAACAGTTCTGAAGAGGCATCGGTCGCTTTCCACTCGGTGCGCATATCCAGCAGATTGCTAAAGAAATCGGTGCTGAGTACGCCCACGTTGTCGGTCAGAACACCGTGCTGGCTTTCATCAAAGTTCGCGCCCAGCACGCGCAGGCCGCCTACCAGCACCGTCATTTCCGGTGCAGTCAGCGTCAGCAGCTGTGCTTTATCAATCAGCAGAGATTCAGTCGTCGCTTCGCCCGGTGCTGCACGATAGTTACGGAAACCATCGGCAATCGGTTTGAGCAGCTCAAACATCTCGATATCCGTCTGATCCTGGCGCGCATCTACGCGGCCCGGAGCAAATGGCACCTTGATGTTCACACCAGCCGCCTGCGCCGCCTTCTCGACGCCAACAACGCCTGCCAGCACGATAATATCGGCCAGCGACGCTTTGTGCGCCGACTTATAGATGCCTTCCAGCACCGGCAGAACGCGTGCCGCCGTGGCGTTAACGTCCCAGCCTCTCTGCGGAGCCAGCGCCAGACGTGCACCGTTCGCGCCGCCGCGTTTGTCACCGCCGCGGAAGGTGGAAGCCGAAGCCCAGGCCACGGAAACCAGCTCACTCACGGTCAGGCCAGAAGCCGCAATCTCAGCCTTCAGGCTTTCGATATCATCAGCGGATGGCTGGAAGAACGGATGCGGCAGCGGATCCTGCCAAATCAGATCTTCTTTTGGTACTTCCGGGCCGATGTAGCGCGCTTTTGGCCCCATATCACGGTGGGTCAGTTTGAACCACGCGCGGGCAAAAGCTTCGTTAAAGGCCTGCGGGTCGTTAAGGAAACGACGAGAAATCTTCTCGAAGTCCGGATCGAAGCGCAGCGTCAGGTCAGTCACCAACATGGTTGGTTTACGTTTTTTCGACGGGTCGAACGGGTCTGGGATCAGGTCCGGTGCATCCACCGCTTCAAACTGGATTGCGCCAGCCGGGCTGCGGGTCTGCACCCATTCGTATTTGAACAGGTTCTCGAAGAAGTAGTTGCTCCACTGGGTTGGCGTCTGTGTCCAGACCACTTCCAGACCGGACGTAATCGCGTCCGCGCCAGCGCCGCTGCCGAAGCTGTTTGCCCAGCCAAGGCCCTGCGATTCAATTGGCGCAGCTTCCGGGTCGGCCCCGACGTGCGTAGCTTCCGCCGCGCCGTGAGTTTTACCCAGCGTATGACCACCGGCGATCAGCGCCACGGTCTCTTCGTCGTCCATCCCCATGTTACCGAAGGTGGCGCGAATCGCCGCCGCCGCTGACAGCGGTTCACCGCTGGCATTTGGTCCTTCCGGGTTCACATAAATGAGGCCCATTTCTGTCGCGGCCAGCGGACGTTTCGCCAGCTCTTCTGGGTCACGGTGCGCCAGCCAGGCTTTTTCATCACCCCAGTTGACGTCCAGATCCGGTTCCCACACATCTTCACGACCGGCACCGAAGCCGAAGGTACGGAAGCCGGAGTTTTCCAGCGCCACGTTACCCGCGAGGATATACAGGTCAGCCCAGGAAATTTTCTGGCCGTATTTTTGTTTGATTGGCCACAGCAGACGGCGCGCCTTATCCAGGCTCACGTTGTCTGGCCAGGAGTTCAGCGGGGCGAAACGTTGCTGACCACGGCCAGCGCCACCACGACCGTCCAGTGAACGGTAGGTGCCCGCACCGTGCCATGCCATGCGGATAAACAGCCCTACGTAGCTGCCCCAGTCGGCTGGCCACCAGGATTGAGAATCGGTTAGCAGCGCGCGGATATCACCTTTTAACGCGGAGTAGTCCAGTTTGCTGAATTCTTTGCGGTAATCGAAATCCTCGCCCAGCGGGTTGGATCGATTGGAATGCTGATTAAGAAGATCAACGCGGAGCTGCTTCGGCCACCAGTCTTTGCTACTGGTGCCTGCGCCTGCGCTCTGATCGTGTCCACCACCGTGGTGGAAAGGACATTTACCTGCGTTCTGGGTATCGTCTGGCGTGCTCATCACTATGCTCCCTTACAGTATTTATCATTAAGATATACACCCATGCTGATAAGTTATAGCTGAAATGACCCACGGATTTGATAGTTAATTCCTCTTATTTTTCCCTTGTCAGAGAGGAATTTCTGCGCAGGTCAGCTTTATCCTTACATATTGCGCGGTAATCTACTGTGATCGATAGGGAAAATTAATAATAACCCATGAAAAATGTAAGGAATTACTTAATCCTCAGCGGGTACTGCGTAGCTGAGAAGTCCGCTTTTTAAGGCTGACAATCGCTAATGCGCAGACAATCAGCACAATACCGCAGCTTTCCAGGCTGCCTGGCTTTTCACCCAATAGCCACCAGGAAAACAGTACGCCAAAGACCGGTACGGCCAGCGTACTCAGACTAGCAATGCTAGCGGGAAGATTACGCAGAACATACAGCCAGAGACTCCAGGCCAATGCCGTTGCCAGGATAGCGCTATAGCCCAACGCCCAGAAGACGCCCGGCTGCCAGTCGATAGGTCGTTGCGGTACCAGTAGCGCCACCACGCTCATCACCAGCGCAGCATAGAGCATCTGCCAACTGGTCAGCGCCAGCAGATCGAGCCCTGGGTGGCGCTGATACAGACGTTTAGCGACAATCGCGCTCGCACCCCAGCTGATACCGGAGAGAATCGCCAGCAGTGCACTTTTCAGCGAGGTCAGGTCGAGCTGCCACGGTTGCATCACCAGACATAGCCCCACCGCCGCTACGCCGATAGCGCCATATTGCAACCGACGCATGCGTTCGCCGAGAAACAGCGCCGCCAGAATGACTACCCAAAACGGCATGGTGTAGGTGAGAATGGCGACTTTGCCCGCACCGCCGCTCATCAGCGCCCACTGGGCGAGCCCAATCATGCCGCAGGTTTGCAGTAAGGCGATAACCAGCGTGTAGCCAAAGGGCGTAGGTCGCATACCGCGATCGCGAAGAAATAACACGATAAACAGCAAAATCGCGCCAAAAATGCAGCGAAGTGCCGTGAAATCGAAGGCGCCAATGTAAAGCGTCACCTGTTTCATCGCAATCCAGCTGTAGCTCCAGATAAGCGTCAGCGCGAGCAGGCCGACAAGCGCCAGCGGATTGCTTTTCCCTTCGGTAGACATGGTGGGTCCGTAACAGTGATGTGATGACCGTTACTATACTGCGCAAAAGCCCTGTCTAAACAGGGCTTTTATCTCGAACAGCCCGCCGCGGGCTGCTTGATGTGATTCGCAAGAGAAAGCGTTAACACCTTCTGCTTACAGGTTACGCCGGGCGCACGCCCAGCGTATGGCAGATGGCGTAGCTCATCTCTGCACGATTCAGGGTGTAGAAGTGGAAGTCCTTCACCCCTTCACGGCTGAGAATTTTCACCATATCCATGGCGATATTCGCGCCCACCAGCTTGCGGGTTTCAGCATCATCATCCAGACCGTTGAACATCTGCGACATCCAGGAAGGAATGCGCACGTTGGTCATGTCGGCAAATTTCTTCGCCTGTTTGAAGTTCGATACCGGCAAAATACCAGGGATAATTTCCACGTCGATACCGGCGGTTACGCAGCGGTCGCGAAAACGCAGGTAGCTTTCGACATCGAAGAAGAACTGGGTGATCGCGCGGTTAGCCCCGGCGTCCACTTTACGTTTCAGGTTAAGCAGGTCGGCCTGAGCGCTTTTCGCTTCCGGGTGCACTTCCGGATAAGCGGCAACGGAGATATCAAAATCCGCGACGTCTTTTAGCAGCGTCACCAGGTCGGCAGCATACATGTCCGGCTTGCCGCTGCCCGGCGGCAGGTCACCGCGCAGGGCCACAATGTGGCGAATGCCATTGTTCCAGTAGTCCTGGGCGATAGCACGCAGTTCATCACGGCTGGCGTCAATGCAGGTCAGGTGCGGCACGGCTTCCAGACCGGTACGGTCTTTAATGCCTTTAATAATGCTGTGCGTACGGTCGCGTTCACCGGAGTTTGCCCCGTAGGTCACCGAAACAAACTTCGGCTTCAGGCTGCTTAGGCGATCGATAGAGTTCCACAGGGTTTGCTCCATTTCACTGGTGCGCGGCGGGAAAAACTCAAAGGAAACGTTAATCTGCCCAACTTCGGCCAGACTCTGGTTCAGCGCTTCCCGCTGGTTGGCGTGAAAAAAGCTCATACCTTACCTCATCAATCGCGTGTCATTATTGTTGTGTTGTAAACATCCATCCGTTTAGACGTCTGGATGTAAAAATGCCGCAAAAGGAGACAGGCGTCAATAGAAAGATCGGTTTAAAAAGTGAGTAATACTCAGCGAAGGTGAAATTAATTCATCTGGCGCCGCAGAGTCTCTACTCTGCGGCGAACAAGTTAGCTACTTCACATCCTTCACGCGCATGCCGTGGAGTTGCTCATCGGTCAGCGTATTTCCCGCTTTGAAGTAATCGACAACGGCATTAGAGACGTCATAGCCCCCCGTGATGTTGCGCGTGCTGCCTTCAGCAAAGGCGGCGAAGCCATCGCCACCATCAGCAAGGAAGCTGTTAGTGGCAATGCGATATACCGCAGCATCATCAATGGCTTTACCGTTAAGCTTCAGCAGAGTCACCCGCTGCCCAACGGGTTTAGAGCTGTCGTATTGCATCTCCAGACCTGCAGATACCTGCAATACCCCGTTGCTTAAGCCTGCGCCATGCTCCATCAAACTACGAAGCTGCTTGCCGGTCAAATCCATCGTTACCAGATCGTTAGGGAATGGGAAGGTGCTGATAATGTCACCCATCGTCACCACACCAGCCGGGATCTCATTGCGAATCCCGCCGGAGTTGGTTAGCGCTAACTGGGTTTCTTTACCTGCGGCAATCTTCAGCGCATCCGCCGCCAGATTTCCCAATGAAGATGATTCGCCGTAGGCACGGGTCAGTTCAACGGGTATCTGAGCAACCTTCTGCTGCACCAGTTGATCGAGCTTTTTATTCCAGCCATCAATGGCCTGTTTGGTTTGTGGGTCAGGTTTCCACTCATCAGCAAAAATTGTCTTCAGTTCAAAGTGCTTCACCATGAATTGATGCGGCTTCTCTTTGTAATCCAGAACCAGTTTGCCGACATCAATTCCACCACTGTCAGTCGATAAGATCAGCGTATTGCCGACTTTAATCGGCTCTGGCGTACCAACGTGCGCATGGCCGGTAATCAAGATATCCAGCCCTTTAACCTTGCTCGCCGTCTGGATATCTTTATCCAGCGCTCGACGAACATCGGTATTTCCAAGGCTGGACTGACGCGCCGGAACCCCTTCATGAATCAGCGCTACGGTCAGATCCACTTTACCTTTTAACTCGTCGATATAGTGCTGCAACCACTTAACCTCATCGCGCGCTTCAATACCGACGCGCATCGCCGCGGACACCGTATCATCAAAGGCAAACACGCCATGCAGGCCAATAACGCCAATCTTAATCCCGTCTTTTTCGATGATGGTGTAGGGCTTATCCCAGAACATTTTGTTGCTGTTCTGATAGAAAATATTGCCCTGTACAATCGGGAACTTCGCCTGGCTCAACTGGAGCAACGTGTTATCCCAGCCATGATCGAATTCATGGTTCCCCATGGTGACCGCATCAAACGACATGGTGTTCATGATGTCGATAATCGCCTTGCCCTTGGTCATGCTGCTGATATAAGGCCCGGTAAAATAGTCTCCCGCATCAAAAAACCATGTTGCCTTGTTTTTGGCTTTCTCCTGCTTCACCAGAGTGGTGATATTCGCCCAGCCGCCAATATCACGCTTGCCGTCGGCAATCCATGGCACTTTATAAGGCTCCACGTGAGCATGGAGATCGTTGGTATAAATAAGCGTGACGTCTTTCGCACAGACCCAGAATGGCAGCGTTAACAGGACGCTGGCCGCAATCATTTTTAATTTCATAATCAATCCCTTTCAGTCATATGAGGAATGGCTAAATTACGTTCTGAAAGGTTTTTTTATGTGAGAGCAATCACAGCGGTGGGTGATAGTGGCAGAGCAGAATCAACGACCTGCTGAAATCGTTGGTGGCGCGATGCTCTCTCTATTCACGATTAATACCTGCAAAACGTTTGGTTGCCGTAATTTGGGGCAACCCACGTCACCGGACTATCGCTGGCCAGACTATCGACTAGGTTATCCGGCGCTGCACTGTCAGGCATGTGGCAGCTATCCACCGCTGTTCAACGACACTGAGTTTCGCGGCTGGGCTTCCGCGTATCTGTCGGGGCATGCCCTGAAATACGGCCACTTTTGCCCGGATTGCTATCATGCCGAAGTGATTCGCTACGGCCATAATCCCGGAGGTAACCAGCGACTCCAGTGCCAGTACTGCAAAAAGGTGTGGACACCGAAGCAGCAGCCTCTCGAGAATATCGCTGCACCAGAGGCTATTTGCAGCGTTCCGCTGATCGTCCCCTTCCAGGGAGCGAGGGCGGCACAGAATCTTTACTTTTTACTCAGTTTTGATGCCATTCGCGGCAATATTATCCATATTTCCAGTAACTTTACGCCACATTCCGCTGGTGCATCGCTGCACTATCGCTGGCAGGGCTTATCACCTGCCTTCCATAAACAGCGCGATGTCATGCAACGCGTTGCACAAAATGAACGTCAATTCTTTCAACGCAGCCAGTTTGATGAAGTCCAGTACGGGGCATCATCTCTAAAGCGCAACGTCCGCGGGATGATTCTTCGCCCCGTGATTACAGCACACGGCCATTTTCGCGTGCTTAAAATACGCTTTCCTAATGTCAGGACCCATATCGTTGCTCATGAATGTTTCTTACGTGGTGCGGTAATCACCGTATGGTCCGAGCAATTTCGCCAGCGCCAGGGATCGCTTTGGTTTGTTGAAGAAGATATCCATGACGAGCAGGAAACCCGCAACTGGCGGCTACAGGGGAAAACCTTCCTGGGATGGTGGCAAAACCCGTGGCAGCATTGGGAGCAAGGCCAGAACCATAAAATGATCTGCTCGCTAACCGATACCCATTTAGACAACGGGTCTCAAGTTAACCTGAATGCCAGCCGGTTTTTCCTAAGCTGGCTTCAACAGCAGGAAACATTCCAGCAAAGTGCCCGCTTTTGCGCTGGCCGCGTGACTCGCAATATTCAGGCGCTAGCTCGGGACTATAATGCCCACCTGAAGTAATCAAAGCCGCTTACCCACACTGTTTCTGTGAATTCAAAATTGCGATGTGCATCGCATATTTCTCATACACCGCACGCCGAAAACAAAATTCTATTGCAGACGTTAATGGGTTGTTTCACGATAAGTAGAACGTTCTACTAAAACGTTATACTCACTATAAACAGGGTTAAGAAAAGCACGCACGCAGAGGCGGCTATTCGGGGGAAATCAGTATGAGTCTGATATCGAGTGTTATTAAATCGCTTTCTAAACTGTCGATGATTGGTCGCGCGCTGATGCTGCCGATCTCGCTGCTGCCGGCGGCCGGTCTGCTGTTGGCGTTCGGGGATAAATTCCATCTGCCGCTGATGATGAACGCAGGCGGGATTATTTTCGACAACCTGCCGATGCTGTTCGCTATCGGTTCCGCGGTTGGGCTGGCTTCTGAGTCTGGTATCGCGGCACTGTCGGCGGCCGTTTCGGTCTTTGTCACCAACATCACCATCAGTACGGTTCTCAGCATTACCCCTGAAATGGCGGGGCAAGGCGGGAAATACGCGATGGTGGTCGGTATTCCAACTCTGCAGATGGGCGTCTTTGGCGGCCTGATCTGCGGTATCCTTGCCGCCTGGTGCTATAACCGCTTCCATAAAATGCAGCTGCCAGAGTTCCTCGGCTTCTTCTCCGGCAAGCGTTTCGTCGCCATCGCCACCGCCCTGCTGTCGTTTATCCTCGGGCTGATTCTGCCGTACATCTGGCAGCATATTCAGGCGGGGATCGACGCACTGTCGGTGATTATCAACGGCGATAATCAGGCCGCGTCGACCTTTATCTTCGGCCTGGTAGAACGCGCGCTGATCCCGCTAGGGCTGCACCATATCTGGTACCCGTCGTTCTGGTACTCGTTTGGCGATTACACCACCCACGCAGGCCAGGTCATTCATGGCGACCAGACTATCTGGTTCAAAATGCTGGAAGAGGGTGTGAAATCCTTCAGCAGCGACACCTACCAGGATGCCGGCAAGTTCATGCAGGGCGAATTCCCGCTGATGCTGTTCGCGCTGCCGGCAGCGTGTCTGGCGATGTACCACGAAGCGCATACCAAGAATAAGAAAATCGCCGCCGGTATTCTGTTCTCCGCCGCGCTGACCTGCTTCCTGACCGGGATCACCGAGCCGGTGGAGTTCACCTTTATCTTCGTGGCACCGATTCTCTACGTCTTTAACGCCATCATGGCCGGTCTCTCCTACATGGTGATGTACCTGCTGCATGCGCACATCGCCAAGTCGTTCTCCGCCGGGCTTATCGACTACATCTCGTTCGGTATCCTGCCGTCGTTTAACGGTTATCAGACCAACTTCCTCAACGCCATTATCGTTGGCGTGCCGATGGGGCTGATTTACTACTTCACCTTCCGCTTTGTGATTCGCCGTTTCGACGTCAAAACGCCGGGCCGCACGGAAACCACGGTGACCGCCAACGATAAAAGCGACACCGAGCTGGCCACCGATATCATCGGCCTGCTGGGCGGCGAGCAAAATATCGCCTCCGTGGGTTCCTGCATCACGCGACTGCGTCTTGAGGTTGAAGACAAAAAGGCGGTGGATAAGGACGGTTTGAATAATATCGGCGCACGCGGTGTTGTTTTCGTCGGCGATAACGGTATTCAGGTGATATTTGGCGCGCGAGCGCAATTTATCGCGCAAACCATGTCGACGATGATTGGCAAATAATCATAAGATTGTCAGCGGTTGGAGGTTCCCGTCCCTGATGGGAACCTTCTTGTTTTTTGTGGATTAGCGGTCTGCTCAGGGAGCGATTTTGAAGAAAGTCAGCATTATTGATGTCGCAAAAAAGGCGGGCGTCTCGGTCTCTACCGTGTCGCTGGTGCTTCGCCAGAAAGGCAAAATCTCCGATGCGACTATCGAAAAAGTGCAGGCTGCCATCAATGAGCTGGGCTATGTTCACAACATTGCCGCCGCTAACCTTCGCGCCAACACCTCCAATCTTATTGGCCTGATTTTAAGAGACTTTAGCGACAGCTTCTCCATCAAAGTGATGGCGAGCATTGTTCAGGAGCTGGAGTCACAGGGCTTTATGGTTTTTCTTGGTCAGCCGCTCAACGAACATGAACATCTTGAGCGCTGCCTGCTGTCGTTTAAGCAGCAGGGCGTCGCCGGGGTTATTTATCTGGCATCGGATGTAAACCGCGACACGCTTCCCGCGCAAATACGCCAGTGCCCGCTGCCGTTAGTGGTAGTGTCACAATCGCCAATCAAAGAAGCCTGCAACCTGGTGCTGCGCGATAACCAACAGGCGGCAAGCCTGGCCACGCGCTATCTTATTGAACGCGGACATCGTTACATCGCCTATCTCGGCGGGCAGAACAACAACCTGATTCGCCAGCAGCGACTGGAGGGTTTTCGCAACACCCTCACCCGCTACGGCATTACACCGCGTGAAGAATTTACCCCGGCTTGCGGCGATGATACACACGCCGCCAGTATCGCCACGCGCCAGCTGCTGGAAAACAATAACGCCATCACCGCTGTGTTGTGCCACTCGCCGGATGCAATGATCGGCTGTATTGATGGGATTCATAAAGTGGGTCGCACCGTGGGGAAAGACGTGTTTCTGACTCAGCAGGTGGCGCTGATTGGCTTTGAGGACATGATGCACATCAACCTCACGTCACCTGCGTTTAGCTATGTCTCCTCGGCCAGCGAAGAGACCGGCCGCCAGGCGGCGACGCTGATTATCCGCAAACTCAAAGAGCCGACGCTGCAAAGCCAGTCCATCACGCTATCCGGCCAATTAGTGGCGCGCGAATCGGCTTAAAGCCGTTCGGCCAGCCCGCGCAATCGCGCCTCATTTTCTGCCAGCATCACCAACCCTGAACGCACGTTAAGCGTGTCGTCGCTGAGCGGCCGAAAAACCACGCCCTGCCGCTGTATCGCGGCAAATGACGCCGGAAACAGGCTCAATCCATCACCACGGGCAATGCGCGCCAGCAGGATGTCATGCTCCAGCGGCTCTTCAATACAGCCTGGCGCGTAGCCCGCGCGACGGAAAATATCCCGCGTATAGTCAAAAAAGGCGGGGTTCCGCTCACGCTTAAACCAAAACAGCGGCCGCGCATTCAGTTCGCTAAGCGCCAGCGCCCCAACCTCGGCCTCCGGCCAGTGAGCAGGCAATGCGGCAATCAGCGGCTCCTGTAGAGCACATGGGATGACGGAAAGCCCCTCAGTCTCTAGCGGCAACGCCACCAGCGCGACGTCCAGTTTCCCGCGGCGGACCTGGCGCACCAGCTCCGGCGAACCGTGGCGCACAATACTTAACGCTTCAAATCGGGCTTCAAGATGCCTTTCCAGTTCACTAAACACGCCCTGCTCAAAGGCCGTGGTCAACCCCAAACGCAGCGACTGTGTGCCAGTTTGCGCAAGCCTGCCGAGCGCGGCGTAGGTTTTATCCTGCTGCGCCAGCAGCGGACGGACGATCGCCAGCACCCGCTGCCCTTCCTCGGTCAGGGTCAATCCTTTGGTATGGCGAACAAATAGCGTCAGCCCCAGCCGCTCTTCAAGCTGGCGGATGTGGCGGCTGAGCGGAGGCTGCGACATAAACAGTCGCTGCGCCGCGCGGCTCATGTTGTTCTCTTCCGCCACCACCGCAAAGTAGCGCAGCAGGCGAATATCGAGAGAGTGAAGTGCGGAAGTCGTCATACCAAAAAGGTATCACGGAATCGGTATTATCCAAATCAATCTGCACGCCCTATCCTCACGCCATACCCCTATCAACGAGGAACGAACAATGCCTTCAGAACGCTTTATTACCGGTCAGAAAATGCTGCAACAGGTTGATGGCAAAGGGGGCGATGCAGTCCTGGACAGCCTAAAAGATATTGCCCCGGATTTTGCTCGCTATCTGCTGGAGTTTCCGTTTGGTGATATTTACGCGCGTCCAGGTCTGGACCTACGCAGCCGTGAAATTGCCACCGTCGCCGCGCTCACCGCGATGGGCACCGCTGCGCCTCAACTCAAGGTGCATATTGCCGCCGCGCTGCACGTGGGGTTAACCCAGGAGGAGATTATCGAAGTGATTATGCAAATGGCGGTTTACGCCGGATTCCCAGCCGCCTTGAACGGGCTGTTTGCGGCGAAAGAGGTGTTTGCCAAGCAGTAGAAAGCGCTTATCCGGCCTACGGATGATGTGCAGGCCGGATAAGAAGAGGAAGATTACAGCAGCTGCGCCAGACGGTTGATATCCGACTGAATAGCCCCAGCGGTCACATCGCGACCGGCACCTGGACCACGAATAACCAACGGGTTATCGCGATACCAGCGGCTTTCGATAGCAAACACGTTATCGCACGGCAGTAATGCCGCCAGCGGATGCTCCTGGCGCACCGCTTCCACGCCAACACGCGCTTTGCCGTTGGCGTCAAAACGCGCCACGTAGCGCAGCACCAGCCCCATTTCCTGGGCCGCTTCCAGACGCTGGAGCATTTGCTCGTTCAGCTCATCCCCATTTTCAAAGAAATGATCAATGGAGCCATCTTCACAGTGCGCAGGAACCAGCGACTCAACGCGCACCTGATCCGGCTCGATGTCGTAGCCCGCTTCGCGCGCCAGAATCACCAGCTTACGCATCACGTCTTTACCGGAAAGGTCAACGCGCGGGTCCGGTTCGGTTAACCCCTGCTGCCACGCCTGATCGACCAAATCGGTGAACGGCACGCTGCCATCAAACTGCAGGAACAGCCAGGAAAGCGTACCGGAGAAAATACCGCTGATGGCCAGAATGCTATCGCCGCTGTCGATAAGATCGCGCACGGTATGGTTCACCGGCAGGCCTGCACCGACGGTGGCGTTATACAGCCAGTGGCGGCCCGTTTTTTCAAACGCGTCGTGAATCTGACGGTATTTATCGCTGCTGCTGGCCCCGGCCAGTTTGTTGGCGCTGATTACGTGGAAACCATGGCTGGCGAAATCCAGATACTGATCGGCCAGCTGTTCGCTGGCGGTAATATCCAGCACCACTAAATCGTCATACGGGTGGGCGCGCATCCACAGGAATAATGATTCTTCATCCTGTTCAACCGCCTCGTCGTCGAAGAAGGCCAGCGCACGGCTGGCATCAAGCCCTTCGTAGCTCAACAGGCTGCGGCGGCTATCCACCACGCCTGCCAGCACAAACTCAAATCCGGTGCGGGCAGAGAGCGTGCCCTGCTCGCGAGCAAACAGTTCCAGCCAGCGGGAACCGATATTGCCTTTGCCAAACAGCACCAGACCAATACGTTTTTCCGCGCGGAACAGCGACTGGTGCAGCCCCTGAATCAGGCTTTCGGTTGGGCCAGCGCGCAACACGGCGACCAGGCTGATGCCCTCTTCCGACTGCCAGGTGAACTCAACCGGTTGACCTTTCAGCTGCTGCCAGAAACGGTGGCAGTGCAGCGGGTTACGGGTGACGCCCGCCCCAACCATCGCCACCAGCGCCAGCCCCTGACGCAGGCGTAGTTCGCCCGGTAGACCGGCTTCATCAAGAATTTTCAGCGCGCTGTCGGCAACTTCCGAGGTGTAGCAGAACTGCAGCAACTGGTGATCGGCATGAACGCCCACCGCCAGCGGGCGGATCTGCGCACGCTTAAGTAACTGGTCAATTTCTTTGTACGCCAGCTTAAAGTCCTGGCTGGCGGGAACACGAAACTCAATCAGGCAGACGTCGTCATGGCTGGTGACGATGCGTGCGCCGGTACCGGAGGCCAGCACGCGTTCAATGCGCGTTGAACCTTGATCCGGCGTGTAGCTACAGCGTAATTGCAGGTCGATGTCGCTACCGGAAACCGGCTGCAGCGTACGGGTGTGCAGTACCGGTGCCGCCAGACGTGCCAGCTCGCTGGCCTCGTCCAGACGCAGCAACGGCAGCAGACAGGCATCTTTCACTTTACGCGGGTCGGCGCTGTAGACACCGGCGACGTCGCTCCAGATGGTCACGCGGGAAACACCCGCCAGCGCACCGATTTGCGTTGCCGAATAGTCAGAACCGTTACGCCCCAGCAGTACGGTCTCACCCGCGTTACTGCGGCTGATAAAACCGGTGACCACCAGACGTTTACCCGGATGTTGAGCCAGCAGTTGTTGCAACAGCGGGTAAGACAAACCTTCGTCGACCTGCGGCTGGGCGCTGCGTTCTGCGCGTAAGAAGGCGCGCGCGTCGAGCCAGGCGGCGTCAATATTTTGCAGCTTCAGGACTTCCGCCATCAGACGCGCCGACCACACTTCACCGTGGCCGACGACTTCCGCATATACCGCATCATTGACGCCCGCATCCAACAGCCCGGCCAAACGCTCCAGGTCGTGGATAAAATCGGCAATCATGCCGTCAGCAATGTCTGCCGGTAACAGGCCGCTAATCAGATCCGACTGATAGCGGCGCAGCGCCTGCTGAACCTGATGCGCAGAGAGGCGATCGGTCTGGCTGAGCTTCAGCCAGTTGATCAGCTGGTTGGTGGTGCTACCGGCGGCGGAAACCACCATCATATCGCCGGGCTGCGAGTACTCGGCCATAATACCGGCAACGCGCAGGTAACACTTCACATCCGCCAGACTACTCCCACCAAATTTATGCAGCTGACGCTCTTTCGCCCCTGCCTGCGCAATCACACTCATGTTTACCCCTCGGCTGCGATCCGGAATCCATTTTCCAGATCGGCAATTAAGTCTTCACTATCTTCAATACCGGTTGAGATACGCAATAGCGTCTCAGAAATACCTGCGGCGGCGCGCGCTTCTGGCGCCATACCGGCATGCGTCATGGTGGCCGCATGAGAGATCAGGCTCTCAACGCCGCCCAGCGATTCTGCCAGCGTGAACAGCGACAGCCCGCTCAGGAAACGACGCAATGTTTGCTCATCGCCACCCAGCTCAAAGCTCAACATCGCACCAAAACCCTTCTGCTGACGCGCGGCAATTTCATGCCCCTGGTTTTCCGGCAGAGAAGGATGATACAGCTTTTTCACCAGCGGCTGTGTTTTCAGGAAGTCGACAATCGCATAAGCGTTACGTTGCGCCACTTCCATACGTGGAGAGAGCGTACGCAGGCCGCGCAGCAACAGGTAGCTGTCGAACGCGCTGCCGGTGACGCCGATATTATTCGCCCACCATGCCAGTTCTGTGACGGTATCCGGATCTTTTGCAATCACCACGCCTGCGACCACGTCGGAGTGGCCGTTCAGATATTTGGTGCAGGAGTGCAGCACCAGGTCAGCGCCTAACGCCAGCGGATTTTGCAGCGCCGGACTCAGGAAGGTGTTATCCACCACGCTCACCGCACCGGCCTCGCGTGCCAGCCCGCAGATTTTAGCGATATCGACCACGCGCAGCAGCGGGTTGCTTGGACTTTCGACTAACACCAGCTTTGGTTTTTCCGCCAGTGCCGCTTTCAGCGCCGCGTCGTTGCCCTGATCGACAAACAGCACGCGATAGCAGCCACGTTTTGCCAGGCTGTCAAACAGACGGTAGCTGCCGCCGTAGCAGTCATGCGGTGCCACCAGCAGGTCGCCCGGTTTCAGGAATACGGTAGTCACCAGATGAATCGCCGACATCCCCGTATTGGTCATCACGGCGCCTGCGCCCCCTTCCAGCTCGGCCAGCGCCCGCTGAACGACATCGCGCGTCGGGTTCCCGCGACGAGAGTAATCATGCGCACGCGGTTCATTAAAACCGGTAAAATTGTAGGTGCTGGAAAGGTGGATAGGCGGGACAACACAACCATACTGCTCGTCGTCATTTAAACCGCTACGCACTGCTATGGTGGCCTGTTTACGGGTCATGAGGATTCGTTCCTGGCAAGGTCTGTGAAAAGTCAGACCCCAGAGTAAACATAGTTTACATAGCCGTCAATACATCTAGACTTCTAAACTTCTTTGCGTATAGATTGAGCTATTGGCAAATAGCCGTTAAAATTATATGCATTAGCGCACATCTGCGAAGGCTTAACTCGTGCCAGAACGGGGCCTGTACGGTAAACTGCGCGCGATCATGGTCGTGAACCGGCCTGTTAACTAATGACTAGAGGATTAAAGGTATCTCATGGCTGAATGGAGCGGCGAATATATCAGCCCATACGCTGAGCACGGTAAGAAGAGTGAGCAAGTAAAAAAAATTACGGTTTCCATTCCTCTGAAGGTGTTGAAGATCCTCACCGATGAACGCACGCGTCGTCAGGTCAACAACCTGCGCCACGCCACCAACAGCGAATTGCTGTGTGAAGCGTTCCTGCATGCTTTTACCGGTCAACCGTTGCCTAACGATGAAGACCTGCGTAAAGAGCGCAGCGATGAAATTCCAGAAGCAGCGAAATTGATTATGCGTGAGCTGGGGATTGACCCGGAGACGTGGGAATATTAATCCCATAAAAGCCGGGAAGCGCCTGCGTTTCCCGGCTTTTTCGTTTTCAGGGTGAGTTTATTTTTATCTCATATTCCGGTAGCAACTGGACTGCGCCACCACATCACCCAATACCCAAATATTCATCGCTGTTGTTCCTCGTTATTTATCCAAAGGCCAGTAGCCGCCAGAATTCAACGTTGCGACGCCATTGTTGGCAAATACGCAGAGCTGACGCTGATCGTCTTGCGGATAGATACGGCTGCTCAAGCAAGCATCACCGTCATTAACAAAGACCTCAACGGAAGAGCGGTCGATAAAAATCCGCAATGAAAGACGATCGGCGGCAGGCAGCGGCACGCTGCGGCTCCCCTCCAGCATCAGTTGAGCGTAGCGGCGATCCAGAACCAGTCGTTGCGCCTGTGCATCAACATAGATTCGTAAGCCATCCCCCAGCGCGATACCGTAGCATTCAGCGCTTGCGTTGCCGGTATCCCATACCAGTTCCAGCTCAATGGCCTCTGCATCGTCGAGAATCGGCGCAGATTGGTTCTTTAAATGCTGCGCCAGTAACGGATAGTAGCTGCCGCGTAGCGCCGCCACTTCTTCCGCGGGCGTCATTCTCAAACGGTTGTCGGTCCCCAGGCGAATTTCACGCGGCAAAGAGAGCATTCCCGCCCAGCCATCGCGTTGCTCCGGCATCGGCGATTCCCACATATCCAGCCAACCTATAACAATCCGTCGACCATCCGGCGTCAGGAAACTCTGCGGCGCATAGAAATCATGGCCGTGATCCATTTCGATAAATTCACCGTCAGGCACAAACGGCTGCCCTGGCTGCCAGTCGCCAACCAAATAGCCGCTCTGGAAAAGATTGCGATTGCGGTAGCCCTCCGCCGCCATTCCCTGCGGCGAGAACATCAACACCCGTTTGCCGTCGAGCATGAAGAAGTCCGGGCATTCCCACATAAAGCCCATTCCCTCTTTTGCTTCGGCGAGGATCCCTTCATCCCGCCACTCCCGGAGATCGTGCGAACGATACAGACGGACCTGGCCGGTATCGCCAACTCGTGAACCGACAACCAGGTACCAATCATCCCCCTCGTGCCAGACCTTCGGATCGCGGAAGTGGTGCAAACCCGCCGGGGTATCAATGATCTGCCCCTGGCGTTCAAAGTGAATGCCGTCCCGGCTGGTCGCCAGGCACTGCACCTGATAGAGGTTGTCATCACTGCTGGGATCGCCATGAAATTTATGCCCGGTGTAGATTAGCGCGAGCGTATCGCCATCCACGACCGCTGAACCGGAAAAGCAGCCGTCTTTATCCTCAGGCCCTTCCGGCGCGAGCGCCACCGGCAGATGTTCCCAGTGCACCAGATCCTGGCTGCGGGCATGCCCCCAGTGCATCGGCCCCCATTTTGTTGAGTAGGGATGATGCTGATAAAACGCGTGATACCAGCCATCGAACCAGACCAGACCATTGGGATCATTCATCCATCCGGCCCGGGGCGCGAGGTGATAGCGCGGATACCACCGCGGATTCAGCGCCTCACGTCGGGTCTGCAGTTCCTGTTCAGCTTTGGCAATTGAGAAGGTCATAGTCATTACTCTTTATTCAGACAACCGAAGATTGCGGCAGGAGCGAGCCGGAGGCTGGCTTGCTGGCGCGTAAGAGGAAAATGGAGATAAAGGTGGTGCAGAACACCAGCGCCCCCATGAACAGATAGGATTCGGCAAAGCCATATTTTTCATAGCTATAGCCCGCAAGCGGCGACAGCACGGTGGCAATCACCGAACTGGTGCAGGCAAACCCCACCAGATACAGCGTGGAAGAGAGTCGCTTATCGAAATGGGCGCTGTTGTATTTGAAAATGGAAACCAGCAGCACCGGCAGTTCAACGCCGTGCAGCAGTTTGGTTATCGAGATAAGCACCGGCCCTTCCACCAGCCCGGAGGCCACCATCCGCAGCGCCATCACCATGCCGGCGAAAATCAGCCCATTTTTGGCGCCAATCCGATTAACCAGCCACGGCGCACAGAACATTCCCGCCGCTTCCAGGAATACCTGGAATGAGTTGAGGTAGCCATACATGGCATTGCCTTCCTGCAGCGTCGGGAACTGAGAGGAGAAATAAACGGGGAATTGCTGATCGTAAACGCTATAAATACAGGTACCGACCACGAAAAATACCAGCGCCCAAAAACGCGGCAACACCAGCAGACGCAGCGCGTCTTCCAGCTTCACTTTGCCGCCAGACTCTTCGGCGACCCGACTTTGTTCATCGCTTGTCACGCGCAAGCGCACCATCAACAAGAAGAAAACCAGCCCTGAGCAGGTCGCTACCGCGAAGTTAAGCTTGGGGTTGATATTGAAGAGCAGGCCGGCAAAAAAGGTAGCGACGGCCCACCCCAGCGAGCCCCACATCCGCGCTTTACCAAACTCAAAGTGGGTCTGTCGCGCAACGCGCTCGGTGTACGACTCCAGCACGCCGATCCCGCCGTTGAAGGTCAACCCGATATAGATGCCGCCAAAAATACTGCCGAGCAGGATATTTTGTTTGAGCAGATAGCCAAAGAGCAGAAACGCAGGCCCCGAGAGAATCAGCAAAACGGTGATGTACCAGAGCAGATTTTTACGCAGGCCCAGCCGGTCCTGGATGAAGCCGTAACAAATTTGGGCAAACAGCGCTGACACCGACAACACGGCATAAATAATCCCGGTATCGCCGGGTTTCAGCCCTACCTCCTGATGAAGCCAGATAGACAGCAGCGAGCCGGAAGAGGACCAGGTGACAAAAAAGAAAAACAGCAAAGCACTGAGTATCAGGTAACTGCGGGGTTGATGTTCTTTCATCATGGCTATCTCATCGTGGATTAACGCCACAATGGTAACGTTAACAAAAAACATAACTCATGCGATTTTGCTGCGATATCCGATGTTAATCACAAAAGTTAACGTTAACATAATAAAAGTAAGATCATGATCAACTATTTGATACCATGCCAACGGCATAGAGTGCGCTAGAATAGCGCGCTATCCTTTAACATCAGTGAGTTAGTTGTTTAGCGGCAACGGTGGAGTAAAAAAATGGCATCCTTGAAAGATGTGGCAAAGTTGGCAAACGTCTCCCTGATGACGGTTTCCCGCGCCCTGAACAGCCCGGAGCAGCTTAAGCCGGAAACGCTGGCGCGCGTTCAGTCTGCCATTGCCCAAACTAATTACGTCCCCGATCTATCGGCAAAAAAAATTCGCGGCGCGCACGACACGGCAAAAACCATCGGTGTGCTGGCGTTAGATACGGTGACTACGCCTTTCTCGGTCGAGATTACGCTTTCCATAGAGGAAACGGCGCGGGCCCACGGCTGGAACAGCTTCGTAGTGAACATGTTTTCTGACGATAGCCCGGAAGCGATTGTCGACCTGCTGCTGTCGCACCGTCCCGGCGGGATTATTTATACCACCATGGGGCTTCGGCAAGTACCGGTGCCAGCCAAACTCCTGACTCTGCCGTGCGTTTTGGCAAACTGTGAAAGTCTGCACCACCCGATTGCGAGCTATATCCCGGACGATGAACAAGGGCAGTATGAGGCGGTTACTGGCCTGCTGGCAGCGGGATACACTCGCCCGCTGTGTCTGCATTTACCACAAAATCATCTGGCGACCATCCGCCGCCGCCGTGGCCTGGAACGCGCCTGTCGGCAAGCAGGCATTAACCCTGATGCACTGACGCATGTCTATATGGAATATGGTGACGAACACTATCGCGATATTCCCGCCCGTGTTCTGGAACAAATCGTTCAGGGTAAACCGCTGTTTGACTCGATTATCTGCGGCAACGATCGCATCGCGTTTATGGTTTATCAGACGCTGCTGGCACAGGGGCTAAGGATCCCCGAGGACGTGGCCGTGCTCGGCTACGACAATATGGTGGGAATTGGCAATCTATTCCTGCCGCCGCTGTCTACGGTGCAGCTCCCTCACTATGAGATTGGCCGACTGAGCGCCCTGCACATCATCAACGGTGACAGCCATCGGGATACTATTCGCGTTAACAGCCCGTGGCTGCCCGGAGAATCGATATAAAAAAACCGCTTGGTTAAGCGGTTTTTTTGAAATTTTTCAGCGTATTAGAAACGCGTTACTTCTGGATGCAGCTCAGACATAGAGATCAGGTAGGAAACAAAAACATTTTTGATTGCAGTCAGCATAGTCACACCTTTACCCATGATTACTTTAAGGTCATTTGATGGGCAAATAATAAGCTTATCTGGGAAACTGCGCAATATTTTTGTGATGAAGATCACGAAAAATAGTTGGTGAGACAAAATTCAGATACAAAAAAAGCGCCCTGAGGCGCTTTTTTCGCTTGGCAACTTACTTGCTGCCTGGGATGCTGAAACGCTTGTTGAAGCGGTCAACACGGCCACCGGTAGCAACGTCACGCTGCTTGCCAGTGTAGAACGGGTGGCATTTACCGCACACGTCCAGGTTCAGGTCGTGACCTACGGTAGAGCGGATTTTCATGATGTTACCGCAAGAGCAAGATGCAGTAATTTCTTCGTATTTAGGATGGATATCTTTTTTCATGGGGAAAACCTCGGTTAAGGCCGCGTCGCTCTTCCAGCCCTAACGCCAGACACCACGCGATGTTAATGTAGTATATTTCCTGATGCCAAAATGCATCAAAGGCGGCGAATCATACAGAATTTGACCAGTAGATGCAAACTGATCCGCACTCCTACAATGTGTATACTGTCTCGCCAGATTTCAAGTCAGGAAGAAAACATGCCCGTTGCTCACGTTGCCCTGCCTGTTCCACTGCCCCGTACGTTCGACTACCTGCTGCCTGATAGCCTCAGCGCCAAAGCAGGCTGCCGCGTGCGCGTGCCGTTTGGCAAACACCAGGAGCGCGTGGGTATTGTGGTGGCGGTCAGCGAAAAAAGCGAACTGCCGCGCGATGAGCTGAAAGCCGTTATCGAAGTGCTGGACGATGAACCGGTATTTTCCTCCGCCGTCTGGCGCCTGCTGCTGTGGGCGGCGGACTATTATCACCATCCGATTGGCGACGTGTTGTTCCACGCGCTGCCGATTTTGCTGCGTCAGGGGAAACCCGCCAGCGCCACGCCGCAATGGTTCTGGTTTGCCACCGAACAGGGGCAGGCGGTCGATATCAACACCCTGAAGCGTTCGCCAAAGCAACAGCAAGCGCTGGCGGCGCTGCGCCAGGGGAAAATCTGGCGTCATCAGGTCGCGGAAATGGAGTTCAACGAAAGTGCCATGCAGGCGCTGCGTACGAAAGGATACTGTGAGCTGGGCAGCCTTGCACCGGAAGCCATCGATTGGCGGACCACCTATTCCGTGCCGGGCGAACGACTGCGGCTGAACACCGAACAGGCGACGGCAGTGGGCGCTATCCACAGCGCCTCCGATGAATTCTCTGCCTGGCTGCTGGAGGGCATCACCGGTTCGGGTAAAACCGAGGTCTATCTTAGCGTGCTGGAGAACGTGCTGGCACAGGGCAAACAGGCGCTGGTGATGGTGCCGGAAATCGGCCTGACGCCGCAGACCATCGCGCGCTTTCGCGAACGTTTTAACGCCCCGGTGGAAGTGCTGCACTCCGGGCTGAACGACAGCGAGCGCCTTGCCGCCTGGCTAAAAGCCAAAAATGGCGAAGCGGCGATTGTTATCGGCACCCGCTCGTCGCTGTTTACGCCGTTTAAAAATCTCGGCGTCATCGTCATTGATGAAGAGCACGACAGCTCTTATAAGCAGCAGGAAGGCTGGCGCTATCACGCACGCGACCTCGCCGTGTGGCGCGCCCACAGTGAACAAATCCCGATTATTCTCGGCTCGGCCACGCCCGCGCTGGAGACATTGCTCAACGCGCGTCAACATAAGTACCGTATGCTGCGTTTAACCCGCCGAGCGGGCAATGCGCGCCCGGCGACCCAGCATGTGCTCGATCTGAAAGGCCAGCATTTGCAGGCCGGGCTTTCCCCGGCGCTGATTAACCGCATGCGTCAGCACCTGCAGGCCGATAATCAGGTCATTCTATTCCTGAACCGCCGAGGCTTTGCACCGACGCTCTTGTGCCACGACTGCGGCTGGATTGCGGAATGTCCACGCTGCGACAGCTACTACACGCTGCACCAGGCTCAGCACCATCTGCGCTGCCACCACTGCGATAGCCAGCGCCCTATTCCACGCCAGTGCCCATCCTGTGGCTCGACGCATATGGTGCCGATTGGCCTGGGGACAGAACAGCTTGAACAGGCGCTGGCGCCGATGTTCCCCGGCGTACCGCTGTCGCGTATCGACCGTGACACCACCAGTCGTAAAGGAGCATTAGAGCAGCATCTGGCGGAAGTGCATCGCGGCGGCGCGCGCATTCTGATTGGCACCCAGATGCTAGCGAAGGGGCACCATTTCCCCGACGTCACGCTGGTCGCACTGCTGGACGTCGACGGCGCGCTCTTCTCCGCTGATTTCCGTTCGGCGGAACGCTTTGCCCAGCTGTATACCCAGGTCTCCGGCCGTGCCGGACGCGCGGGCAAACAGGGTGAGGTAGTCCTACAAACTCACCATCCCGACCATCCGCTGCTGCAAACGCTGCTGTACAAAGGCTATGACGCTTTTGCCGAGCAGGCGCTGGCGGAACGCCAGACCATGCAGCTGCCGCCGTACACCAGCCACGTACTGATTCGTGCCGAAGACCATAACAATCAGCAGGCGCCGCTATTCTTACAGCAGCTACGTAACCTGATTCAGGCAAGTCCACTCGCGGACGATAAGCTGTGGGTACTTGGCCCGGTTCCGGCTCTTGCGCCAAAGCGCGGCGGCCGTTACCGCTGGCAGATTCTGCTACAACATCCCTCACGTGTGCGCTTGCAGCACATTGTTACCGGCACGCTGGCGCTCATCAATACGCTCCCGGAATCTCGTAAGGTGAAGTGGGTTCTCGACGTTGACCCTATCGAAGGTTAACGCAGAGTTGAGAGCGGGATCGTGAAATAAAACAATCATCACACTTTTGATGAAAATTCTGTAACAGATCCCCCTAACTATCTGATAAAAGTGTGTCAGATGTCAGGTCACACAGGACGTGCCTGCGCCAGTAAGTGAGGAGAGAATCAGGTGAAGGCTAAAAAACCGGTTGTTGCCGCAACCATGAAAGATGTTGCCCTACAAGCGAATGTCTCTACGGCAACCGTATCTCGTGCATTAATGAATCCCGAAAAAGTTTCGCAAGCCACGCGCAACCGCGTTGAGCAGGCGGCGCTGGAGGTAGGCTATCTCCCGCAGCTGCAGGGTCGAAACATGAAGCGCAATGAATCACGAACTATTCTGGTTATCGTCCCGGATATTTGCGATCCCTTCTTTAGCGAAGTGATCCGGGGGATCGAAGTCACCGCAGCAGCCCAGGGTTATCTGGTGCTGATTGGCGACTGTGCGCATCAGAATCAGCAAGAAAAAACCTTCATTGATTTAATCATCACCAAGCAGATTGATGGCATGCTGCTGCTGGGCTCTCGTCTCCCATTTGACGCCAGCATCGAAGAACAGCGCAACCTGCCGCCGATGGTCATGGCTAACGAATTTGCTCCCGAGCTGGGGCTACCCACGGTACATATCGACAACCTCACCGCCTCATTCGATGCCGTAAACTATCTGCATGAACTGGGACATCAGCGCATCGGCTGTATCGCCGGCCCCGAGGAGATGCCGCTGTGCCACTATCGCCTGCAGGGATACGTTCAGGCGCTGCGCCGCTGCGGTATTACCGTCGACCCTCACTACATCGCTCGCGGCAACTTCACCTTTGAAGCCGGAGCCACGGCGCTGGAACAGCTGCTCGCCTTACCGCAGCCACCAACTGCCGTCTTCTGCCACAGCGATATCATGGCACTGGGCGCACTCTCCTATGCAAAACGCCGGGGGCTAAAAGTCCCTGACGATCTGTCCATTATCGGATTCGATAACATTTCGCTGGCAGAGTTTTGCGACCCGCCGCTGACCACCGTTTCCCAGCCACGTTTTGATATCGGCCGGGAAGCGATGTTGCTGCTGTTGAACCAGATGAGCGGTCAGGTTGTTGATAGCGGTTCGCGTCTTCTGGATTGCGAACTGATTATTCGCGGCAGTACAAGCAAAATATGATACAAAGCCGGGCGCTTTAGGACTTGCTCGTCTGGTCAAAGCCCCGCCGCTTAAGTAACATGTCGGGCTAACTAACGGAAAAAGACAGCGAAACGATAGTGGCACAACGAGACTATGTACGCCGCAGCCAGCAGGCACCTTCGCGGCGAAAGAACGGCGCTTCACGGAATACACGGAAAAAGCAGAGTAATTTTCCGGCGGTCTCTCCTGCCATGGTGGCGATTGCGGCGGCGGTAGTGGTCGCTTTTATCGGCGGTTTATACTTCATCACGCATCACAAAAAAGAAGAGTCCGAATCGCTGCAGAACCGCCAGATCGCGGGGAATGGGCTGCCACCGAAACCGGAAGAACGCTGGCGTTACATTAAAGAGCTGGAAAGCCGCCAGCCGGGCGTCCGTGCGCCAACCGAACCGTCTGCTGGCGGGGAAGTGATCAACCCCAATCAGCTCACCGACGAACAGCGTCAGCTGTTGGCACAAATGCAGGCAGATATGCGCCAGCAGCCTACACAATTGACTGAAGTGCCGTGGAACGAGCAAACGGCTGCCCAGCGTCAGCAGACGCTACAGCGCCAACGCCTGGCGCAACAGCAGGTTCAGCAACAGCAGTGGACGCAAACGCAACCGGTGCAACAGCCGCAAACGCGTGCTCCTCAGCCGGTTCAGCAACCGCGTCAAACGCAAACTCAGCAGCCGCCAAAATCCACGGCGGCAAACTCGGCGTATCAGGATCTGCTGCAAACGCCTGCGCACACCGCAGCCACACAGCCAAAAACACAGGCCGCTGCGCCGGTTGTGCGTGAAACTACGCCGCCAAAAGCGACCGAGAAAAAAGATGAGCGCCGCTGGATGGTGCAGTGCGGTTCATTTAAAGGTGCCGAACAGGCAGAAACCGTCCGCGCACAGCTGGCCTTTGAAGGCTTTGATTCCAAAATCACCACCAATAACGGCTGGAATCGTGTGGTTATCGGCCCGGTCAAAGGCAAGGATAACGCCGATAGCACCATTGCTCGCCTGAAGATGGCGGGTCACGCAAACTGCATTAGGCTCGCTTCAGGGGGTTGAAACCCCCAAAATCCCCCCCATCTATAATTACATTCTGCCCCGTACACGGTACGGGGCCTCTATTTCCGTATTTGCAACAAAGGGGTCTGCTCGTGACAACAATAGTAAGTGTTCGCCGTAACGGCCACGTTGTAATTGCCGGTGATGGCCAGGCCACGCTGGGCAATACCGTCATGAAGGGCAACGTGAAAAAAGTTCGTCGTCTGTATAACGACAAAGTAATCGCCGGTTTTGCGGGCGGTACTGCGGACGCCTTCACGCTGTTCGAACTGTTCGAACGTAAACTGGAAATGCACCAGGGGCATCTGGTTAAAGCCGCCGTTGAGCTGGCTAAAGACTGGCGTACCGACCGTATGCTGCGCAAGCTGGAAGCCCTGCTGGCGGTCGCGGATGAAACCGCCTCGCTCATCATCACCGGTAACGGTGACGTCGTGCAGCCGGAAAATGACCTGATTGCTATCGGTTCTGGCGGCCCGTACGCCCAGGCCGCAGCCCGTGCTCTGCTGGAAAACACCGAGCTTAGCGCGCGTGAAATTGCTGAAAAAGCGTTGAATATTGCAGGTGATATCTGCATTTATACCAACCATTTCCACACCATCGAAGAATTACCGTCTAAGGCGTAAGGATCTCCCATGTCTGAAATGACCCCACGCGAAATTGTCAGCGAACTGAACAAACACATCATCGGTCAGGACGCGGCCAAGCGCTCCGTTGCTATCGCCTTACGTAACCGCTGGCGCCGTATGCAGCTTGATGAAGAGCTGCGCCACGAAGTTACACCGAAAAACATTCTGATGATCGGCCCAACCGGCGTCGGTAAAACCGAAATCGCCCGTCGTCTGGCCAAGCTTGCCAACGCGCCGTTCATCAAAGTTGAAGCCACCAAGTTCACCGAAGTGGGCTATGTGGGTAAAGAAGTCGACTCCATCATCCGCGATCTGACCGATTCGGCGATCAAAATGGTGCGTGTACACTCCATCGAGAAAAATCGCTATCGCGCCGAAGAGATGGCCGAAGAGCGTATTCTCGACGTGCTGATCCCACCGGCTAAAAACAACTGGGGCCAGTCTGAACAGCCGTCTGAACCTTCTGCTGCACGTCAGGCATTCCGCAAAAAACTGCGCGAAGGCCAGTTGGACGACAAAGAGATTGAGATCGATCTTGCTGCCGCTCCGATGGGCGTAGAAATCATGTCGCCTCCAGGAATGGAAGAGATGACCAGCCAGCTGCAGTCCATGTTCCAGAACCTGGGCGGTCAAAAGCAGAAACCTCGCAAGCTGAAAATCAAAGATGCGATGAAACTGCTGGTTGAAGAAGAAGCGGCGAAGCTGGTGAATCCAGAAGAGCTCAAGCAAGACGCTATCGAGGCGGTTGAGCAGCACGGTATCGTGTTCATCGATGAGATCGATAAAATCTGTAAGCGCGGTGAATCTTCCGGTCCAGACGTCTCTCGTGAAGGCGTACAGCGCGACCTGCTGCCGCTGGTTGAAGGCTGCACCGTTTCCACTAAGCACGGTATGGTTAAAACCGACCACATCCTGTTTATCGCTTCTGGCGCATTCCAGGTGGCAAAACCGTCTGACCTGATCCCAGAACTTCAGGGTCGTCTGCCAATTCGCGTTGAACTGCAGGCGCTGACCACCAGCGACTTCGAGCGTATCCTGACCGAGCCAAACGCGTCCATTACCGTGCAGTACAAAGCGCTGATGGCAACCGAAGGGGTGAATATCGAATTCACTGAGTCCGGTATCAAGCGTATCGCCGAAGCGGCGTGGCAGGTTAACGAAACCACCGAGAACATCGGTGCTCGTCGTCTGCATACCGTTCTGGAGCGTTTGATGGAAGATATCTCCTATGACGCCAGCGACCTGAACGGCCAAAGCATCACAATTGATGCGGAATACGTGAGCAAACATCTGGATGCATTAGTCGCAGATGAAGATCTGAGCCGTTTTATCCTATAATCGCGGACACTGCATTTTCATCTTTAAATTGATGGGGCTGAAAAGCCCCATTTTTATTGGCTGATAACTAATGACAAATACACCTGTAAGCCGCACTCAGGCCTGGCTGGAAAGTCTGCGCCCGAAAACATTACCTCTGGCCTGTGCCGCGATAATCGTGGGCACCGCCCTCGCCTGGTGGCAGGGACACTTTGATCCCGCCGTCGCCGTGCTGTCGTTGATTACCGCCAGCCTGCTGCAAATCCTCTCTAACCTCGCCAATGACTACGGCGATGCGGTGAAAGGCAGTGATAAACCGGACCGCATCGGCCCATTGCGCGGAATGCAAAAAGGGGTGATTACCCAGGAGCAGATGAAACGGGCGCTGATGATTACCGTAGCGCTTATCTGCCTCTTTGGCCTGGCTTTGCTGTTTACGGCCTATCAGACGTTGGGCGATTTTATCGGCTTCCTGGTGCTCGGACTGCTGGCGATTATCGCAGCCATTACCTACACCGTCGGTACCCGCCCTTACGGCTACATTGGCCTGGGCGATGTGTCAGTGCTGATTTTCTTCGGTTGGCTGAGCGTCATTGGCAGTTGGTATCTGCAGGCGCACAGCCTGAGCAGCGCGATTATCCTGCCCGCTACCGCCTGCGGCCTGCTGGCAACGGCGGTGCTCAATATCAACAATCTGCGCGATATCGACAGCGACCGTGAGAACGGTAAAAACACGCTGGCCGTTCGCTTGGGGCCGATTAATGCCCGCCGGTATCACGTTTGTCTGCTGATGGGGACTCTGGTCTGTCTGGCGTTGTTTAACCTTTTCACCCTGCACAGTCTGTGGGGCTGGCTGTTCGTGCTGGCAGCGCCACTGCTGGTGAAACAGGCGCGCTACGTGATGCGCGAACTCTCGCCACAGGCGATGCCGCCGATGCTCGAGCGGACGGTAAAAGGTGCGCTATTAACTAACCTGCTGTTCGTCATCGGGATCGTGCTGAGCAAGACGTTGGCTTAACTGACAAATATCAATTAACAATTGATGATTTTGCCAACAATGCATAGAGCGCGATATACTAAAATCACTCGCAGCAACTGAGCGTTAATCCTATGAAATACGATACTTCCGAGCTTTGCGACATCTACCAGGAAGATGTCAACGTCGTGGAACCCCTGTTCTCCAACTTTGGCGGACGGTTGTCGTTTGGTGGACAAATTATCACCGTAAAATGTTTCGAGGATAACGGGTTGCTGTACGATCTGCTCGAACAGAACGGCCGGGGCCGCATTCTGCTGGTCGACGGCGGCGGTTCTGTCCGTCGCGCACTGATTGATGCCGACCTCGCCCGCCTGGCCACGCAAAACGAGTGGGAAGGCATTGTGGTTTACGGCGCAGTACGTCAGGTCGATGATTTAGAAGAGCTGGATATCGGCATCCAGGCGATTGCCGCGATTCCGGTAGGCTCCGCAGGCGAAGGTATTGGCGAAAGCGACGTCCGCGTCAACTTCGGCGGCGTGACCTTCTTCTCCGGCGACCATCTCTATGCCGATAACACCGGTATTATCCTGTCGGAAGACCCGCTGGATATCGAGTAAGTTCGGCATAAAAAAGCCTTCTCAATGAGAAGGCTTTTTTTTCGTCCATACGTTGCCCAGTACCGGGCAAGCGGCGAGTTAGTACAGCATTTTAGCGCATTCCAGCCAGTCACCCTTGAACGGGCGCTTCATGCTTTCGATAGCGTCGATGATGTCATGGTGAACTAGTTTTTCGTTCTGGATACCTACGCAACGACCGCCAAAGCCTTGCTGCAGCAGTTCAATCGCGTACGCGCCCATACGGGACGCCAGGATACGATCGTAAGGAACCGGGGAGCCGCCGCGCTGAATGTGGCCCAGAACGGTAGCACGTGTCTCACGGCCAGTTTCTGTTTCGATAAACTGCGCCAGTTCGTCGATATCACACATGTGCTCGGTAATCGCCACAATCGCGTGCTTCTTACCTTTGGCAATACCGGCTTTGATTTCAGCAACCAGATCGTCACGTTTGAATTCAACTTCCGGAACCACGATAAATTCGCAGCCGCCCGCAATTGCCGCCGCCAGAGTCAGATCGCCACAGTAGCGGCCCATCACTTCAACAACGGAAATACGTTGGTGGGAAGAAGAGGTGTCACGCAGACGGTCAATCGCTTCAACGACGGTGCTCAGCGCAGTGAAGAAACCGATGGTGTAGTCAGTACCTTTGATGTCGTTATCAATGGTGCCTGGCAGACCGATGCATGGGAAGCCCATTTCAGTCAGGCGCACAGCACCCATGTAAGAACCATCGCCGCCGATAACAACCAGCGCATCAATACCGCGTTTTTTCAGGTTTTCGATAGCCACTGCACGAATATTTTCGTCGCGGAATTCCGGGAAGCGCGCGGAGCCCAGGAATGTGCCGCCACGGTTAATCATGTCGGACACGCTGTAGCGGTCGAGCGGAACCATACGGTCTTCGTACAGGCCGAGGTAACCGTCATAGACACCCATGACTTCTATACCTTCCGTCAACGCTGCGCGCACAACACCGCGAATGGCGGCGTTCATACCCGGCGCATCACCGCCACTTGTCAACACACCGATTTTCTTAATCATGACTACCTCTGAACTTAGGAATGCTAAAAATTAATTCTTCTGCCCGAAGCGCTCCCATCAATCTCGAGGGAGAGAACGACTCTATCTAGAGATAGTATATCAAGCGCTTCTTGCTGAATTGATTCAGGTCAGGCTAAACGGCGGTTATTTATACAAATAATGCCACTGTAGCTCACGTTTTGTACAACCACTGCGAAAGTTCAAATTCCTCTGCTGCCCTATGGGACAACAGAGCAGGGATCCTGATGAATAATCACATCGGATCCGGGGAAACGACGCAAAATCGCCTGCTCTACCTGGTCGGCAACGTAATGTGCCTGAACCAGAGGCAGGTCATCTTCCATTTCCAGATGGATCTGAATAAAGCGGGTCGGCCCTGACTGCCGCGTTCGGAGATCGTGAGCACCGCTCACGCCAGGCCAGGCGGTCACGATGTCGAAAATTTCCTGTCGTTCTTCATCGGGTAGAGCACGATCCAGTAGAGACTGAACCGCTTCGTATCCCATGCGTAACGCGCTATATAGAATATAGATGCCAATTCCTAATGCAAACAGCGCATCTGCACGATGCCAGCCGTACCAGGAGAGGCCGAGTGCGATAAGAATCGCACCGTTCATCATAACATCAGACTGATAATGAAGCATATCTGCGCGTACAGCCTGACTTTGTGTTCTTCTCACGACCCAGCGCTGAAACGTCACCAGAATTAAGGTACTGATGAGTGCAATCACCGTCACGATGACGCCAATACCCGGCTGACTCATCGGCGTGGGACGCGCCAGATGCTGAAAACCGGTTAAAAACAGAAACAGCGCCGATCCTGAAATAAACATACTTTGCGCCAGCGCCGCCAGCGACTCCGCTTTTCCGTGGCCAAAAGTATGTTCTTCATCTGCCGGTTGCAGCGAATAGCGCACCACCAGCAGGTTGGTCAGCGAGGCGGCAATATCCACCAGCGAATCCACCAGAGCCGCTAAAATACTCACCGACCCGGTGTACCACCACGCAAAAATTTTAATCACCAGCAACAGCGACGCCATCACCGTTGCCGCTATCGCCGCGCGACTGACCAGTCGGCCATAAGATTGATTCATAAACGCTCCCACCTTCAGATCTGCGTATTATAGCGGAATGTATGGGGGGTGCGCGGTGACGAATTTAAGACAAAAAAAACCCCCACATCATGTGGGGGAAGACAGGGATGGTGTCTATGGCAAGGAAAAACAGGGTTGTTACTGGTTGCTACGGGTATTGCTACTAAACAGGGTCTTACTCGAACCTTGCTGCATCCGTGCAACATCACGCAGCTGCTCCATGCGCTGCTGGTGCTTCTCGTTTAAAGCCGCTTGCTGCTCAGATGTAAGCAAGCGATACATCTGGTTGCGAACTTTCGCCAGTTCAACCTGGCGGTTCACCTGCTCCTCAGCCATTTTTTCGGCTTGAGTACGCACAGCGGCTTCATCAAATTTTTCTGCGGTGACAAGGCGATGCATTGTCTCCATTTCGCTAACATTAACGGGTGGACGTTCGTGTCGTGCCCGGTGCATCAGATCGCGCATTTGTTGGCGCTGATGTTCGGTTAAACTAATACCGTCGAACATATGGCCCTGGCCACTACTTAGCGGGTTAGCTTCCGCCGGGTGCCAGTTAACGCTGGTGACGACTTCATCTGCCTGGCTTAGTGCACTGAATGCCAGCGTTGAGGCCATGACGGCAGCGATAACATTGCGCATCACATGCTCCCAAAAACTTTTGTGTCGCGAATCAACGAGAGACAGTTTACGATTCAGGCTGCAAACATGCGTCAGGGGGTGTAAAACAACGTAAAGTCATGGATTAGCAAGCCCTGATGACGTAATTTCTGCCTCGGAGGGATTAAAATATGAATAAAATTTTGTTAGTTGATGATGACCGGGAATTGACTTCGCTGCTCAAGGAACTCCTTGATATGGAAGGCTTTAACGTTCTGGTTGCCCACGACGGCGAACAGGCGTTAGCGCTGATTGATGACAGCATCGACCTACTTTTACTCGACGTGATGATGCCGAAAAAGAACGGTATCGACACGCTTAAAGAATTACGACAGACACACCAGACACCCGTCATTATGTTGACCGCGCGCGGAAGCGAGCTAGATCGCGTTCTGGGCCTCGAACTGGGCGCAGATGACTATTTGCCTAAGCCATTTAACGATCGCGAGCTGGTCGCGCGTATTCGCGCTATTTTGCGCCGTTCACACTGGAGCGAACAGCAGCAAAATAGCGATACCAGTTCGCCAACTGTCGAAGTGGATTCCCTGAGCCTGAACCCAGGCCGCCAGGAAGCCAGCTTTGATGGCCAGACGCTGGAGTTGACCGGCACCGAATTTACCCTGCTTTATCTGCTCGCACAGCATCTGGGCCAGGTGGTATCTCGCGAACACTTAAGTCAGGAAGTGCTGGGTAAACGCTTAACGCCGTTCGACCGCGCTATTGATATGCACATTTCCAACCTGCGCCGGAAGCTGCCGGAGCGTAAAGACGGTCATCCATGGTTTAAAACCCTGCGTGGTCGTGGCTACCTGATGGTCTCCGCTTCATGATTGGAAGTTTAACCGCACGCATCTTCGCCATCTTCTGGCTCACGCTAGCGCTGGTGTTGATGCTGGTTTTAATGTTGCCAAAACTTGATTCACGCCAGATGACGGAGCTGCTGGATAGCGAGCAGCGCCAGGGTCTGATGATCGAGCAGCACGTTGAAGAAGAGCTGGCGAACGATCCCCCCAATGATTTGATGTGGTGGCGTCGGCTGTTTCGCGCAATTGATAAATGGGCCCCGCCGGGCCAGCGTCTACTGCTGGTCACCAGTGAAGGCCGCGTGATCGGCGCTGAACGCAACGAGATGCAGATTATCCGTAACTTTATCGGCCAATCTGACAATTCCGATCATCCGCAGAAGAAAAAATACGGCCGCGTAGAGTTGGTCGGGCCATTTTCTATCCGCGACGGTGAAGATAACTACCAGTTATACCTCATTCGCCCAGCCAGCAGCTCACAGTCCGATTTTATCAACCTGTTGTTCGACAGGCCGCTGTTATTGCTGATTGTCACGATGCTGGTCAGCGCGCCGCTATTGCTATGGCTGGCGTGGAGTCTGGCGAAACCGGCGCGTAAGCTGAAAAACGCCGCCGATGAAGTGGCCCAGGGCAACCTGCGTCAGCATCCAGAGCTGGAAGCCGGGCCGCAGGAGTTTTTAGCGGCGGGCGCGAGCTTTAACCAGATGGTGATGGCGCTGGAGCAAATGATGACCGCACAGCAGCGTCTGCTCTCCGATATCTCTCACGAGCTGCGTACACCGCTGACGCGTCTACAGTTGGGTACCGCCCTGCTGCGTCGCCGTAGTGGTGAAAGCAAGGAGCTGGAGCGTATCGAAACGGAAGCGCAGCGCCTCGACAGCATGATTAACGACATGCTGGTCATGTCGCGTAATCAGCAGAAAAATGCGCTACTGAGCGAGACGCTAAAAGCCAATCAGCTGTGGGGCGAAGTGCTGGACAATGCAGCGTTTGAAGCGGAGCAGATGGGTAAATCGTTTAGCGTCGATTATCCGCCAGGGCCATGGCCGCTGTACGGCAACCCGAACGCTCTGGAAAGTGCGCTGGAGAACATCGTCCGCAATGCGCTGCGCTATTCGCATACCAAAATTGCGGTGAGCTTCTCGGTCGATAAAGACGGTATCACCGTCCATGTCGATGATGACGGCCCAGGCGTCAGCCCGGACGACAGAGAGCAGATTTTCCGACCGTTCTACCGTACCGACGAGGCACGCGATCGCGAGTCTGGCGGGACGGGGCTTGGCCTGGCGATTGTTGAAAGCGCCATTCAGCAGCACCGTGGTTGGGTCAAAGCCGACGACAGCCCGCTGGGTGGTTTGCGATTAACGCTCTGGCTACCGCTGTATAAGCGAACCTAAAAACAATATCGGCCTGCGCAAGCAGGCCGATTTTTTTAGCGTTGTCTTCAGCCAGAATAAGCGCTGAGCTATCCCCGGCTATTTACCCCATAATCTTCGGGAATTATCTTCAATCTTGCCGCTTAAGCGGCGCTTTTGCATCGTTCTGCTCCAGCTCACCGACAGCCCGGCGGCAGCCAGCAGCCGGTGGTACTGCTCGTCATCAAACGGCATAGACCAGGCGATAACGCCCGCCTCATGCACCGACACATCGCTCAGCCGCGATACCAGTTCCAGTGGTGCATCGCTGGATACCTTACCCGGCGCAATCACCCGATACAGCCAGCCCGTTTTACCGCTGTTTTGCATTACCGAGGCCATGTCGCTAATGGCAAAGTGATAATTGAGCTTAAAGCAGGGAGAGCGCGGCTGAGTGACCTGGATTAACGTTTCACCCCAGCGATAAATATCACCGATAAACACGTTGTGTTCGGTCATGCCTTCTGTCGATAAGTTTTCCCCAAATGCCGGGGCGTAAAATAAAGAGGCCTGTTCAGGGAAGTCTCGTGCCCACTCGGCGTAATGCTCGCGAGGGTAGTGGCATAGCGCGCGGTCAGGGCCGCCGTGAATCTTTTTTTCCGCCTGTTCATCGCCCAGCAGTCCTAAATCGGTGAGCTCCAGCTCGCCGTCTATCTGCACTTTAGCGATAGCACTTGGGCGGCTACCGTCGTAATCGCGGATTTTGCCAATGAACACGTCAACCGGATAATGCATCTGCTGCTCCTTAGGCGGATACAAAAAAAGCGAGTCATCAGACTCGCTTCTACAGACCGGCAATGCAAATTATTTTTTAGCTGCGAAACGCGCCGCTGCTTCGTCCCAGTTCACCACGTTCCAGAACTCTTTGATGTAGTCCGGACGACGGTTCTGGAATTTCAGGTAGTAAGCGTGCTCCCACACATCCAAGCCCACGATTGGGAAACCGGACGCACCAGAAACAGCTTCACCCATCAGCGGGGAATCCTGGTTTGCGGTAGAAACCACAGCCAGTTTGTCGCCTTTCAGCACCAGCCACGCCCAGCCGGAGCCGAAACGAGTCGCTGCTGCTTTTTCGAATTCAGCTTTGAAGTTATCAACGGAACCGAAGTCACGCTCAATAGCTGCCAGCAGATCGCCCTGCAGGGTGGTGCCTTTTTTCAGGCCTTTCCAGAAGAAGCTGTGGTTAGCATGGCCACCTGCGTTGTTACGCAGAACGGTTTTCTTATCAGCCGGCAGCTGATCCAGTTTCGCGATCAGTTCTTCCGCAGACAGGGAAGCGAACTCCGGCAGGCTTTCCAGCGCTGCGTTAGCGTTATTCACGTAAGCCTGGTGGTGCTTGCTGTGATGGATTTCCATCGTCTGTTTGTCGAAGTGCGGTTCCAGGGCATCGTACGCATAAGGCAGTGATGGCAGGGTATAGCTCATAATCATCTCCATTATTGTCGGGCGGCAAACCTGTAAACGCCGCGTAATCAGTTGGTTCATTATAGTTAATTAAATGATATTGAAAATGATTATCAATGCCGTAGTTTTTATAAGGATATAACCAGGCGTTATGGTTGGCATTTTGTGAGGAAGAACAGCCGATTGCACCGTTCACTGCCAGTATTTGCTCATGAATGGCAACGACCGGAAGGTCAAAAAATTGACTAATTTTTACACTCATCACGTTGGACGACGATTCGTACGATAAAAAACGGATGAGGATAAAAGTAATGAACCATGCAATTACGATGGGTATTTTTTGGCATTTGATAGGTGCAGCCAGTGCAGCCTGTTTCTATGCCCCGTTCAAGAAAGTTCAGCGTTGGTCATGGGAAACCATGTGGTCTATCGGCGGGATTGTCTCCTGGATTCTGCTTCCGTGGACAATCAGTGCCTTACTGCTTCCCGATTTTTGGGCTTACTACCACTCTTTTAGCGCTTCAACGCTCCTGCCGGTGTTCTTATTCGGCGCCATGTGGGGGATTGGTAACATCAACTATGGCCTGACCATGCGCTATCTCGGCATGTCGATGGGGATAGGCATCGCGATCGGTATTACGCTGATTGTCGGTACGCTACTCACCCCCATTATTAACGGCCAGTTTGGCGTACTCATCCACACGAAAGGCGGCCAGATGACGCTGCTTGGCGTGATGGTTGCCGTCATCGGCGTAGGCATTGTGACTCGGGCCGGTCAGCTTAAAGAACGCAATATGGGAATCAAAGCGGAAGAGTTTAATCTCAAGAAAGGGCTGGTGCTGGCCGTCATGTGCGGCTTCTTCTCCGCCGGGATGTCCTTTGCGATGAATGCCGCCAAACCGATGCATGAGGCCGCAGCTGCATTAGGCGTCGATCCCCTGTATACCGCCCTGCCTAGCTACGTGGTGATTATGGGCGGCGGCGCGTTAGTCAACCTTGGCTTCTGCTTCATTCGTCTGGTAAAAGTCAAAAATTTGTCGATAAAAGCTGACTTTTCACTGGCAAAATCGCTTATCGTCAGCAATATTCTGCTGTCAGCGCTGGGGGGATTAATGTGGTATCTCCAGTTCTTCTTCTACGCCTGGGGCCACGCCAGTATCCCCGCACAGTATGACTACATGAGTTGGATGCTGCACATGAGCTTCTACGTGTTGTGCGGTGGGTTAGTCGGTCTGGTATTGAAAGAGTGGAAAAATGCGGGCAGCCGTCCGGTCAGCGTGTTGAGCCTGGGCTGTGTGGTGATTATCATCGCCGCCAACATTGTTGGCTTAGGTATGGCAAGTTAAGTCACTTAGGCGGCAACGCGACTGCGCTGCCGCCACTGCCCTGGCGTGACGCCAATCTCCCGATTAAACACCACGGAGAAATAGTTACTGTCTTCAAACCCGCACAGCATCGCCACTTCACTAATGAGCATTTCGGTGTGTTGCAGCAAGTACTGCGCATGGCAAATCCGCAGCTGACGTAAATAGTGGTTCACCGTCATCCCCGTTTGGCTTCGGAACTGCTGACGCAACGTGCGTTCGCTGCACCCCTGCTGCTCACAGAAAGTATCCAGCGCAAACGGCCGATTAAGGCTGCCGGCCAGTACCGTCAGTAGCTTATCCAGCAGCGCTTCGCTCTGCGTTGCCGCCTGATTATCCGTGGCGTAACGGTAGCGCTTAAGGCAAACCACCAGTTGGGCAAATAGCAGCTCGGACATCTCGTTGGCCAGCGCATCGTCTTTGCGGCTCTCCTGCTCCAGCTGGGCCATTATCTGCCGCGCCTGGGTCATACCGGTGCTACCGATACGCCAGTGCGGTGCCCAATGTGAGCCGTGCAGCCCTGGAATATGGGAAAGCCAGTCGAGATTAAGCTTTAAGCGCTCGGGGCAGTAGATAATATTCTGTAAAACCAGATCGTTAACCGAGGCGTAGGAGTGCTTATCTTCGGCGCGGATGTAGAAGAGATCGCCGCGGGTAATGCGATAGGGGCGGTCGTTCAGAATGTGCAGGCCGTTACCACGCCAGACCATCACCAGCTCGCAAAAATCATGAGTATGTTCGGCAAACACATTTTGCGGATAGCGGTCTGCCACCGCGACGGCCTGCGTCGGGCTGGCAAAAAAGTCGGATTTTCGAAGAATTAACTGGCCTGACACGCGGATACCTCACGGCTAACAACTCTTTATTATTAGCCGTTTCGAGGTAAAAAACGGTGATTATCTTCGCGTTACTGAAGCATGGTATCTCGCCCCTGGCGGATATCACGGGGTGACCAGTTAAATTCCCGGCGGAACAGGGTCGAGAAATGGTTGCTGTCACCAAAGCCGCAGCGATAGGCAATGTCAGTCACGCTGTCATCACTGTGACGCAGCAGGTGACGGGCCTTAATCAGGCGTAAACGGTTGAGATAGCGCTGTGGCGTGAGGCCGGTACAGTGCTTCAACTGGCGGTGCAGCGTGCGCAGAGAGAGAGAAAAATCATCCGCCAGCCCTTCCCAACATACCTCTTGTGCAAAATTCTCTTCCAGCCAGGCCATCAGCTGGTTAAGGCGGGCATCGTTATCCTCAGTCCCTTGTTCCTGACTGCCTTTTCGCAGCACGACCAGCAGCTGCATAAACAGAATCTCACGGTTAGCCAGAGACATCATATCGGTGCCGTCCTCCACCGCTTCCATCTGGCTGACGATAGACCTGACCTGCTGCAACGTACTCTGGTTCACACGCCAATGAGAAGGATAGTGGCCGTCCTGCTCCTGCGGCAGCAATTTGTTCAGACCTGACAAAAACTGGAAAGCATCCGGCGCACGGTACAGCACGTTGGTCAGGCACAAATTATCGGTGTGTTCATAGAGGTGTCGGTCAAAGTCACGGACAAAGCAAACCGTGCCTCCGCAAATGGTATGAGGCTGACCATTGAACACATGAATACCTGACCCATGCTCAACAATAACAATCTCATTGAAATCATGATGATGTTCAGGAAAGGCGGCCTGCGGAAGTCGTGGTTCGATAGCAATGGGCAATTGACCTGATGAGAAGAAATCCACGCTGTGTAGTACGGTCATAACGACTCCCGACAGATGAGAAATATTATCAGGATAGTAATAGCCGGTGAGCTATCTGACCTTGACGTTTTGACACTAAAGCGCGCAAACCCGGTCGTGTTTTCAAGAAACAGCCGGAAAGATCGGGAAATGAGGTCGCCATCACACCGCCCCCAAACGCCCCCTTCACAGGAATTTGTGAACTCCCTCACGTTCATCTTTGCTTTCTTGCCAGCGCCCTATTTCGCCTGTCAGTGGCGAGAAGGTTGTGTCATTGCCCTTTTTTTAGACTGAGCGGTAATGACTCATAGAAGGACTCTTACCATGACTTTTCGCCATTGCGTGGCCGTCGATTTAGGCGCCTCAAGCGGACGTGTAATGCTGGCGCGTTTCGATGCCGCACAGCGTTCGTTGTCACTGCGCGAAATCCACCGTTTCGTGAACAACCTGCATAAACAGGACGGTTTTGAGACCTGGGATATCGACGGCCTGGAAGCCGAGATCCGGATCGGGCTCAATAAAGTGTGCGATGAAGGCATTCTTATCGACAGTATCGGTATTGATACCTGGGGCGTGGACTATGTACTGCTGGGCAAAGATGGCCAACGAATTGGCCTGCCGGTGGCGTATCGCGACAGCCGCACCGACGGCGTGATGGCTATCGCCATGGACCAGTTGGGCAAAAGCAACATCTACCGCCGCAGCGGCATTCAATTTCTCCCGTTCAATACGCTCTATCAGCTGCGCGCACTGGTTGAACAGCAGCCGGAGCTGGTGTCGCAAGCCGCTCATGCGCTACTGATTCCGGATTACTTCGGCTATCGCCTGACCGGAAAAATGAACTGGGAATACACCAACGCCACCACCACGCAGCTTATCAATATCGACAGCGATAACTGGGATGAAGACCTGCTGAACTGGACCGGTGCGCCGGCGTCATGGTTTGGTACGCCAACCCATCCTGGCAACGTAGTTGGTCACTGGATTTGCCCGCAGGGCAATCAAATTCCGCTTGTTGCCGTCGCCAGCCACGATACCGCTAGCGCCGTGATTGCATCGCCATTGGCGAGCGCCGACGCCGCCTATCTCTCTTCAGGTACCTGGTCGCTAATGGGCTTTGAAAGTAAACAGCCCTACACCAGCGAGCAGGCGCAGCGCGCAAATATCACCAACGAAGGCGGCGCAGAAGGCCGTTATCGGGTGCTGAAAAACATCATGGGGCTGTGGTTGTTACAGCGCGTACTGAAAGAGCAAAACATCCGCAACCTGGCAGAGTTGATTGCCGAAACGGCGGCGCTGCCAACCTGTCGCAGCCTGATTACTCCGAACGATGACCGCTTTATCAACCCGGAAAATATGAGCGCCGAAATTCAGGCTGCCTGCCGTGAAACCGCGCAGCCGGTTCCATCGACCGCCGCTGAACTCGCGCGCTGCATTTTCGACAGCCTCGCGCTGCTCTACGCCGACGTATTAAACGAACTGGCACAGCTGCGCGGTAAGCCGTTTAGCCAACTGCACATTGTCGGCGGTGGTTGTCAGAACCAGCTACTCAACCAGCTGTGTGCCGATGCCTGCGGTATCACCGTGGTGGCGGGCCCCATTGAAGCCTCCACCCTCGGCAATATCGGCATCCAGTTAATGACGCTGGACGAGCTGTCCAACGTCGACGATTTCCGCAAGGTCGTGACCGGCAACTACGGTCTCACTACCTTTACCCCTAATCCAGACCATGAAATTGCCCGTTACGTTGCGCAGTTTCAGCAACAACGACAGACTAAGGAGCTTTGCGCATGACCACTCAACTTGACCAAGCCTGGGAACTCGCGAAACAACGCTATGCCGCCGTCGGTATCGACGTCGAAGAAGTCTTACGCCAGCTCGACCGCTTACCGGTATCTATGCACTGCTGGCAGGGTGATGACGTAGCAGGTTTTGAAAATCCAGAAGGCAATTTAACGGGTGGGATTCAGGCGACCGGTAATTACCCGGGCAAAGCGCGTAATGCCACCGAACTGCGTGCCGATCTGGAACAGGCGTTGAGCCTGATCCCAGGGCCAAAGCGTCTGAACCTGCATGCTATCTATCTGGAATCTGATACCCCGGTTGCGCGCGACAAAATCAAACCTGAACATTTCAAAAGCTGGGTTGAGTGGGCAAAAGAACACAAGCTGGGCCTCGATTTTAACCCGTCCTGCTTCTCGCACCCGCTGAGCGCCGACGGTTTTACCCTGTCCCACGCCGATCCCAAAATCCGTCAGTTCTGGATTGACCACTGCAAGGCCAGCCGCCGCGTGTCCGCCTATTTTGGCGAACAGCTGGGGACGCCATCGGTGATGAATATCTGGATCCCGGACGGCATGAAGGATGTCACCGTTGACCGTCTGGCACCTCGCCAGCGTCTGGCCGCCGCGCTGGATGAAGTCATCAGCGAAAAACTCGACCCTGCGCACCACATTGATGCTGTAGAAAGCAAACTGTTCGGTATTGGCGCTGAGAGCTACACCGTCGGCTCCAACGAATTCTATATGGGTTATGCCACCAGCCGTCAGACCGCACTGTGCCTGGATGCCGGACACTTCCATCCAACCGAAGTGATCTCCGACAAGATCTCCGCCGCCATGCTGTATGTCCCTCGTCTGTTGTTACACGTAAGCCGCCCGGTTCGCTGGGACAGCGACCACGTGGTGCTGCTGGATGACGAAACCCAGGCTATCGCCAGCGAAATCATCCGCCACGACCTGTTCGACCGCGTCCACATTGGCCTCGATTTCTTCGACGCCTCAATCAACCGTATCGCAGCATGGGTCATCGGCACCCGCAACATGAAGAAAGCCCTGCTGCGCGCGCTGTTGGAACCTACCGCCGAACTACGTCAGCTGGAAGCCTCTGGTGACTACACCGCACGTCTGGCGCTGCTGGAAGAGCAAAAATGCCTGCCGTGGCAAGCGGTGTGGGAAATGTACTGCCAGCGCAACGACACCCCAGCGGGCAGCCAGTGGCTGGAAAGCGTTCGTGGCTACGAGAAAGAGATTCTGAGCAAGCGCGGGTGAGTGACCCTCACCCCGACCCTCTCCCTGCAAGGGAGAGGGAGAAAACCGGACAGCGCCCTCGCACCGTAGGGTAAACCGCAGCACCGATGTAAGGTGACAGATATGTAGTGAACATCGGAACGAATCCGGGAACAGGTGAAAGGAAGCGGGATCTGGTGGGACAAATTCAGGCAGATTAAGGCTTGGCGGCTATATGCTCGCACGCGCGCTAAGACGGTTTGTTTTTTGTTAAAATTAGATCACCGCCGAGAGCTTGCCTACTTATGACACATAAAAATGTAACGTTAATGCACTTTGTTTAATGGCTTCATACAGCGTTTAAATCTCTTTAACTGTGTGGCACTTTGACGCTTTTTGTAATCAGTTGGTACTGCTTTGATCGCGTTAACACACAGCTTGATTCGAGTCAATTCTCACAACCTTACAGGCCGGTAAGTTGTTATGATGAACACTTTAACCGGCCTTTTTGCTATCACCCAAAGGGCCTGGTGTGGCTACATCTGCACCAACCGAAGATGACCCTTTTTTGACTGTGGACTCAAGGAAAGTAAGCAGGCGTTCCTTCTCATCATCAGAGCATTGTATGAGCTGTAGGTTCCTCTCATCCTTCAGTTTTAAAACAGTATCTACCCCTTTTCGCGCAATCAATTCAAACAATGATTTTATCTCGTGTTCGTTGAGGATGCTTAAAATGGAAACGAGAGTTGTTTCATAGCTCACGTGAACCAATGTATTACGGGATTCCTTCTGTTTATCCTTCTTGGGTTCGACAGCGATGACAGCGTCTTCAATCGTACGTTCCAGCATAGCGTCATGCTCGTCTGTGCTCTGCCCAAGAAGCCACCCAATAGTCACGCCTTCGATATTAGCTATTTTACGTACCACCTCGATTCTTGGTGATGATTCAGGTCTAGCGTAATAGTTCTTGAGTGTACTGAAGTTGATATCCCAATCTTTTGCCGCTCTGTACAAAGAACGTCCGTTCAGTAGTAGGTTCAACTTTTCACAAAAGGGTTCTTTTTGTTTGCTCTCAAAAGAACCTTTCGTATTATCATTTCTCATCTTAATAAATCCTTTGTATGTAATTGATATGAATGGATTTTATTTGAAATATGGTTTGGGACTCAAAAACACCTTGCAAACCTATCTTTTGAGTCCTAATCTTTATCCATACAGATACCCGCGCAGTTATCCGCGCGGATAACTTTTTAGGATAGATGAATCATGAACCGAAATGAAGATCTGACTGATTGGCACCCTGAGACGATTAAGGCGGAAATCCACAAGCGTGGGTTATCTTTCCGCTCTTTATCGGTTCAGGCGGGCTATAAAAAAGACTCTTTAAAGAGCGTATTACGTACTCCGTGCCGGCCGTATCAGCAGATTGTTGCTGATGCGCTTGGCGTTCCCCCTGAAACCATCTGGCCGAGCCGCTATGCCGCTCATAGCTATATGAATAAGGCGGTGTGACATGTTTGTTGTTGCAAAGGAATTGGTTGGCGCACCTGGTTTACCTAAAACGGTAAAAGGAATTCGTGAGGCACTCACGCGCTATTCGGCTGGTGCCGAAGATAAGGTGCGTAAACGCGCTGGTGGTAAAGCGTTTGAATACCACATTTCCGTGCTTCCTCCTGAGGTACGTGCTGAGCTGCTGACTGCAAAAGGTCTGGTAGAAACATCATCTGGTGTCATTTCCCTGCCTGAGCGAACCAGCAAAAATGCCGACACCGTCAATAATTTTGAGCGTCAGCAGTTGTGGAAGCACTGGGAAGGTGCGACTAACGAACAGCGTCAGCGTGCTGAGCAGCGCACAACCTCAGTATCCCTTGTGGCTGAGCTGGTCGATTCAGGTCTGTCATTGCGTCTTGCTCTGAGAACAGCGGCGATGAAACTGCATATGAGCGAAGGTTCTTTGCGTAACCTGTATTACCGCGTACAGAACCGCAGTCGTGATATATGGGCCCCCGTTCTGCTTGACCGCCGTCTGCGTGAGAAGTGCAAAACCAATCGTGAAGCGCCAATCAGCGAAGATGCCTGGCAGTTCTTTCTCGGCGATTATCTGCGCCCGGAAGAGCCATGCTTCACAAAGTCGTATGAACTTCTTCAGGTCGCCGCCCGCGAGTATGGCTGGGAAATTCCATCAGAGCGCACTCTGCGCCGCCGTGTTGAACGTGAGATTGATCCGCGTGTCATTGTGGCCACTCGCAAGGGTGATAACGCGCTGGCGCGTATGTTCCCGAGCCAGCAGCGCACCGTCGCGCAATTGCATGCAATGGAATGGATAAACGGTGATGGTTACCAGCATAACGTCTTTGTACGCTGGTATAACGGCGAAGTTATTCGCCCTAAAACGTGGGTCTGGCAGGACGTCCACAGTCGCAAAATTATTGGCTGGCGTACTGATGTCTCTGAAAACAGCGACAGCATCCGACTGTCTCTGATGGATGCCATTTCAGAATTCGGCAAGCCCGACCATGTCACCATCGATAACACCCGCGCAGCAGCCAACAAATGGCTGTCAGGCGGTGTTCCTAACCGTTATCGCTTCAAAGTTAAGCCGGATGATCCGATGGGTATTCTGCCGATGCTCGGTATTCAGGTTCACTGGACTAGCGTAATAGGCGGTAAAGGCTGGGGCCAGGCAAAACCGATTGAACGTGCCTTTGGTATCGGTGGTCTGGGTGATTACATCGATAAACATCCCTCTCTGGCTGGGGCATACACTGGCCCGAACACCCAGAATAAACCGGATAATTACGGTGACCGGGTTGTTGATGTTGAGACATTTATTTCTGCTGTAAATGAGGGGATCGCCCTCTATAACGCTCGAGTCGGCCGCGAAACTGAGATGTGTCAGGGTGAGCTGTCCTTCGACCAAGCATTTGAGCGCAGTTACAGTAATGCGGTTGTCACGCGCCTCAGTGAAGAACAGATCCGCCAGCTGATGCTGCCAGCGGAAGCCGTAACGGTGAAAACCACGGGTGAATTCTTCCTGCAGTGTGGTGGCTCTCTTTATGGTCGCAAAAACAGTTACTGGAATCCGCTTCTGGCCAATATCCGCCAGCGCAAAATTACAGTGCGTTTTGACCCTCGCAACCTCCACAGCGAAGTAGCGTGTTACGACCTCGATGGCCGCTTCCTCTGCATGGCTGAATGTCGCTCTGCTGTCGCGTTCGGCGATACCGAAACAGGTCGCGAACATAGCCGCCAGCGTAAGCAGATGATGACCCATACCAAACGCGCCGCCAAAGCTCAGCGCCGCATGACGGCAATCGAGGTTAACGATCTGCTGCCAAAAGTCGCACCACCGGAACCACCGCAGCGGCATGTTGTTGAACGTGTCTTTGCTCAGGGCAATGCGCTGAAAAAAGTTCAGGAGATCCAGGAGCATCAGAACGAGAACGATGTGATTTTCCAGACGCTGATGAAAAGTGTCAGCAAATCGAAGAAATAAAAAAAGCGACGTTTGAGCCGCCGCTTTGAGAAGTGTTTAAAACCGTACTAAAAATGGAAAAATACAGGATTAAAAACGATGACGCAAATTAACCATGATGTAATCCGTAATACCGTAAAAGGTCTGATTGATGACAAAACCATTTCTGGTGCTGCACTGTCGCGTGAAACCGGGGTGTCTTCGTCTGCTCTTTCTCAGTTTATTAACGGTAAATATAAAGGCGACAATGATGCCGTGGCGGCATCGATCAGCACGTGGCTTGAGTCCCGTAAAACGGCCCAGAGTGCGCTGCCGGAAATCCCTGACTATGTCGTGACACCGACCTCCGAAAAAATCACGGCCGCGCTGACCTACGCCCAGTTGACCCACACCATCGCGCTCGTTTACGGGAATCCAGGCGTGGGCAAGTCGGAAGCACTGAAGCAATACACTCGTACAGGCAACAACGTCTGGCGGCTTACCGCGAGCAAGTCTCGCACGAACGAGCTGGAAACCATGTATGAGCTGGCGCTGGAGATGGGTATTTCTGATGCGCCTTATCAGCGCGGCGCGTTATCCCGTCTGCTACGTCGCCGGCTGCGCGACACCAATGCCTTAGTCATCATTGATGAAGCGGACTGGCTGAACTATGACGCCATCGAAGAGCTGCGCATCCTCCAGGAGGAATGCGGCATCGGGCTGGCGTTTATCGGCAACCATAAAGTCTATGACCGCCTGACTGGTGGTAGTCGCACCGTCGATTTTGCTCGTTTGTTCTCTCGCGTGGCAAAGAAAATAGTTATCAACAACGTTCTGGCCGCTGATGTTGATGCTTTCTGCGACGCATGGAAGATTGACGGTCGCGACGAACGCAAGCTGTTACGCGCGATCGCAAAGCGCCCTGGTGCTCTTCGCTCTCTCTCCCACATTCTGCCGCTGGCCCACATCTACGCCAGCGGTAAAAGCGAGCCGGTTAACTCTGGCCATATTCATTCAGCAATGCTTGAACTGGGGCATGCTGAAATCGTAGAGGAGTAACTTCATGTTTCCTGAGCTGATTTCGACCCATGTGCAGCAGGCGAAGGCCACAGAGGCCATGCTCAATCAGAAAGGTTGCTGGGTGACTGTATTTCGCCAGTCTCGCACCCGCCCGGTTCTGGAGGTGTCATGTCCTCCTGCTGAGTTGCTCAATAGTGCTGTGCGCATTGTTGAGCGCAACAATTCAGGCTCCCGCTCCGTGTGGGTAGCCAGTTTCAATGGTTGCCGGATTATCTGGAGATGAAGATGACGGAAAAAATTACCGCCTATGCGTGGGCATCTGGCCTGATTGAGTTCGGCCATAAAGTTCCGGATGGTGCTTTACCCATCATCTCAGGGAATGAATTTCGCATAAGAGAACTTATTGATGTGAACGCTCGTCATTCAAGAATTTTGGAGCAGCTGCTGGTTCCCGGTGTGCCGGAAGCAAATAACCAGCATGATGCTTGCACTGCATTAATAAAATTCACTGAGATTATTACAGCTGAATATTTAGAAAAATAAACGAGGATTGAAATGAATAATCAAAATAACGTACCTGCGGGTTACCGCACCAATGCTCAGGGGCATTTAATCCCTGAATCTCAGGTCAAGCCCGTGGATAAGCTGCGTGATGAAGTCGTGATGACGATCGTAGGTGCAGCACGTCAACAGCGTCAGTTGCTGGCAGCGTTCAAACTGGAGTCGATGCAGAGAATCGCCGACTTCACAGACCTTTCCGCGTCTGAGTATGGCGTGGAGTATGGCGGCACGAAAGGCAATGTGACCCTGGTGAGCTTTGATGGCCGCTACAAACTCATTCGCGCTGTCGGTGAGCATCGTGTGTTTGATGAACGTATCCAGGCGGCTAAAGTGCTGATTGATACCTGCATCAGCGAATGGTCTGGTGGTGCGGATGAACGCATTATGGCCTTGGTTGACCATGCCTTCCGCGTTAACAAGCAAGGTCGCATCGATATCAACCAGGTTCTGGGCCTCCGTCAGCTCGATATCAATGACCCTAAATGGAATGAGGCGATGGACGCTGTTGCTGATGCTATTCAGGTTTCTGGCACCAGTCAGTATTTACGTATTTATGAGCGTCAGGCAGATGGTAACTATCAGCAAATTTCGCTGGATTTAGCCAAGCTTTAAATACTTTTAAATAAAACTTCAAATTGAAAACGGCGCTTGCGTCAGGGCTTCGTTCGCGCCGAATCCGACAAAAGGAATATTTAATGAACGAGAAACAATTTATTTCGATGCTTATCGACCTGAAATCATGGCATCAAAATCGTATTGATAAATGCCAGCTGATTATTGACAACAGAGACGCTGATATTCGTCTGGAAATGGGCGAGAGCGAGGTGCTTGAATTCGGTGCTGACACCAAAGAAGCCCGTTTTATCCGAATTGGTGTTCAGCTGGCGCTCCTCCAGTTCCAGCCGTTCCCCATCACTATGAAACCGGCAGATGACGACATGGAGGATGAAGACGATGAATAAGCCTCATGTTTTCGATGCCGCCCTAGCTATGTGCGGATATGACCGTCAGGTGCTGGCCACTGCCGAAGAGTGTAACGAACTGGCCGCTGCTTGTACTCGTTTTGTTACTCATAAAGCGAATGGCAACCGTATCGCCGAAGAAGCTGCCGACGTTGAAATTATGATTGACCAGCTTCGTCACAATGGCATGAACGACATGATTGACCAGCATAAAACACGAAAAATGGACCGTTTATCTCAGCGCGTGGGGGCCGAACTGCCGGATTTGGTATCACCAAACAGCCCGTCAGTATCTTCCTTGCTTGAAGATGCTACTGAGCAGCTTGAAATGGCACAGGCGCTATATAACGACAAGCAATCCAGTAACCGCCTGGCCGCTGCAAGAACCCGCCGTTGCATTGCCTTTCTGATGCAGGCTGCACAGAATATGATGCGAGAGCAGCAGCTATCTGAGCAAGGTATGGGGATTTTAATGGAGAGACGCCGATGAGTCGCGCATCTTTAATTACCCTTATCCATGTAGCCAAAAATAGACTGCAGCTGGATGATGACACTTATCGTTCGGTGCTCCAGAACGCTACCGGCGAAACCAGTTGCCGTAAGTTGAACGTCAGCCAGTTAGAGAGCGTTTTAAAGACTCTGGAAGAAAAAGGATTTAACCGGCAAAAAAGAAGTAAACGCCGCCAGAATACCGCTCTCCCAGAAAGCGACAAAATCCGCATGATATGGCGAAATATGGCTGAGCATGGTTTTCTGGTTGATGCCAGCGAAGCGGCCCTTGACCATTTCGCCGAGCGCATCACCCGACTCAAAAATGGGGGCGAAGGCGTTGCAACATTATCGTGGTTACGTGGTGAAAAACTTCTGAGCGTTCTGGAGAGTCTTAAGCAGTGGCATATCAGGGAGATGAAATCTTCTCTCGCGGCTCATGGCATCATGATGCCTGTGAATCCACGAACCGGGGCTGAGAGTCGGGATTATGGCACCATTCTTTCCGCGTATAACGACGCAGCAAAAAGGTGGGCGAAATGAGTAATGACCTGTTTGGTGATGTTCGCGACGATAGCATTCTTGACCATATTGACGATGAGGTGGAAAGTTCTCGTTTCCCGTCTCTGCTTGCAGAGCTGAATGCACTTTTGCGTGTTGAGCTTGGCCGCCTTGGATATGACCCCAAGCATTCGATTGAGCTGGTTGCCGCTATCAGCGGGAAAATTGGCGGTATGCAGGTCTATTTCCCCCGCGGCCAGGTGCTTGAGCAACTTGTTCGCGACATGCGGATCTGGCGTGACTTCACTGGCGATAATGTCCAGGAACTGGTTGAACGCTACCATGTAACCTACAAAACAGTGTATAAAGCTATCAAACGGATGCGTAGGTTAGAATTAAGCAAAAGACAATATTCTCTGGATATGGAGTAATGGCTATGGCTGGTGGTGTGTTGATTGATATTGTTGTCATTATCTGTGTGTTTTGGGTGTTCTTTGATGCAGCGAGTCACAATATAGGGAGTTATGTTGTAGCCGATGGTATTCAAAAGGGATATAGAAAGGGTCTGCATCCAGTTGCGTGGGCTATCTTGAGTTTTCTTATTCTTCCTTTTTTCTTCTATCTGCTGAAAAGGAAGTCCTTGCTGGAAACCGCAAAAGAAAACCCCGCCGTTACTGATAAAAGCATAAGTTTTATTATTCTACTGCTACTGGCATCAGCTTGGATTCTATATAGCTATAGGGAAATATTATTTTACTAATGTAGTAAATATCCAATGAAGCCGGTAAATCCGGCTTTTTTTATGCCCGCGACAAAATGGGGAAAGTATCACTTTCTTCCCTATTACAGGAGCAGGCATGACCAGTTCAACACTCTCTCCCGCATTTGCTCACGCACTCTCTTTTGTCCTCGCCCGCGAGGGTGGTTATGTCAATGACCCCGCAGATAAAGGTGGTGAGACCAATTTTGGTATCTCTGATAAACGCGACGGTGTAGCCGATGGCCTCACCGATATTAATGGTGACGGCAAGCCAGACACCCGAATTAAGGACATCACCAAAGAGCAGGCTGGGCAAATTTATTATAGCGATTACTGGTATCCGGCATATTGCACCGACTGGCCAGATGGCATTTCTCTTTTTATGTTTGACGCCGCTGTCCAGCATGGCGCTAAAAAAGCGATCCAGTTATTGCAGGAAGCCGTTGGTGTTTCTGCTGATGGCATCGTTGGCCCTAAAACGACAAAAGCGGTCATCAGCGCTGATGCTGAATGGCTGCTCAATCGTTGCTTCCTCCGCCGTTCCCGTTATTACGCCAGCATCATCAAATCCAATGCTTCTCAGGGCAAATACCTCAATGGCTGGTTTAACCGCCTCGATGAACTGGCGAACGCCTGCCAGGAAGTTATCGGCGGTCAGGTCTCGGTAGCCCGGAGCTAATCATGGGCAAGGGATGGGATGCGTCAATGCGTCAGGGGCGGCGTGATCGTATCCGGCAGGAAGTACTTCATCGTGTTGGGAACGGACCGCCTCCCGTTCCCCTTGATTATTCAGGTTGTGATGGCACCCATGCGAGCTATTACCGCAAAGGGTGGGATTCCGTAGATATCAGAGACATCGTCTGGCAATGCCAGCGCTATAAGGAAAAACACCGTGTTTAAATCTTTTGATTTCACCTGGTTCAAACAGGCTTTACTCCGCGTTTCACAATCAGGCTGGCTTGTACTTGCGCTGGTCCTTCTGTCACTCGTGTTCTGCAATATTTATGGACGCCAGGCTTTTATTGTGTGGTGGTGTGCATTCTCTGGGGTTGCGCTCATAGGCTTCAGTGTCTTCCTCGGTGATCTGCCTTATCGACTCCTTAAACCTGATACGCGCACCAGCCGCTTTGCCCATTTATGGGCATGGCTGGTCTGGTCTGTGGGTGTGCTATTCATTGCCATGTCCCCGATCTTTGCGGAGCCTCTGAAGCTTATCTGGCTGGTCCCGGTTGGCGGGGTTGCAGCGCTGCTGTTCTGCCACTGGGTATCACGTAAGGGGCTGCTCGCATGGATCCAGTAACGCTCACCACAATCGCCTCGGTTCTTCTGAAGGCCGGACCAACCCTCGTTCGTACTGTCGGCAACTGGTTTGGCGGCGATGCAGCGAAAACGGCAGACTCTGTTGCCGGCATTGTTGAAACCGTTAATGGCGCGATTAATCCGACAGACCAGCAGCGGGTGCTTGAGCAGAAGCTGGCACAGCTCCCGCCTGAGCAGTTCGTCCAGCTCGAATCACTGAAAGTCCAGTTGGAGTCGTATCAGCTTGAGCGGGATAAAGCGCTGCTGGCAGACCAGCAAGCCGCCCACCATGAACAGCAGGAAACCATCCGTAACGGTGACAACGCCACAGACGAATATGTTCGTCAGACCCGCCCGCGAATGGCCAGACTGTCGCTCTACAGCAGCATTGCCTATGTGATGCTGATGTCACTTGGGCAGCAGGCCGGCGCAATATCTGGGGCGTTTGGTCATGCGTTTTCGATGCCGGAGCCCGACTGGGATATTGCCCTGATGCTCGCCACGCCAGCGCTCGGCTATTTGGGGTTCAGAACGCTCGATGGTTTCGCCCGATACAGTAAGTCCAGCAAACACAAGGTGGCACTCCCCCGATGACAGATGCCTTCGAACGTGCCAGTAATCTTGAAACCACGGACCGGGACGCGCCTTAAACAACCATTTAAGCCGCATAAAAGAGCGAGCTGAACATCCTGGATTCTGTAACGACTGCGGTAATGACATCCCGCAAAGACGCTTAGCAGCCAATCCGGATGCAGTGACCTGCTTTACCTGCCAGGACATCAGAGAAAAAAGGGGGAAGCGTGGACTGGGAAGTTGTTAAAGGCAACTGGGCCATCATCTGGGCGCTATTTATGTCAGGCGTAAACCTGATTCAGCTCCTGCTGGCAAAGACCTACGTCAAGCGCGAAGAACTGGATTTGATGCGCCAGCGTGTTCAGGGGCTGGAAAACACAATCGCAGTGTTACCCAGCCAGAAAGACCTTCATCAACTTCAACTGGAGATGAGCAATCTGCGGGGCGAGCTGCGCGAGCTGGCCCCGTCCATTCGTCAGGTTTCGCGCATCAGTGACTTACTTCTGGAAAATGAATTGAAGGATAAATAGAGGATATGTCTATGCGTGATTTACTTGACCAGGACCAGCGCCTGGTCCTTTTACGCTCTCTGCTCGATTGTGGTGACAGCGCCAACGAATCCATTCTGCAAACCTGCCTGCAGACCTACGGACATAAGGTCTCTCGTGACTCTGTCCGGACGCAACTCGCCTGGCTGAAAGAACAGGGGCTGGTCTCGCTGAGTGATGTTTCCGGTTGCTATGTGGCGGAAATTACTGGCCGGGGTGATGAAGTCGCCAGCGGTCTTATCACCGTTCCCGGTGTTAAAAAACCACGTCCACGGGGGTAATGATGCCGAATAAGCTAAAACCACTAACAAAAGGTGAACGTAACATCATTAATCTGATGGCGGGCGTACTGGTGTGCTTTGAGCTTGAGGTCCGGGCGGTGGCCCCGCAAGTGGAGAAATCAACGGGTAAGAAATACGACCATAATGCCCCTGACTCCTACCTGAATACGTTTCTGAATAACAACCCGGAATACAAGCGAGCCTGGAAGCTTCTGCTGAAAGATAAGGCCAGCCATGAGCGCGGATTCCTGACGAAAATCAGGGGGGAGCATGGCGAGTGAACAACGTCCAACCCGTGGCCGCCCCTCAAAGATTGATCTCCTCCCAGATATGGTTCGCGATCATCTGCACCAGCTGCTGCGCAATAAACGGCATACCCAGGAGGAAATCCGGGAAGCCATTAATGAGCTGATTGCTGAGCATAACCTTCCGGAGGATATGAAACTTAGCCGTACCGGTCTCAACCGCTATGCAAGCCGCATGGAAGAGTTCGGCGCAAAAATTCGCGCCTCCCGCGAGATGGCTGAAATCTGGGCCGCAAAGCTCGGTTCTGCGCCGTCCTCTGATGTCGGGAAATTACTGCTGGAGTTTGTGAAGACGCTGGCGTTTGAGACTTCAATGGAGCTGGCCGACAGTGATAAGACCGTTGAACCTAAAGCACTGGGGCAACTGGCACTTGTCGCCCAGCGACTTGAGGCGGCTGCGATGGCCAGCCATAAGCGAGAGAAAGAAATTCGCCAGGCCTTTGCTGAAGAAGCGGCGGCGCAAGCGGAGAAAATCACCAAGCAGGCGGGGCTTTCCGCTGAGACCGCCGCTGATATCCGCCGCCAGATTCTGGGGATCGCGTAATGGTTGATATGGTCAAAGACAGCGCACTGAACAGCGCCTCCGCTGCGGCGATTCTGGCTGGTGAATTTGACCAGGACCAGGTGCTTTTGCCATACCAGCGCCGCTGGATTGCCGATACAGCCCAAATCAAGATCGGCGAAAAATCGCGTCGTACAGGGTTAACCTGGGCAGAAGCGGCTGATGCAGCCCTGAATGGTTCTATGTCGAGAGAGGCCGGCGGTTGCGATACCTTCTATGTCGGCACGACCAAAGACATGGCGCGTGAGTTTATTGATGCCTGTGCGATGTGGGCCAAAGCTTACGACTGGGCGGCTTCCGATATTGGCGAAGAGGTTCTCAAGGATGAAGACAAAGACATCCTGGTTTACGTCATCAACTTTGCCAGCGGTTTTAAAATCAAAGCGCTGTCCTCTAATCCTTCTAACCTGCGTGGTATGCAGGGTAACGTCATTATCGATGAGGCAGGTTTTCAGGGTGATCTGGCTGCGTTACTGAAGGCCGCGCTGGCGCTGACCATGTGGGGCAGTAAAGTCCGGATTATCTCCACCCATAACGGCATCGAGAACCTGTTCAATACGCTTATAACGGAAAGCCGCGCCGGAAAGCGCCGTTACTCGGTACACCGTATTGATATAGAACTGGCTATTGCCGAGGGTCTTTATAAGCGAATCTGCCAGGTCACCCGGCAGACATGGTCGTCAGCAGCCGAGGCCGAATGGCTGGACAACCTGCTGAGCGATACCGCAACTGAAGAAGATGCCCGCGAGGAATACTACTGCGAGCCGAAGAACGGCGGCGGGACTTATCTGGCCCGTTCCATTCGTGAGCGAGCGGCCCGAGGCTCTGGCCCCGTTCTGCGCTTCACCGGTTCGACAGAGTTCAATGCCACGCCTGAAGGTGTCAGGGCGCTGGATATGCAGGACTGGCTTGAGCGCGTCGTACTTCCCGAACTGGATAAGCTCCCGCAAAACCTCCGCCACTGCCTGGGGGAGGACTTCGCTCGTTCTGGCCACCTCACCGTCTTTGCCCCGATGACGGTCAACGATGATACCACCCGCACGGTTCCCTTTCTGGTCGAGTTCGCGAACGTTCCTTACAAACAGCAGGAGCAGGCGCTGTTCTTTATCTGCGATCGCCTGCCCCGCAGGGATGGCATCAAGCTCGACGGTCGTGGGAACGGTAACTATCTGGCCGAACAGGCGGCTGAACGGTATGGCGATGAAGTCGAAGTGGTCATGCCTTCAGTTGGCCACTATCGGGAGAACATGCCCCGCTTCAAATCAGCCTTTGAAGATGACGAGCTGGTGCTGCCTAAGCATGAAGACGTTATCAGTGACCTTGGGCAGATTGTCATCCTGCGCGGCACTCCCGGAATTGATGACCGGGAGAACACCGGCAGTGATGGCCACAAGCGCCACGGCGACAGCGCCTATGCCATCTTCCTGGCGTTCCTGGCCAGTAAAGAGGATTGCCGGCGATACGAGTTGCACCGCCTCAATAATCCGACACGGCAGCGTAACTGCGACAGCAAGCGCCAGTTACGCACAACCCGTGGCCTCAAAAATCAGCGAGGACTGCTTTGATGCTTAAGAAACTCAAAGGTGCTATCCGTAGTCTGCTCAATCCGGCAACCGATGAACCGGTTACCGTTAATGAAGAAAGTATGACCCGGCCAGAAGCGCGGGCCAGACGCGCCAGCGTCCGGACTCCATCGCCAGGCATCAGCGTTGCCAGTACGTTGTCTCCGGCGCGATTGGCCGGAGTATTACGTAATGTAACTGAGGGGAATGCACGGGATTATTTCATCCTTGCCGAAGAAATGGAGGAGCGCGATCTTCATTATGCGAGCGTACTCCGTACCCGTAAGCTCACCGTTGCCAGTATTATTCCGAGCGTCGTTGCCGGCAGCGATGATGAGCATGATGTGCTGCTGGCCGATGCTGTCCGTAATCTGATGGAACAGCCGCAAATTCCCGAGCTGTTGTTTGATCTGCTGGATGGTCTCGGTAAAGGTGTCGGCGTTTGCGAAATTCTCTGGAGCACGCGTGATGGCTGGATACCTTATGATTATGAGTGGGTGGACCCGCGTTTCCTGAAACCCGATAGCGACACGCTGCGCGAGTTCCGGTTGCTGACTGATGAGCAGCCGGTTGACGGTATTCCGCTGACTCCCGGTAAGTATGTGATGCACTATCCACGACTGAAATCGGGTTTACCGCTGCGTAATGGCCTGGCTCGTCTGGTCGCGGTGATGTACATGCTGAAGTCTTTCACTGTCCGTGACTGGTGGGCGTTTGCTGAAAAATTCGGTATCCCGATTGTTGTCGGGAAATATGGCGCGAACGCCTCCCCGGAACAGATCCAGACGCTGATTGATGCCATTGCGTCTATTGCATCAGATGCTGGCTGTGCTATTCCCCAGTCTATGCAGCTCGATATGCAGGAGACCGCCAGCCGCAATGGCGGAGGGGCTCTGTTTAAAGAAATGGCTGACTGGTGCGATGCCCAGACCAGTAAAGCGGTACTTGGCCAGACGATGACCACAGATGATGGTAGTTCGCGGGCGCAGGCTGATGTTCATGATCGGGTGAGAATGGACATCGCCCGATGGGATGCCCGCCAACTGGAGAACACCATCAATGAGTTTCTGGTCCGCCCATTCATCCAGTTCAACTACGGTCCGCAGGAGCGATATCCGCTTGTTAAGCTGCCTATCAGTGAGCCGGAAGACCTCAAGGCATTTGTCGATTCTCTGATTCCATTAATCGATCGCGGGCTTCGTGTGCAGGAATCTGAGGTACGCGATAAGTTTGGCCTGGCAGAGCCAGAACAAGGCGCAACGGTACTCGCCCCATCGAACAGTTTTACAGCCTACAGCATGGCACCCGCGCTGAACCGCGAACATATTGCGCTCAACCGTGCTCAGAGTGATGAGATTGATGCGATGGTCAACGATGCGCTGCAGGACTGGGAACAAACCGGCGATGCGTTTACCGGTCCTGTGCTGCAGCTGGCGAACGGCGTGGACAGTTTCGAAGAGTTTCTGGCTCGCCTTCCTGAGCTGCAGAAGTCGCTTAAACCGGATGACTTCGTCCAGCAACTGGCATTGCTGAGTTTTAAAGCTCGGGCGTTGGGAGATGCCAGCGATGCCTGAATCAACCATTATCCCCAAAGAAGCCCTGGCCTGGCTGAAGTCAAAAAAACTTACGCCGGGCTTCGACTATCGCGATATCTGGCGAGAAGAACATAGCCTCGGTTTCACCGTAGCCAAAATGACGCAGCTTGATCTGCTGCAGGACGTGAAAACCATTCTGGAGGAAGCGCTGGCCAGCGGCCAGACCTTCACCCAGTTCCGGGAAATCCTGAAACCGATGCTGGTAAAACGCGGTTGGTGGGGTGTTCAGATGATGGATGACCCGCTGACGCAGGAAACCCGGTCAGTACAGCTCGGTAGCGACAGACGTTTACGCACCATCTACGATACCAATATGCGGACAGCCCGCAGCGCGGGCCAGTGGGAACGCATTGAACGGACCAAACGCGCTATGCCTTACCTGCTGTATACGCTGGGGCCATCACACGAGCACCGACAGGAGCACCTGCAGTGGGCGGACCTTTGTTTGCCGGTAGATGATCCATTCTGGCAGACGCACATTGGCCCCAACGGCTGGGGCTGTAAATGTGGGGTGCGGCAGGTCAGCAAGTATGAATACCAGCAGCTCCAGCAGAACGGCGTCACCCGTAACGTGCAGCAGCTCGATGACAGCGGTAATCCAACGGGCCATGTCATCCGGCGGTCTGTTCCGGTCCGCACTGAAGCGCCAGCCATCAAAAGGGTTAAGTGGGTAAATAAACGTACCGGCGAAGAGGAAATGGTTCCACAGGGTATTGATCCGGGGTGGGATTATAATCCCGGCACCGGGCGCAGAGCTGAGCTGGAACGTCAGCTACAGCTGAAACAGCAGGCATTTGACGCTGGGATGTAAAGGCAACAATAACCCTCCAGAATCGCGCATAGTGACGTGATCGTGCTTTGTGATACGATGGCGCTCTGAAATTTTGTTAAACGCTTCCAGGCGTTTTTAAACGTGGTTTAAACGGGGTTAGCCGCTTCGTTTAGAGTGAAGCCGGTAAATCCGGCTTTTTTTTTGCCTTCCTCATACTGTCCGTACCCGCAAACACAAACGGACAGCATCATGAATACCACTCAGCCGGAACTTCTGGCTCTCTGCTTTGAACTGCCTGATTTATCTGACGCTAGCAAACCGTTGCCAGAATGGCTGCCAATGATCCCAGCGGGAACGTTTACTGGTCGTGATGGCCGTTCGTGGATTAACGACAATCCAGCGTCTGTTGTCTCTGCGTCATTCCGTTACCCCAAGCTGCCATTTGATATGGAGCACGCTACCGAACTCAAAGGCCCGAAAGGCGAAGAAGCACCGGCTTATGCCTGGATTGATGCTCTTCGCGTCAATGACGACGGCAGTATTGATGCGCATATCGAGTGGACTGCAGACGGTGAAGCTATCGTTCGCGGTAAAAAATACCGTTACTACAGCCCTGCATTCTTCAATAGCGCCAACGCACAGGTGACACGCCTGTCCAGCGCTGGCCTGACCAACAAACCCAACCTGTATTTACCCGCTCTTAACTCGGAGAACACCATGACCGTACCTGTGCAGATTGCCACGGTACTGGGGCTTGCTGCTACCGCGTCCGTTGATGACGCTGTGTCGGCGATCCAGACCATTCAAAGCAATGAGAAAGTCGCTTTAAACCGTGCTCAAAACCCGGACCTGTCGAAGTTTATTCCGGTAGAGACCCATCAACTGGCACTTAACCGGGCCGAAACGGCGGAGAGTCGCCTGAAGGAACTGGATGATAAAACCGCAACAAGCCTGGTGGATGACGCAGTAACCTCCGGGAAAGTCGCGCCTGCAAATCGCGAAATGTATCTGGCGCTTTGCCGTACTGAAGAAGGCCGTCAGCAGTTTACCGCCTTCATGCAAACCGCGCCGGTACTGGTCAACGCAGACCCGACCAAAGGGAAAGAGAACAAAGGTCAGGCTGAACTGACCGAAACTGAGCTGGCGATGTGCCGCAGCATGGGCCTCACCAAAGAAGAGTTTCTCGCCGCTAAACCGAAACAGGAGCAATAAGAATGCCGCAACCGTCAGCAGAAGTTCTGCATGCACTCACCACGTCGCTGAGCGCTGCATTTACCAAAGGCCTCACCGGGGTCACTCCGCAGTATCTGCGCATCGCAACTGTCGTTCCAAGCAGCGCAGCTTCAAACACGTATGGCTGGTTATCAGATTTGCCGGGTATCAAAGAATGGGTCGGCGATCGTCAACTGACCGAGCTTTCTCAGCAGGGTTACACCATTAATAACAAGACCTGGGAAAGTTCCATTCGTGTACGGCGTGAAAACATCGAAGACGATCAGATTGGTCAGTACAGCGTCATTGCTCAGGCATATGGCCAGCAGGTATCTGAGTTCCCGGACACGCTGAGCTTCCCGATGCTTGTTGCTGGATTCAGCACCCTCTGTTTCGACGGCCAGAACTTCTTCGATACCGACCATCCGATGGCGGGTGGAACCTACAGCAATATTGTTGGCGATGTCACTACTGATGCAGGTGAGCCGTGGTTCCTGATTGATGAGTCACAGGTGCTGAAACCGATCCTGTTCCAGGACCGTCGCGCATTCGACTTCAAGTCACTGGATGACCTCAACAGTGAGCATACCTTCCTAAAGAACGAATTTTTGTTTGGTGTAGACGGACGTTGCAACGTCGGCTTTGGTTTCTGGCAGACCGCCTGTGCTTCCCGCGCTCCTCTGAATACGGCCAACTATGAGAAGGCTGTTGCCGTTCTTCAGGGCATGAAACGTGAATCGGGTTCCCCGCTGGGGATTCGTCCTACCACGCTGGTTGTTGGTCCGAAAAATCGCGCGGCCGCGAAGAAAGTTATCGACGCCCAGTTGGTCGATGGTGGTGACTCCAACATCTACTACAAAGATGTGGAAATCGTTGATACCCCGTTCATCACCACGCCTGCAGCACCGGCTCCTTAATCGTCAGTTTTCGTTAATCCGTTACAGCAGGCTTAAACCTGCTGTAACCCACCTTTAAAGAGGATGGAACAGTGAGTGGAACGAAAGAAAAAACAACGGATAAGCAAAACACTAAAGGTCGAGCTGGCAAGGTTTCAGCGCAGGAAGTGGCACAGGCAGATGCACTTAACGCGGCGGGAGCTGAACTGCCAGTTACATTGCCAGGGCACTACGCTGCGGTGGGTTCGCGAGCCATCGGTGTAAGTGCCAGTGCGGTTGATGAGAGTCTGACCGAGGCAGGCTTAGCGTCAGGAGCCCATTCATCTGCACTCAACATGATCCCTCTTTCAATGCCTGAAACGAGTGATGTGCAGGTGCTTGAGGTCCGGGCGGTTAACGAGCGCGGCTTCTGGCGTTGCGGCCGTTTCTGGCCACGTGAGCCGGTTCATGTTTTTGCCAGTGATGATCCTGATGGTGATAACGAGGCGAATGTGCTGGAAGGTGATGTCGTTGTGGAATGCTTCATTAGCCATGAAATGGCGGCACGACTCAAAGCTGAGCCAAACCTGCAGGTGAAGGTTCTCGTCACGAAGTCGGAGGTTTAAATGGGCATTTACGTTACCCGTGATGATCTGCTGGCAACGGATGGTGCGCTGGTCTGGAACATGGCCATCGACAAGTCTACTGAGCAGCTCGACGAAGCGAAGATTGAAACCGCGATTGATGATGCTGATGCCGAAATCAATTCGTTTCTGTCTCGTCGCTATCAGTTGCCGCTGAATATCTCAGTCGTCCCGCGTCCACTGCATCGGGTAGCGACGTCCATTGCGCTTTACTGGCTATCTGAACGTGATAACCAGATAACAGACCTTATTCAGAAGCGTTATGACAGCGCCATTCTGACGCTGAAAGAGATGGCAAATGGTACGCGTGACCTTGGTCTGCCGACGGATACCGCGCCACCTGAAACAGATAACGGCAAAATCATTATCGTTTCAGACAATCAGCGTCTGTTCACCCGCAATAAGCTGCGCGGGGTGCTGTGATGTCGATATCTGTCGAGGTCATGGGTGCCGAGAAACTGGCTCAAATCAGGCTGGCCATCGAGAAACTGTCTGACAGCTCGCTGCAGGAAGAGCTGCTGGAAAGTATCGGGGGCGTTGTCGAATCTCAGAGCCGCCGCCGCATCAGTGATGAAAAGACCAGTCCGGCTGGTGAGAAATGGCAGGACTGGTCTGAAGCATATCGTAAGACTCGCCACGGTAATCAGAGCCTGCTTCAGGGGGACGGTGGTCTGATGGATAGCATCCAGCACATCGTTGAACGTGGGCGCGTTCGTGTCGGTTCGCCGCTCGCTTATGCAGCGGTCCACCAGGATGGCTTTGCTGGCAATGTATCCGTTAGTTCCCACAAGCGACTTATTACTCAGGCTTTTGGCCGCGCTCTGAAACATGGGGTCTGGCAGACCGTCGGTGCTCATCAGCGCCTGATGAATATGCCGCAGCGTGAATACCTCGGACTGTCATCTGAAAACTCAGAAGAGCTGATGCATGTCATAGGCGACTTCTGGCAGGGAGTTCTTCCATGAATCAAAGACCCACACTACTGACCACCGGCAGCACGATTGCCGCCGCTGAAAATATTGTTGCCTGGCTTAAGCAATCCCCATCTCCGGATGAACCCGGTAAAGGGCTTATGGGGAACAACCCGGACCAGGTGAAAGTCATTGAACGCCATATTGGGCAGTTCAACACGCCAGCAGAGGTCAAAACCTATCTGTCCGACCGGGATGGCTGTATCCGCATTGCCGCTCTGCGTATCCGTAATATCCGCCAACTGGCGGGCGGAATGGTTGGTGATGTCACCTGGGCCGCCTATGTCATGGCGACGGATTCCTGGGCATACCCACGGGATACCCGCTGCGAAGTCCTGGTCGGCAAACTGGCCCGCCGTATCGCTGCACGTGGTGCTGCTGCCGGCATGAAGGCTGAGCGTGCCGCTGACGCTATCAGCGCTGACAACATCTACTCCGGTGGTCTCAATGAACTCGGGTTGACGATGTGGGCCGTGACGTGGGAGCAGGCGTTCAGGCTGGACGAAGAGATCGACATTGCAGCATTGCCTGATTTCCTGCGACTGGGGGCGACGCTCTCCGTAAATGGCGGTGAAACCGAGCTTAAAGGCGTGATTAACGTAAGAGAGTAAAACCCATGATGAAGCTGATTAAACCGTCCCGTGAGGGGCTTAAGGTCCGGAAACCCGATGGCAACTATCTGAAACCAGACGGTGAACGGCTCCCAATGAAAGCCTGGTGGCATCGCCGGCAGGCGGAAGGTGATGTGACGATCACCGATGTATCAAAAGAGCCGGCAACGGCTGCAGTCCAGAAACATAAAGCCGGGGAGAAATAACGATGGCACTTGGTTCTATTCCAGATGATATCCGCGTTCCGCTGGTATACATCGAGATCGACAATTCACAGGCACTAAGCAGTGCGCCGGCACAATCCCGTAAGGTGATTGTTATTGGCCACCAGATGGACACTGGCACAGCGGCGGCGCTGACCCAGAATCGCATCACCAGTGATGGCATGGCCGAACAGCTTTATGGCAAAGGTTCGATGCTGGCTGAGATGCTAAAAATGTATCGCAAAGCCAACAAATACACTGAGACATGGGCGATGGGGCTTGCTGAACTCGGCAGCGGTGCGGCAGCGAAAGCCACGTTGACAGTGACGGGAACCGCTACCGCAGCCGGTACACTCGCACTGATGGTCAACGGTGTTTCCGTGCAGGTTGGCGTTGGCAGTAGCGACAATAAAGATGCTGTGGCCACTGCAATTGTTGACGCTGTTAACAGTCTGCCGGCAACGATGGTCACTGCAACTCTGGCGGCCGATAAAACGGATATCGTCGAACTGGTGGCGAACTGGAAAGGTGTTAGCAGTAATGCGATGGATGTGCGCCTGAACTATTACACCGGCGAACAGCTGCCATCGGGTATCAATGTCACCGCTACCGCATTTTCGGGCGGCACCGGGACACCTGATATCGCAACTGTCGTCGCGGCCCTGGGCGATGACTGGTACACCGATATCATCTTTGCGTTTAACGATACCCAGAGCCTTAACACCATTCGCGATGAACTGGTTGAGCGCTGGGGACCGCTGAAAATGATTGAAGCCCAGCTCTGGTCCGGCTATCGCGGCACTCACGCTGAAACCGGCACGTATGGTGACGCCCGCAATGACTGGCTGATTTCGAGCATGTCCACCAATATTGCGCCGCAGCCGCACTGGATTTGGGCTGCTTCTTACGGCGGCATTGCCTCTTATTATCTGGCTATCGACCCGGCCCGCCCGCTGCAGACGCTGGTTATGCCTGGCATTCTTGCGCCGTCTAAAGAGGTTCGCTGGGATATGCCGGAGCGCAATCTGCTGCTGCATGATGGCATGGCCACGCATTTTGTGGATGCCGGCGGTAATGTCTGCATCGAGCGCGAAATCACGATGTATCGCGTGAACCAGTATGGTGATCCGGACACGTCTTATCTCGATGTGCAGTCACCGGCCACGCTGGGGCGCATCCGTTACATCATCAAAAATCGTTTCTCCACCCGCTACCCTCGCCACAAGCTGGCCGGCGATGACGTTCTTGACCTGCTTGACCCAGGCCAGCCAGTCATGACGCCAAAAATTGCCCGCGCCGAGCTGCTGGATATTGCACTGACCGAGCTGGTGCCGGCAGGTCTGGTGGAAGACTTCGATGACTATAAAGAGACGCTCGATGTTGATGTCGACAGCGACGATCCAAACCGCCTGAATTTCATCGCGCATCCGAATCTGGTTAATCAGCTGCGTGTGCTGGCCGGTCTTATCCAGTTCAAACAATAAGGGGGAAACATGTCGATTTTAGGAATGGCGTCAATTCGCGTTAACGGACGCGAATACAAAACTGAAGGTAAATCCACGCTGAATCCGGGCGGCTTTGCCCGAACGCAGCATATGGGTGGCGGCAAGGTCTGGGGAACGTCGCGCAAAATGGCCGGCCCTTCCATTCAGATGACTCTGGCCGCTGCTGACGATATGGATGTCATTGAGATCAGCAACCTTGAGAATGCCACGGTGATGTTTGAAGGCGACAACGGTCTGAATTATATGATGACCGGGGCGGCGACGGATAACCCGGCAACTCTCGATGAAGACGCCGGTACTATCAGCGCGAACTTCGTCGGTACCCAACTGGTGAAGGTGTAAGTCATGGCACAGATGAGCGTTACCCTGAAGCACGGTTTTATCACCGGGAAAGGTACTGAGGATGAAACCCGCCATACCAGCGTCACCTTCCGTGAACTGACATCGGAAGATGTGATTAAGTCTCAGTTAGCGGCTGAGCGCGTCGTCATCGGCGAAAATGGCAAAGCTGTTGCCTACTGCTCTGAAGTGCTGATGGGGCTGGAAATGCTACGCCTGCAGATCCTTCAGGTGGGCAGTATCCCCGGTCCGCTATCAGTCAAGCAGCTGTATTCCTTCCATCCGGAAGACCTTGAGTTACTGACGGAAAAAGCAGGGGCGATGGATGACCTGCTGGCGGAGACCAGTAATCGGGGGCGAGCTGATGCCGCTGGCGACGGCGCTCAGTAATCTCATCGTCAACCTGTCTCAGCGTTTTGATATCAACTACCTCCAGCAGTTGCCCTTGCGGCAGCTGCTGCGTCTGACAGACCAACTGAGGAAGCAACATGGCAAGCCGCCTCACAACTGAAATCCTGATTAACCTTGCCGGCAACCTGACCGCCAAGGCCCGCCAGTATGGGGCGAACATGACCGAGTTCGCCCGCCGCAACGAGCGAGCGATGTCTGTTGTAAAAGCGACATCAGCAGCTGCAGGGCGTGGGCTTGATGCGTTGGGGAACCGTTATACCGGAATGATTGCCGGGTTTGCTGGCGGAGCCATGCTGCGAGAATTTGCCCAGACAGACCGTCGTATCACGCGAATGGGTCTTGCTGCAGAGAAAACCCGCGCAGAAATGGCGCTGATGTTCGGCGGTATGCAGGATGCGGCCATTAAGTTCAAAGTGGATGACAGTGAAGTGATTGGCGCTGTCGAGAAAATTGGTACCGTCACTGGCGATATCGACTTTGGCTTTAAAAATAAGAACAACCTTGCAGCATCAATTGCAGCATCTGGCGGTTCAGGGGAGTCTATCGGGGGGCTTTTTGCCCAGTTCCCTAAATACCAGTTGATGTCTGAAAAGCAAACGCTGGAAGCGATGGACACCTTAAACAAGCTGGGTAAAGAAGGCGCTTTTGAATTAAAGGATATTGCTGAAAAAGGTGTCCGGGCGCTCTCAATGTATTCAGCGGCCGGTGGTAAAGGTGTGGCTGGTATCAAAGATGTCGGTGTTGCGCTGGAATCGGCTATTGACGTGACGGGCGATCGAGATACCGCTGCTACTGCAGTTGAAAACCTGATTCGCGATCTTCAGGTTCCCAAAGTGGTAAAAACCCTCAAACACAATGGCATCAATGTGTTCGACAAAGAGGGGCAAATGCGGTCTTTGCCTGTTCTCTTGCAGGAAATATCCAAACGGTCAGGCAGTAAAGGGGCTGAACAGCAGAACGCACGCTTGCTGGGGGCGGGCTTTAATCAGGACAGTATTCTTTTAATCAGCAGCGTAACGTCCGGTAAAGGAGCTGAGAACTTAAAGCGCTATCAGTCAGTCGTTGCCGACGGTCAGGGTATTCTTGATGACGCCGCCTATGCGGCACAGGATTTTACCTCTGCTATCCAGAGTTTAAGCACCACGTGGGAAAAGTTTGCCAATAGCAATCTGGCTAAACCTGTGCAGGAGCTGGCTGACGCCCTGAACGCCGTGGACCAGGAGACCGTGCAGAACTGGCTTGAGATTGGCAAGAATATCACGATCGCCGTGGGTGGCATCATTGCTGCCCGCAAGGCATTTCAGTTGGGTAAAGGCGTGGTGGATATGTTCAGTACCGGTGCTGGGAAAGGTATCCCTAAAGGAGTTGCTGATGTTTTTGGCTCCGGCGTGATGCCTGTTTATGTAGTGAATATGGGTAAAGGTGGAATGGGCAATGACAACGGCCCAGAACTGCCTGATAGTCAGAATAAAAAGAATCCTTCATTACATCCCGGCCTTGTAACAACAGCGATTTCAACCGCTAGTGAACTTACTTCAATTATTCCATTCCCGGAGACTGACGAGCAGAAGAGCGATTTACTTCAGAAGGTTAAAGAAAATAACAACCGTCGTACCATGTGGAACGATATTAAAGATTGGTTCACTAGCACGGCAAATGCTCCGCAGATAGCGAACCCGCAGCCGTGGGCTAGTCTGCAGCCCCAGTCATCCTCTTATCCTGCCGTTCCTCCATCTCTGAAGGGAGAGATTCGCGTGATAGTCGAGGGCGATGCTCGTGTTAAAAGCGTCAAGATGGACCAGCCAGGTGTCACTCTGAGCGCCCAGTCTGGCGTATCTAATGTGGAGCAGAACTGATGGTTACTGGTAAATGGGAAACTCTGCATGAGGCATCATTCCGGAATGTACCTTTCTATTTAGCTGATAACGAAGGTACTAGCGGGCGTCGTGCGATTCCACGTGCATACCCTAAAAAGGAAGTCGGCTGGACGGAAGATAACGGTGCGGTCCTGACCCAGCAACAAATCAACGGCAAGCTGATTGGGAAGGACTATCAAAAGCAGTTAGAGGCGCTTTTAACCGCCCTTAATACTGCTGGCCCCGGCGAACTGGTGCACCCGTGGTTTGGTATTCAGAAGGTCCAGGTGGGCAAGGTTTCCCATAAGCTGAGTACTGAAGAAGGTGGTATTGCCTATATCAGCTTTGAGGTATTTGAGGCTGGTGAGCGCCTTTTCCCCGCCCCGAAAGAGGATACCAGCCAGACGGCATTAAGCGCTGCTGATTCCGTCACTGAGGCATTGGCCAATGGTGATTATTTTGCGGCGCTTGATGGCCTTGGCGAGATGACCGACACGCTGCTGGATGACCTGCAGGGGCTGGTGATGAATCTGCCCACGATCCCCTCAGCGCTGACTGACTGGGTTGACCGCGCAGGCCGCTTTAAAGACCTTGCCGGCATAATCATCGCGAAACCAGGTGAGCTTGTACGGCAGTTCTCCAGTCTGGCCAGCAGCGTTCGCGACATTGTCAGCGATCCGCCCTGGTCTCTTCGTGTCTATGACCAGCTCCGTAGCCAATGGGCTGGAGAACGCGCCGCGCAATCAGCGACAAAAAGCCTGCCCGCGAATATGCCAGTCACTGTCAGCTCGCCTGCAAATGGTGTGATGGGTATTGCCGGCAGCGTACCAACAACAACGATCACCCCATCGACAGCCATGCAGACCAACATCAGCGACTTTCGCCAGATGGTCATTATTACCTCTGTCGTTGCTCAGGCTGAAGCGGTGGCCACAATGGAGTTTTCGACCTCAGATGAAGCTATTCAGGCAGGTGATAAGCTCGCGCAGCAGCTGGCTGAGCAAGCTGTCACAGCTGTTGAAAATGGCCAGCGTGAGCTGTGGCGAACATTACGTGATTTGCGCTTTGCCGTGGTGAACGATGTTCGGGTTCGCGGCGCTCAGTTGCCCGATATCCGGACACTCAACACCACAGTAACAACGACGGCGGCGCTATTGGCATGGCGTGAAACGGGTGATACCGAAAATCGGGAAGCCATTGTCTCTCGAAACAGGTTGCGTGATCCGTCTTTTATTCTTCCATCCACCACGATTGAGGTTATTGAATAATGGATAAGCAGCAAACCCCGGAAACTGTGGTGTTAGCCGTCCAGGGGCAGCAGTGGGACGGCTGGACGGAAATGTCCATCACCCGGTCACTGGATGCTATTGCCGGCGAATTCGACCTGACGGTCACCACTCAGTGGTCTGAAGCTGCCCCTCGCACCATTAAAGAAGGTCTGGCCTGTACGGTGGATATTGGCAGCGATATCGTCCTGACGGGATACATCGATGACTTTATCCCTAGTTATGATGCTGAGAATGTTTCAATCAGGGTGATGGGCCGCGACAAGACTGGCGATCTGGTCGATAGCTCTGTCGTGCATAAATCGGGGCAATGGAAAGGTGTTCGTCTTGAGCAACTGGCTCGGGAGATTGCCCAGCCTTACGGCATCAGCGTCATCAGCGAGACCGATACCGGTGATTCATTTCCGAGCGTGGTACTTGAGCAGGGTGAGACGGGGTTTGAACTGCTCGACAGACTGGCGAAACAGCGCGGTGTGCTGCTTACGTCGAATGCCAGCGGAAACCTCGTTATTACCCGAGCATCAAAGCGTCGCGCCTCTGTTGCCTTAGTCCTGGGTGAAAACATTCTCGCGGCCCGTGGCCGCTTCAGCTGGCGAGAACGCGCCAGTCAGTACATCGTTAAAGGCAGTTCCAGTGCTGGCGGCAGCACATGGGATGACCAGCCAGCAAAAATCATTGGTGGTCGTCAGGTCAGTATTGATGACAATGAGATCAACCGCTACCGCCCGAAAATTCTGGTCAATGAAGATAGTCTGACAGTCGGCGGTGCCAGTACGCGAGGTGACTGGTACAAGGCCCGAATGATGGGGGAAGCGAACACAACCGAGATTACTGTTGCGGGCTGGCGTGAGAACGGTGATACAGGCCCGCTATGGCAACCGAATATCCTCACGGATATTCGCGACCCGGTTCAGAACCTCGATACCACATGGTTGATTAAGACGGTGACGTTCTCTGAAGGTGATGGTGGCCGTATTTCAGTACTGGCTTTGGTGCCACCTGAATCACTCGATCTGCCGGAAACAAAGGCCAAGGGGAAAGGTAAAAAAGGCAGTAAAGCAAAGGTAACCGCAACATGGGATTAAATCCGGCAAATTTTGGCCGCACGCTGAATCAGCTTGCCCGCCGTCTTCGTCTCATTGTTGACCGTGCTGTTGTCCGAATTGTGACTGATAGTCTGGGGCGTCAGAATTTGCAGGTTCAGTCACTGGCAGATGCGACAAATGACGATGTCGAACGTTTTCAGCAGTACGGATTTACCTCTGTCCCTCCTGCAGGCAGCGAGGCAATTATTCTTGCCGTTGGCGGGCGGCGTGAAAGTCTGGTCGCTATCGCGGTTGAAGATAAGCGCTGTCGCCCAAAAGGACTGGATGAAGGTGATGTATGTCTTTATCATCAGGACGGCCAGTCGATGATTATTCTGAAGGCTGGCGGAATCATCGACGTAAGAGGGAAACGGGTAAATTATACCGCCGACGAATTATTTGAGATTAATAGCGCTCAACTTAAATTCGTCGGTCCTTCTGAATTCACCGAGGATATTACTATTAATGGTAAATCCTTCTTCAAACATATTCATAAGGATGGCGACAATGCTGATACAACTGCGCCCTTATGACGATTGGACTGAACTGGCAAAACCTCTTATCTCGCGGTGATATCACCGTTCAGCATGACGGCCTGTCGCTTGACGACGGGCTTGTTACTTTAGTCCTTTTCTGCTTATTCACCGATGCTCGCGCTGACGCCGATGATGAATTACCTGATGGCTCTGACGACCCTCGCGGTTGGCCCGGTGACACGTTCAGCGAAACCCCGTGGGGGTCAAAACTCTGGCTTCTTGAACGTGAGAAGTTAATCGAGACTGTTCGACTCCGGGTCGAAGATTACGCCCGTTTAGCGATGCAACCGTTGTTGCGTTCGGGATATGCCCGGACCGCCAGTGTAACGGCCACCATTGCAGCATCTGACCGTATCAATTTTATTGTGATCTTAACCCGGCCTGATAAATCAGTGCTCAATATCCAATTAAGCCGACGCTGGGAGGCAACCTCCAATGCCATTTAACGTACCGGCATTACGCAAAATTATTGCCGACGGGAAAAAAGATATTGAGATTGAACTCAATATTCCCTCATTACCGCCTGTTGGGGTTGAGAATGCTATTAATATTTCGGTAAGCAGTCAGGTCCGGGATATTTATGACCATCAGGGCTGGATTGCGGACCAGATAATTCCTTCGCCGAAATCTGATGACCAAACGATTATTGATACGGCCACTTCTGAAGGTGTTATCCGGAAGCTGGCAACCTTTGCTGTAGGGCCGGTAACGTTCACCAGCGCTGCAGCCTTGCCTGTTGATACTGAAATGCAGACATCAAGCGGTTCTGTTTATAAGGTTCTCAGTTCATCTCAACCCGTTAACAGTGTTATTACCGTTCAAGTCCAGGCAGAAGATGAAGGGGTTGATGGCAATCTACCTGCTGGTGATGTGATGACGCTGTTATCTCCTGTCGCTGGAACCGACAGCAATGGTAGTGTCTCTGGTTCTGGCATCACAGGTGGTTCAGACATTGAACCTATCGAAGAACTGCTTGACCGTCTGCTATTTCGCAAGCGCAATCCACCAGTCGGTGGTGCTGTGCATGATTACGTTCTTTGGGCGCGAGAAATGGCTGGTGTTAGTCGTGCATGGTGTTTTGATGCCTGGCATGGCTCAGGAACGGTTGGTCTTTCCTGGGTCTATGATGGTCGCCCTGTTATTACCCCTACCTCAGCTGACCGTGAGGCTATGGAGATTTATCTTTTCCGTCACACAGATCCTGCCACTGGTAATTATGTTGGAAAACCCGGAGGGATTGAGGTCTGGCCCGTGGAATTGGCTCTGAAGCCAGTGCCTATGTCCATCAAGTTGACTCCAGATAATGACACCACCCGCGCTGCTGTTGAGGCCAATCTTATTGCGTTACAGAAAACACTTTCCCCCGGTCAAAAATTACAGGTTTCCTCCTTAAGAACTGCAATTGGAACGTCTGCCGGCGTCACCGATTACATGCTTACGGTTATTGCTGATGTCCCTGCCACAACAGAGGAACTCATTACGATAGGGGATATCACATGGCTCACAGCGTAGATGATTGGCTCCACGCTTTACAGCAGGTAATGCCGCGTGGCAAAGCATGGCCATGCGAAAAGGATGCTGATTTAACCCGGTTTTTACGGGCCTTAGCTCGCCGTTTAAATCGGGTTGAAGCGAATGGTGATGCGTTATTAAGAGAAATGCGCCCTGAAACCACCTTCCAGTTATTACCAGATTGGGAGGACTACCTTGAACTACCTGAGTGTGATCTGCCGACAGGAACGGTCGAGGAGCGCCGAGCAGCCATTGTGGAAAAGTATCACCGCAAAGGTGGGCTGGCCCCTTGGCAAATTGAAGATGTGGCTAAAGCGCTGGGTTTCACGATCACAGTTCATGCAATCCTTCCACATCACTGTATGCGTAGTTGCATGTATCCCTTATACCCAGCCCGTTATCGCTGGTTATTGCAGATTAACGTCCAGGGCATTCAGGGCGGAAGATTCACCTGTATCGATAACGTAATGACCCCATTACTGACAGACCGCGCCAGCAATCTGGAGTGCGTATTGTCAAAATATCGCCTGGCAGGCACAGGCTATGAATTCTTTTATTCCTGAGGAGTACAACAATGTATTTTGTTGATAACAACACAGGTGTGCCAGTTATGCCACCTGTGAAAGAAGTATTAAGCAGTACACCGTTATTTTTCACCGAAGGTGGCAATGGTGTTCCCCCAACATGGCCGGGGCCGGACTGGTTCAATATCATCCAGTCTGAGTTGATTAATTTCCTTGCGGCTTATGGTGTAAACCCAGAAAAATCAAATCTGAACCAGCTTCAGGCTGCGGTTGAAGAAGCCATCCGCCAGAAAGCTACTGAAAGTAGTGCTTTGCTTACAGCAATAGCTGCATTGGTCACGTCGGCCAACCAAATGCCGTACTTCACCGGTGAAGATGAAGTTGGCATGACGGCCCTGACAGCTTTCGCTCGCGAAATTCTGGCGCAAACTAATGCCGCTGGCGTTCTCACAAAGCTTGGTTTGGGAAACCTCAAATACGGAGCACCGATGATCGGTGAACTGGTCGAGTGGCCGCGATCGGAAATGCCGCAGGAAATCTGGCCGGATTGTGGAATGGAGTTTATTCCGTACATGGGGCAGTCATTCGATTCCGTCAAATATCCTATGCTGGCGCAACTGCACCCAACCAACAAACTGCCAGCTGACATGCGCGGCTATGTTCCCCGTGGGTGGGATAATGAGAGGGGTATCGACATTGCACGCGTTTTAATGTCTTCACAAGAAGATGCGATCCGCAACATCGTTGGGACATGGTCCCCCATTACCGGTGACTATCAAGATAATGGATTTAGTGGCGCAGTGAAGAGGAATACAGGCACTCAATACTCGCGGATAGTGAGTAACTTAGGCGCGCCAATGAACGGGTTAAAGTTTGACGCATCTTTGTATGTCCCCACCGCATCAGAGAACCGGGTTAGAAACGTCGCATGGAATATGATTGTGAGGGCTAAATAATGACTGATTTATTCGATAAAAATGGAAACGCGACAGAAACGCATATCGTAACTGTGAGCGGGTTTGACTCTGCAACCGGAGAGTTTATTAACACGTATGATGTTCGCATTCTGGCGGGGACGGGCATCCCCAGACCATCATCGCTAACCCAGGCCCCTGCTGCTGATGCAGGTCACGCCGTCTGCTGGGATGGTGCTAAATGGCAGCAGGTTATTGATCTGCGCGGTACAACAGCATATGAAACGGCTACCGGCGATGACGTGAGGATTAAGACGTTAGGCCCGTTAGCTGATGGGCTAACCGCCGTTGCGCCCGCTACGCCGTATGATGTCTGGGATGGGGCTAAATGGGTAACTGACTCCGCAGCTGCGCAGGAAGCCGCGAAGGCAGAAGCGGAATTCCAGCGGTCGTTACTGCTCAATACGGCTAATGCTGAAATCACCTGGCGTCAGGATGCCGTTGATGTTGGTGAGGCCACAGAAGAGGAAACAGCCGCACTTACTGCGTGGAAAAAATATCGGGTGCTGCTGATGCGTGTTGATACAGCAGCACCGGTATGGCCTACTCCCCCGAACCAGTAACTTCAGCTAAATGAGCTGCGATCTCATCGTCAGTCGCAGCTCTCGCTCCCTTAATCTGATCGCCGATATAAATAAAACCATCTGAATCAATCCAGTAGCTGTAAATGGTGTCCATGAATGTCTCCCGTTAATGGTAAAGGATATGGAATTCAAGCGCCCACTGAGAGAATGCTGATGGGCTATTAAGCCCGACAACGACGCCAGAGTTTTTTGGCATAATGAACATGCCAGCATTTCCTACGTTGAACTGGCAATATTCGTCCGTAAGCAACGCGCCAATAGAACCAGCGACCGCTTGCGTGTCCCCGCCAGACACGCGAGGCCCAAATCCGATGCAGTAATCACCAATCTCATAGCCGTTGTTGGCAGCTCTGCATCGATATTTGATATTCAGCACACACATGTCAGGGTTGATTGTAAGTCCGTGAGTGATTTTTATGGGGGTGTTGGTTGCCACTACGACTCCGGCAGAATTAGCCCAATGTTTCCATTTATAGCGCTCGTCGGCCTGGCTTGTTGTTGGCAGATCATCAGCACCTGTGCCGACATCTTTCCCAGCCGCTGAACCGAACGAATCTGGCAGATCTTCCAAACCAACCTTTAGTGGGCACCAGTGAATTTCTTCGTCAAATGAGAAAACCTGGTAACCTGGTTCAACTGACGAATTGTCAGATGAGCGGGAGACCACTTTATGATTATTGGGTATGCGCGAGTTTCAAGTAACCATCAGGACACCGAGCTTCAAATGCAGGCGCTCAGAGCTGCTGGCTGTAAGTTGATTTTTGAAGAAAAGGCCTCTGGCCGTAAGACGAATCGACCGATATTGAAAAAAGTGGTTGAGATGCTAGAGCCTGGTGATGAACTGGTCATTTGGAAACTGGATCGTATTGGACGCAATGTTCTTCATGCTCTATTGACGTTTCAGAGCCTCGCAGAACGAAATGTTAATATCCGTTCTATTACGGATGGCGTTGACCTGAGCACCGCCAGTGGGCGCTATAACTTCCGCAATATTCTTTCTGCGGCTCAATATGAGTCCGATCTCAATAGTGAACGAACGCTGGCTGGACTTGCCGTTGCTCGGTCTAGAGGGCGTGTGGGTGGCCGTAGGCCTAAGTTTACAGATGACGACTGGAACAGATGCGAGTCAGCTCTGAAGTCTGGTAAAACTCACAAGGAAGTGTCTGCACAATATGGAATAGGTATATCTACTCTTTACAAAAAATTCCCCAGTAGTATGTCTGTCTCTCCTGGTTTGTGACCAATTTCATGTGGCCGCTTTACCGGCGGCTACATGGCTAACGTCCATAATTGTTTCAATGTCACTTAAAGTTAGAACGTCTGCGGCGATCCAATTTTAGCTGTCAAAGTTTCGCAATTTATGCGCCGCGCTACAACCGAACAGTTCCCTCGCCCCTTTGGGGAGAGGGGTAGGGTGAGGGGAAAACCCGCACCAATACAACAGTCATTGTAGGTCCGATAGGCGCAGCGCCATCGGGCATCAAAGTACACAGGACAACAAGACTATGCAGAATATTACCGATTCCTGGTTCGTCCAGGGCATGATTAAAGCCACTTCTGACGCCTGGTTGAAAGGCTGGGACGAGCGTAACGGCGGCAACCTGACCCTGCGTCTGGACGAAGCCGACATCGCGCCATTTGCCGCCGATTTCCACGCCAAACCACGCTATATCGCCCTGAGCCAGCCGATGCCAATGCTGGCTAATACGCCGTTTATCGTGACCGGCTCCGGTAAATTCTTCCGTAACGTCCAGATCGACCCTGCCGCCAACCTCGGCGTAGTGAAAATCGATAGCGACGGTGCGGGCTACCATATTTTGTGGGGGCTGACTCACGAAGCGGTACCGACGTCCGAGCTGCCTGCACACTTCCTGTCACACTGTGAACGTATCAAGCTGACCGGCGGTAAAGACCGCGTGATCATGCACTGCCACGCCACCAATCTGATCGCCTTGACCTACGTGCTGGAAAACGACAGCGCGCTGATTACCCGCAAACTGTGGGAAGGCAGTACCGAGTGTCTGGTGGTCTTCCCGGACGGCGTGGGCATTCTGCCGTGGATGGTTCCAGGCACCGATGAAATCGGCCAGGCAACCGCAGTGTCCATGCAGCAGCACTCTCTGGTGCTGTGGCCGTTCCACGGCGTCTTTGGCAGCGGTCCAACGCTCGATGAAACTTTTGGCCTGATTGATACCGCCGAAAAATCTGCCGAAGTCCTGGTGAAGGTGTACTCAATGGGCGGCATGAAGCAGACCATCACTCAACAAGAACTGGTTGCCCTCGGCCAGCGCTTTGGCGTCACCCCGATGGCCAGCGCGTTAAACCTGTACAAGTAAAAACGTCGCATAGCCCCTGCGGGCAACGCTCCGCAGGGGAAAATTCTGTTACCTGCAAACCAGCTAACTCAAAACCGTGGAGCACAAGCCACCCCACAGGATGAGGGAGGGCAGGATTTCACCAATAGGTATCAAGGAGAAACACCATGAGTTTTATGTTAGCACTGCCAAAGATCAGCCTGCACGGCGCGGGCGCTATCGGCGATATGGTCAATCTGGTTGCCGGTAAGCAGTGGGGCAAGGCGCTGATCGTCACCGACGGCCAGCTCGTTAAGCTCGGTCTGCTGGATAGCCTGTTTACCGCCCTGAGCGCGCATAACATGCCATACCATCTGTTCGACGAGGTTTTCCCAAACCCAACGGAAGAGCTGGTGCAGAAAGGCTATGCGGCCTATCAGGCTGAATCTTGCGACTATATCATCGCCTTCGGCGGCGGCAGCCCAATTGATACCGCAAAAGCAGTTAAGATCCTTACCGCTAACCCGGGCCCATCCACCGCCTATTCAGGCGTAGGGAAAGTAGTCAACGCCGGGGTGCATCTGGTGGCTATCAACACCACCGCCGGTACCGCCGCAGAGATGACCAGCAACGCGGTAATCATCGATACTGCACGTCAGGTTAAAGAAGTCATTATCGACGCCAACATCATCCCGGATATCGCAGTAGATGATGCCAGCGTCATGCTGGATATCCCGGCCTCCGTGACCGCCGCTACCGGTATGGATGCATTAACCCACGCGGTGGAAGCGTACGTTTCCGTCGGGGCGCACCCACTAACCGACGCCAACGCGCTGGAAGCCATTCGCCTGATCACCCTGTGGCTGCCAAAAGCCGTGGATGACGGTCATAATCTGGAAGCGCGCGAGCAGATGGCGTTCGGTCAGTACCTGGCGGGAATGGCGTTTAACAGCGCCGGTCTGGGTTTAGTTCATGCGCTGGCGCATCAGCCGGGCGCAACCCATAACCTGCCGCACGGTGTCTGCAATGCTATTCTGCTGCCGGTTATTGAAAACTTTAACCGCCCTAACGCCGTCGCGCGTTTTGCCCGCATCGCGCAGGCTATGGGCGTCGATACCCGCAATATGAGTGATGAAACGGCCAGCATGGAAGCCATCAACGCTATCCGTCAGCTAAGCACTCGCGTGGGTATTCCGGAAGGCTTCAGCAAACTGGGTGTCACTAAAGCAGATATCGAAGGCTGGCTGGATAAAGCGCTGGCTGACCCGTGTGCGCCATGTAACCCACGCACCGCCAGTCGCGATGAAGTTCGCGAGCTATACCTGGAGGCATTATGATCCGCAAAGCCTTTGTGATGCAGGTTAACGCCAACGCACATGAAGAATATCAGCGGCGCCATAGCCCAATCTGGCCTGAACTCGAGTCTGTGCTGAAAGCGCACGGCGCGCACCACTACGCGATTTATCTTGATGAAGCGCGTAACTTGCTGTTTGCCACCGTTGAGATTGAGTCCGAAGAGCGCTGGAACGCGGTCGCCAATACCGAAGTATGTCAGCGTTGGTGGAAATACATGACCGACGTGATGCCCGCTAATCCGGACAACAGTCCTGTGAGCGCAGAGCTGAAAGAAGTGTTTTACCTGGCTTAACATCAAGCCTTCCCGTCCGGGAAGGCTTTTTTCACTTCGCTCATTTTTCGATCTTTCTCCCACTTTTAAAAAAACCTATCGCAACCCCACTTCCTGCCATTGAAACCCGATTGCGTTGTGTTAACTTCCCTTCAAACTGGCATACGCCAGTTAAAATAACGGAGTGGGGTTAACATGAAAAAACTAAAAGTTGTCACCGTTGGCGGGGGTTCAGGCTATACCCCAGAACTGATTGATGGATTCATTCGTCGTCATGACGAGTTGCCCGTCAGCGAATACTGGCTAGTCGATATCGAAGCAGGTGAAGAAAAGCTGGCAGTTGTCGGAGCGCTGGCGCAACGAATGGTTAAAAAGGCGGGTATCGATATGACCGTCCATCTGACGACCAACCTGCAGGAGGCGCTCGCCGGCGCAGATTTTGTCACCACGCAGATTCGCGTTGGGCAGCTTGCCGCACGCATTCAGGATGAGAAAATCCCGTTACGGTATGGCGTGTTAGGCCAGGAAACCACTGGGCCCGGCGGTTTTATGAAGGCCCAAAGAACCATCCCCGTGCTGCTGGATTTATGCCGAAACATGGAAACGCTTTGCCCGAACGCCTGGCTCATTAACTTCACCAATCCGGCCGGCATCGTTACCGAAGCTATCGCAAAATACAGCCCGATTAAATCGTTAGGTATCTGTAGCGGCGCTAACAGTATGATGCGCGATGTTGCTGCCGCATACGGTGTTGAGCGAGAAGATGTTTACGCACGAATTATCGGGCTAAATCATTTAATTTTCGCCGACCGGATTGCGGTTACAGGGCAGGATTTCACCGCCGATTTTATTGAAAAACTTGCTCAAGGTGTCGGTTCTAATACGTTGAAAAATATCCCCGACCTCGGCTTGCCCGCCGAGTTTATCCGCTCGCTGAAACTGTATCCCCTCTCCTATCTGAAGTACTTCTACATGAATCGGGAAATGGTGGAACATGAAATAAATGAACTTCAGCATGGCGGGACGCGCGGCGAGCAGTCTCTGGTCATTGAAAAGTCGCTCTTTGAACTGTATCGCGACCCGAATCTCTGTGAAAAACCGGCGGCACTTTCCGCGCGCGGCGGCGCACTCTACTCCGATACCGCATGTTCGATCATTAGCGCAATTTACAACAACAAACGAGAAATACATGTCGTCAACGTGCCAAACCAGGGGACAACACCAGATCTCCCCGATGATGCCGTGATAGAAACCAATGCGATGATTGACAGCCTTGGTGCTCATCCACTGGCATATGGCCGGCTGCCCACATCCGTCAGAGGGTTAATCCAAAGCGTAAAAGCCTTCGAAGAATTAACGGTCGAAGCCGCAATAACGGGAAATAAACAAACTGCGCTACTGGCACTTTCGGCCCATCCATTAGTGCCATCAGTGGATATTGCCGAAAAAATACTTGCCGACTATTTGGCCGCCAACCGCGACTATTTACCGCAATATCAGTAAACGGAATACCTTACTAAGGATAGTCCCATGATCAAGTTCTTAGAGAGTCGTGTGGTACCTGTTTTAGTGAAAATTGGAGAAAATACGGTACTGGTCGCCGTGCGTAATGGAATTACCTACACATTACCTTTTATTATCGCGGGCAGTATTTTTTTGATTGTCGCTAATCTGCCCATTCCCGGATGGCGTGAGCTATTAGGCAGCTTCAGCGATACACTTAGCGTACCGGTCAGTGTGACCTTTGGCGCAATTGGCCTGATCGCGGCCATTGGTATCAGCTACAACCTGGCCAAACAGCTCTCGCTGGATGGGATGAGCTGCAGCTGTATCACCGTTGCCGTTTTTTTAATGGCACAACTGGACAGTCACTGGAAAATCAACGTCGATAATTTTGGCGCATCCGGGCTGTTCTCAGCCATTATTCTCTCCATTCTCACCGTGTATATCGTCCGCTTTTTTATTACCCACCATATCTATATCAAATTGCCTGACAGCGTTCCTCCTGCGGTGCTGCAGTCATTTATTAGCCTCATTCCCGCTGTCGTATGCCTGGTACTGGTGTGGTTTATCCGGGTGATTCTGAATTTTGACATCAATGCTTTTTTTACCCTCATCCTCAGTCCGTTAGTGATGGGGCTTGATACCCTCCCGGGGATGCTGCTACTGGTCTTTTTAATCTCGCTGTTATGGTGCTGCGGTATTCATGGCACCAATGTTCTTTCCGAGATAACCAGCCCTATTTTTTTAAAATTCATCGCCGAAAATACAGAAGCGTTCCTTGCGCATCAGCCGGTTCCGCATATCACAGCAGAAGGTTTCTATAACTTTTTTATCTGCTCGGGCGGCTCAGGGGCCACCATGGGACTGGTTCTGGCCATGATTGTCTCAAAAAGCCGGTATTATAAATCGCTGGGAAGGATGTCTATCGGGCCCGCCATATTCTGTATCAATGAGCCCGTCATTTTCGGTGTTCCCATGGTATTCAACCCACTAATGATGCTGCCCTTGATCATCACACCGATGGTGCTGTGTACCTGCTCGTATCTGCTGATGGATTTTAATATTATTGCGCGGCCCGTCTTTCAGATCCCCTGGACGATGCCGCCGATTTTGAATGCCTACTTCGCCACGGCCGGTAACATTCCCGCAGCCATATGGTCGGGCTGCATGGTTATCATCTCAACGGTTATCTATTTCCCCTTCTTCAAAATGATGGAAAAAAACCAGTTGGCGACAGAGGCAATAGAAGACGCCCGATTGAAAGAGGTTAACGCATAATGACCATGGTCATTTAGAGAGCCATGATACACTGGACGCTACTTCACCCTTGGCCGTGAAATCAATCGTGAAGTAGTTCCCCGCTCTCTGGATGCCCACGGAAGAAACGAAAATGACAGCTCGATATATCGAGATAAAAAACAGCATAAAAGACGCTATTCTGGAAAAAAAATACGCCATTGGGGATAAAATCCCGTCTGAGCGCGAGCTGGCGGCCCAGTACAATGTCACGCGAGTGACATTACAGAAAGCGATGCATATCCTTGAGCAGGAAGGTTTTATTGAGCGAGTTCACGGTAAAGGGATGTTTGTTTCCCGCGTCCTGCAGGACAATGTCTTTATGCTCAATAACGGTAGCAGCAGCTCTATTCTGGGTTTCTCACGTGAATTTCAGCAGCAGGCAAAAGTCACTAGCCAGCTCATCGTAGCGCAAATAATCCCCGCTCCCGCTTTCGTTGCCCAGCATCTTGGCCTTACCGGCAAACAGCCCGTTCATTATATCCGTCGCGTGCGCATGATTGATGGCGAGCCAGCACTGGTTGAAGACTCATGGATAGATTGCGCCATTATCGATGTTATTGAGAATTCGGTACTGGAAAAGGGATCGCTGTACGAATATATCGAAATCAAAACGGGTAAGAAAATAAAATTCTATAACTCAGTGATTGAGGCTGACATTTTTGATGACACATTGGCTTCATTGCTGAATATTCCGGCCGGAAAGCCAATGTTAAAAGTGACTGGGGTAACAAAACTTGAAGACGGCACGCCGTTCAACTACTCCTGTAGCTACAACCGCGCAGATAAATTCAAGGTTAAAAATAGCTGGGTAGGAAAATAGAAAACGCCCATCGCGGGCGTTTTCCTCACCACAATAATTAGAAGAAGTATTTGAAGCGAACGCGTGCACCGTAGCGATCGTCAGATCCGGTACCATTATGATTATCGCCATCGCTGTCCAGGATGGAGTAATACGCGCCGAGATAGATATTAAAGTTCTGCATATTCATAACATTCGCGAACTGATACGACGTGTGGAAAGTATGAATATCATACGTTCCTTCATCATTAATCCAGCAGTTGTTGTCGCACACAACGCCCGCATAGTCATCAATCTTGTTATGGGCGTAGATATAACCCAACTCGAAGCGTTTCCACAGTACGTTAGCTCCTGCGGTGAAGTCTTGTTCATTGTCCGCATCGAGATAGGCAGTATTGGCGTTAATGACGACACCATTATCCGGATCGTTCTTCAACCCGTTCCATGTCATGGTCAAGCCATAGCCCGTACGGTCGGACTGATCGATAAACTGTCCCTGGTTATTGGTATATCCGTAAGCGTTATTGATAACGTTGCTTTCCATACCGGCCGAAACGGTGAATTCATCCGTTGGCGACCACGCCACAACGGGGCGCAGGTAGATAACGTTTTTCTGCTGGTCAATATCGCGACCGTGATATTGATCATCCTGATACAGCGAAGTACCGTCTTCCATCAGAGTGTTTAGTTCAAAGTACCAGTTATCAAGCTGTTTACTCATCAGGAAGTTGCCGCCAGAATCCGAACGACCGCGACCTTCTTTCATCATATAAATATAGCCGCTGCCATCATCATAGAGATCGTTCGCGGTATTTCCTGAATGTTCAACAAAGGTATCCTGGTTTAGCGGGAACATATCATAGGCTTCGAAACGGCCAACTTTAATTTTCCAGTCACTCTCTTTACCAAAGAAGAAGACCGAGTCATCGATATTGACCGAACCGGACAAATCGCCCAGCGGCTGCGCCGAGAATCCGGCATAATAGCCGTTATCTAATTTACGCACCCCGTCAAAACCGAGAAGAATACGACCATTTATGTCCCATTTTTCATTAGTCGAATCGCTATTAGAGTCCGGATTCATCATCGCAAGTACACCCTTATTACTTGCCGCATCCATGTTGAATTCCACGTCACCGTAGATTTTCAGATCGCCATAGCCTGAGAGCACCAGATTCGGTGTAGTGGCATTTTTCTTGGTTTCTTCCGCTGACGTCTGGGCATTCACCGGCGTATTACCTTGTGCGGCCTTAATTTCTTTAATTTCATTGGCCTGCTGTACCTGCAGATCCTGTACTTTCTGCTCGGCCTGATCGGCACGGCCTTCTGCTGCTTCCAGACGGGATTCTAACTGCTCCAGTCGCTGTTCCAACGTCATTTTCGTTGTTTTAGCGAAACCGGTATTGGCCACTAATAATAATCCAATAGCGATAGCTAAGGTCGATTTATTCATTATTCACTTTCCTTGAAATAAAGAATACCCCAGAAATCTCAAGAGAGATCTCGTGTGCATTGATATAATAGCGATGAATGTTTTTATTAATTAGCCATAAAACAAAATGTTAAGTTGCAAACAAACACAGTTTCAATCGGCATAGGCACATTAGCTAATAAAGTTTAGCGCGTAAACAACGGCAGTTTAAAGATCGTGAGCGAGATAACATTGAAAGTGAAGAAAAGAAGAATGTCGACGTTAAATATTAATAAAGAATATT
>NZ_JAKCNS010000077.1 GCF_021440345.1 Kluyvera intermedia
GGGAAACAGGTCAACTACGCAGACAGCCGCGATTGCGGGAAACAGGTCAAGTTAGGCAAGCACTATGGGAAACACAGCAAGTTCAGTATCCCCCCATATGTCAGCAACAAACTAAGGGGGGAGGAAATAAAAATTACAGACTATTGTTTTTTATCAAGAAAATTAAACAGCAAGCGACCATCTTCTTCAGTGGTATATGTTACCTTTAATGGCGTCTTCTCATTAATTTTCTTCAGAGCAGGTTCCAGGAAGGTACGCTTCATTTCAGCAATATTGTTTTTCTGCGAGGCAGGGAGCATAAACCTTTCACATAACCAGTCATGTGTGGTGATCCAGACACCAGTGCTCCGGAACTGACACAGGCTTTCATAAAGCCGGATGACACGAACACTATTAAGCTGGCCACAGTCATAGAGAGAATAGGTAGTGAACTGGGAGGTTAAGCCGACCAGGAATGGCATGACCTTGTAGTTAAATTCAATCTGCCAGGAACCCCGGCCTCGCTTCATTCCTGCTTCAGCCAGCCACGGACGTTTAACTTCTTCAAACTCACCTTCTTTTGGATAAAAGGTAACCGTTGATTCGCCCAGAGCATTTACCCCAGCCTTCACATCACGACTGGCGACAGACGTAGCGACATTGAAGTATTTGACGTAATCGGAAACGCTGATTTTGAAGAGCGGCAATACGTCAGAGTCATCTTCCTGGCTGTCATTAAAATAGGCCTGCATGAGGCATAACCACAGCACACGTTTTGCCTGAAGAGGCAGGTAATATGCAGCTTCGGTCAATTCGTTAGATTGCTTTATACTGGCGCGTTTTTTAAACGTTTTAGTAGCTGGCAAGAGTGCTTGAGTATCCATTTCAACGCCTATGGGTAAATTTTTACCCACCCATAATGACAGTGAAAACAGAAATTGCAAGCTATCGCGATACTTATCCACCGGAAAAATCTGCACTTTATCCACAAGTGGATAATTGAGAACTGAACTTGACCTCTTTCCCATAGCTTGTTGATGCGTATCCCATAGCTTGTTGACACAAAACCCACTGATACGTGATTAATTTCCCATATTATGTTTACCAGTTGCCCATACAGGCCCCCTCTCAGGCCGCACTGTACGCGGCTTTCAGGCTCCCTAAAAGATGTAAAATAAAGAAAAAGAATAAAAAAGTACTTTATAAAAATATGCCCGTGGATAAGTGGATAACCCCGAGGAGAGGTGATTTTTCAGGCATTGAGCGTAAGCAGAATTTATAAGTTTTGTTCCCTGGTGCTTCCTCGCTCACTCGGGGCTTCGCCCTGTCGCTCGACTGCGGCGAGCACTGCTGGCTCGATCATATCCGTGGCCGGAAGATACTACTCCTCCCCCGAGTCGCTCTCCAGAGCCGGCTACAGCGAGACAACCCGCACGAAGATTTCTATCGTCCCTGCAGACATATTCGAATCGTTTTTATTAACCCTGGCTTCCGTCGTGACAGAACACTACGTCCTGTAAAAGGGGGACTAAGGCCCCTGAATCACACACCTGAAATTAATAATGCGGAGTTTTACGATAATGTCATTGCTGGAAACTTTCCTGACCGCTTCTCAGGGGGCAACAATCCTGTTCCTTGCCATGCTGATCTACTGGCAAAAGCGATAAATCCAAGCGGGCTGGCCTTTGGCCAGCTTCGCTGTATAAGGGGAAAAATGCGGCATATCCAGACATTTCACTAGGCAATTTGAATTCAGATATCTATGCTTGGGATCCGGTCAACAGGAGGTAACAAGATGAAACTTGAAACTATACAGATAGATAATACCGTAAGGAGTGGTCTTAATTCTTTCACTGACGGGGTGATTATTCGTGATACAAAGGTATTGATCACGCTCAATCTCCCGGATGGACAGAAAACCACTATTGAGGGGGAATGGCGGCATATGTCGGACGCCAACAGGTTGTCAGAACGTATTACGATGCTTCAGCATGCGATCTATGAGCAGTATGAGGAATACAGAGCAGATATTCCCGTCAGCTGGTCCAGATAACGTCTGACAGACCTCCCCGGCGAGCAGGACGTTCGCCAGCATCATTCTCCTAAGTACTTAAATATTCCCTTTCAGCATGGCTACCGCATCCGCTTCGGGCATCTGAAACTGAACTCGATGCCGCGCAGCAACATCAAGTGCGAACACCTTCGTATAGACTTCCGTCGAGCTAATCGATTTGTGGCCCATCAGGCTCTGCAAAACCTTCAGTGGTATGCCGGCATACAGCATATGCATCGCGTAGGAGTGGCGGAACGTATGCGGGGTGACCGGCACCGAGAATGTCACCCCGTCGACGGCGGCCGCTTCAACCGCTTCGCCAATCCAGGTCCGTACTGTCCGGTCGGTGATGTCCCAGATGCGGGCTTTCTCTGTTCTGCCGGTACGCTTGTTGCGTCTTTCCAGCGGAATTTTCAGGGTGGCCACCATCATCTGCAGCTGGCTGACGTAGTGGTGATCGGAAAGCGGAACCAGACGATGAGCCTGGCTACCGGCGGGAGCTCGGCCGGCTGTCCTGGCCGCTTTTTCGGTGCGCTGCTTAAGCGTGGCCAGCTGCACGAACGGATACGGTGGCACCAGCGAAAAATCCCCCCGGGTCAGCGCCAGCGCCTCGTTGATACGTGCGCCGGTGTTCCAGAGGGTTGCCAGCAGCATCTTGCGGTGCAAATCGGGCACATAATGGAGCAGGGCGCTGACTTCCGGTGCCAGCAGGTATTTCGGTAGTTCATCTTGAACGAGCGCCATCTGGCGCAGGGCCAGCGCGGCGGGATAGTCAATGGCCACCGGCATTTGCGCCGGCTGCTGCGGGTGAGAATATGATAAGAGGCCGCTCATTGGTTTGACATTCCATCAGGTATCACTAATTGATTCCACTCCCTGTTGCGGGTAGCTTCAGCAGCGCGCAGGGCTCTTTCGCGCCTCCAGACTTTACGAAACACGGAAACTGCAGACCATTCATCATGACCTGTAAGACGTGTTTCGGGCATCCCGGTTGCCTTGCGCAGACGGACGGCAAGAATGACAGCGTTGATGCCCAAGCGCGTGAACTGATACTGCCGTTCCCTGAAATAGTCCTTATGCCAAGGAGGGTCGGAGTATTCGGCGGCATATGCAATTGCCCTGTGGGCCTCATCCTGGAGCACCGGCAGTTCACGGATGCGATACATAAGACGTGGCTCTAAAGTCCGCCAGTCACCGGAGACATCGATCAGATTCAGTTCAGGGTAATTCGTGACAGCTTTTCTCTCAGGCTGGGGGGCATCATCATCCTGGCCGTCATCCGTCACAACCCGGAAACAACCCTCAGCATACCGTTCAAGCATGAATACCAACTCGGTGGCAATGTAATGCAGTTCCTTTTTCATTTTATCTTCTGACGCCTGTCTCTCACGCTTAAGCGTGAAATAATGTGTCAGCCAGATGCCAGTGAGTGTTATACCCCCAGTAAGCAGGCCAGTGATAAGCCCGGTTGCCACGTTTCCCCAGATCCCCGCCCCTTGATTAATCAGCTGTACGGAAACCGGATGGGATGTCGCAGCAACTATACTCTCAGTTGCGGCCTGTATATCAGTCATTGATCATTTACCCCTTTATATTCCTGAGAAATCCCGCCCTCTGTCCGTAGTCAGCGGCCGGCAGCCAGCTCTTCAGCCAGTTTCACAAACCTTTTGTGCTCAGTCTGCAGGTAATGGCTGTAAATCCGGGCATCACGTTCTGTCAGTCCGGATGGATTGCCGGTGAAGTAACGTTGCAGCACCGCAATACAGTGATTGTAGGTATCGAGATCATATTCCCAGTTTCCCAGCTCACCGGCCGCATCCAGTTCCTGGCGAAACTGCTCGTATTTACGGAGCAGAATGCCAAGACCTAATTCTGTTGCAGCATAAAGATTATTTTCTCCTGGCGCGGAAATCGCATTACGGATTTTTTCAAAAGCATAACTGAAATCATTTCTCTCATTGAATGCAGTAAACATGTCCTTTCCTCAGTTGAATAGTTAGCCGTGCAATTTTACCACACCTCAATCATCGTCAGATGAGTGCCACTCTGTCGCGACAGTGACTTTCACGAGAGTGATTTTCACATACTAAAATAATAAGCAGCCATATAACAACGTAATTAAATTACCTGACGGCCGCTCTGGCCGGATCCGACTTTTATGTTATTCCACAGTTTCCGGAAGTGTACCACGCACACGGAATAACCACAGCGCCCTTTCAGGGTGGTGAGCGGCCGGTCACGGGGCAGGGGAGGGGCACAACATATATGGTCACTGACAGCTGGAAACACCGCTACATCTTGTGTTTCCGGGCCGCTGCGCGCCGGCGGGGCTGAATCAGATCCGGAACTCAGGGTTTTCGGATCTCAGTGCAAAAAAGAAGAAACGCGCGGTATAACATGATGATGCATGACATCATGTCATTAAATTGACTGAATGAAATATTGATGATTAACTCAGATGATACACATTCATTCATACGGTTTTCCTCACCTTAAATACCATCTATGACAGGAGCGACCATGCTGAGCCAGCTGACCCTGCGCTTTCACAAAAAACTCATCGAGGCACTGAAAATTCGTGCCGGCCATGAAAACACCTCGGTGAATGCCCTGGCGGAGCGCTTTCTTGACAGCGCGCTGAAAACGGCCGCCCCGGAGGACAGCTATCTGGCGTTGCTCGCCGATCGCGATGAGGCCATCCGCCAGATGTACCGCAAAATTATGCTCGGCCAGACCTTCGGTCTGGCGCCGGTCACCCGTGACGAACTGCGGCTGCTGCTCGGACTGACCCAGGAAGGCTGTGTCTACGGCCGCAACCGGCTGGTGACCCGACCGGCCCTGCTGATACTGCTGGACATCACCGGGGAACTGCTGGCCTGGCAGGCGGAGCATGATATGCCTGTCGATCTGCCGTACCTGCAGGGCATTTTTCACCTGCAGGGGACGGCACCGGCCGCCGAATACGCGGACTTTCTTGCGACGCTGCGCCAGCGGCCGATCATCGACCAGGGTTACGCCGAACGGCTGCTGCGCCCGCTGGCGTCACAGTGCTTCGATCTGCGCACCTTCCCGGATGAGGCTCTGGCGCAGATCTTCACCCTGCCACGCCTGCAGGCGCTGTTCCCGCTGGCGCTGCGGGGCGAACCCTGGAGCGAGGAGGATGCGCGCCGGCTGGCGGAGGCTACCCGCCCCGTGATCCCGGCGGTCCGGGAGACGATAGAGGCGGGCACGCTGCGGTTCGATATTCAGGTGGACGGACAGGCGATAGCGTCAAGGCCCGGCGGCTGGTATGAGGTTCCGCGCCTGCACCTGCTGATCACCGGCCAGGATTTTGTCGTGCCGTTCGGCTGGACTCATTTCTCGGAGCTGCTGGGCCTGTTCACCCTGTATGCCCGCCATCCGGAGGCACTCGCCCACGGCCATCACGGTGAGCACGTGATGTTCTCACCGCCGGGTAATGCCTCAAAGGACGGCTTTTTTGGGCTCGACGGGCTGCGGATCTTCCTGCCGCCGGAGGACTTCGAAACGCTGGTTCGTGAACTGGTCGCTCGCTGCAGTGAAGGCACCCTGGCTGATGCACTGAACGGCCTGCGCGGCCTGTACGGAGATCTGTAACCATGGCTCATTCAACAGAACCGCAGCCGTCCGGAAAACACCCCGACCGGGCCGTGAGCACACCGGAGGAAGACCGCTACGGATTTACCTACATCGCCACCGAGTTAGCCCGCGCTATTCAGGGTATCGGTCGGGAGGGCAGTGCCGTGATCGGTATCGAAGGGGCCTGGGGGACAGGGAAAACCAGCCTCCTGAACCTGCTGCGCACGGCACTGGATGAACAGAAAGAGGACCGGACTTATGTACTGAGCATCTCCCCCTGGCTTGACGGCAGCGATACCCCTCTGGTGGCCTCCCTACTGCTGCCGGTCGCCAGCATCATAGCCCAGGAAGAAAAAAAACGGCTTACAGACGTCGAACGGGCGGATCTAGAAGAGAAAGAAGCGCTGCTCCATACGACCCGCACGCTCATCGATTACACCCGGGCGACTGCCCGGAGACTGGCGCCGCTCGCGCAGCTTGCCGGCGTGGTTCCTGGCATCCCCGACGCCAGCGGCGCACTGAAAGCGATGTCAGATCCGGACTGGCTGAAAGGTAAAGAAAAAACCACGGCCCAAATGCGCGCCGACATTGCAGAGAAAATCGCAGAGCTGGATCTGAGTTTCATCGTCCTGCTGGACGATCTCGACCGCCTTGAGCCGGCGCAGGCGGTGGAGGTGGTCAGGCTGGTGAAATCGGTCGCCGATTTTCCCCGTTTTCGCTACCTGCTCTGTTATGACAAAGCGGTGCTGTCACAGGCCATCAGCCAGGGGCTGGGGATTGCTGATGGCGACCTGTATTTACAGAAAATTGTACAGATCTCCTTCGGGTTGCCGCGTCCGGAAACCTTTGTGCTGCGCCAGCAATTTTGGGAGGAGGCTATCCGGTTATACGAAACGGTGAACGGGCGAGCACCAGATCAAAATATGCGAGCCGCTCTGACGAGCGTTGCCGACGTTTATGGTGCTACATTGAAAACTCCCCGGGAGGTTCGGATCGCCATTAATGCGCTGGCATTCCGTTATGCGGGCCTGCGGGACTACGTCTATTTCCCGGATTTGTGCTTCCTGCAACTGCTCCGCACTACAAATACCGGTCTGTATGACTGGGTGGAAGCCTATCTGTCTGAACGGTCAGTGGTGGAGTCCGGCGAGGGCAGTATCAGTGAAGAAGAGCAGAAAGCGCTGACCGAGAGCCTTCAGACTCACTTATCCCGGTATTTTCCTGGGGAAGCACATACCGTCGATGCACTGAGTCAGTGGGTCCCAGGGATCTCTACCGGGCTGATGGACCCTTCCATTCACCTTTTCATCACTGAATTTGAAAAGGAAAAATCCTTACTCACCGCCGAAAGACGGCTGGGTAGCCTGCCGTACTGGCGCTACTATTTCGCCTTCTCTGCCCCGCAAAACGTGCTGCAACCAGCGGTTTTCGACCAAATCTTCGAAGTGGCAGGTCATCCGGGAAAGCAGCAGGAACTGGCCGAACTACTGCTCGGGTATATTCAGGGCAGAAACTTATCCTCCCGAACCTGGTTTGAGCACATACTGACACAGCTGACCCTGCCACATATTGTCTCCCGGACTCCCGCCGAATGCCGCGGTTTACTGCAGTTCTTCCTGGACTACGGTGATGAAATGCTGAGACGTTACCAGGCGGAGGATCCGAGGTTTGAACTGTATGACCTGGACACCTACAGCGTAGCTGACCGACTCATCAGCCGGTTGTTACGGGATACTAATGCGAACGATAACGATACCCAAGCCTTCCTGACAGAACAGACCTGGAACGGCCGGGCCTGGTACTGGATAGCAGAATATATGCGTCACCTGCTGTGGCAGCACGGGATGGCCGGGGACTATTCGAAAGATGAGCTGGAAGAGTGGATGGATCCTGACACATTAGAGATACTTCGTGACTCGCTTGGCAACAGACTGAATAGTACCTTCATCACCAATAAACTGCCGGATTTCCCCCTGCTGGACACGTATATCCGGACATGGTGTGACATTAGCGGAGAAAACGTCGTTCGGGAATGGGTGACTGTACAGACCCGGGAGGATGAGGCTTTTCTGAAGTTGCTTTTACAATTGCGGGATCATCGCACCAAATCAGTAAAGAGGGGTTACCGTACCCTGAAACTGGCCAGCATGACCGATATTCTGGGGGAGGAAGAGCAGATTAAAGATCGTATCAGGCATATCAAAAAGACAGGCCATTATGCAGAACTGGTTGCTCAGGTCGAGCAAGCTATCGCGGGGATACGAGTTTCATCGTCCGAACGCTAAGGCCCCTTTTGGGGCCTATTACCTGCTCTGTGGCGCAAAATTCTATCCGCTAAGATTAAATCATAGGCTGCCTGGTAAAAGAACAGGTGCTGCGCGTTGCATGATGTGATCGGACCGATAGTGACGATATATATACCGGAAAATCGTGGCGACCGGACCGTCAACAACCAGCATGTGCATATCCCACAGCGCTGACAGGGATTTCACCTCAAGGCGAGAACTGTCAAAGGCTATCTCCCCCAGTCTGCAATACCAGCCTTCGTAAAGCCATCTGTGCAGGATACTGTCTGTCCTGAGCCAGCGTTTGAGCGCAGCCTCAGTTTCTGCTGCGACACGCCCCAATTCGTTTAAAGTGTTCATCGTTTTATCTCCATAATGCGGACTGCCCGCCCTCCAGATATACGATCACGACCTGATTACTGCACAGAAATTCCGGACTCATGCCCGATAAATTATAACCATCAGGTAGCGCGGACCTTACCATACTGCCGTTACGCCCTGTCCTCTTAACCTTTGTCGGACGCGTTTGACATATCCTTCATCCATCATCTCATCGGGGAGTCGATCACAGAGGATATTACTCAGAGTGGCGATCGAGTTATCAGATAATCTGAACCCTTTCCTGAGCCCGTACCATGAGCCATCAGAAATGTTATGCAGACGATTAAAAAAATCCGTGAAAAAGTCAGTTAATGATGCTCGTCGCGCTGACACTATCGTCCCGGTCGCTTCGTCAAGGATAAGGACATCGGTACTTTCCCCTCCCAGCACCTGAAGCAGATCGGCAATATCTGGCCAGTATTTCAGATCATATCCATTCAGCTCGTCCAGTCGCGGCTGAATGTAACTCCGGTAAAGACCGTTTTCGCGGCCTGCTTCATCCAGGAAATCTGTCAGACGCAGCAACCTGTCCAGGGTGAAACTTCCGCTTCGGTTAAGTATGTCGCTTCTTCGGCGAAGCATCGCTTCCAGCTGCAAGGCCGTGCGTGATATGTCCTCATTCAGAGACTGAAGCTCAGTATAGTCTGCACGTAAGGCTGAATGTTGTTCCGTCGTGGCAAAGGCCCCGGCAAAAATGCACTGTTCCATAAAGATCCAGAGTTGGAATCCAGTGATATGCTTTGCCTGCAGTTCGACGTAGACAGGTTTCATTTCATCGTGACGGGCTATCAGTCTCTCAAACACAGGCCAGGTTGAACGCCAGGCTGCGTCCGGTACATCACGCCAGGCATGGAGTTTTTCTTTCAATATCTGAAGTGCCTGTACAGCGACTTCACTTTTGTCATCAGTCATAATCGTACTCACAATAAGAACAAGTCAGGTTTCATTATTAACCGACGGGCTGAACGTGTCGGTACCCGAAGAAAAGTTATTCGTAATTTCCGTGGTACCTATTATTTCCGACTTTGAAGGTTTTCGGATCCCGGATGACAAAACGCATGATATTTCCTGTAAATGCAATTATTCATAACATTTATATTCATATATGTTAAAAGTGCGAAATTAGCATCAGTTGTTGGTTATTATTAAGATTTCAGCAACAAACCGTATCCCACCCGCTTCGTTAAAAAAACCGAAGGTCATCAGAAGCGCTCACTGATCGTTCCGGGCTGAGACGGTGGCAGCGTCACGGGTAATGTCTCTATTTTATTGGTCGTGAGGAAGGCCGGATAATGGCCAAACTAAGAAGCCATAGCATTGGGGGCAGCCTGCTGATCTGGTATGATCGAGCAGAGGCTCATCTCAATGAGCAATCCCCGCAACAAATTTTTTCGGGGTGCAACAGACCCTTTAGTGTCCAGGCCTGAAAAAAAAGAAAGCACGGTCTCTGAGAGACTACGGTCCTTACGCAACCATACCGGTTAGCAAGCTTTATATTTTCATTATGACTATCTGTATAACAGGGGAATGAATGTGATTAAAAAAATATGCGAAGTGATTGATGGAGAGTATGTCTGTGACATTGATATCAGTGTGGAAGAATGGAAAATTTTATTAACAAATGATAAAGTTTTTGACACAAAAAGTATTGCAGCGTTAAAAAAATGGTTTATTGAGCCAAATCATTCCTGCACATGCTTCGATATTGGTAAGAAGTACGACCTGCACAGCATGAGTGCTAATGGAGTCATAAACGGACTGGGTGGCAGAGTTCAAAAAGAACTTGGTAGATTCGAGGTTAAAGGTGTCGGAAATATCGCATCCGGTACAAAATTCATTACCGTAATGAAGAGTAAAGAAATCGGCGGAAAACCCAAAAGAAACTTATGGACAATTCGTGAGGAACTTGTTCAGGCAATTAACGAACTGGATTTTTTTGGTACAACAGAAATGGCCAGCAGTGAGTATTACTCTGACGATGAGTTGATCAATGCCATAGAGAAAAGTAATATCTTTGACAACGTTCAGACGTTTGAATATACAGGGGAAGCCAAACCAAAGAAAAATGCAATAGAAGTAAAAAATGGCCTCTCGTATCCCAGGAGTAAAGGCGTATCCCAAAATGCGCTGAATAAAGCAGGTTACAGATGTGAAGTCGATAGTGACCACCCAACATTCAGAAGGCGAAATTCATCCTTAAATTACACAGAACCTCATCACATTGTACCTATGTCCAGGCAAGATGCTTTTGACACATCTCTTGATGTTGAAGAAAATATCATATCTCTGTGTTGCAATTGCCATAAACAAATTCACCTTGGTCAGGGTTATGAAGATATGCTGAAAGAAATATACACTGCGCGAAAAAGGTTATTAAAAAAAGTTGGTATTGATATATCACTGGAAAACTTGATTCTTTATTACAAAATGGAAAGTAAGTGAGATTCAAACGAGAGTGATACCTTCGTTTTATTGGTCGGGATGAACAGCAGATGATGTTTCCGGCAAGTATCGGGTCCAGAAACTTTCTGTTAAAAAAGAGGTAAAAGTAGTCTTGAGCCCTGACTGCGAATTGCCATTGCGCATGACCAGAGAACAGGACGAACCCCTGCCAAACCCAGGCATGAGAAACGCCTTTAAAACATAGACTTAATTAAAATCAGCAATTCCCATCGAAATAATAAGCAAGCAGAATTGGCTCAGGTGAATTTCACTCGGTGCAGTGCATGCGTTGGGGGTTTTTAAAGGAAAAACCCGAAATGAATCGGGTTTTGATTAATTAACGATTAACAGGTTCCCGTGCCCGGGAACACTCTGACTGTACGCGCAATATATTATTTCCGCAATCATTATTTTTGATTACCAAGCCATTTATTCATCTGCTCAATTTCACCTTTTTGAGCTTTAATGATGTCCTGCGCGAGCTTTCTCATTTCCGGATCTTTTCCGTATTTTAGCTCGGTCTCAGCCATTGCTATTGCCCCTTCATGGTGTGCTACCATGCCTTTCGCAAAAGCCTTGTCGGGATCGGAATCTTTTACAGCGGCCATCATTTTGTCATGCATACCTTTCATGCCGGACATATATTCCTGTGACGATGCCGATGAGGATATATCTGACATTTTCATTTCTGAATGTTCTGCGGAAATCGCTGGCAGGGATAACATCAGTATAACAAAAAGCGAATTTGTGATTTTCATATAATAAACCCTTTCAGATGGTTACCGGATAAGTTGGGGTCGCTTCAGAAAACG
>NZ_JAKCNS010000078.1 GCF_021440345.1 Kluyvera intermedia
ATCCTTCCCCCACCACCATCACTTCCAGATAGCATTAAATCCTCATTCGATAGTCATTGCCCTATGTTCTACCCATGCGGGAAGGATGAGAAGCTTCGACCAAGGTTCGATTCGAGCGTAGCGAGAAAGCGTTGCCGCAGGCAACGACCCGAAGGGCGAAGCGCTGAGTCATCCTTCCCCCACCACCATCACTTCCAGATAGCATTAAATCCCCATTCGATAGTCATTGCCCTAAGTTCTGCCCATGCGGGAAGGATGAGAAGCTTCGACCAGGGTTCGATTCGAGCGTAGTCATGCAGCATTAGCGGCGCGCCACTGTTTCACCATTTCAGTTGTCACCTCACGGCTATAGCAAATGGGTGAATATCCCCCCTGCCGGCTCCAGGCGCTTCGTCCACCGCAGGCGCGCCCATTACGCATGGCATTAAACGGGCATGGGCAATTTCCAGGATAGGCTGCAATCGACTCCTCAATGATGCGCTGCTTAATTTGATTATCCGAAATACCCGCGCTTTTCGCCTGGCTGGTTACGCTGAGAAAGCCCCCCAACAGCGCGCACATCACAATAAAAACCGTTCTTAACACCACAACACACCCTGAATAGCAAAATAAAGACCTGTATTAAATACAACGCCGCTCCCCGCAGTTTTGATTCGACACAATATTTTCTCTCGCCCATAAAAAAACCCTGCCTAAGCAGGGTTTTGTCTGTTCCCGCACGGAATTAATGACGCGCGCGTACAATCTGGTATTTGCGGGTCAGATATTCGACCGGCACGCTCCAGATGTGGACCAGACGCGAGAACGGGAATATCAGGAACAGCGTCATCCCGAGCACCAGGTGCATACGGAAGATAAACGCCACACCGTCCAGATACTGCGAAGCACCACCGTGGAAGGTCACCACGGACTGAGCCCAGTTCACCAGTTTCATCATCTCGCTACCGTCCATATGCTGGGCGGAGAACGGAATCGTCAACAGGCCCAGCGCACACTGGATAACCAGAATCGACAGCACCAGAATATCGGCACCGGTAGTGGTGGCACGCACGCGTGGACTGAACAGACGGCGTTTCAGCAACAGCACGCCGCCGACGAGGCACATCACGCCGGACGCGCCGCCCGCAAACATCGCCATCTTCTGTTTCACTTCCAGCGGCAGCCACGCTTCATACATCCAGTGCGGAGTCAGCATGCCCAGGAAGTGGCCGGCGAAAATCCCCAAAATCCCGATATGGAACAGGTTAGACGCCAGGTTCATCCCTTTACGATCCAGCATCTGGCTGGACGCCGCACGCCAGGTGTACTGACCGTAATCGTAGCGTAGCCAGCTGCCAATCAGGAAGACAGAACCCGCGATGTACGGATAGATGTCGAAGAAGAACATATTCAGGAAGTGCATTATTGCTGTCCTCCGTTAGAGATATTCAAATATTGCGGGGCAACGGCTCCGGCAAAACGACGCTGGTGATTGCTGATTTCCGACTCACCGCAGCCCTGATCGGCAAAGAATTTGACCTGCTCTTCTTCCCAGACCGCATCCAGCGCCTGTGGCGTATCATCACGGGCTTCGTCCGCAATTTTTTCCGCCACTTTCGCTTCGTCAACTGCGCTATTCGCCAGCTTCAGCAGCTGTTCGAACAGCACCGCATAAGCGCTTTCGCGCTGCTGCAGACGTGCGCAAAGCAATGCCAGAATTGGCGCGATATCCTGCAAACCGCCAATCGCCTCGCTCTCCGGCAACTGCGCCAGATATTCCAGATACAGCGGCAGGTGATCCGGCAGCTCGCGGCTGTCGAGTTCCAGACCGTGCTGTTGGTACTGATTCAGCAGATCCACCATCGCCTGCCCGCGGTCGCGGGATTCGCCGTGCACATGTTCAAACAGCAGCAGCGATGTTGCGCGGCCGCGGTCAAACAGCTCGCTGTACGCGGCCTGTGCATCCAGCGGATCCTGCGCGGTTAAATCGCGCAGGAAGATGCCCAGCGCCTGGGCATCCGCTTTATCCAGTTTCTCTGACGAGGCCAGAGCATCGAAGAGTTCACCTTGATGCTGCCACAAGGCAGCATCCGGGTACTCAAGCAAACGAGATACCACCACGAGTTCGATCATGCGTGCGGCTCCGTTTTGCTGCTCACATCCACCGAGTCAATACGACGGCTGTTGAACAGGTTGAACTTGGTGTCGGAACCGTGGCAGCCATCGCCGAAGCTAAAGCCGCAACCGTTTTTCTCCGGGAACGCTTCACGAGCCTGTTCGCGGTGGCTGCTTGGCACCACGAAACGATCTTCGTAGTTAGCAATCGCCAGGTAGCGATACATTTCCTGCGCCTGCGCTTCGGTCAGACCGACCTCTTCCAGCGCACGGGTATCGATAACACCATCGACGGTTTCCGTACGTTTGAAGTGACGCATTGCCAGCATACGTTTCAGCGCCAGCAGTACCGGCTGAGTGTCACCCGCGGTCAGCAGGTTCGCCAGGTACTGAACCGGGATACGCAGGCTTTCTACGTCTGGCAGAATACCGTTGCTGCCCAGTTCACCCGCGTCGGCCGCAGACTGAATCGGTGACAGCGGCGGTACGTACCACACCATTGGCAGCGTGCGGTATTCCGGGTGCAGCGGCAGCGCCAGCTTCCAGTCCATCGCCATTTTGTAAACCGGCGATTTCTGCGCCGCATCAATGACGCTCAGCGGAATGCCATCTTTCTGCGCCTGCTCAATCACTTTCGGATCGTTTGGATCGAGGAACACGTCCAGCTGACGCTGATACAGGTCTTTCTCGTTCTCGGTGCTCGCTGCGGTTTCAATCGCATCTGCGTCATACAGCAGCACGCCGAGGTAACGAATACGGCCTACACAGGTCTCAGAACACACGGTCGGCTGACCCGCTTCGATACGCGGGTAGCAGAAGATGCATTTCTCAGACTTGCCGCTCTTCCAGTTGAAGTAGATTTTTTTGTACGGGCAACCGGTGATACACATACGCCAGCCGCGGCATTTGTCCTGGTCGATCAGCACAATGCCGTCTTCTTCACGCTTGTAGATAGCACCGCTCGGGCAGGTGGCAACACACGCCGGGTTCAGGCAGTGTTCGCACAGGCGCGGCATGTACATCATGAAGGTGTTTTCGAACTGGCCGTACATCGCCTTCTGCATGTTTTCGAAGTTTTTGTCTTTCGACAGCTTCTCAAACTCGCCGCCCAGATCGTCTTCCCAGTTTGGACCTTTAGTGATCTTGTCCATACGCTTGCCGGTAATCAGCGAGCGTGGGCGGGCGATAGGCTGCGCTTTGCTATCAGCCGGGGCGTTATGCAGCGTCTGGTAGTCAAAATCAAACGGCTCGTAGTAATCATCGAGGCCCGGCAGATGCGGGTTAGCGAAGATTTTACCCAGCAGCAGCGCTTTGTTACCCATGCGCGGCACCAGTTTGCCGTTGATCTTACGGATCCAGCCGCCCTTCCATTTTTCCTGGTTTTCCCAGTCGGTTGGGAAGCCGGTGCCCGGCTTGGTTTCCACGTTGTTGAACCATGCGTACTCGGTCCCTTCACGGCTGGTCCAGACGTTTTTACAGGTGACTGAGCAGGTATGACAGCCGATGCACTTATCGAGATTCAGCACCATGCCGACTTGTGAACGAATTTTCATTTTACGCTCTCCTGTACCTGGTCGTTGCCTTCGCCATCCAGCCAGTTAATGTTCTTCATCTTACGTACCACTACGAACTCATCACGGTTAGAACCTACGGTGCCGTAGTAGTTAAAGCCGTACGCCAGGTGGCCATAGCCGCCGATCATATGGGTCGGTTTTGGCGTAATACGGGTCACCGAGTTATGGATCCCGCCGCGTTGACCGGTAATTTCAGAACCCGGCAGGTTCACGATACGTTCCTGCGCGTGGTACATCATGGTCATCCCGGCCGGTACGCGCTGGCTCACAACTGCACGTGCGGTCAGGGCACCATTGTTGTTGAAGACTTCAATCCAGTCGTTGTCTTCAATACCGATCTCTTTGGCATCTTCTTCGCTCATCCACACTACCGGACCGCCGCGACCTAAGGTCAACATCAGCAGGTTGTCGCTGTAGGTAGAGTGAATGCCCCATTTCTGGTGCGGCGTCAGGAAGTTCAGCGCCTTCTCTGGGTTGCCGTTGGATTTCTTGCCCATGACCTCTTTCACCGAACGGGTGTCGATAGGCGGACGGTAAACCAGCAGGCTTTCACCGAAATCACGCATCCACTGGTGATCCTGATACAGGGACTGGCGGCCAGACAGCGTACGCCATGGAATCAGCTCATGAACGTTGGTATAACCGGCATTATAAGAGACATGCTCGTCTTCCAGACCGGACCAGGTTGGGCTGGAGATAATCTTGCGCGGCTGCGCCTGAATATCGCGGAAGCGAATTTTCTCGTCTTCTTTATTGAGCGCCAGGTGCGTGTGGTCACGACCGGTAAACTCGCTCAGCGCCGCCCAGGCTTTCACCGCCACCTGACCGTTAGTTTCCGGTGCCAGGGTGAGGATCATTTCTGCCGCATCAATCGCCGTATCCAGCATCGGCTGGCCTTTGGCCGGGCCATCTGCCTTGGTGTAGTTGAGCTTACGCAGCAGATCCATTTCGCTCTGGGTGTTCCAGGCAATCCCTTTACCGCCGTTACCGATTTTTTCCATCAGCGGGCCGATGGAGGTAAAGCGCTCGTAGGTCGCCGGGTAATCACGTTCAACCGGAATGATATGCGGTGCGGTTTTGCCTGGGATCAGGTCGCATTCGCCTTTTTTCCAGTCCTTCACGTCTAACGGCTGCGCCAGTTCGGCGGCGGAGTCGTGCTGGATTGGCAGCGTCACCACGTCGGTTTCTTTGCCGAGGTGACCAACGCACACTTCGGAGAATTTCTTCGCGATACCTTTATAGATATCCCAGTCGCTTTTCGATTCCCATGCAGGGTCAACGGCAGCAGACAGCGGGTGAATAAACGGATGCATATCCGAGGTATTCATGTCGTCTTTTTCGTACCAGGTCGCCGTTGGCAACACGATGTCGGAGTAGAGACAGGTGCTCGACAGACGGAAGTCCAGCGTCACCACCAGATCCAGCTTGCCGTCGAGGCCGTTATCTTGCCATTCCACCTCTTCAGGTTTCATGCCGCCCTGCTTGCCCAGATCCACGCCCTGAATACCGTGCTCGGTACCCAGCAGGTACTTCAGCATGTATTCGTGGCCTTTACCGGAAGAGCCCAGCAGGTTTGAACGCCAGATGAACAGGTTACGCGGGTGGTTTTTACCGTTTTCCGGCTGTTCAGCTGCAAAACGGATAGTGCCTTCTTTCAGCGCCTTCACGGTGTAGTCCACCGGTGTCATACCAGCTTTCTTCGCTTCATCGGCGATACGCAGTGGGTTGGTGCCTAACTGTGGTGCAGACGGCAGCCAGCCCATACGTTCTGCGCGAACGTTAAAGTCCAGCAGATGGCCGGTGTAGCGGGATTTATCCGCCAGCGGTGACAGCAGTTCCTGCGCGGTAACCGACTCATAGCGCCATTGGCTGGAGTGGTTATAGAAGTAGGAGGTGCTGTTCATGTGACGCGCCGGACGCTGCCAGTCAAGGGCAAACGCCAGCGGCTGCCAGCCGGTCTGCGGACGCAGTTTTTCCTGACCCACATAGTGTGCCCAGCCGCCGCCGCTCTGACCAACACAGCCGCAGAACACCAGCATGTTGATGAGGCCACGATAGTTCATATCGAGGTGATACCAGTGGTTCAGACCGGCGCCGACGATAATCATGGAACGGCCGTGCGTCTTATCTGCGTTATCCGCAAACTCGCGGGCGGTGCGAATAATCTGCGCGCGCGGAACACCGGTAATTTTCTCAGCCCAGGCCGGGGTGTACGCTTTCACGTCATCGTAGCTGGTTGCACAGTTTTCATCGTTCAGACCGCGTTCCAGGCCGTAGTTGGCCATGGTCAGGTCGTACACGGTGGTGACCAGCGCGGTGGTACCGTCAGCCAGCTGCAGGCGTTTCACCGGCAGTTTGTGCAGCAGAATATTTTCCAGCTCAACGCTGGTGAAATGTTCGGTGCCGTCGCCGCCAAAGTACGGGAAGCCCACCTGCGCGATATCATCCTGGCTGCCGAGCAGGCTCAGCTGCAGTTCGGTCTCTTCGCCGGATTTACCGTCGCGCTGTTCCAGGTTCCACTTACCTTTTTCGCCCCAACGGAAGCCGATGGAACCGTTTGGTGCCACCATGTCGCCGTCGGTATTTACCGCCACGGTTTTCCACTCTGGGTTATTTTCCTGGCCCAGGGAATCTACGAGGTCAGCAGCACGCAGCATACGGCCTGCGGCGTAATAGCCTTCACGCTCTTCGAGCATCACCAGCATTGGCATGTCGGTGTAGCGACGCACGTAGTCGGTGAAGTACTGGCTTGGTTTGTCGAGGTGGAACTCGCGCAGCATCACGTGGCCCATTGCCAGCGCCATGGCCGCATCGGTACCCTGCTTCGGTGCCAGCCACAGATCGCACAGCTTGGCGATTTCGGCGTAGTCCGGGGTGATAGCTACGGTCTTGGTACCTTTGTAGCGAACTTCAGTGAAGAAGTGCGCATCCGGGGTACGGGTCTGCGGAACGTTAGAACCCCAGGCGATGATGTAGCTGGAGTTGTACCAGTCGGCGGATTCCGGAACGTCGGTCTGTTCGCCCCAGGTCTGCGGAGACGCTGGCGGTAAGTCACAGTACCAGTCGTAGAAGCTCAGGCAGGTACCGCCAATCAGCGACAGATAGCGTGCGCCGGAAGCGTAGGAAACCATCGACATCGCCGGAATTGGCGAGAAGCCCGCCACGCGGTCCGGGCCGTAGGTTTTTACGGTATAGACGTTAGATGCCGCAATCAGCTCATTCACTTCCTGCCAGGAGGAACGAACGAAGCCACCGCGACCACGCGCTTGCTTGAAGCTTTTGGCTTTATCGGCATCTTCAATAATGGACGCCCATGCATCAACCGGATCGCTGTGCAGCGTTTTCGCTTCACGCCACATTTTCATCAGGCGTTTACGCATCAGCGGATATTTCAGGCGGTTGGCGCTGTAGAGATACCAGGAATAGCTTGCACCGCGCGGGCAGCCGCGAGGTTCATGGTTTGGCAGGTCTGGGCGGGTACGCGGGTAGTCTGTCTGCTGGGTTTCCCAGGTGACCAGACCATTTTTGACATAAATTTTCCAGCTGCAGGAACCGGTGCAGTTAACGCCGTGCGTTGAACGTACGACCTTATCGTGCTGCCAGCGCTGGCGGTATCCATCTTCCCAATCCCGGTTGGTATCTAGAATCTGTCCGTGCCCATCGGCAAATGTTTCACCCTTTTGTTTAAAGTAGCGAAACCGGTCCAGGAATTTACTCATCGGGTCTCTCCTGTTTGGAGCCTTACGGCTCTCTGATAAGTCGACATTGCTGAATTTGCAGCGAAGGTAACGCGCTGAAACATTGAGGGAATTGATAACGATCAAGGTGGCTTTGCTTTATTACTGCCGCCAAAAACACAAATACCACCTTGGTGGTAGTTATTTTTATTTTTTAACACCCTGTAAATTAAGACTTTTTATCAAAAAACAAATATTACAAGCTGTAAAAAACGGCTCTGTCGGTATTAAGGGGTAGAGACTTTTTATCGCCTGCAAAGCCATTGCGGGCACGATGCTCACGGAATGAAAAATACCAACAGTATGTTGTAACTAAGTGGCGGTAAAAATAAAGGTGCGAAACCTCGCACCTTTATTCACAAATAACGCTTCAGGTTATTTCTTCGCTTTACGTCCGTAAACGGCCCACGTCACAACGACGCAGACAATATAGAACACGAGAAACACTTTCATTGCGCCAGCCGGGGAGCCGGTCATTTCCAGCGAAATACCGAACGATTTCGGAATGAAGAAACCGCCAACCGCGCCAATCGCAGAGATAAAGCCCAACGCCGCCGCCGTATCCGTTGCCGCTTCACGCAGAGCATGTTCTTCGCTGCCACCCTGCGCTTTCACGCGATCCATGGTCAATTTCCGGAAGATAACGGAGATCATCTGGAAGGTGGATGCGCTACCCAGCCCGGCCGTCACGAACAGGCCCATGAACACCGTAAAGAATGCCACGAAGTTTCCGCCCTGGCCGTTGGTTGGCAGAGTCAGGAACAACAGTGCCGAGAAAATAGCCATCGCGATGAAGTTTATCAGCGTCACGCGAGTCCCGCCCAGACGATCGGAAATACCGCCTCCGAGAGAACGCGCCAGCGCACCGATGAACGGGCCGAAGAAGGCAAAGTGCAGAATATTGATATCCGGGAACTGGGTTTTCGACAGCATGGCAAAGCCCGCAGAGAATCCGATGAACGAGCCGAAGGTCGCCAGATAAAGCACCGCCATAATCCACAGGTGGCCACGTTTGAGCACCGGCAACTGCTCACTCAGTGACGCTTTAGAAGCGGACAGATCATTCATGCCAAACCAAGCTGCCAGCGTGAAGAAAATCAGGAACGGTACCCAGATCCACGCGGCATTTTCTACGAACAAGACAGAGCCGTCTGCCTGTTCAACACCTTTACCGCCGAAGATAGCGAAAATGGACATGCCGATGGCCAGTGGTGCAACCAGCTGCATCACGCTCACGCCCATGTTGCCCAGACCGCCATTCAGACCCAACGCGCTACCCTGCTTCGCTTTCGGGAAGAAGAAGCTGATGTTAGCCATACTAGAGGCAAAATTCGCGCCAGCGAAACCGCACAGTAGCGCAATAACCACAAAGACGCTAAACGGCGTGGTAGGATCTTGCACCGCAATACCGAGCCACACGCACGGAATAATCATTATCCCGGTACTGAATGCCGTCCAGCGGCGTCCGCCAAAAATCGGCACCATAAATGCGTAAGGAACTCGCAGGAGTGCCCCTGATAAGCCCGGCAGTGCGGTCAGCATGAAGAGCTGGTCGGTGGTAAACTGGAAACCTACTTTCGGTAAATTGACGGCAACGGCACTGAACAACATCCATACGCAAAATGCTAACAGTAAACACGGTACTGAAATCCACAGGTTCCGGCTCGCGACGCGGTGACCGCGCTCTTGCCAGAACGCCGGATCTTCCGGACGCCAGTCGGTAATGACAGCGCCGGTAGCCCTTTCGGGGGCAGTGGAGTGACTCATAGACACCTCTGATTATTAATATTAACCCTGCCACAGTAGGGTTTACACCGCGCGGTAAGTTGATATAAATCAAAGGAAAAGTTGTCCACATCTTGCTTAAAAAAACATCATCACCCTTTGTGGGTAGGTTTTTACGCCAAAAAAAACCTGTTTTATCACATGGCTGTTATGCTGCTAGCCCATTCCCCCCACCATCTTGACTATGATGGAAATAAAGGAGTACCTCTTTTGAGGTATGGGTATACTCCAGGCGATAGCCGAAAATACCGCCACTCGCCGGAGAGACTTCCGCCAGGAGCCACATCGAAGAATGTTTAGACGTTTTTTTACACCACTCACGCTAGTGAATCAACTGGCGCTCATCGTACTGCTGTCTACCCTCATCGGGGTGGCGAGTATGATGATTTCTGCACGGCTAATAAACGGCGTCCAGGGTAGCGCGCATGCGATTAATCAGGCTGGTTCACTGCGTATGCAGAGCTATCGCCTGCTCGCGGCGATCCCGGTGAAAGAGAGCGACCAGGCGCTGTTTGATGAAATGCAGCGCACTGTATTCAGCCCCGAACTGCAGCTCGCCGCCGAACGCGACGGACAGGTCAAACAACTGGCCTCGCTGCAACAGTACTGGCTGACCTACCTCGCGCCCGATATTCACCATGCGCAGACACAGAGCGCGGTTGCCAACGATTTAAGTGGCTTCGTTGACCGTATCAATCAGCTGGTCACCGTCTTCGATCACACCACCGAGGAGCGTATCGCCCACGTGGTGTGGATGCACCGGCTGATGGCCGTTTTCATGGCGCTGCTGTTTATCTTCACCGTTTTCTGGCTACGCACCCGTCTGCTTCACCCGTGGCGTCAGCTGCTGCGTATGGCGGAAGCTATCAGTCATCGTGATTTTACCTACCGTGCGCAAATCAGCGGTCGTAATGAGATGGCGACGCTGGGCATGGCGCTGAATAACATGTCCGCAGAGCTGGCAGAAAGCTACGCCTCGCTGGAAAAACGGGTGCAGGAAAAAACCGCCGGGCTTGAGCAAAAAAATGCCATCCTCTCCTTCTTATGGCAGGCCAATCGCCGCCTGCATTCCAGCGTACCGCTGTGCGAACGAATCTCCCCGGTGCTCAACGGCCTGCAAGAACTGACCCCGCTGCGCGAGATTGAGGTGCGGGTCTACGATATTGAAGACGAAGAGAATCATCAGGAATTTAGCTGTCATTCCGGCTGGGAGTGCGACGACAAAGGTTGCTACCTCTGCCCGCGTGACGTTGATATGTCAGCCGCTGACGGCGTCACGCTAAAATGGCGTCTGACCGATCCGCGTAATCAATACGGCATTCTGCTCGCCACCCTGCCGCACGGCCGCGAACTGAGCCACGATCAGCAGCAGCTGGTTGATACCCTGCTGGAACAGTTAACGTCGACGCTGGCGCTGGATAAACAGCTGGAACGCCAGCAACAGCTGATTGTCATGGAAGAGCGCGCCACGATTGCCCGCGAGCTACACGACTCCATCGCCCAATCGCTGTCATGCATGAAAATGCAGGTCAGCTGCCTGCAAATGATGCAGAACGAGCAGTCCTCCCCGGAAAGCCGTGAGCTGCTGGGCCAGGTGCGCAATGAATTGAACTCTTCCTGGGCGCAGTTACGTGAGCTGCTGACCACGTTCCGCCTGAAACTGACCGAGTCCGGCCTACGTCCGGCGCTGGAGTCCAGCTGCAAAGAGTACAGCGGCCACTTTGGCTTCCCGGTTCAGCTTGATTACCAACTTCCACCGCGCTACGTGCCCTCACATCAGGCAATTCACGTTCTGCAAATCGCCCGCGAAGCGCTGAGCAACGCGTTAAAACACTCGCAGGCAACGGATGTACAAGTCAGCGTCACCCAACAGGGCAACCAGGTAAAAATGGTGGTGACGGATAACGGCTGTGGCGTGCCGCAGCATGCTGAACGCAGTAACCATTATGGCCTTATTATTATGCGTGACCGCGCGCAGAGCCTGCGCGGCGATTGCCAGGTTCGCCGTCGTGAAAGCGGCGGTACTGAAGTCGTGGTTACGTTTGTCCCCGAAAAATCGCTTTCAACTCCCCAAGGAGAAATCCATGAGTAATCAGGAACGGGCTACTATCCTGCTAATTGACGATCATCCCATGCTGCGTACCGGCGTAAAACAGCTGGTCAGCATGGCATCGGATATTCAGGTCGTGGGCGAAGCCAGCAACGGTGAGCAAGGTATTGAGCTGGCAGAAGCGCTCGATCCAGACCTGATCCTGCTTGACCTCAACATGCCCGGCATGAACGGTCTGGAAACCCTCGACAAGCTGCGCGAGAAATCGCTCTCCGGCCGCGTCGTGGTGTTTAGCGTTTCCAACCATGAAGAAGATGTCGTCACCGCCCTCAAACGCGGCGCGGATGGCTATCTGTTAAAAGACATGGAGCCAGAAGATCTGCTGAAAGCCCTGCAACAGGCTGCCGCGGGTGAAATGGTATTGAGCGAAGCGTTAACGCCGGTGTTGGCGGCCAGCCTGCGCGCCAACCGCGCCACCTCGGATCGCGATATCAACCAGTTAACCCCGCGCGAGCGCGATATTCTGAAGCTCATCGCTCAGGGTCTGCCGAATAAGATGATTGCCCGACGCCTCGATATCACGGAAAGCACCGTGAAGGTTCACGTCAAACATATGCTCAAGAAAATGAAGCTGAAATCCCGCGTCGAAGCAGCCGTTTGGGTCCATCAGGATCGTATCTTCTAAACCGTACGTCGCTTAATTGTCGTGACAGGGATTCAGTCACGCACAATTAAGGCGTCGTTCCCGACCAGCCATAGTTCATCGGTGCAAAGCTGACGACCGGCTCGATCAATGCCAGCGTTATCTCATTCGAGGTGACGCGCTGGCCCTTCTTATCTTCGACAATAACCGACAGATGCCAGGTGTTGCTGGCCCCTTCGCTGTAATCCCAGGCAGGCATGATGATACTCCAGCCTTCGGTGCCATTATTGGAAGCCGGCGGTGTCAGACTCAACGCGGTGGTGTCTCCCTGCCAGGTCAATGACTTCACGCCGTATTCATCACGCACCTGCAGCTTCAATTCCACGGTTTCATAGCCGGTCAGGTTCCACGGCGGCGTTGCCAGGTACACCGTCAGGCTCTTGCGCTGACGATACTCCATCACCGGCAGATTATTACGCTCCGGCGCATCATAGCGGCTGCCGCGCAGCGTACGGGTTTGCGCGACTTCATCGGCGGCGAGCTGTTTTTTGAGCGGCACGCCAAACCGGTAGTTCACCTTCATCCCCAGATTGTTCTGGTTGACCCCGCTTTCCCCCTGTTTGTGCTGGGCGCTAAAAGTCAGCAGCGGAACCGGGGTGTAATTCAGGCCCAGAGAAACCGCCACCGGGTTATGGTAGCCGGTACCGGTACGGAACAGATCGACGCTATCGCCGAAATACTGCTCGACGCTAACGCTGGTGTTGATGTGGTTATAGGCGGGGATCCAGGCCTGCGCGGTGACGTCGTAGCCGCGGGCCATACGCTGTTGCAGCGTGGTGCCGGTATTTTGCCAATCGCGCAGCGGATGGTAATAGTTGGCGGAAAAGCGCAGATTCTCACCCCAGGCTTCCGCGCCAATGCCGCCGCGGTTGAGGTTTTCATCCAGCAGACTGTCATAGAAGGTGTTGTAGCCCAGCAGCCAGTGCCCGGCGACCCAGCGCTGTCCAACGCCAAGATTACCGACCAGGCCGTCATCTTGTTGGGTGACGCCAAGCTGGCTCCAGGTGAGATAGCGGGTGTTGTCCTCTAGCGGAACAAACCAGCTGCCGTGGCTGCCGGTCAGCTTACCCTGTTCATCGACCAGCATCTGAATATTGGTATTGCCCCACGGCGACAGCCAGCTTTCAAGCTGCTGGTTCATCTGGCCGTTGATTCGCTCCTGGAGCTGGGTCAGCGCGAATAACCGCGCCTGCTCGCCGGTATCAAGCCCATTGTCGGTCATGCTCGCTTCGCCGAAGGATTTCACCATCTCCGCCAGCTGTTTTTCCGCATCATGATTTTCCGGCGCAATGCTGAGATCCGGCAAATCATCGAAGGGATGTTCCGCCTCTTCGATAAACGACTGTCGCGCACGTGCGCCACCGCTAGCCAGCATTAACAGCACCAAACATGACGAATAAAAACGTAAAGCGACCACCACAACCTCATTGCAAACTCAAAAGAGGGTCAAATGCCACCGACCCTGATTTTGTAGTTTAGCCTTTTTAGCTGTCGCCTTCAGCCCTCGCGCCCCATTCCAGGAATAGACTGAATAATCATGAAATCATCACCTTCGGTTGCGCACAGGCCAATAGCGCTTTCAGCTCAGGAATACACGAGCCGCAGTTGGTGCCGCATTTCAGCATTTTGCCGAGCTCTCCCGGCGTCGAGCAGCCTTGTTTTTCAATCGCTTCGGCGATGGTTTTTTCACCGACGCTGAAACAGCTGCAAACAATTTTCCCCACCGCAGGCCGCGCCAAATCCCGTCCACCGAGCAGTGCGTGACGTTCAATCAACGTTTGCGGCGCCAGGTTAAACGCGCCTTCGATAAGCGCGGAGTCAAGCTCCGGCAGCGTGCGGCTACTCCAGAACCCCAGCATCAGCTGCCCCTGTTCCCAGGCCAACAGGTGCCACGTCTCCCCGAGGCTGGCGACCTGAATCTGCCAACCGTAACGCTGACACCAGGCTAATAGTTCCGACTGAATCGTCCGTTCGCCGCATACCGTCAGATGATGCAGCCCTGGTACAGCCTTACGCCACCAGTGCAGATGAGGCGGGAGGTCTACCGGAGAACGGGAGTAAAGCTCGCCCTGCCAGCGCGGTTGCCACGGGGCGATGCGCACCGCCGTCTGTTTGCTTTCAGGTTGTCCCGAATGCGGGTCGACGACCGCATCGACCAGGCTATTGATTTTCCCCTGCCGCGAATAACAGTCGTTCCAGTGCATCGGCGTAAAGAGTGAGCCAGGACGCTGGCTGTCACTCACCACGGCCCGTGCCACCATCACCCCTCGCGGAGAGCTGATCCGCGCCAGTTCACCGTCATTCAGGCCAAAACGGACGGCATCCTGGGGGGCTATCTCAACGATGGGCTGAGGAATATGCTGCATCAGCCGCGGCACATCCCCGGTGCGGGTCATGGTATGCCACTGGTCACGGATACGGCCGCTGTTTAGGATTAGCGGATACAGCGGTTCGGGACGCGCCTGCATTCCCTGCGGCGTCACCGGCACCATTCTCAGCTGACCATCGCCGCGCCAGCCGCGCTGCAGATCCCACGTATTCTCGCGGCGGCTGACCGGCCAGCGTACCGGCTCTAACGCATCCCACTGTTCGCGCGTCAGCGCTGACAGCCCGCTGATATCAAAAGCCCGCTGGCCATCATTCTCAAAGCCTGAAAGCGCCGCATGCTCGCTAAACACCTCATGTGGATGCTGCCAGCCAAAGGCGGCGGCAAAGCCGAGCTGTTTCGCCAGCTGGGCGATAATCCACCAGTCGGCCTTAGCCTCCCCGGGCGCTGGCAGAAACGCCCGTTGACGCGAGATCCGCCGCTCGGAGTTGGTCACAGTGCCGTTTTTCTCCCCCCAGCCCAGCGCCGGAAAACGAACGTGGGCATAGCGCGAAGTATCGGTCTCTGCCGCCACTTCAGAGACAATAACCAGCGGGCACGCTGCCAGCGCTAGGCTCACCGCATGGCTGTCCGGCAACGATACCGCCGGATTGGTGCCCATAATCCAGACCGCTTTCACCTCACCGCGCCCAATGGCGGAAAACAAGTCCACCGCCATCAGCCCCGGGGTTTGCGCCAGCCGCTCAGTGCCCCAAAAACGCGCCACCCGCGCGAGATCCGCGGGTTCAAAATTCATATGCGCCGCCAGCATCGTCGCCAGGCCGCCGACTTCCCGGCCGCCCATCGCATTTGGCTGTCCGGTCAGCGAAAACGGCCCGCAGCCCGCGCGGCCGAATTTCCCGCTGGCTAAATGGACGTTAATAATGGCGTTGCATTTGTCGCTGCCGCTGGAGGACTGATTAATGCCCATGGTGTAGAGGGTGATGGCGCGCGGGGCGGCCATGAAGTCCTGATAAAACGCCTGCACGTCGACCTCTGTCAGGCCGCAAAAATCGGCGACTCTTGTGACCGTCCACTCTGCCGCCCGATCCAGTGCGACATCAGCATCGGCAAAGGCCGTTTCCACCTTGCCGGTTTCGGCTATCGCCTGGAGCAGGCCGACAAATAAGCCCGCGTCCGTACCCGGCGCGATCGCCAGATGGCGGTCCGCGATATCGCAGGTGGCGGTGCGCCGTGGGTCGATCACCACCACTTTCATCTGTGAATTATTGAGCTTTGCCTGCACCAGCCGTTGATACAGCACCGGGTGCGCCCAGGCGGCGTTCGATCCCACCAGTACCACCAGATCGCTGCACTCTACATCCTCATAGCTGCACGGCACCACATCCGCACCAAACGCCCGTTTGTAGCCGGTCACGGCGGAAGACATACACAGGCGTGAGTTGGTATCGATGTTTCCCGCGCCGATAAACCCTTTCATGAGCTTATTGGCCGCATAGTAATCTTCGGTTAATAGCTGGCCGGAGGCGTAAAACGCCACCGCCTGCGGGCCATGCTCGGCGATAATCGCCCGCAGGCGCTCACCGGCCGCGCTCAATGCCTGCGGCCAACTGACCTGTTGGCCGTCAAGCTGCGGATGCAGCAATCGCCCGGCGAGCCCGGTGGTTTCGCCAAGCGCCGCCCCTTTCACGCACAGCCGCCCAAAGTTGGCCGGATGCGCATCATCGCCCTGCACGCTCACCTCGCCGTCATGCACGCTTGCCAACACCCCGCAGCCGACGCCGCAATACGGGCAGGTGGTTCGGGTTTGCGTCATGATGCCTCCGCGCGCATCACCAGCGCCTGGTTGCCGACCCACACTTTGCCGTCTTCAATCCTCACCGGCCACACCCGCACCATCGGCTCACCGCTCTCGCATGAGCACCCATCGCGCAGGCGAATACGCTGTTTATACAGCGGGGAGATAACCATCGGCTCGCCGCCGGCATCCCCCAAAAGCCCACGCGACAGGACGTTGGCCTGGCTGCCCGGCTCCTGGTTATCCAGGGCATAGATTTTGTCATTCAAGCGAAACAGCGCGATTTGCATCTCGCCAAGACGGGCGCCAATTCCGGCCTGCGGTGGAATGGCTTCGACGGAGCAGACGGCCTGCCACGGTTTATTACTCGCGGCCAGCACCGGCAGTTCCGCCACGGGCGCAAGCTGCAATTGCCCACGAACCGGCTGGCGCGCCACGGCTTCATCCGGGCTGTCGCTATTCACAAACGAACGGAACAGCGCTAACCGCTGCGGGTCGTTGAGGGTCGTTTGCCATTCGCACTGGTAGCTGTCGATAACTCGCGCCATCTCCTGCTCCAGCTCTTCGCCAATCCCCAGTGAATCATCGAGGATCACGCTTTTGAGGTAATCGAGCCCACCTTCGAGATTGTCCATCCAGGTGCTGGTGCGCTGGAGGCGATCGGCGGTGCGAATATAGAACATCAGGAAACGATCGACGGTACGCAGCAAGGCGGCATCGTCGAGATCGCTGGCAAATAGATCCCCATGACGCGGCTTCATCCCACCGTTACCGCACAGATAGAGGTTCCAGCCCTTATCCGTGGCGATCACCCCGACATCCTTACTCTGCGCTTCGGCACATTCGCGGGTGCAGCCGGAGACCGCCATTTTGATTTTATGCGGCGCGCGCAGCCCTTTGTAACGGTGTTCAAGCGTCACCGCCAGCCCGGTGGAATCCTGCACGCCGTAGCGGCACCAGGTGGAGCCGACGCAGGATTTTACCGTCCGCAGCGATTTGCCATACGCATGGCCAGTTTCGAAGCCCGCCGCCAGCAGCTCGCGCCAGATATCCGGCAGCTGTTCCAGCCGCGCCCCAAAGAGGTCAATACGCTGGCCGCCGGTGATTTTGCTATACAGCGCGTACCGTTTGGCGATATGACCAATCGCTATCAGTCCATCCGGCGTCACTTCTCCCGCCGGCATCCGCGGCACAATCGAGTAGGTGCCGTCTTTTTGAATATTGGCAAAATAACGATCGTTGGTGTCCTGCAGCGGCAAATGCGCAGGCTTGAGCAGGTATTCGTTCCAGCACGACGCCAGCACCGAGCCCACCAGCGGTTTACAGATCTCGCAGCCGTCACCGTGACCATAGCGCTGGATCAGCTGTTCGAAGGTATGAATGCGGTTGACCCGCACCAGGTGATAAATCTCCTGTCGCGAGTATGGGAAGTGTTCGCAGATATCTTTTTTCACCTCTACGCCCTGCTGTTCCAGCTGGTACTCCATTACCTGTTTCACCAGCGCGCTACAGCCGCCGCAGCCGGTCGCCGCTTTGGTACAGCTTTTAATCGCGCCAATGCTGGTCGCGCCAGCGCTGACCGCCTGGCAAATATCCCCTTTGCTGACGTTATGGCACGAACAAATCTGCGCGCTGTCCGGCAAAGCGGCAACGCCCAAGGCTTTCGGGGCGGAACCTTCCAGCGCCGGCAGGATCAGCGACTCAGGGCGTGATGGCAGCGCTATATCGTTCAGCATCATCTGTAAAAGCGTGGCGTAATCGCTGGCATCGCCCACCAGCACGCCGCCCAGGAGCTTTTTGCCATCGGCGCTAACCACGATTTTTTTATAAACCTGCTCCGGGCCATGGATCCACTGATAGCTCTGGCTGCCAGCGGTACGCCCCTGGGCATCGCCAAAGGAGGCCACATCAACGCCCAGCAGCTTGAGTTTGGTGCTCATGTCCGCGCCGGTAAAAGCGGCCTCTTCACTGGCGAGCGTTGCCGCAGCGACCCGCGCCATCTGGTAGCCCGGTGCCACCAGGCCATAGATTTTGTTATCCCACAGCGCACATTCACCGATAGCGAAAATATCGGCGGCGGAAGTCTGGCACTGGTTGTCCACCGCGATACCACCGCGCTCGCCAAGGAGGATCCCGGCGCTACGGGCTAGCGCATCCTGCGGGCGGATCCCGGCGGAGAACACCACCATATCGGTTTCCAGGCTGCTGCCGTCGGCAAAGTTCAGCACCAGCCCATCGGCCATTGGCGTGATGGCGGTCGTGGCTTTGCTGGTGTGCACGCCGACGCCTAAATCAACAATCTTCTCCCGCAGCATCGCCGCGCCGCCGTTATCGAGCTGAACCGCCATCAGATTAGGAGCAAACTCAACCACTTCCGTCGCAAGCCCCAGCTGGCGTAGCGCATTCGCCGCCTCTAGCCCCAGCAGTCCACCACCAATCACTACGCCACGAGTGGCCGTTTTCGCCCGCGCCGCAATAGCATCCAAATCGTCCAGAGTACGGTACACAAAGCAGCCCGGCAGATCGTTACCGGGAATCGGCGGCACAAACGGATAGGAGCCGGTAGCCAGCACCAGTTTATCCCAGTGCAGCTCATGGCCTTCGGCGTCGCGGATAAGACGAGCATCAATATCGATGTCGGTTATCGTCTGCGAGAGGCGCAGCTCAATGCCATGCTCAGCAAAGAAATCACCGGCCACCAGCGACAGCGAATCCGCACTGCGCCCGGCAAAGTACTCTGATAAATGAACCCGGTCATAGGCGGCGTAGCGCTCCTCGCCAAAGACCACAATCTGATACTGCTGATGCAGGTTACGGCTGACACATTGCTCAAGAAAATGGTGGCCGACCATACCGTGTCCCACCACTGCTAATGTTGATTTTGTCATGGTTTTCGTTCCTGCAGCCGATGGCTGCGTCGTGAATTGGTCGAAGATCCAACCCGCTTGCGCAGGCTGCGTGGAATGCAGTAAATCGGTGAAGGTGGCGGCACTGGCGCAGTCGCCCAGCAGCAAAACGCCGGTCAGTTGTCCATCTCGTATCAGCAGTCGGCGATAGTGTCCGGTCTGTGGGTCAAGCGAGCTCCATTGTTCATCTTCCGTCGTGGCCTGTATTTGCCCGGCGCTGAAGAGATCGATGCCGGTGACTTTCAGCCGCGTGCCGCCGTCCTGCCAGTGAAAATCATCGCCAGGTGTACCCGTAAGTCTTGCGGCCAGCACGTCCGCCTGCTGCATACAAGGCGCCACCAGGCCGAAGGTTTGGCCGTCGATTTCGCAGCACTCGCCGATGGCGCTCACTCCCGCAACCGCCGTAGCCAGCTGGCGGTTGACGATAATCCCGCGATCGCAGGCAATACCGGCGCGTTGCGCCAGCGAAATGTTGGGCCGCACGCCGGTGGCCATCACCACCCGCGCGGCGGGAATTTCTCGCCCATCGCTGAGTTGCACCGCCTGAGGGGTAATCCGTTGAATATTGGCATTAAGCTCACAACCGATGCCGCGCTCCGCCAGACGCTGGGCCAGCAGCGCCCCGGCCTGTTCGTCCAGCTGCTGTTCCATCAACCGATCGCCGCGATGAATTAAAGTGACGTTGTCACCTAATCGCCGTAACGCAGCCGCCGCCTCGACGCCTAATACGCCCCCACCAATCACCACCGCATCGCCGGGCTGCGCCAGAATGGCATCCACATCCTTGATGGTGCGGAAGGGAAAAACGTGCGGCAGGTCGATACCCGGTAGCGGTGGTAAAAAGGCCGCAGAACCGCAGGCAAACACCAGTTCATCCCACGCCAGCTCGCGATGAGTTGTGCGAACCCTGCGCGCCGACGTATCCACCGCCAGCGCCGTTTCACCGCAGCACAGGGTGATCCCATGGTCGATGTACCACTGCGCCGGGTGCAACTGCGTCTGCGCAAAGGTCTTTTCCCCACCTAACACCGGCGACAGCTGAATGCGGTTATAGGCCGGATGCGGCTCGTCACCGATAATGGTTATCGCAAACGCATCAGGGGCAGCGGCCACCAGCGTTTCCGCCAGCCGGGTAGCCGCCATGCCATTACCAATCATGACCAGTTGCCGCATACGTCTCCTCCCTTACGCCGCTTTCGGCTGTTTTTCATAGAGGAAATGGAGGATTTGCTGGCGCAGGTGGTGATAACGGCTATCCTCCGCCAGCTGTACCCGATTGCGCGGGCGCGGTAAATTGACGTCGAGAATCTCGCCGACGGTGGCGGCTGGGCCATTGGTCATCATCATCACCCGGTCCGAGAGCAGTACTGCTTCATCCACATCATGGGTGATCAGCACGATGGTGGTATTCAGCGCCTGCTGAATTTGCATCACTGAATCCTGGAGGTGCGCCCGGGTCAGCGCGTCCAGCGCGCCAAACGGCTCATCCATCAACAAGACTTTGGGTTTCATCGCCAGCGCCCGGGCGATGCCTACGCGCTGCTTCATGCCGCCTGAGATTTCCCCGGGGCGTTTGTGCATCGCATGCCCCATCTGCACGCGGTCAAGGTTGTGCTCAATCCACTCCCGGCGTTCGGCTTTGCTCATGCTGCGCTGGAAGACGTGGTCAACCGCCAGCGCGACGTTATCGAAGCAGCTCAGCCACGGCAGCAGCGAGTGGTTTTGAAACACCACCGCGCGTTCCGGGCCGGGACCGGCAATTTCACGGTTATCGCAGATAAGCCCGCCTTCGGTCGGCAGCGTGATACCGGCGATCAGGTTCAACAGCGTGGATTTCCCACAGCCGGAGTGGCCTATCAGGCTGACGGTTTCACCTTCGTGAATATCGAAAGAGACGTTTTGCAGCGCCAGAAACTCGCCGCTGTCGGTGTGAAAACGCTGGCTTACGGCCTGCACCTGAATTAATGGTTTCATCATTTTCTCCTCACTTCTCTTGCCAGCTAAAACGACGCGCAATCAGCATCAACCCTTGTTCAAGCAGCAGCCCCACCACGCCGATAATCACAATGGCTATCAGGATGTTTTCGACGTTGAGGTTGTTCCACTCGTTCCAAATCCAGAAGCCAATCCCTAAGCCGCCGGTGAGCATTTCCGCCGCCACAATCACCAGCCAGGCGATACCAATTGAGAGGCGTACGCCGGTCAGCACCGACGGCAGCACCGCCGGGAACAGAATTTTGCGCATCACCGTCCATTCGGAAAGCTGCAACACCCGCGCCACGTTGAGGTAGTCCTGCGGAATACGTTTCACCCCTTCGGCGGTGTTAATCACCATCGGCCAGATTGAGCAGATGAAAATGGTCCAGCTCGACGCCGGCTCCGCCTTCTGAAACAGCAGCAGACCAATCGGCAGCCAGGCCAGCGGGCTGACCGGGCGCAACAGCGCAATCAGCGGCGTAAACATGCGCGAGGCGAAGGTAAAGCGACCAATCAAAAAGCCCAGCGGGATCCCGACCAGCGCCGCCAGACCAAAGCCCACCGCCACGCGCTGCAAGGAAGCCAGCACATTCCAGCCGACGCCCACGTCGTTCGGGCCGTTGATATAGAACGGGTCCGCAAACAGCGTTAACGCAGAATCCAGGGTACTGAGCGGCGTCGGGAAGCCCTTGCTGTTCACGGCGGCGAGCTGCCAGGCCAGCACCAACAGGCCAAGACCCAGCAGCGCCGGAATGGTGCGTTCGGCAAGCGCGCGCAGATGACGTCGAAACGCGGGCGGCTGGCGGCGGACCTGCACCGGCGGTAACGTAATCACTTCACCTGCGGGTGCAGGCGCATCGACAATCGTGGTTTTGGTCTTCATCTCATGCCCCCAGGCGTTGAACGTTAAAACTCCGGGCGTACCCGGCTGGATCGGCCCCGGTCCATATCGAGCCGTCGATCAATGTGCTACTGCGCAGCGTTTGCGTTGGCGCACTCACACCGCCCACCGCCAGCGCCGCCTCTTTCCACACATCGATACGGTTAATGCGCTGGGCAATGGCCAAATAATCGGGATCGTTTTTCAACAGACCCCAGCGGCGGAACTGGGTTAAGAACCACATGCCGTCCGATAGCCAGGGATAGCTGACCTCGCCGTGGTCGAAAAAGCGGATTGGATGCGGGTCCTGCCAGCGGCGACCGATGCCGTTGTCGTAGGCACCGAGCATGCGGCCCGTCAGATATTGCTCTTTGGTATTCAGCCAGCCGCGCTGGGCGAGGATTTTTGCAGTCTCGCGTTTGTTGTCGTCGGAGGCGTCAATCCAGCGTGCGGCATCGAGCAGCGCGGCAACCAATGCACGGCTGGTATTGGGATGCTGCTCAACCCAGTCCCGGCGGGTGCCGAGTACTTTTTCCGGGTGATCCGGCCAGATGTCCTGGCTGGTAGCGGCGGTAAAACCGATGCGGTCGTTGATGGCACGCGCATTCCACGGTTCGCCGACGCAAAATCCCACCATGTTGCCAATACGCATGTTCATCACCATCTGCGGTGGCGGCACCACCACCGTGCGCACGTCGGTAAACGGGTTGATGCCACCGCTCGCCAGCCAGTAATAGAGCCACATGGCGTGGGTGCCGGTTGGGAAGGTGTGGGCGAAGGTATAGGTGCCCGGTTCGCTGTTAGCGACGAGCGTTTTCAGCCCGCTAAGATCGGTGACGCCCTTTTCCTGCAAATCGGTCGACAAGGTGATCCCCTGCCCGTTGCGGTTGAGGGTCATGAGGTTGGCCATCGCCTGCGGTTTACCGGCAATGCCCAGCTCCAGCCCGTACAGCAGGCCGTAAAGAATATGGGCAGCATCCAGTTCGCCGTTAACCAGTTTGTCGCGTACCGCCGCCCAGCTGGCCTCTTTACTCGGCACCAGCGTGATGCCGTACTTTTTATCGAACCCTTTTAGCGATGCAATCGCCAGCGGCGCGCAGTCGGTCAACGGGATAAAACCCACCTTGACCGTTGCGAGCTCCGGCTTATCTGACCCCGCCGCCCAGACCGATGGCATCATGCCGGGCAGCAGCATCGCGCCGCCCAGCGCCGCTCCAGCCTGTAATAACCGCCGCCGTGATAGTGAAAACGTCTCGCCCATACTCGCTCCCAAATGCAAAAAAAAAGCGCCCGGCAATGCTTACGCATTGCAGGACGCCTTTATCCTCGTGGTTCATGCGCCGCCATTGGCGCACAACCGACTGTTTACAGAACTAATGCAATTCAGATGCCAGGTATAAAATCGCGTGGTATCCGGGCAAAACCTGTTGCCCGATCACATTTTTGCACCGCATTCAGGCATTCATGCCCGCTGATTGTGCAACGGTGCCCCTGGCTCGTCCTGCCAGAGCGACTTCACCGCCAGCAGCGCGCGGGCTATCTCCACCATCCGCTGGTTTTTGTCCATCGCCATCTTGCGCAGGCAGTGCCAGGCCTGTTCCTCGTTCATCTGTCGATGGGTCATCAGTATGCTTTTCGCCTTATCAATCAAACGCCGCTCTTCCAGCGTATCCTTTAGCGAAGCCAGCTGGCTGGATAGCTGCTCCAGCTCACGCGCCTGTTGGCGAACCAGCGGTAAAAGCTGACGGTCAAGATGCAGCACCAGACTGTCGCCAGGTGGATCGTCAAACGTCGGTGCCAACGTTTCGTCCTCCTGCAAAAGCGCCTCTACGGCATTCATCAGCTCGCCAATCAACAGCTCTTCAAGCCCACGCATCTGCTCCAGACGCTGGGTTTGCAGGGTAAACCAGTGCAACGCGCTTTGCCCGTCATCCGCCGTCGGTTTGCGGGTACAGGCGATGCGCCGCAGCTGTTCAATGGCAATGCCCGCCTGACACTCGGTAAAAAACAGCATCTTCAGCGGCGCACTGGCCAGCGATAAGAAGCTGTCGAAACAGGGCTGCTGGCCATCGATTCTATCGACCAGACGCTGGCGAAGTTCATCGCTGAAATCGCCGAGCGCAAACCCCTGCGCCCCAAGCGCGCGTTCCTGGCCAACCAGCTCTTTGCCCTGCATAAAGCTGTAGAGCGCCACCAGTCGCCCGGCGAGAGTGGGATCGTCGATGCTGTCGTTAAGCTGTGGAATGATGTTCAGCAGATGGCGAATGGTGCGGTTGAACTGGCTGGTTGCCGCTTCCGGGCTTATCTGCAAGGCGCTCACTTTCTCGCGCAGTGCGGGCAGTTGCTCCAGCGACCACACCGCGCGGGCGATGCGTTGGCACAGGCCGCTGGCGGAAGGTAGATATTGCGGGATTAGTCGGGCAAGCAGGCTACGGGCCTGTTCATCCACCAGCGCCGCGCTGGCGCGACGTTCAGCAGCATATAATCGCCCCTGCGAACACAACCAGATGTTGGATGCGCCCCGCTCACACTGTAACATATGCACCACGTGGCTTAACTGGCTCACCAGTTGCCCCTGCTGTGCGAGCTGATGGAGCTGCTCTTTTTGCACCTGACGCGCGTAACGAAACCACTCGATAGCGCCGGGTGTCTCATCTTCACGGTTTATCATGCGCTCTCCCGTTATAGGATTTTCTTACCGATAGTCCTAACGTCTAGCAATAACCGTGCCTTAAAGGAGTTCAGATGCAACGTATCGTCATTATCGCCAACGGTGCTGCTTATGGCAGCGAGTCTCTGTTTAACAGCCTGCGTTTAGCCATCGCCCTGCGCGAGCAGCAGGATGACCTGCAGCTGCAGCTGTTCTTAATGTCGGACGCGGTGACTGCGGGCCTGCGCGGACAAAAACCGGCCGAAGGCTACAACATTCAGCAGATGCTGGAGATCCTCACCGCTCAGGGCGTGCCGGTTAAACTGTGTAAGACCTGCACCGACGGGCGCGGCATCAGCGCACTGCCGCTGATTGACGGCGTAGAGATCGGCACGCTGGTCGAACTGGCGCAGTGGACGCTGGCAGCAGACAAGGTGTTGACCTTCTGATTCCGCTCAATTAGCCGGGCCAACTAAAACCATCGCCGTTTAAAGAATTTTATATTAACTCTGCCTCATTACTCGTATGAATGTCATGAAGGCTGAATGGATTCAGGGATATTGTCATTTTTGTTGAAGCGTTGCGGGTTTTTTTGATCAAAATCAGCATCCGCCCTCCCCGGGTTTGGTGTTATGCCATGAGTGATTTGTGAACAATATCACAGGCGAAATTAGAGGATTCGATCGCAGGATGCGGGTTGACTCATAGGCAGCGGGGTAGTTTGGCGATGGTTAAGGCAAGTTTGACATTGTTTGGTGGGGATACGGTGGTGGTGCGTTGTTCAGAGCGTTGCCATATTCATTTAATGAGCACGCAGAAGAATACCAGCAGTCATAATACCGATATTTTGAGCGTACAGAACGAAGAGAAAGCGTATCTGACCGTACCGTATAGCGGAACCTGGAATGTGCTGATCGACAGCCACAGCCAGTCTCTTGAGCACTCCATCAGCTACGTAGCAGCCTGATGATTCACCCCGGAAGCACGCACTTCCGGGGTTTTCACGATACAGCTTAAGCCAGCCCCGGCGGATTCACACCGCCAACCAGCGTCCGCACTTTCCCAATCAGCTCATTCAAACCGTCATCCGGCATTCCCAACTTTTGCAGCTCTTGTTCCAGCGAGAACAGATACTGCGCGTTGGTGCCGAGCGGCCCGCTGGCGCGCGCAATCAGCGGCGCGATCACCTGCACGCTGGTGTCAGACTCATACAGCGGATGACGCGGGTCCATAATAAATACCAGCGCGTTAACCGTACGCCCGTCGTCAAGGCTCAGCTTGCACCAGGTTGGCAGATAGCAGCCGGTGATCATCTCGCGCTTCCACAGTAGTGACAGCTCGTTTTCAATTTCATCGTCCGGCAGACGGTAAGCTACGCCCGTGGTGCGCCCGCCTTCTTTGAGCGCCAGCATGCGCCCCGGTTGACAGGCGCTGCCGCGCCCGGCCGTCAGACGCAGACAGAACGCCCGGTGCCAGCCAACCAGCGTACCGGTGACGGACTCACTAAAGTTAAGCGCCGGGTTCCACATCAGGGAGCCGTAGCCAAAAATCCACACCGGGCCGTTATCCGGCCGACAGGCCAGCGTCGCCGCCAGCGATGCCGCACGTTGTTCAGCAGACCATAATAGCGTTTCCCCAATGGCGCCAAACGCCGTTGTACAATCTGCCTTCATCAAGAAATCACGCGTTAACACTGTAAACCTCCACCACCACTTCTCTTCCCTGCAACACATACGCCCTTAAGGGAACGAATGGCGACCTCCGGAGCTGTCATTGATGAAATATTATCCAGCTTTATGCGGCAGGATGCAATTTGTCTGCTATGACTTCTGCGTCAATTCACGTCCGTATTAGCGATAAAAATGGATAATTCCAACATAGCAATTTGCTGTTATTTAAAAAATATTTAACCGATATTTTATATTATAGACATCTACGCGAAAAAATGGCGCTATGGGTAAATTTTAGTAAAAGATCGCATTGCCAGTGGAAAAATTTGTTAATTTATACCACTGCTTTTTCTATAATTATAAATACCTGCACAGATGGAGACAAACATGACCCACGCGCATGAGGCGGTGAAAACTCGCCATAAGGAGACGTCGCTTATTTTCCCGGTAGTGGCGCTGGCAATCCTGTTATTCTGGGGAAGTAGTCAGTCATTGCCAGTGGTTATCGCGATTAACGCCATGGCGTTAGTTGGTATTCTTAGCAGCGCATTTAGCGTTGTCCGCCACGCGGATGTATTAGCACACCGCCTTGGCGAGCCGTACGGCTCTCTGATTTTAAGTCTTTCCGTAGTTATCCTTGAGGTTAGCCTGATATCGGCATTAATGGCTACGGGTGATGCCGCCCCTACCCTGATGCGCGATACGCTCTATTCCATCATTATGATCGTCACCGGCGGATTAGTCGGCTTTTCGTTATTGCTCGGTGGTCGTAAATTCGCCACGCAATATATGAACCTATTTGGCATCAAACAGTATTTAATTGCCCTGTTCCCACTGGCGATTATTGTACTGGTCTTCCCGACCTCCTTGCCGGGTGCCAATTTTACCATTGGCCAGTCGCTGCTGGTGGCGCTGATTTCTGCTGCCATGTACGGCGTATTCTTGCTTATTCAGACCAAAACGCACCAGAGCCTGTTTATTTATGAGCATGAAGATGACAGCGATGACGATGATCCGCATCACGGTAAACCCTCGGCGCATAGCAGCCTGTGGCACGCGGTGTGGCTGATTGTCCATCTGGTTGCGGTTATTGCCGTCACCAAGATGAACGCCAACCCGCTGGAGACGTTACTGACCAGCATGAACGCCCCGGTGGCCTTTACCGGTTTCCTGGTGGCCCTGCTTATCCTGTCTCCGGAAGGCCTGGGTGCGCTGAAAGCGGTGCTGAATAACCAGGTACAGCGCGCCATGAACCTGTTCTTTGGTTCGGTGCTGGCGACTATTTCACTGACCGTACCGGTAGTGACGCTAATTGCTTACATGACCGGCAACGAGCTGATGTTTGGCCTGGGGATGCCGGAGATGATTGTGATGGTGGCCTCGCTGGTACTGTGCCAGATTTCCTTCTCGACCGGGCGCACCAACGTATTGAACGGTGCGGCGCATCTGGCGCTGTTTGCGGCTTATCTGATGACTATTTTTGCCTAAGCGCTGCTGAGAGACCGGATAACGACGTTTCGCGTCTATTCCGGTCTCCATATTTCGCGAATAAAAAAGCCGGTCTGTTATACAACAGACCGGCTTTTTTTATTCGTTAAGCAACGTTATTTGCTGGTATCCAGCTCATCGAAGCCTTTTACCAGGTCGTCGATGGCTTTCATTTGCTTCAGGAACGGTTCCAGTTTATCCAGCGGCAGCGCGGATGGACCATCACAACGGGCATGGTCTGGATCTGGGTGCGCTTCAATGAACAGGCCGGCAATACCAACCGCCATACCGGCACGCGCCAGTTCAGCAACCTGTGCACGACGGCCGCCCGATGCTGCGCCAAACGGGTCGCGGCACTGCAGCGCGTGGGTCACGTCAAAGATAACCGGGGAGTTGTTGGACGCTTTTTTCATTACGCCAAAGCCCAGCATATCGACAACCAGGTTGTCATAACCAAAGTTTGCACCACGGTCACACAGAATAATCTGGTCGTTACCGCCTTCAATGAATTTGTCGACGATGTTACCCATCTGGCCTGGGCTCACGAACTGTGGTTTTTTAACGTTGATAACTGCGCCGGTTTTCGCCATTGCTTCAACCAGGTCGGTCTGGCGAGCAAGGAACGCTGGCAGTTGGATAACGTCAACCACGTCGGCAACCGGCTGAGCCTGGCTGGCTTCATGAACGTCGGTGATGATCTTCACGCCGAAGGTCTGCTTCAGTTCCTGGAAAATCTTCATCCCTTCTTCCAGGCCTGGACCACGGTAGGAGTGAATAGAGGAACGGTTGGCTTTATCAAATGAAGCTTTGAATACGTAAGGGATGCCCAGTTTCTGGGTCACGGTCACGTAGTGCTCGCAAATACGCATTGCCAGGTCACGTGACTCCAGCACGTTCATGCCGCCAAACAGAACAAACGGCAGGTCGTTTGCGACTTTGATATCACCAATGCTAACCACTTTTTCTTTCATAAGAGCGCCTTGTTAGGGTATTTCCGCGATTATATACGCAAATAACTTAAGTTACATCAAAGGGGCAAGGGTACGAATTTGCCCCGCTAAAAACGGATTTTAATGAAGAGTAACTTGCTTGTGCGCGATGGTATTAATCTGCGCACGGATCATTTCGCTGATCGGGTCTTCCGGACATTGCTCAACGAAATAATTTAAATCAGTAAGGGCAATATGTTCACATTCCAGCTGCGCGTAGATAAGCCCACGATCGCGAATTTCATACGGGTCTTCCGGGTTAAACTGCAGCAGCGTTTGGCTGGCACCCAGCGCCAGCTCCATCTGCCGCTCTTCCATCAGCGCCGACTTCAGCGTATCGAGCAGCTTGCGGATCACTTCAGCGTTGTCCGCCTCATCGAGATCTTCATTAAACAGCTCCGCCATCGGGCTGATGTTGCCTTTGAGCCAGACTTCAAGCGTGTGTTCGTCGAGCGTCTCGCCGTTGAACGGATTCACCAGCCACAGCTCTTCGTCGTCAACATCGGCGCGCAGCAGCAGTTGGGTCGGGAAAATCACCGGCACCACGGGAATGTCGAGGTGGCTGGCAATCCACAGCACTATCGCCCCGAGCGCTACCGCGCTGCCCTGACGATTTTTCAGCACCTGATCGAGCCACAGCGCATCGGACAGGCGATATACGCCCGACGAGTCGCCAAAATTCCACTCATGATAAAACAGCTCAATCAGACGCTCCATTTGACGCGTCAGCGTCCAGGAAGGGCTAATTTCCTCGCGGGCTAATGCCACCAGGCATTCGAGCTGTTCACGCACCTTCTGCGATGGGAAATCATCACGAATCATTTCGGAAATAAGGATCATGCCATCGCACAGCGGCGCTTTATTAAATTCAAAATCAGCCAGTGACTTCATACCTTACCCCAACAACGGAACTTTAGTGATGGCGAGTTTAACGATGATGCACAACACCACCAGCGCAAGCAGGAAGGCAACAAAGCCACTCTGCTGACTGCGCGGACGACGACGTCCAAGCGCGACAAAACCCAAAAAGATGTAAATGATAACGCCAAACAGCTTCTCCGTCAGCCATGTCCCTTCTTCGGTGAAAGGAAAATAGCGCGTCATCAGCATCAGCGCGACGCCGCTCAGTAGCAGTACGCTGTCGACTGCATGTGGCAGAACGCGCACCCAGCGCGCCTCCAGCATGGCGTTTGCGTGGTGTTTCCACCAGTAGCGTAGTGCAAAAAAGCTGACGGAAACAATGGCCGACCCTATATGTAAATAGAGCACCCACTGGAATAAATTCATGGACAAACCTCCGCGTCACCCGGCCATTGCGCCAGCGTCAGGCGATCGTTATCACCGTAGTCGCGACAGGTTTGGGCATGCTGATAGCCCGCCTCCTGGAACAGTGCGCGCACCGCGTCGCCCTGCTTCCAGCCGTGCTCCAGCAGCATATAGCCACCCGGCAGCAGATGCTGACGTCCGTGGCGAATAATATGCGCCAGATCGGCAAGGCCATTTTGCGCCGCCACCAATGCCGTTTTCGGTTCAAAACGCACATCGCCCTGAGCCAGGTGTTCATCCCGCTCATCGATATAGGGCGGATTGCTAACAATCATGGCAAAACGCTGTTCATCAAGCGCGTTGAACCAGTCGCTTTGCACAATGGTGATGTTGCGAATATCCAGATTATCGGCATTTCGCTGAGCCAACTTCACCGCATCGGCAATAAAATCGACGGCGGTCAACTGACAGTCCGGTCGCTCACTTGCCAGCGCCAGCGCTACGGCGCCGGTACCGGTACCGAGATCCAGTATCTGGCACGGTGTCTGTGGCAAGCGGGCTAACGCCTGCTCAACCAGACATTCCGTATCCGGGCGCGGGATCAACGTCACCGGAGAGACAAAGAGCGGCAGCGACCAGAACTCACGCGTCCCCACCAGATGGGCGACCGGTTCGCCGTTAGCGCGCCGCGCCAGCAGCTCCGCCAGTGTTGCCATCTGCGAGGCCGTCAGTTCGGTCTCATCAAAAGCCAGAATGTAGGTCCGCGCCTTGCCGGTTACGTGTCCCAGCAGGATCTCGGCGTCACGCCGCGGGCTTTCGCTCGCTGCGAAGGCCGCGATAGCCTGTTGTAGCCACTGTCGATAAGTCATCATTCCGTGTCGGACAGCGCCGCCAGCTGATCGGCCTGGTATTCCTGCACGATAGGCTCGATAAGCATATCCAGCTTTCCTTCCATCACTTCATCCAGACGGTAAAGCGTCACGTTGATACGGTGGTCAGTCACGCGCCCCTGCGGGAAGTTATAGGTACGGTTACGGTCGCTACGGTCGCCGCTGCCCAGCAGGTTACGGCGCTCGGAGGCTTCCGCCTGCTGACGACGAGCAATTTCAGCCGCGCGGATACGCGAACCCAGCACCGACATCGCTTTGGCTTTGTTTTTATGCTGGGAACGTTCGTCCTGACACTCCACCACAATGCCGGTTGGCAAGTGGGTAATACGGATTGCAGAGTCGGTGGTGTTAACGTGCTGACCGCCCGCGCCCGAGGAGCGGAAGGTATCAATACGCAGGTCCGCCGGGTTGATATCCGGCAGCTCGGCTTCCGGAACCTCTGGCAATACGGCCACGGTACAGGCGGAGGTGTGGATACGCCCCTGGGATTCGGTTGCCGGAACGCGCTGTACGCGGTGACCGCCGGATTCAAACTTCAGGCGGCCGTAAACGCCTTCGCCGCTGATTTTCGCGATCACTTCTTTAAAGCCACCATGTTCGCCTTCGTTGGCGCTCATGATCTCCACGCGCCAGCGGCGGGATTCCGCATAGCGGGAATACATCCGGAACAGGTCGCCGGCAAACAGCGCCGCTTCGTCACCGCCGGTACCGGCGCGCACTTCAACAAACGCGTTGCGTTCATCGTCCGGATCGCGTGGCAGCAGCAGAACCTGCAGCTGCTGTTCCAGCTGTTCTTCACGCGCTTTGGCTTCCTGTAACTCTTCCTGCGCCATTTCGCGCATTTCAGGATCGTCGAGCATCATTTGCGCGGTTTCAATATCGTCCTGAACCTGGCGCCAGTCGGTATAACAACGAGAAACGTCGCCCAGCTGCGCGTACTCACGCGACAGCGCCCGGAAACGGTCTTGATCGGCAATGGTTGCCGCATCTCCAAGCAGCGCCTGAACTTCTTCATGGCGCTCGTAGAGAGCTTCCAGTTTAGCAACAATAGAAGGCTTCATTGGCGTAAATGCACCTTGTAATAAATAGAGTTGTGCTACTCCAGCCCGAGGCTGTTGCGCAGAATATGCAGGCGTTCATCATCCCCGTCACGGGCGGCCTGCTGAAGTGATTTGGTTGGCGTGTGGATCAGGCGGTTGGTTAATTTACGCGCCAGATCCTGCATGATGGCCTGCGGATCGCCGCCCTGTTCGAGCGCGGCAATCGCTTTCGCGGTGAGTTCTTCACGCGCGCTTTCAGCCTGAGCACGATAATCACGAATGATTTCGCTGGCGCTTTGCGCGCGCAGCCAGGCCATAAATTCACTGGCTTCCTGCTCGACAATCGTTTCAGCCTGCACCGCGGCGGCTTTGCGCTGCGCCAGGTTGTGCTGAATGATATTTTGCAGGTCATCCACGCTGTAGAGATAGGCGTTGGCGAGTTTCCCCACCTCCGGTTCCACGTCACGCGGTACGGCGATGTCTACCAGCAGCATCGGCTGATTGCGGCGCGCTTTCAGAGCGCGCTCAACCATGCCTTTACCAATAATCGGCAGTGGGCTGGCGGTTGAACTGATAATAATGTCGGCCTCTTTTAGCCGCTCGTCGACGTCGCTTAAGGCAATCACTTCCGCCCCCACTTCGTCCGCCAGCACCTGCGCCCGTTCACGGGTACGGTTAGCAATCAGCATTTTTTGCACGTGATGTTCACGCAGATGGCGCGCCACAAGCTCGATGGTCTCGCCTGCGCCAACCAGCAGCACCGTGACCGTCGAGAGAGATTCAAAAATTTGTCGGGCCAGCGTACAGGCAGCAAACGCGACCGACACCGCGCTGGCGCCAATATCCGTTTCCGTGCGCACACGCTTGGCAACGGAGAATGATTTCTGGAACATGCGTTCCAGCTCGCTCACGTTGAGATGGCCGCGGCTGGAGTCGGCAAACGCTTTTTTCACCTGCCCTAAGATCTGCGGTTCACCAAGCACCAGCGAGTCTAAGCCGCTGGCGACACGCATCAGGTGACTAACAGCGTCGTTATCCTGGTGCCAGTAGAGGCTCTGACGCAGCTCGGCTTCGTTTAATCCGTGGTAATCGCACAGCCAGCGGATAATCGCTTCATGCTGATTATCCTGCTCTTCGACGCTCAGGTAGAGTTCGGTGCGGTTGCAGGTCGACAGGACCACTCCCCCTTGTACCATTGGCTGAGCCAGCAGGCTCTCCAGCGCCTGGTCAAGCGTATCTGGCGAAAACGTCACACGTTCTCGCAGCGCTACCGGGGCTGTTTTGTGGTTAATGCCAAGAGCTAAAAGGGTCATTGTGCGGGAGTAGTACCAGCGTTGATAAGGTTAGTCTGAGCGCATCATACAGGATGCGCGAGATCAATAAAAGGGAGGCTCCCCTTTTGGAGTAATAGGTAAGCTGGGTTAATTTTATGATTTAAGACAACTTGAGCGTAGACGCTGCCCCCCGGCGACGCTAGCATTAAGCCTAATTACTGCAACGCATTTCAAGGATTGTCATTATTATGGCCCTGTCTGATTTCCGCATGGTTCGTCTGCTGCCGCTGGCAGCGCTGGTTCTTACCGCTTGTACCACCACTCAACCGCCAGGGCCGGGCAAAAGTCCAACCTCGCCTGAGTGGCAGCAGCATCAGCAAGAAGTGCGCAAGCTCAGCCAGTACCAGACGCGCGGCGCCTTTGCTTATATCTCCGACCAGCAGAAGGTTTATGCCCGCTTCTTCTGGCAGCAAACCGGCCAGGATAACTATCGCCTGCTGCTCACCAACCCGTTAGGCAGTACCGAACTGGAACTGGTAGGCCAGGCGGGTTCGGCGCAGTTGACCGATAATAAAGGCCAGCACTACACCGCCGCCGACGGCGAAGAGATGATCGGTAAGCTGACCGGAATGCCGATTCCACTCAACAGCCTGCGTCAGTGGATCCTCGGCCTACCGGGCGACGCTACCGACTATAAGCTTGACGATCAGTATCGTCTGAGCGAACTCAACTACAGCCAGAACGGCAAAACCTGGAAAGTGGTCTATAGCGGCTACGACAGCAAAACGCAGCCTGTGCTGCCATCCAACATGGAGCTGACCCAGGGCTCTCAGCGCATCAAGCTGAAAATGGACAACTGGATCGTTAAATGATGACCCGCTGGCCCTCTCCCGCAAAGCTGAACCTGTTTTTATACATTACCGGGCAGCGTCCTGATGGCTACCACACGCTACAGACGCTGTTTCAGTTCCTCGATTATGGCGACACGCTGACCATCGAGCCGCGTACCGATGGGCAACTGCGGCTGCTGACGCCGGTCGACGGCGTGCCGAATGAAGAGAACCTGATTATTCGCGCCGCGCGCCTGCTGATGAAAACGGCGGCGCAAAGCCAGCGTCTGCCGGAAGGCAGCGGTGCCGATATCAGTATCGACAAGCGTTTGCCGATGGGTGGCGGCCTGGGCGGCGGTTCATCGAATGCGGCAACGGTACTGGTTGCCCTTAATCATTTGTGGCAGTGCCATCTTTCAGAAGATGAACTGGCAACCATCGGCTTAATGCTGGGCGCGGATGTGCCGGTGTTCGTTCGCGGTCACGCGGCCTTTGCGGAAGGCGTCGGCGAAGTGCTGACACCGGTTGAAGTGGCGGAAAAATGGTATCTGGTTGCCCACCCGGGTGTCAGTATTCCGACACCGGTCATTTTTGGCGATCCGGAGCTGCCACGAAATACCCCTGTCAGGTCAATAGATACGTTATTAAATTGTGAATTCGCTAATGATTGCGAGGTTATCGCAAGAAAACGTTTTCGCGAGGTTGATGATGTGCTTTCCTGGCTGTTAGAATACGCGCCGTCGCGCCTGACTGGAACAGGAGCCTGTGTCTTTGCTGAATTCGACACGGAACTCGCTGCCCGCCAGGTGCTTGAGCAAGCCCCGGAATGGTTGCAAGGCTTTGTGGCGAAAGGTGTAAACCTCTCTCCATTAAAGCAAGCCCTACTCTGAATTATTCGGATTTCCGCCAGTTTTGCTGACGAAAGAAGAAAAGTGATGAGTAAACCCTGCCGGGCAAACTGAGCTCCGGTGACAACGTCACCCCGTTCCAGACGTTGCATCGCGCTCTTTAATACACCGCCTGGATGAAATCGCGCCTGGCCCGCACAGTTTTTGGCCCGTTTCATCCACCACTGGACGCATGCCTGAGGTTCTTCTCGTGCCTGATATGAAGCTTTTTGCTGGTAACGCCACCCCGGAACTAGCACAACGTATTGCCAACCGCCTGTACACTTCTCTCGGCGACGCCGCTGTAGGTCGCTTTAGCGACGGCGAAGTCAGCGTACAAATTAACGAAAACGTACGCGGTGGTGATATTTTCATCATCCAGTCCACTTGTGCCCCTACTAACGACAACCTGATGGAATTGGTTGTTATGGTAGATGCCCTGCGTCGTGCTTCCGCAGGCCGAATCACTGCCGTTATCCCTTACTTCGGCTATGCCCGTCAGGACCGTCGCGTACGTTCTGCGCGTGTACCTATCACCGCTAAAGTTGTCGCTGACTTCCTGTCCAGCGTTGGCGTTGACCGCGTACTGACCGTAGATCTGCACGCTGAACAGATCCAGGGCTTCTTCGATGTTCCGGTTGATAACGTGTTTGGTAGCCCGATTCTGCTTGAAGATATGCTGCAGCTGAACCTGGAAAACCCAATCGTGGTTTCTCCAGACATCGGTGGCGTAGTTCGCGCACGTGCTATCGCTAAACTGCTTAACGATACCGACATGGCTATCATCGACAAACGTCGCCCGCGTGCGAACGTTTCCCAGGTTATGCATATCATCGGTGATGTTGCCGGTCGTGACTGCATCCTGGTTGATGACATGATTGATACCGGCGGCACGCTGTGTAAAGCAGCTGAAGCGCTGAAAGAACGTGGTGCTAAACGCGTATTCGCTTACGCAACTCACCCGATCTTCTCTGGTAACGCGGTAAACAACCTGCGTAACTCCGTCATCGACGAAGTTATCGTCTGCGATACCATCCCGTTAAGTGATGAGATCAAAGCGCTGCCAAACGTCCGTACCCTGACCCTGTCCGGGATGCTGGCCGAAGCGATTCGTCGTATCAGCAACGAAGAATCCATCTCTGCCATGTTCGAGCATTAATCGGACTTGGTTAAAAAACCCGCTGCGGCGGGTTTTTTTGTCTATAGTGTTTATTTGTATGATTTATGCCAACTTCGCTGCCATTCACCTGACAGATGATGCGCTCACGGATGAAACAGTATTGTGAATAAATTATTCTCCCCTGAAATAATGCCTTTCCGCGCGCTGATTGACGCCTGCTGGAAAGAGAAATACAGCACCACGCGCTTTATACGCGACCTTATCGCTGGGATAACCGTCGGTATTATTGCTATTCCGCTGGCCATGGCGCTGGCGATTGGTAGCGGCGTTGCGCCACAGTACGGCCTTTATACCTCCGCCGTTGCTGGGATTGTGATTGCCTTGAGCGGAGGCTCCCGTTTTAGCGTCTCCGGGCCGACCGCGGCCTTTGTGGTGATCCTCTACCCGGTTTCCCAGCAGTTCGGCCTCGCCGGTTTGCTGGTTGCCACGCTGATGTCCGGCCTATTCTTGATCCTCTTTGGCCTCGCCCGTTTTGGCCGCCTGATCGAATACATTCCGCTGTCGGTCACCCTCGGTTTTACCTCGGGGATCGGCATCACCATCGGGACCATGCAGATTAAAGACTTCCTTGGTCTGCAAATGGCACATGTCCCTGAGCATTATTTACAGAAAGTTGGCGCGCTGGCGATGGCCCTGCCGACCATTAATTTCGGTGATGCGGCGATCGGCATTGTCACCCTTGGGACCTTAATTCTCTGGCCACGTCTCGGCCTGCGTCTGCCGGGGCATCTCCCCGCGCTGATTGCCGGCTGCCTGGTGATGGTCATCGTCAATCTGCTTGGCGGCCACGTCGCGACTATCGGATCTCAGTTCCACTATATTCTGGCGGATGGCTCGCAGGGTAACGGCATCCCGCAGCTGCTGCCGCAGTTTGTCCTGCCGTGGGATCTGCCCGGTTCAACCTTTACGTTAAGCTGGGCCTCGCTGCAGGCGTTGTTGCCCGCTGCATTTTCGATGGCGATGCTCGGCGCAATTGAGTCGCTGCTGTGCGCCGTGGTGCTGGATGGAATGACCGGCACCAAACATAAAGCCAACAGTGAACTGATTGGTCAGGGTTTGGGCAACATTGTGGCGCCATTCTTCGGTGGGATTACCGCAACAGCCGCGATTGCCCGCTCCGCCGCCAACGTGCGCGCAGGCGCCACCTCACCGGTTTCCGCAGTCATTCACGCGATTTTAGTCATTCTGGCGCTGCTGGTTCTTGCTCCCGTGCTGTCGTGGCTACCGCTGTCGGCCATGGCGGCCCTGCTGCTGATGGTGGCGTGGAACATGAGCGAAGCGCATAAAGTGGTCTATCTGCTGCGCAAAGCGCCGAAAGACGACATCATCGTGATGCTGATTTGTATGTCGCTGACCGTGCTGTTCGATATGGTTATCGCCATCAGCGTCGGTATCGTGCTGGCATCACTGCTGTTTATGCGCCGCATCGCGCGGATGACGCGGCTTTCTGCGGTGAATGTCACCGTACCCGACGATGTGCTGGTACTGCGCGTCATTGGCCCGCTGTTCTTTGCCGCCGCCGAAGGGTTGTTTACCGATCTGGAAACGCGCATTGCCGGTAAACGGATTGTGGTACTGAAGTGGGATGCGGTGCCGGTACTTGATGCCGGTGGTCTGGACGCGTTCCAGCGTTTCGTCAACAAACTGCCGGAAGGCTGTGAACTGCGGGTCTCGAATCTTGAGTTCCAGCCGCTGCGTACCATGGCGCGCGCAGGTATCCAGCCAATTCCGGGGCGACTGGCCTTCTTCCCGAACAAAGACGCCGCGCTGGCGGATATTCAGTAAAAAAAATGGCTCCCCAGGGAGCCATTTTCATTTCCGCATCAACGCCAAACGTCACGCTTTCAGCAGCTTCTCGGCGGTCTCTTTGACGCTGGCCAGCAGGACTTTGACATCTTCCAGGCACACGGTCGGGTTCAGCAGAGTCAGCTTGAGGCAGGTGACGCCATCGGCTTCGGTAACGCCAACGTTAGCGCTGCCGGAGGCCAGCAGAACGTCGCCGATACGCTGGTTCAACAGTGCCACAAACGCCATGTCCGTACTTTCCGGACGGAAGCGGAACAGAACGCTCGCCAGCTGCGGCTGCATCACCAGTTCCAGATGCGGCTGTGCGGCCACAAACTCGGCTACGTCGCGGGCCAGCGTTACGCCGTTATCAATGATTTCGGCATACTGCTTTTTACCCAGCGCTTCAAGGCCCATCCACAGCTTCAGCGCATCAAAACGACGCGTGGTCTGCAGGGATTTCGACACCAGGTTCGGTACGCCGTGCTCTTCATCGAAGTCAGAGTTAAGGTACGCGGCCTGGTAACGCATCAGTTCATAGTGACGCGCTTCTTTTAATAAGAACGCGCCACAGCTGATGGTCTGGAAGAACTGCTTGTGGAAGTCCAGGGTGACAGAGTCAGCCAGTTCCAGCCCGTTAAGGAAGTGACGATACTTCTCAGAAAGCAGTAACGCCCCGCCCCATGCTGCATCCACGTGCATCCAGATCTGCTGTTCCGCAGCCAGTGCAGCGATTTCCGTTAACGGATCGATAGCCCCCGCATCGGTGGTACCGGCGGTGGCAACAATCGCCATTACCTGCTCACCGTTGGCTTTCGCCTGCGCCAGCTTCTCACGCAGATCGTTAACATCCATGCGCGAGAACGCGTCGGTTTTCACCAGCGTGACTGAGCGATAGCCCAGCCCCATCAGCGCCATGTTTTTCTGCACCGAGAAGTGCGCATTTTCAGAGCAGAATACTTTGATTTTGCTCAGATCGCCGGTTAAACCATCCTGCTGGATAGAGTGGCCCTGGCGCGCGAAGAACGCGTCGCGAGCCAGCATCAGCCCCATCAGGTTGCTCTGGGTGCCGCCGCTGGTGAATACACCCGCATCGCCTGCGCTGTATCCCACCTGCTCACGCAGCCATTCGATGAGTTTGATCTCAATAATGGTCGCGGACGGGCTTTGATCCCAGGAGTCCATGCTCTGGTTGGTGGCGTTGATCAACACTTCCGCCGCCTGGCTAATCACCAGGCTTGGGCAATGCAGATGCGCCACGCACTGCGCGTGATGCACGGACAGGCTGTCTTTAAGGAAATATTCAACCGCACGCTCGATAGCGGCCTGGTTACCCAGGCCCCCGGAGGTGAAATTCAGGCTGATACGGGAGCGCAGCTGTTCAACGGTTTTGCCCTGATACATCTCAGGCTGCTTCAACCATTCGACAACGGCTTTAGTGCTCTGCTCGATAGCGTCCTGATAGGCGGCAATACTCTGCGCCGAGCCGGACAGAATCGGGTTTACATCAGACATTCGACCCACTCCGTTAAACCGGCTTCACGCCAGCGCCCAGCAAGGCGTTTTCAAATTTATCGAGGAAGATTTCCAGCTCTTCATTGGTGATCAGCAGAGATGGCAGCAGGCGCAGTACGCAACCGTGACGACCACCGCGCTCCAGAATCAGGCCGGATTCGAAGCATTTTTTCTGCAACAGAGCAGACAGCTCGCCATCGGCCGGGTAGCAGCCCATGTGATCCTGCGCTTCGTTTGGTTTGACGATTTCGAGGCCAATCATCAAGCCCAGACCGCGAACCTGGCCGATAACCGGATAGCGTTTCTGCAGTTCTGCCAGTTTGCCTTTCAGCCACTCGCCCTGGGCGGCAACTTTGTCGGCAATCTTGTCGTCTTTGAGGATCTTCAGCGTCGTCAAACCGGTGGCCATTGCCAGCTGGTTGCCGCGGAAGGTACCGGTGTGGTGACCTGGTGCCCACGCATCGAACTGCTTTTTAATCCCCAGAACGGCCAGCGGCAGACCGCCACCAACGGCTTTGGACATCACGATGATATCTGGCTCAATACCGGCGTGTTCGAAGGCGAACAGCTTACCGGTACGGGCAAAGCCGGCCTGAACTTCATCGATAATCAGCAGAATGCCGTGTTCCTGAGTCACTTTGCGAATGCGCTGCAGCCACTCGACCGGAGCCGGGTTCACACCGCCTTCACCCTGAACGGCTTCAAGGATAACCGCCGCAGGTTTACGCACGCCGCTTTCAACGTCGTTGATCAGGTTTTCGAAGTAGTAGGTCAGCGCTTTGACGCCCGCTTCGCCACCGATACCCAGCGGGCAGCGGTATTCGTGCGGATACGGCATGAACTGAACTTCCGCCATCATGTTGCTGACGGCTTCTTTTGGCGACAGGTTGCCGGTCACGGACAGTGCGCCATGGGTCATCCCATGGTAGCCGCCGGAGAAGCTGATAATGCTGGAACGACCGGTGACTTTTTTAGCCAGTTTCAGCGCCGCTTCAACGGCATCTGCGCCGGACGGGCCGGTGAACTGCAGGCAATACTCTTTGCCCTGCCCCGGTAATAAAGAGAGTAAATAAGATGAAAATTCATCTTTTAATGGCGTAGTAAGATCGAGTGTATGTAACGGTAGGCCACTAGAGATGACACTTTGAATGCTTTGAAGCACATCGGGATGATTATGACCAAGCGCCAGAGTACCGGCACCTGCCAGACAATCAAGATATTGATTATTTTCAACATCAGTAATCCAGACGCCCTGCGCTTTGGCAATAGCCAATGGTAGTTTACGTGGATAGCTTCTGACGTTAGATTCAAACTCAGCTTGTCTTGCTAAAAAGGTATCATTGCTTTGAGGTAATGAATTAGCATTTAAAGTATCAATACGGACTTTATCCGTCATCATATCACTCCTACAAGCAGGCGTAGTTTTGCGCCCGATTGAATAAATGGTTAAAAGGATTGCCTGTAAAAAAACGCGGCTAATATATGCTGTTTTAGCAACGGGCTCAATCATTTATTTTCGTCGACTTTTTTACAACTTTTTCCCCTTTAAAATCATCAAGTAACAACAATTCACCAACAACAATTCCACTAAAGTTTGTTACCGTTTATCTTAAACAGCAACAGTTGGCTACAATAAGGACAATCTAATGAAAGCCATCTCGTTGACAGGGTTTTATTATTCTTTTACACGTTTTTACCATTAATACCGTAGGGCCTATCTGGTTAAAACACGATCTTTCACTTGTTTATGGTTTATTAAAATAAATAAGTCGATCCCCAAGGATAAATCACTTAGTATGGCGCGCTTATTTACATACTCTGTGAATAAACAGTTAATGCGCATTCCCCGGTAACGAGCGACAGGCGAAACTCGTTATCGACAACAGGAAGTATTTCCTGGGTTGTCATTAGAAATGTTCGCGGGCGGACATTTCGTAAGGCGAAGCGATCTTCCCTTATGCCGAGAATGAAAATTTTCTAGCCATGTATTTATGGCGCCCTGATATGAGATTGTTATGACTCGCATTTATCCACAGTTCATCGTTGCCAAATTTGGCGGCACGAGCGTTGCCGATTTTGATGCAATGAATCGCAGCGCCAGCATTGTCCTTGCCGATCAAAATGTTCGTTTAGTGGTTCTGTCGGCCTCGGCAGGCGTCACAAACTTGCTGGTCGAACTTTCTGAAGGTCTGGAAAGTCATCAGCAATTAGACAAGCTTGATACTTTACGTACCATCCAATACAACATCATTTCCCGATTGAAGCAGCCTTCTATCATCAGCGCGGAAATTGATAATCTCCTCGAAAATATAGCCCGCCTGGCCCATACCGCGATGACCTCTGCGTCGACCGCGCTGAGCGATGAACTCGTCAGCCACGGGGAGTTAATGTCGAGCCTGCTTTTCACCGAAGTTTTACGTGAACGCAACGTTGAAGCCAGCTGGTTTGATGCGCGTAGCGTCGTTCGTACCGATTCAAACTATGGTTGCGCAGAGCCTGAGGTGAGTACGCTGGCGGAGTTAGCAGAAATGCATCTGCGTCCGCGCCTTGAGCAAGCCATCATGATTACCCAGGGATTTATTGGTCGCGATGCGACGGGTCACACCACTACGCTGGGGCGTGGCGGAAGTGATTACACCGCGTCCCTGCTGGGTGAGGCGCTTCACGCGGCTCGCGTGGATATCTGGACCGATGTGGCCGGCATTTACACCACCGACCCGCGCATCGCTCCAAAAGCCAAACGTATCGATAGCATCTCGTTTTCAGAGGCTAGCGATATGGCCGCCTACGGGGCTAAGGTTCTGCATCCGGCTACGTTAATGCCTGCCATGCGCAAAAATATCCCGGTATTTGTTGGCTCCAGCAAAGATACTGCCGCAGGTGGAACGCTGGTCTGTTGCACAACCGAGAATCCGCCGAGCTATCGCGCCGTTGCGGTACGCCGTAAGCAAACGCTGGTTCGCTTGCATAGCCTGAATTCACAGCCGTCCTATCGTTTTTTAGCGCAGATTTTTGCTCTATTGGAACAGCATACGGTGGCAGCAGATCTGGTCACGACCTCAGAGAACAGCATTGCGCTGGCGCTAGACTCGACGAATGCCACTTCGGGTGAAGACCCGACGCTGACCACCGCGCTATTCACCGCCCTCTCCTCACACTGTCGCGTTGAAGTGGAAACCGGGCTTGCGCTGGTCACTTTGGTTGGCAATCAGCTCACCCAGGCATCCAGCGTGTGCAAAGATGTGTTCGCCCGTTTTGACGAACATGCTGTGCGGATGATTTGTCATGGTGCGTCGAATAATAACCTTTGTTTCCTGCTGCCAGGCGATGTTGCCGACAGCGCGGTCAAAGCGTTGCATCAACGGTTGTTTGAATAATAATCTGGGTCAATAGGATGAATGGGCACGTGGTCGGTTAACGTGCCCAGCATAAAGAAAAGTCCCGGTCTTTCGGCCAGGACTTCGTCAATTTTCTTTCCGGCTCCGTCTGGAGCTATTATTTAGCTGTGGCGACGTGACGTGTTGTCGTTACGACGACAGCGTTTGTCGTAATGACGCACCCACCAATATCTGTCGCTGATGCGCTCATGCCCACCGACACGAGCCCCGGTTAGCCAAAGAACGGCGCCGACGAAGATACTTAGAATCGCACCGTGTGCAAAAAACTGAGGCAGATTAAGTTGCGGCAGCTGGTTTAAAATAGAGTAACCGACGCCGACGACCATCACGATCAAGCCTAACCCCATAAGCACATTACCGAGTAACGAAGCGTTTTTGCGTTTCATAGTGTCACCTCCGTAGATTGGCTGCGGGTTTAGGGATATATCCCTATTCCTAGTGTGTAAAGTATAGACAACACTACCAAATATAAGTGCGCTACCGATCACAAATGGGCACATATAATCAACAAAACTTTACATTTAAGTCACTGAAATACATCAAATCAATATTATTGCCATTTTGAATTATTAACTTTTAGCGCCTTCCGACGCTAATTTTTGTCAACGGCGCTGCCACGACGTAAACTAGCCGCCGAAAAGATTGCCCACTCAGGAACAACTACGTGACGATTAAACTGATTGTCGGCCTGGCCAACCCCGGTGCAGAGTACGCCCAGACGCGCCATAACGCGGGGGCCTGGTATGTCGATTTGCTGGCAGAGCGTTTTCGCGCGCCGCTGCGTGAAGAAAGTAAATTCTTTGGCTACACTTCGCGCATTAATGTGGCCGGTGAAGATATTCGCCTGCTGGTACCCACCACCTTTATGAACCTTAGCGGTAAAGCCGTTGCGGCGCTGGCGACCTTCTATCGTATTAATCCAGATGAAATTCTGGTGGCGCACGATGAACTGGATCTGCCACCAGGGGTGGCGAAATTCAAGCTCGGCGGCGGCCACGGCGGACACAACGGGCTAAAAGATATCATCAGCAAATTGGGCAATAACCCCAATTTTCACCGCTTACGCATCGGAATCGGTCATCCGGGCGATAAAAGCAAAGTTGTCGGCTTTGTATTAGGTAAACCGCAAGCTGCAGAACAGAAGCTTATCGACGATGCGGTAGACGAAGCGGCGCGCTGCACTGAGGTTTGGCTGAAAGATGGGCTGACCAAAGCGACCAACCGGTTACATGCCTTTAAGGCACAATAAGTTTTCATTTACACACCCATCATGCCAGTTACGTCAGGCGGCAAACGCCCGCGCTGACGTTGTTGTGCGACCGGTGCGGGGTACGCCCTCCGCCCGGGGAATGAAGTGCATACGGTATTTTTTCCGTATGACGTGTATAATAGGCGGAGTTATTTACTTTTCTACAATCTGTTTTAAGCAACAGGTTGAAAATCAAAAGATTAAGGTGATTTAAACATGGGATTCAAATGCGGTATCGTTGGTTTGCCAAACGTAGGCAAATCCACCCTGTTCAACGCGCTCACTAAAGCGGGTATTGAAGCGGCAAACTTCCCGTTCTGTACTATCGAGCCGAACACGGGTGTAGTCCCGATGCCCGATCCGCGTCTGGATCAGCTGGCTGAAATCGTGAAACCACAGCGTATTCTGCCTACCACCATGGAATTCGTCGATATCGCGGGCCTGGTGAAAGGCGCGTCTAAAGGTGAAGGCCTGGGCAACCAGTTCCTGACCAACATCCGTGAAACCGAAGCTATCGGTCACGTTGTTCGCTGCTTTGAAAACGACAACATCATCCACGTTAATAACAAAGTGGATCCAGCTGACGATATTGATGTTATCAATACCGAACTGGCACTGTCCGATCTGGATACCTGTGAACGCGCCATCCACCGCGTGCAGAAGAAAGCAAAAGGCGGCGATAAGGACGCAAAAGCGGAACTGACCGCGCTGGAAAAATGCCTGCCACAGCTGGAAAATGCCGGTATGCTGCGTTCGCTGACCACCCTGACGGACGAAGACAAAGCGGCCATCAGATATCTGAGCTTCCTGACCCTGAAGCCAACCATGTATATCGCTAACGTTAACGAAGATGGTTTTGAGAACAACCCATACCTCGATAAAGTTCGCGAAATCGCTGCCGCCGAAGGTTCCGTGGTTGTTGCCGTTTGTGCAGCCGTTGAATCCGATATCGCTGAACTCGACGACGCCGATCGTGAAGAATTCATGGCCGAACTGGGCCTGGAAGAACCGGGCCTGAACCGCGTTATCCGCGCCGGTTACGAACTGCTGAACCTGCAAACTTACTTCACCGCTGGCGTGAAAGAAGTACGCGCATGGACCATCCCTGTCGGCGCAACCGCACCGCAGGCAGCCGGTAAAATCCACACCGACTTCGAAAAAGGCTTTATCCGCGCTCAGACTATCGCGTTTGAAGACTTCATTACCTACAAAGGTGAACAAGGCGCGAAAGAAGCCGGCAAGATGCGTGCAGAAGGTAAAGATTACGTCGTGAAAGATGGCGACATCATGAACTTCCTGTTCAACGTCTAAACAAAAAACAAACATAAAATCCACGCACTTGCGTGGATTTTTTATATCAGTCACATTCTGATAGTTTCATAGCAACACTCCTCGAGGTGCTCCGACGGTTGCAGCGGAGGCCAAATGTACAACCTTCTTTATTTATGGGTTTGCAATCGCCACTTCTAGAGCAAATAAAGGTTCTACACGGACTAAGAGGACATCGACCAAATCATTTCCCAGAAAGAGACAATCCTCTCGGCTCAATAGCAACCAGGGTAACTAGCAATACTCTTCTGAATGAGATGGGTTATCGACCTGATGCTTTAGAAGCTCAACTCGCGCACGCTGCTACTAATAATGAGCCCCTCTCTTTATGGCACAGAAGTGTCGGTTAGACCCGAGGCGATTCATTACTGTTTTCTGTCCATTGCAGGTACCAGCATGAAAGCCATAAACAAAAGGACACTGATCAGCAAGAAGGCATCAGAAAACGCCATTGTTTGCGCTTCCAACATCATCATTTGACTCAGTAATTTTATTGCTGCTAGTAGCCCTGTAGCGCTATCACTTCCACCCTGAGTAAATACCGAAGTATGGCTGGTAATAAACTCATGGACAGTTTGTGGCACGGACACCATTTTTTCCCCAATCCTTTGGTAATGAAAATTAGTCCGGTTATTGAGAATAGTGCCGCACAATGCAATGCCGATGGCTCCACCTAGATTACGCGTCAGGTTAAAGACGCCGGAGGCTAGTTTCAGCCGCGCCTTGGGGATACCGCCGAGAGTCAAGGTGACGATTGGCGCCATCGCAAACTGCTGCGAAACGCCCCTGATAGCCTGTGGTAGCAGTAATTCTTGCCATCCCCACTCATGGGTTATTGGGGTGAAAAGAAACATTGAAAATGCAAATCCACCCAACCCGACCATCAGTAACCACCTGAGGTTTATTTTTTTACTCAAATATGAATAAAGAGGTACTGACAGGATTTGAAATATACCGGTCGTGCATACGGCCAGGCCAATATCAATCGCGCTGAACCCTCTGACCTGCCCCAGAAATACCGGCGTAAGGTAAACGGTTGAAAATATTCCTACCCCTCCGGCAAAGGAGAAAAAACAGCCTAACGAGAAGTTTTTATCCTTGAACGCGCGAAGATCCATAATGGGATTCGATATGGTTAGGGTGCGTGTTGCAAATAAAAGTGCACTCACCAGCGTCAGCCCCGATGTCAGTACAATCGTGCCGTCGTCAAACCATCCCCATCTCGCCCCTTCCTCCAAAGAATATTCCAGGCATCCGAGTGCAACCGCGAGTAGAGCAATTCCTGGATAATCAGCATTTTTAAGGAGTGCCAGATTGGGTTTATCAATGTCCACCAGGAAAGGAATGCTCATCACCAAATAAAGACCCGGTAATATATTGATATAGAAAAGCCAGCGCCATTCAAGGTTATCAGTAATCCATCCTCCGAGAGTTGGCCCAAGCGTTGGGGATAACGATGCCAACGCACTGACCACCGCAGCGGCTAATCCCAACTCCCTTCCTTGGTAATAGATAAAAGCGGTGGTAAAGACCAATGGGATCATCGATGCCCCTGCAGCCCCTTGTAACGCCCGGAACACAATCATACTCTGAATATTCCATGCCAGTCCGCAGGCAACACTCATTACGGTAAAGGCCCCGGCAGAAAGCGTAAAAAGCCAGCGGGTAGAAAATACCTGTGATAGCCATCCGGACAGAGGAATAATCATGATCTCCGCAATCAGATAGCTGGTCTGAATCCAGGCCATCTCATCTTTACCTGCTGACAGACCACCACCAATTTCATTGAGGGATGCCGAGACAATCTGGATATCAAGCTGGGCAATAAACAGCCCGATACACATACTGGCAAAGGCAATATTTTTTCGCATAGCCGGCCCCATTAGCGTCGTTCTTTGACGCTAACGGTCACTGAAAGTCCGGGGCGAAGAATCTGCGCCAGTTGATCCGTTTTATCAATGGCAATCCGCACCGGGACACGTTGTACGATTTTAGTAAAATTGCCGGTGGCATTTTCTACCGGGATCAGGCTAAAGGTGGCACCTGTTGCTGGTGCCAGGCTTTCAACATACCCGTGAAAAACATTGCCCCGGAGGACATCTGCCCGTATCTCCGCTTTCATCCCGGGTTTCATGCCGGCAATCTGGCTTTCCTTAAAATTCGCATCGATCCACAGGCCGCTTACCGGTACTACGGAGACTAATTGCGTCCCTCCCGCCACCCAGCTACCAATACGGGCGCGACGGTTTGCAACAGTACCCGTAATAGGGGCCCGAACAACGGTGTATTCCAGATTGAGCAGTGCCTGGTCGAGTTTCGACTTCGCCTCCACGAGGCCTGCCTTCGCAGCGTCCAGTTTGGCTGATAACACTGTCAGACGCCGCTCCTCAGTCTGATAATCATTTGCCGCTTTGCGTTCTCTGGCTATCATTCTTTGATAATCGAGCCGGGCGTTATCTTTGATTTGTTGGGAAATGGCCGCCGACTTTGCCAATTGTTCGTAACGCTGGCTGTCTTTCAGGGTAATGACTCCAACTTA
>NZ_JAKCNS010000008.1 GCF_021440345.1 Kluyvera intermedia
TGAAGATGATTAAATTCTGATATCTTAATTTAAGACAGATAATGATGACCGAGAACTTCCAGCATGCTACAGGTTCACTGCAAGCCTATCTTTAAGGCGATGGACTACATCAGCCAGAATCTCCATCTGAATCCAACGTTGAAAGACGTTGCGGATTCCGTCGCGCTTTCAAGCTTTCACTTTCATCGGCTTTTTCGGACGCAGGTTGGTGAAACGGTTGCGGCGTTTACCCGGCGGCTGCGGATGGAAAGGGCTGCAGCGTGGTTGCTGGCGTTCCCACAGGAAGATATCACCGGACTGGCACTGCGGATTGGTTTTTCCAGTTCGCAGAACTTCGCCAAAGCGTTTCGTGCACACTTTGCCGAATCACCGGGAGAATTTCGCCGCCGTCACATTCTGGCAACAAATAGCAAGCCAGGAAACGTCGCCGCGGTAAAAAGCCCCTATTCTCATTTCGCTGACCCCGGAATCGGCCTGCTGGCCGCACATATAACCCAGCTTCCTGCCCGTCGGGTTGCTTATATGCGAAGATTTGGCCCTTATGGCAAAGAGACCTGCCAGCAAACGCATGGGGATCTGTTGACCTCGTTGCCAGCGCGAACGCCGTCACAGCCCGCAGGGACACTTTGTGTTTACTGGGACGCCCCGGAAATCACCTCCGCATCACGTTGCCGGACGGATGTTGCCGTTGAAATTGGCCGCACGGAAAAGACCGGAAGGGGTATCGCGGTACAGACATTGCTGGGAGGAACCTACGGTGTGTGTAAATTTGCGGTATTTGAAGAACAGCTGGAGCAAGCATGGGATTGGGCATTTTCATGGATAGCCGCCCGTGGGTTTATTAAAAGTGATAAGCCTTGTTATGAATATTATTATAATGAAACTGACGTCTCACAAAATTATTATGTCTTTGATATCTGTATTCCTTTGCAGACAACACCGGAAGAATAATGCTTAAACAAAATAATAAATGAGTTTATTCGCAACGCAACGGAGTTAATAATGAAATTCTCAAGGCTTTTTCTGGTGTGCGCACTGGCCGCTACCTCTTTATCTGCTATAGCGCAGCAGGAAACTACCACGCTTATTTATGGCGGAGAAATTTACAGTGCCGATCCCGGTAATCCCCACCCGCAATCTATTGCCATTAAGGGGAGTAAAATCATCGCCGTCGGTAATTATCATGATGTACTGGCACAGGTAGGACAGGATGCGACGCGCCTGGATCTGAAGGGGAAGTATCTATTACCTGGCCTCATTGATAGCCATGCTCACGTGGCCTATGCCGGATTCCAGACGGTGACGCTGGCTTTCCCGGATGGCATGAAAGATATCACCGCGATTGAGAAATTTGTTGCTGACAATAAAAATAATAACCAAAGAGATCTCAATGGCGTGCAGTTTTACAGTAATCTCAACCTGGATTACTGGAATAATATTCCATTACTGTCTGCAGTATTTAATACCAACGAATATAAAGATATCCCGGTTGTATTAGCGGGCTCCGATGCACATACCGGTTGGGCCAATCAGGCTATGCTCCGAAAAGCAAATTTAACGGATGATATGCTGGGTACCGCCGATCCGGGTATTAAAGCAGGAGTCGGATTAACGGCGAGTGGTAAAATTAACGGTTTTGTCGCCGAAGGCGCGTGGGATTATGTGCTCAACGCGATTCCCCCTGTGGATGATAATAAAATAGCTCAGGGCATCCTCGCAGGGACCCAGGAGATGAACCGCTTTGGTATTACTGCGTGGATGGATCCCATCAGCAATGTCCGTCCGTTGGCACCGGTATTTAATGCGCGTCCTGGGCGTCACGATGAAGGATTGTTGCCGGCTTACACGACTCTCGCCGAAAAGGGCAAACTTAATGCCCATGTGACCGCACTGGCACTGGTGAATATCCACTCTACGCCGGCGGCGATTGACGATGTGGTTGCTCTGCGGGATAAATTTTCCCACACGCCGGATGTGCGACTCGGTGGGATCAAGATTTTCCAGGATGGGGTGATTGAGTATCCGGCGCAGACGGCGAAACTGAGTGAAGCTTATCTTAATCGACCGGGTTACAGCGGTGATAACACGCTGGATAAAAGACAATATTGCCAACTGATTGCTAAAGCGGATGCGGAACACCTGATTGCGCACTTCCATGCTATTGGCGATCGCGCCGTATCGGAAGCGCTCGATGGCATAGCCTGTGCTCGCAAGCAAAATGGCGAGAGCGGCGTTATGCACAGCATCACTCATCTGGAAGTGGTGAGCCCGCAAAGTCTACCCCGCTTCCAGCAACTGAATGTTGCGGCATCCATGCAACTGTTGTGGGCTGGGAAAGACGTGGCGTCTACCACGTTGATTGACGGCAAGGTACCGGCCCCATTGCTCAAACACCTGTATCCGGCGGGCGATTTATACCGCCATCATGCGCTAATTGCCGGGGCCAGCGACTGGCCAGTCTCCAGCCCAAACCCCTTGCTGGCAATTTACACGGCGGTAACGCGAATGGGTGAAATGGGGGAGTTGCCGCCGGCCAGCGAGAAAATGCATCGCGAAGCCATGCTGCAGGCGTACACCCTGAATGCGGCCAAAGTCATTGGGCGGGACAAAGAGATTGGTTCGATTGAAACCGGAAAAAGCGCAGACTTTGTGGTATTTGATCGTAATCTGGAAAACGTCAGCATTGAAAAACTGCGGGATGCCAAAGTTGTATGGACCATGTTTGAAGGTAAACAAGTTTACCCGGCTCAATAAAGAAAACCATTATCCATGATAATCATCAGGTCTTCATTTGGAGACCTGATGATTGCTTGTGTTTTCTATTTCGGTCTTAAAAGTATGCGGTACTAAAATAGGGGAATTGACATTGCCAGCCGTATTCTTACGGTCAGGAATGAACAATAGACTTGCTCTTGAAATAATTTTCGGTTGATTAGCGATGGCGCGCTGTTTGTCGGAGATGGCTGTAATCGGGCTCTTCACGGATAGTGGCCTTCGATATTTCTGCGTTTATCGCCTCCTCTAAATGACTCTTTTCATTGTATAGTGGCCTGAACCTGTACTATCTTTAACCATGAGTGCAGGGCGTAGTAGCGCTAATGGGCGACAGATAACTATCGTAAACATAGTTGTACTTATTCTTATATTCAGGCCATTAATTTCTCTATGGAATCGAATTCTCACGCGCCGTTGAGCAGTTTTATCGATCTCATGCTGGATGCTGTTTTTGCCGTTGATGCTCATGCCAATATCGTTTTTGCGAGTGCGTCATGTGAACGTATTTTTGGCTATACGCCGAAAGAAATGATCGGCAAAAACATGTTTGACATGATGCTACCGGAAGATCGGGAAATAACCCGAAACTCGGTGGTGGCCGTCATGTCGGGTAATCTACAGTTCCATTTTGAAAACCGCTACGTCCACAAGCAGGGGCACATCGTCAATATTATGTGGTCTGCACGTTGGTCAGAGGCCGATCAATTGCGCATTGGCGTGGCTCGCGATGTGACCGAGCGTAAACGATCCGAATCGTTGCAGTCCGCACTGTATTCCATCTCCGAAGCTGCGCATACCGCTGAGGATTTACTCAAGCTATTCCAGCGTATTCATGAGATTGTCGGCACGTTGCTACCCGCCGATAACTTCTCGGTCACGCTCTACGACGATGAAACGGCTCAACTGAGCTTCCCTTATCACGTGGATGAGTTTCTGGAGACACCCGATCCTTTCACCTTGATCCCCGGAACGTTGTATGCCGAGGTGATTCATACCGGCCAACCGCTGCTGCTCACGCCAGAGACCACGGTAGCTCGCCTCGAAGAACTGCACATCTCCTTTGGCATGAACCCGCTATGCTGGCTGGGCGTTCCGCTTAAGTCGCATAAAGGCACGATTGGTGTCCTGATGGTCAAAAGCTACCCGGGCGGGGTGTGCTACAACGAGCGGGATCAGGAGCTACTGCAATTTGTGTCGACACAAATCGCGACGGTCATTGAGCGTCAGCAGATGCAGGCTCGGTTGCAGCATATGGCGCAGTACGATCAACTCACCGATCTGCCAAACCGTAGCTTATTGCACGACCGCCTGAAATCCGCGCTGTCGACCGCTCGCCGCGAGCACGGTCAATTATCCTTGCTGTACATTGATCTCGACAAATTTAAGCAGGTTAACGATACGCTGGGACATGGTATTGGGGATCTGCTGCTGCAAGAGACCGCCTCGCGCCTCAAATCTTGTGTGCGTGAATCAGATACCGTCGCCCGCGTCGGTGGCGATGAGTTTGTGATTTTGATTCAGGGGACGTTACTACCCCAATTTGCGGCCCTGGTGGCGGAAAAGATTGCCGATGCCTTCAATGCGCCATTTATCCTTGATGGCCACCGTTTGACCATCACGCCAAGCATCGGGATCGCACTTTATCCGCAACACGGTAGCGACGAGCGCCAGCTTGTTGAATATGCCGATAAAGCGATGTATTTAGCCAAAAATGGCAAGCGGTAATCGATGGTTTATCGGCGTCACCGGTAGCCTTTAGCGCTTGTCTGTCAGGCTTCCTGCTGGCATTATCCTCATTACGATTAACGGAAGGTTAATCGTAATCAATTGATTTTGATTTGAATGACTCGGGGTGCCCCATCAATGATGGGCTGAGAAATACCCGTACCACCTGATCTGGATAATGCCAGCGTAGGGAAGTCAGAGACCATCTGGTCATTGCTTCTTCGCGTTATGGCAGGAGCAAACCATGCAAGCCGACCTGCTAAGTCCCGCGCAACGCACCCGCGTTGCACACCTTCTTCATCAACACGCCCCCCTTGTCCACTGTATGACCAATGACGTCGTGCAGACCTTTACTGCCAACGTGCTGTTAGCGCTGGGCGTATCGCCCGCTATGGTGATTGACGCCGGTGAAGCAGAGCAGTTTTCCACCATTGCCAGCTCGCTGTTGGTCAACGTGGGAACCTTAACCCAGCCGCGCGCGCAGGCGATGCGAGCAGCCGTTGAAAGCGCCAATCGTAGCGCTACGCCGTGGGCGCTCGACCCGGTAGCGGTCGGGGCGTTGAGTCTGCGCAGCGATTTTTGCCGTGAGCTGTTGCTTTTGCATCCGGCGGCCATTCGCGGCAACGCTTCGGAAATCATGGCCCTGGCAGGGCAGAGTGCCGGCGGACGCGGCGTTGATACCACCGATACCGCCGCCGCCGCGCTTCCCGCCGCGCAGTCTCTGGCGCGAGAAAGCGGGGCGATTGTGGCGGTGACGGGGGAAATTGATTACATCACCGATGGCCAACGCACGCTGGCAGTCCAGGGCGGCGATCCGCTAATGACGCGAGTTGTCGGTACCGGCTGCGCGCTGTCGGCGGTGGTTGCAGCATGCTGCGTCTTGCCGGGCGACCGGCTGGAAAACGTTGCTGGTGCCTGCGCGCTGATGAAATACGCCGGACAACAGGCGGCGAACGGTCGCGGGCCGGGGAGCTTTGTCCCCGCGTTCCTTGATGCGCTGTATGTGATGAACAGGGAGGAAAAAGCATGAAACGGATTAATGCATTGACCATTGCCGGAACCGACCCTAGCGGCGGCGCGGGCATTCAGGCGGATCTGAAAACCTTCTCCGCGCTGGGCGCATACGGCTGTTCGGTAGTCACCGCGCTGGTGGCGCAGAATACGCGCGGCGTACAGTCGGTCTACCGTATTGAGCCCGATTTTGTCGCCGCCCAGCTCGACTCGGTATTCAGCGATGTGCGCATCGATACCACCAAAATCGGCATGCTAGCAGAGACTGATATCGTTGAGGCGGTAGCCGAGCGGCTGGCGCGCTATCGCATTCAAAACGTGGTGCTGGATACGGTCATGCTGGCAAAAAGCGGCGACCCGCTGCTGTCTTCCTCGGCGGTGGAAACCCTGCGCCAGCGCCTGCTGCCACAGGTGTCACTGATTACGCCAAACCTGCCGGAAGCGGCTGCACTGCTGGATGCGACGCATGCGCGCACAGAGCGCGAAATGCTCGAACAAGGGCGCGCGCTGCGGGCGATGGGCTGCGAAGCGGTGCTGATGAAAGGCGGTCATCTCGACGACGCGCAAAGCCCGGACTGGCTGTTTACCGCCGAAGGCGAGATGCGCTTTACCGCGCCGCGCGTGGCGACGAAAAATACCCACGGTACTGGCTGCACGCTGTCGGCGGCGCTGGCGGCGTTAAAGCCACGGCATAATAGCTGGCAAGAGACGGTGCCGGTGGCTAAAGCCTGGCTGTCGCAAGCGCTGGCGCAGGCCGACTCGCTGGAGGTAGGCGAAGGAATTGGTCCGGTACACCATTTCCACGAGTGGTGGTAGTTTTCGCGCCGTTCGCCACCTATACTGGCTCAGGACTTATTGCCAGGAAATGATAAATGGAACAAGCGCATACCCGGCTAATCACGCAACTGAATGAGCGTATCGCAGCGGCGGATAACACGCCGCTGTATCTTAAATTTGCCGAAACGGTGAAGAATGCGGTGCGCAGCGGTGTGCTGGAGCATGGCAATATTCTGCCCGGCGAGCGTGATTTGAGCCAACTGACGGGAGTGTCGCGCATTACTGTGCGTAAAGCGATGCAGACGCTGGAAGACGAGGGTGTGGTCACGCGCGCTCGCGGCTATGGCACGCAAATCAATAATATTTTTGAATATTCATTGAAAGAGGCGCGCGGTTTTTCCCAACAGGTGGTGCTGCGCGGCAAAAAGCCGAATACCTTATGGGTGAACAAACGGATTGTCGCCTGTCCGGATGACGTCGCGACGCAGTTAGTCGTTGAGCCGCGCAGTGACGTCTTTTTGCTTAAGCGCATTCGCTATGTGGATGATGAAGCGGTCTCCATTGAAGAGTCCTGGGTGCCGGCACACTTAATTGATGATGCGGATGCAATTGGCGTGTCCCTTTATGACTATTTCCGCAGTCGGCATATTTTCCCCCAGAGAACGCGCTCCCGCGTCAGCGCGCGGATGCCGGATACCGAATTTCAGTCGCACATTAAGATGGATGAGAAAATCCCGGTGTTGGTGATTAAACAGGTGGCGCTTGACCAACAGCAGCGGCCGATTGAGTACAGCATCAGCCACTGCCGCAGTGATTTATATGTCTTTGTGTGTGAGGAGTAACTCTTCACGTGTCGGGCTACAGTCGCCACCACGATGACTGACGACCCACGATGCGACTGCATTACCCAGTCGCACCGATTCTCCAAGCGTCCAGCCTGAGGCCAATCCTGCCAATGTGCCACCGGCGTGGCTGTCTCCGGCCCCGATAGTATCGACAACATTGGTGGTGAACGGTGCGGCGAGTCCCTGTTCCTGCTGGCTGAAATACCACGCGCCATCTTTATCGTGACGTACAATCAGTGGCGCGTTGAATTTCTCTATCCAGGCGTGGCCGAACGCCTGTGTTTTTGCGCTGAGATTGAATCTCTCAGCGGCGATCTCCGCCTCCTGGCGATTAAGCGAAATGATCGGTTTGCAGGCCATGATCCGGTCCATCAGTAGCGCGGGAATATCGGCAATGCGTGGGCCAAAGTCGATAAATGGCGTCACGTCGCGCAGCCCTTCCAGCCAGTTCACCAGCAGTTCGCCGCAGGGTGACGATAATTGATAGCCGGAAAGTGACACCAGGCTGCCGGGGGCGACGCTAAGCTGCGCCAGCCAGTCGGCGTTCCACTGATTTTCCACGCCGCTAAAGGACATAAATGTGCGCTCGCCATCCGGCTCCACCAGCGCCAGACACCAGCCGTTATCTCCCGCCACGCCGTCTATTTCACTGGCCAGGCCCTCTTTAGCGAGATTGTTGCGAATGATATCCGCCCACACGCCCTGGCCGATAGGCAGCGCGTTTTGCGCCTGCAGCCCTAAGCGTTTAAGTGCCACGGCGATATTCAGCGCGCAACCGCCAATATTGACGCTCTGCTGTTGCAGTTCAATGTCGCAACCGCGCCACGGCAGGGCGTAGGCGTCGGCAATAACATCAATGACCGCCGCGCCGACGACGGTGATCGGGCGCTGGTTGCCCAGCGTGGATAGCTGTAAAAGCTGACTCATGCCACCTCCCGTTGCTCTCTGTACTGGGCAAGCGCGGTGGCGTAGCGGTTAAAATCAAGCTGATTGACCTCATCAAGCTGCTGTTTTAATGACGGGTCGATTGCGGAAATACCGCCCAATGCGCCGCAGATGGCCGTCGCCATCGCTCCAATAGTATCGGTATCGCCGCCCAGGTTGGCACACAGCACCGCGCAGCGGTTCGGGTCGCCCTGAGCCAGTTCAACCATTGCAATGGCGCAGGGTACGGATTCGATGGTGCTGGTCCCGGCGCCAACCAACTGATACAGGCGTTCGCTGGCCGATTCAATTCCCTGAGCGCTGCGCACCACATCGAGCGCCAGTTCGAGACGTGCGGCAAGCGAGGCGCTGAAGGTGGTGACCTGTTTTTCCTGCGCATGACGCGCTATGGCGGGTAGAGAATCGACAATGCTGGCCCAGCTTTGGCCGTCGATGGCGCGTGAAATCGCCCAGGCAACGACCACCGCGCCCGCGACCGCCAGGTCTGATTTGTGGGTCGGGCTGGAGGCAAGGGCGACGTCATCAATAAAGCTATCGAGATCGCCTGCTGGTAACAAACAGCCTAAAGGCGAGACGCGCATGGCGGCGCCGTTAGTGACGCCGTTATTCTCAAGCTCTGCCACTGGTTTGCCATCACGAATGGCGTTCAGGGCGATTTTTGACGTTGGCCCCAATACGTTTTTATTGAAGGCATCAAACTCTTGCGCCCAGCGCAGAATATTGCGGCCGATGACATCCGGGTTTATCTGCCCGTGGCATTCGAGGATGGCGTCGGCCAGGCACAGCGCCATTGAGGTATCGTCGGTAAATTCCGCGCGGTTAAAATAGCAGGCGGCGTTATTTTCTGCGGGGCCCGGCAGAAAGTGGTCAATCCAGCCAAAATGTGCTTTAACGCGGCTACGTGGCCACAGTTCTGATGGCATGCCCATCGCATCCCCTAATGCCTGGCCGTAAAGCGCGCCGAGAATACGTTCTGCTTTCATTTCATGTCCTCTTGTGTCAATGCAGTATCGCGAGAGTCGCTATGCACCTTAATGGCGGCGATTGCTTTATCCGACTCGCGAAAGAAAATCATAAACAGCACGGCGATGACGGCGATCATAATGGCACCGAAGCCCCACATCCCCGCCCAATTGAAGGTCAACCCATTCACCGGCTCTTTATAGGCAAACATTTTTTCCATCATCACCCCGCCAAGGCGATAGCCAAGCAGGCTGCCAAAGCCCTGACAGCAGAGGGTGATGAGCCCCTGTGCGGCGGTACGCATATGCACCGGGGCTTTTTTATCCACGTAGATGTAGGCGGTCACGTAGTAAAAATCGTAGCTCACGCCGTGAAGCAAAATCCCCAGGAACAGCAGCGCGTAGGTGAAGTATTGCTCTGCGCCGCCGTAAACAAAAAATCCATAGCGAATCGCGGCGGTGATAAGACCAAGTAACAATACCTTTTTAATACCAAAACGTTTGGTGAAGAACGGCAGGGCCAGCATAAAGAAGATTTCAGAGAACTGGCCAAGCGTCATCCAACCGGTCGCATTATGCATACCCACTTCGCTCAGGTAGCCGTTGGCAAAGATGTAATAGAACGCCAGCGGCATCGCGAAGAGGAATGAGCACACGAAGAAGACGAGGAAGTTTTTGTCTCGCAGCAGCACCAGAGCATCCAGCCCCAGCATGACTTTGAGGTCCATCTTGCCGGTACTTTTCGGCGGCGTATCCGGCAGCAGGAAGGCAAAGATACCCAGCAGCAGGGAGCTACCTGCGGTGATCAGCAGCGGTATGTTAGTTGGAGAGATATCGCTGTATCCCATCATCTGGGGTAGGAAACCGCAGACCAGGCCAGACGCAATCCAGCCAATAGTGCCCATCACGCGAATACGGGGGAAATCCCGCTCCACGTCACCAACGTTGGCAAAGGCGATGCTGTTGGTTAAGGCAATGGTGGGCATATAGGTGAGTGAGTAGGCCAGGAGCAGTGGGAAGAAACCGCTGAAGGTGGTTTGCTGGGCGGCAAAATAGATTAAAACAGCGCCAGCAAACATCAGTACCGCCAGCACTTTTTGTGCCGAGAAAAAGCGATCGGTTAGCGAGCCCACCAGAATTGGCGACAGAATCGCCGCAATCGCGGTGCAGGCGTATGACCAGCCAATTTCACCGGCGGTAAACCCGCTTTTACTCAGCCAAAGCCACAATGGCACAAACCAGGCGCCCCAGATAAACCATTCAATAAACATCATGAACGACAGCTTCACTGTAGTTTTCATCTCTAAATCCTTCATGACAGGTAAGGTACGCATGAACAATACCATCATGTAATACCTTTTAAATACCTTTGGGGCGAAAGTTTGAACTCCATAACACTTTACTGTCCATGAATCGTGCCAGCAGATTGCACTTAAAAATAGCGCTAGGATGGAAAAAACAGCCATACGCGACCAGACTTAATGCTGCCCTAAAATTCGGGCGGGACATTCAAGCCGACGCAACGTCGGCGCTTACGGGAGCATCGCTATGACTGATATTGCGCAGTTGCTTGGCAAAGACGCCGACAGCCTTTTACAGCATCGTTGTATGACCATTCCAGCCGACCAACTTTATTTACCCGGACACGATTACGTCGACCGGGTGATGGTCGATAACAACCGTCCGCCTGCCGTATTGCGAAACATGCAAACGCTCTACAATCATGGGCGTTTAGCCGGTACCGGCTATTTGTCTATTCTGCCGGTGGATCAGGGCGTTGAGCACTCGGCCGGGGCCTCGTTTGCCGCCAATCCGCTCTATTTTGATCCGAAGAATATTGTTGAGCTGGCGATTGAAGCCGGCTGTAACTGCGTCGCCTCCACCTACGGCGTGCTGGCCTCGGTATCACGCCGCTACGCGCACCGCATCCCGTTCCTTGTGAAGCTTAACCACAACGAAACCCTGAGCTACCCCAACACCTTTGACCAGACGCTGTACGCCAGCGTCGAGCAGGCGTTCAATATGGGCGCGGTGGCGGTTGGGGCGACCATCTACTTTGGTTCGGAAGAGTCTCGCCGCCAGATTGAAGAGATTTCTGCCGCCTTTGAGCGTGCGCACGAACTGGGGCTGGTGACCGTGCTGTGGGCCTATCTGCGTAACCCGGCGTTTAAGAAAGACGGCGTCGATTATCACGTATCCGCTGACCTGACCGGTCAGGCTAACCATCTGGCCGCCACCATTGGTGCCGATATCGTGAAGCAGAAAATGGCGGAAAATAACGGCGGCTATAAAGCGGTGAACTTCGGCTATACCGACGATCGCGTCTACAGCAAACTGACCACCGATAACCCGATTGACCTGGTGCGCTACCAGTTGGCGAACTGCTATATGGGCCGTGCCGGGCTGATTAACTCCGGCGGCGCGGCCGGGGGTGAAACCGATCTGGCGGACGCAGTACGCACTGCGGTTATCAATAAACGCGCGGGTGGGATGGGGCTTATCCTTGGCCGCAAAGCGTTCAAAAAATCGATGGCTGACGGCGTTCAACTCATCAACGCCGTGCAGGATGTTTATCTCGATACCAAGGTTTCCATCGCCTGATTTCCCGGTAAATACCCGGTGGCGCAATGCTTACCGGGTATTACCTTGTTCACGCTTGCGCACTCGATAATTTATCTCAGTTGATCCTTCTCACATTCCCTGCCTCTTTTGTGAAAAACATCACGCCCCCCTGTGCGTTTGCACAAGAAACAGTCCCGCGTTAGCGGAAATTGTCCGTGGAAGCGCTGCTATTTTGTGCTTAGATTAGTGATGAAACGCCTTTTCAATTACCTGAAACCGGTTTATCAAATCGGTGTTGGACACAGGATTGTGGTGCGAGAAGCGCCATTTCGAATGTTGTACTAAGGACACATAATGAAAATTGAATCTGTAAACGTCACCGTCTTCCAGCATCCTACGCGCCGGGTCTCCGACAGCGCCGGGCACTCGCATCCAGGGCCTGAAAGCATGGCGAAAATGGCGATGCTGACCATTACCGCAGACGATGGCAGCAAAGGTTACTCCTTTGCGCCGCCGGAAATCGTGCGTCCGTTTGTGGTCAATACCTTCTTCCGCAAAGTGCTGGTGGGCCAGGACCCGTTTAACCGCGAGCGTATCTGGCAGGATCTGGTGCATTGGCAGCGCGGTAGCGCGCATCAGCTCACCGAACGTGCGCTCTCTTTCGTTGAGCAAGCGCTGTGGGATCTCGCCGGTCGTAAGCTCAATATGCCGGTCTACAAGCTGCTGGGCGGCTACCGCGACAAAGTTCCGGCCTACGGCAGCACTATGTGCGGCGATGACTTACCCGGCGGCCTGTCCACGCCGGAAGAGTACGCCGCATTCAGCGAAACGCTGGTAGCGCGCGGTTACAAAGCCATCAAGCTGCACACCTGGATGCCGCCGGTCTCTTTCGCGCCAAACCCGAAAATGGATATCAAAGCCTGCGCCGCGGTGCGCGAAGCGGTCGGCCCGGATATCGACCTGATGATTGACGGCTACCACTGGTACAGCCGTACCGAAGCGCTGTGGATTGGTAAAGAGCTGGAAAAACTCAACTTTGCCTGGTTTGAAGAGCCGATGGAAGAAGACAGCATGTCGTCGTATGCTTGGCTGGCTGAGAACCTGTCGATTCCGATTATTGGCCCGGAAAGCTTTGGCGGCAAACACCACAGCCGTGCGGACTGGGTAAAAGCGGGCGCATGCGACATTCTGCGTGCGGGCGCCAACGGCGTGGGCGGCATTGGGCCAACCATGAAAGTGGCCGCGCTGGCGGAATCTTTCGGCATGGATTGCGAAGTCCACGGCAACGGCGCGGCAAGCCTGGCGGCAGTAGGGGCTATTCGCAACTGTCGCTGGTACGAGCGTGGTCTGCTGCACCCGTTCCTCGACTACGACCAGCCAGCTGCCTACCTGAACAGCATCATCGACCCGATGGATGCCGACGGGTTTGTGCATTTGTCACAACGTCCGGGATTGGGCGAAGACATCAATTTTGACTATATCGAAGCCAACACCGTCAGCCACGACTGACACATAACAAATAAAAGATAGGCACGAATGGATTCGTCGCCTGTCGTACCCTACAGGCGACAGATAGATGAAAAAATCCTCCTTACTGGGAGCGTGTTTGCTCGCGCTCGCCATGACGATGGGGAGCGGGGCGGCGATGGCCAAAACGCCGCCCGATCAGCTCATTATCGGCATGAACATGAACAATCTCCTGACCCTCGACCCGGCCGCGATGACCGGGAACGAAGTGGTCGGGATTGTGGTTAACCTCTACGACTCGCTGGTGGAGCTCGATCCTGAGCAGCTCACCCACGTCAAACCGGCGCTGGCCAAATCCTGGGATATCAGCCCGGACGGCAAAACGCTGACCTTCCATCTGCAGGACAACGTGAAGTTTCACTCCGGCAATCCGCTGACCGCCGCCGATGTGGTGTGGTCGATGCGGCGCATTTTGCATCTCAACCTGGCGCAGGCGTCGGTGTGGAAATCTTACGGCTTTAGTAAAAAGAACGTCGATAAGCAGGTGACTGCGCTTGACGACTACACCGTGCAAATTGTCCTGCCAAAAGATAATGACCCGCAGCTGGTCATTTATTCGCTGGGCGCGCTGGGCAATCTCGGGGTGCTCGACAGCAAAACGGTGCAGAGCCACGAACAAGACAACGACTGGGGCAATCGCTGGCTGACCACTCACGAAGCCGGTTCCGGGCCGTTTATGCTGGAAACCTGGCAGGCCAAAGACGTGCTGCGCATGAAACGCAACCCGGAGTACTGGCGCGGCGAGCCGAAGATGAGCCGCGTGGTGCTGCGTCACTTCCAGGAGTCGCAGACTCCGCGTCTGATGATTGAGAAAGGTGACCTGGATATTGCGAACAACATGGCGGTTTCCGATATCAACGCCCTGCGTAAAGACCCGGCGCTGACCGTCGATGCCGTGCAGCGCGGCACCATGTACTACGTCTCAATGAGCATGAAAGAGGCGCACTTCGCCAATCCAAAAGTCCGCGAAGCGGTGCGCTATCTGATTGATTATCAGGGGATCAATAAAGCATTGATGCCGGGCTACGGCGTGCTGCACCAGCGGCCAATCAAAGCGGGGATGCCGTCAACGCTGGCGGATCCGGGCTACACCTTCGATCTGGCGCGGGCGAAAAAACTGCTGGCAGAGGCCGGGTACCCTGACGGCTTTGATACCACCCTACGGGTGCTGTCCGATCAGCCGTTCCTTAATATTGCCATTGCCGTGCAGTCCACGCTGATGCAGGCGGGGATCAACGCCAAAATCATCACCGGCACCGGTAACCAGATCTACGGCGCAATGCGCGAGCGTAAGTTCGACATGCTGGTTGGGCGCGGCGGTAGCGGTATGGAACCCCATCCACATTCCAGCCTGCGTGCTCTGGTCTATAACCCGGACAACAGTGATGAAGCGCGCTTGACCAACTTCCAGGGCTGGCGCACCGGTTTTTACGATAAACAGCTCAACGAGATGATCGACCATGCGCTGCTGCAGCGCGACCCGCAAAAACAGGTCGCGGAATACCAGGCGGTGCAAACGCGATTTGACCAGTTGATCCCGGCGATGATCCCGCTTTCTCAGATGGTGGACTCGGTGGTGGTGCGGAATGAAGTGAAAGATTACAAACCGCACCCGTCGGCGTCGACGTTCCTGCGTGAAGTCTACAAAGTTAGCGAAGGAGATAAAGGATGAGTACGGCAATTCTCGCGCCCGGCTCTCGGACCCGGCGCTTCTCAAAACGATTGATCCAGGTGGCGATAACGCTGTTTGGCCTGCTGCTGCTGACCTTCTTTATTGGCCGCGTGATGCCCATTGACCCGGTGCTGGCGATCGTTGGCCCGGACGCTGACCAGAGTACCTATCAGCAGGTTTACCACCAGTTGGGCTTTGACCAGTCGCTGATGCAGCAATTTGGCATCTACTTTGTCAATTTGCTGCACGGGGATTTAGGCAACGCGCTGCTGACCGGTAAACCGGTGACGGACGATATTATTCGCGTCTTCCCGGCCACCATGGAGCTGGCGACGATGGCGATTATCGTCGGCGCGGGTCTCGGTATTCCTCTGGGCGTGCTGGCAGCGGCGCGTCGCAACAGTCTCTCCGATTACGTGGTACGCATTATCAGCCTTGCCGGTTATTCGACGCCGATTTTCTGGGTCGGAATGATGGGGCTATTGGTGTTCTACGCCTGGCTTGGCTGGGTGGGCGGCGCTGGGCGGGTGGATCTGGGGCTGGACGGCATTGTGCCGCGCCGCACCGGGCTGATGACGGTCGATGCGCTGCTGGCCGGTAACAGCGAGGTGTTCTGGAACGCTATCAACCACCTGATTCTGCCCGCCGCGCTGCTGGGCTTCCACTCGCTGGCCTACATCAGCCGCATGACCCGCAGCTTTATGCTGGCGCAGCTGTCGCAGGAGTTCATCATTACGGCGCGAGTGAAAGGGCTCACCGAGCGCCAGGTTATCTGGAATCACGCTTTCCGTAACATTCTGGTGCAGCTGCTGACGGTGGTGGCGCTGGCCTACGGCTCGCTGCTGGAAGGGGCAGTACTGATTGAAACCGTCTTCTCGTGGCCTGGCTTTGGCTCTTATCTCACCGGTAGCCTGCTGCTGGGGGATATGAATGCGGTGATGGGCTGCGTGCTGCTGGTGGGCGTTATCTTTGTGATGCTCAATCTGCTCTCCGACATGCTGTATCAATTCTTCGATCCGAGGACAAAATCATGACGGTTTCTCTGGATACATCGCTTGCCAGCGGGGGCGGTGAAGGCCGCCAGCGCCTGCTGCGCGCTTTCACCCGCGCCGGTGGTTTTATCGGCAAGATGGCGCGGAATCCGCTGACCGCTATCGGCGGCGGGATTATCTTCCTGCTGGTGATTGTGGCGATTTTCGCGCCGTGGATTGCCCCTTACAAACCGCTGGTGCAGGACCTGAATAACGCGCTGACCGCGCCGAATGCCCAGCACTGGTTCGGCACCGATGAGTTTGGTCGCGATATCTTCAGCCGGCTGGTTTACGGCTCGCGCATTACGCTTTACATCGTGCTGCTGGTGTCGGTCACCGTCGGCCCGCTGGGGCTGCTGCTCGGCGTCTGCGCGGGCTACTTTGGCGGCAAGGTCGATATGGTGCTGATGCGCGTCACCGATATCTTTATCTCCTTCCCAAGCCTGGTGCTGGCGCTGGCGTTTGTCGCCGCCTTAGGCCCAGGGCTCGAACATGTGGTTATCGCCATTACCTTGACCGCCTGGCCGCCGATTGCCCGTCTGGCGCGTGCCGAAACGCTCTCCCTGCGACAGGCGGACTTTATCTCAGCCGTCCGTCTGCAAGGGGCATTACCGGCGCGCGTGCTGTGGCGGCATATTGTTCCGCTGTGCCTGCCTTCGGTGATCATCCGTATCACCATGAACATGGCGGGGATCATTCTGACCGCCGCCGGTCTGGGCTTCCTCGGCCTTGGGGCGCAGCCGCCAGAGCCGGAGTGGGGCGCAATGATTTCCAGCGGCCGTACCTACATGATGGAGTGCTGGTGGGTGGTGACAATTCCGGGGCTGGCGATTCTTATCAACAGCTTAGCGTTCAACTTCTTAGGAGATGGCCTACGTGACATCCTCGATCCTCGCAGTGAATAACGCGGCACCGCTGCTCGACGTGCGCGACCTGAGCGTTGATTTCGTTAACGGCGACGCGGTGACCCACGCGGTCCGCGGCGTCTCCTTCCAGTTAGGGCGTGAAAAGCTGGCGATTGTCGGCGAATCCGGCTCCGGGAAATCCACCGTCGGACGAGCGCTGCTGCACCTGCACCCGAAAAAAGCGCGCATTGGCGCCAGCCTGATGCAGTTTGGCGACATCGACCTGCTGAATGCCAGCGAGGCGCAGATGCGCGCCATTCGCGGCAAGCGGATTTCAATGATTATGCAGGATCCGAAATACTCACTGAACCCGGTGGTACGCGTGGGTGACCAGATTGCGGAAGCTTGGCTGACGCATCATCCGGGGCATAAATCGGAGGCGAAAGCCAAAGCGCTGGAGATGCTGGACGTGGTGCGTATTCGCGACCCGGAGCGGGTTTATCAGCTCTATCCACATGAAATTTCCGGCGGTCAGGGACAGCGCATCATGATTGCCATGATGCTGATTACCGACCCGGAGCTGGTGATTGCCGATGAGCCGACGTCAGCGTTGGACGTTTCGGTACGTTTGCAGGTGCTGGGGCTGCTCGATGATTTGGTCAAATCCCGCGGTCTGGGGCTGATTTTTATCAGCCACGACATCAACCTCGTGCGCAGCTTCTGTGACCGCGTGCTGGTGATGTATGCCGGGCGAGTGGTGGAGTCCATCGCCGCCTGCGACCTTGACCATGCGCAGCACCCGTATACGCAGGGGCTGATTAGCGCTCTGCCGGATATGCAACATCGCCGCCCGGTTCTGCCGGTGCTGCAGCGTCAGGCCAGCTGGCTGACGGAATAAGGAGCGCCCGATGATTGAAGTGAAAAACCTGAACCTGGTATTTGGCGAAGGCGACAAGCGCAACCAGGTGTTGTACGACGTGAATTTCCACGTTCAACCGGGCGAGATTTATGGCCTGGTAGGGGAGTCCGGCTCCGGGAAAACCACGGTGCTGAAATGCCTGGCCGGGCTGTTTAACCATTGGCAGGGCGAGTTGGCGATTGGCGGCCAGCGGCTGGGGAACACCCTCAGTCGCGAGCGCTGCCGCAAAGTGCAGATGGTGTTTCAGGATCCTTACGGTTCGCTGCACCCGCGCCACACCATTGGCGACATTCTTGAAGAGCCGCTGCAAATCCACGGCATTAACGACCGTGACCGGCGGATCAACACGCTGCTGGACCGCGTGGGGTTAAACCGCGCGTTTCGTAATCGCTATCCGCACCAGCTCTCCGGCGGCCAGCGGCAGCGCGTGGCGATTGCCCGTGCGCTGATCCTCGAACCGCAGGTGCTGCTGCTTGATGAGCCGACCTCGGCGCTGGATGTGTCGGTACAGGCGGAAATCCTCAATCTGCTGGCGGAACTGCAGGCGGAGTCGAATCTCACCTACCTGATGGTAACCCACGATCTGGGGGTGATTGCCCATCTCTGCCAGAAAGTGGCGGTGATGCAGTACGGCAAGATTCTGGAAACGCTGACCGTGGATGCGCTGGTGAGCGGCGAGGCGCAAACGGCGTATACGCAGATGCTGGTCAACGCCAGCCGTCAGTACACGCGAGAAATGGCGCGGGAGGTTGCCGCGTATTGATCGATGCCGTCGCTGTCGGCCCGCCAGGCGCAGTGCCAGCGGGCCGCTCGACACAGAACGTCGGATAGCGCGTGCTATCCGGCCAACGACCTCTGGGAAACAATAAAAAATGCATAATAAATCTTTCCGAATAGCGCTACCGCTGGTGCTAAGCGTCTGCACTGCCTCTACCCTGGCGGCGGAAACCGTCGACTTACGCATGTCCTGGTGGGGCGGTAATGGCCGCCATCAGGTGACGCTCAAGGCGCTGGAAGCCTTCCATCAGCAGTATCCGGACATTAACGTCAAAGCCGAATATACCGGATGGGACGGCCACACTTCGCGTCTGACCACCCAACTGGCGGGCGGCACCGAGCCTGACGTGATGCAGACCAACTGGAACTGGCTGACGCTGTTCTCCAAAGACGGCAGCGGTTTTTACGACCTGAATCAGGTGAAAACGGAGATTGGGCTCGATAATTTCACCGCCAAAGATCTGCAGCCGGTGACGGTGAAGGGCAAGCTCAACGGTATTCCGGTGGCGATGACCGCGCGTATTTTTTATTTTAACGACCAGACCTGGGAAAAAGCCGGGCTAAGCTTCCCGAAAAACTGGGATGAGCTGATGACTGCCGGCAAAACTTTCGAGAGTAAACTGGGTAAACAGTATTACCCGGTTGCGCCGGAAAGCCTGGGCGTGCTGGCGCTGCTCAATTCCTACATGGTGCAGAAATACAATCTTCCGGCCATCGACGAGAAGGCGAAGAAGTTTTCCTACAGCGACGCGCAGTGGGTGGAGTTTTTCCAGCTGTATAAAGATCTGGTGAGCAATCACGTGATCCCGGATATGAAGTACTACGCCTCTTTCGGCAAGGGCAATATGTATGAAATGAAGCCGTGGATCGAGGGCGAGTGGGGTGGGGTGTACATGTGGAACACCGCGGTTACCAAATACTCCGACAACCTCAAACCGCCGGCTAAACTGGTGCTCGGTGAGTATCCGATGCTGCCGGGGGCGACCGATGCCGGGCTGTTTATGAAGCCATCAATGATGCTGTCGATTGGCAAAACCAGTAAAAATCCGCAGGCAGCGGCGAAGCTGATTAACTTCCTGCTCAACAGCAAAGAGGGGGTTACGTTACTGGGGCTGGAGCGCGGCGTACCTCTGAGCAAAAGTGCGGTTGCGACGCTGACGGCGGCGGGGGTAATTAACGACAAAGATCCTTCGGTTGCCGGGATTAAACAGGCGCTGGCGCTGCCGACGACGCTGTCGGTATCGCCATATCTTGAAGACCCGCAGCTGGTGCAGGAGTTTGATAGCGCGCTGCAGTCGATTGACTACGGTAAGAAAACCGTCGCCGAAACGGCAACGGATTTCAAACGCCAATCAGAACGGATCTTAAAGCGCGCGATGCGTTAACGCAGTAACGGACAGTCCGGCGGCAGGCGACAGCGCAGCGCCGCCGGCAAAATCTCCATGCGGAAGGTTTTCCCACTGAGCGGTTCGCCGTCGAGGTTAAAGGTCATCTCGTGCGGCGCCGTCACTTCAAACCACGGCGACACGCTGTCCACCAGGTTCTCCGTGCCATCGCTGCTGGCCAGCGTATTAAACAGCGCTGGCAGCAGCTCTTCACCGGTAAAAATGCGCAGATGCAGCAGGCCGTCGTCAATCAGCGCATCCGGGCAAAGCTGTTGCCCGCCGCCGGCCTGACGGCCGTTGCCGATACCAATCACCAGCGCGTGGCCTTGCCAGCTAAAGTTCTCGCCCTGAATCTTACAGCGGTCGGGTTTCAGGGTATCCATACGCATCAGTCCGTGGATCAGATACGACACGCCGCCCAGCGCGGCTTTCAATTTCTCCGGCGTTTCGGTGGTGATGCGCGTACCGAAACCGCCGGTAGCCATATTGATAAAACAGGTTTTGCCGTTCACCTGCGCGATATCGACCGGTACGTCGCGCCCGGCAATCGCCAGCTTCAGAGCATTGGCCATATCGGCCGGGATATTGACGCTGGTCGCGAAGTCGTTGGCGGTGCCGAGCGGCAGAATGCCGAGTGCCGGAACCGGGCTCCCCTCGCACTGGATAAGCGCGGTCGCAATTTCGTTGATGGTGCCGTCGCCGCCGCCGGCAATCACCGTTGCGACCTTGAGGGCGATCGCCTCTTCAACATAGCGAACCGCGTCGCCTTTCTCCCAGGTCACGCGGACATAAATCTCTACGCCTTCATCGCGCAGCAGCTCAACCGCTTCACGCAGCTGCGGGTGGTTGGCACCTTTGCCGTTAAGGATCAATAAACTGGCTGGAAAATCTGACATCGTGGTACCTCTTTATGGGGTATGCAAAGAGTGTAACAAAGGACGGTCAGATGTGCTTGTCTGGGGAGCAGGCAAAAAATAAGCCCGTGTAAGGAAGATTCCTCCTGCTAACTGCACGGGCTTTCAGCGGTGCAATGCGGGTTTTCGCGGCACACAAGACCACTATAGTGTGGACACTCTCAGCATTGAGGCCGTCCCGTAAAGGGGTTAGCGTAATTGCATCCTGTGAGTATTCTGGTGCAAAGTGAGCGTAGACCATAGTTTGCTCAATTCGTGAATGCCCCAGTATTCTTCGCAAGGTTATGATGCTTCCCCCGTTAATCATGAAATGTGTCGCGAAACTATGGCGTAAAGCGTGGGTTGTCTGCCCGGCTGGCTAGCTCTTTCATTAGCCGTCTGAATGCCGGGTAATTGGCATCCGGGAACAGAAAACCCCTCCTGGAGTCCTGTCAATAACTGCAGGGAAGTTCACCTGCGGTGACGTTCAGGTTATGCACCCTACACCGTCTGAGCATGCCGCAGCGGTGTTAAATCTGGTTGATAGTGGTGTTATCGGATGGGATGATCCGGAAGTTGTGACGGCGCTCAGGAGTGCATTAAAACATGGTGCACCGAAACCGAATTGGCAACAAAGAAACAGCGAACAATTAAAACCGTACCAGATCGCGCCATCAGGGCGGATGACAAAGGCTGAACGGTCGCAGATTCCACGCATCCATTTCGAGCTGGCACTAATTGGTAAAACCTATCAATAGTGGTTTGATGAAATTTCGGAGTCATAAATATTGTGTATTTAACTAGATGATTGCAATATAAGTGCTTATTATTTATACGTTAATAGCCATAACGGAGCTAAGTATGAGTGTTGCAAGGCATCATCATTTTTTATCCCAATGTTATTTGAAAGGGTTTACAAGTAATGGGGGGAAAAAATCAAAATTAACTGTAATAGATTTAAAGGAGCGCAAAATCTTTGAAAGTAATACTCGCAATGTCGGGGGAGTTAGAGATTTCAACCGATTAGAATTGGATGGAGTTGACCCAAACTATCTCGAGAGTTCTCTTGCAGAGTTTGAAGGCAGTGTCGCTACTCATTTAAGAAAACTTGAGGAGGGGGGCGAGTTTTCAGGCGAAACCAAAGATGTTATTCTGGAGTTTATTTCCTTATTGGCAATACGTACGCCTGCTCAGCGAGAACATTTATCATCTCCATTGAAACAAATAGCAAAGTTTATCATGAAATCCTCAGTTAGTTCGGCTGAGCGTTGGGACGATTGCAAATTAGCTTATGAGAAAGAAATGGGTGAGTCTTTGCCATATGATCTCGCTTACGACAAAATTAAAAATTTTGTGGATGGGGATAATTTCGAAATCAATGTAATCAGAGAGTTCATGATAGGTATGGAAATGAAGTGTGTACCTGTTATCACCAAGTTGTTGCATCAACGCGACTGGTCACTTATGACCATATCTGATGGGCAAGGGGCATTTATAACTTCAGATAACCCAGTTTGCTTAATGTGGACTAATCCTGAATTAGCACGAGGCCCTTATTCCCCCGGGTTTGGTGTAAAAGACACTTTAGTTTTGTTCCCAGTATCAAAAAACCTTCTTTTGGCGGGCGAGTTTGATGGTCATGAGGGTGTATTCAGTTGTAATGAGGAGCAGGCTGCGGTCTTCAATACTTCAGTCATTCGGCATACCGCAGAAAGAATATTTTCATCTAATGGTAATTTCAAATTTTTAGACTCATCTAAAAAAATGAAGCAAGGAAAAAGCCTGGTTTGATAGCGGTTTTCCTATGATTTTACTGGGAGAATTCTACCCTCAATCAGTGTGTTTAAAATGATTAATTGTCATAACATTTTTTCATTTTTAGGTGTGCATTGGAAATGCATTCAATTGCATGCGTTTTCCTACCCTGTCGCGTCTGAGCGCCGCCAGTGCCGGCGCGCCTCCGGCGTATTTGTGCACCTGCATTAAAGCCGACCCATAAAGCGGGCTGGCGTGGCGGTGAAAGCATTGCGCGCAAGGGTCAAAGTCTTGTCAAAAGGCGAAAGAGTTGCGAACATGCTCCAAGTGTCATACTTCTTCTGGCATGACGCTTTCCACTGGGCATTTGTGTAATTTAATTATTGGGCAAACTATCTATGACAAACGAAATAACACTTGAACCGAAGAAATTAATCATTCCTAAGGGGGAATTAAATCAAGTGGAGGAATTGTTTTCTTTTAATAGTTTCGTGATAGTCGGTGCGAATGGTTCAGGGAAGAGTAGACTTGGTGCATGGCTTGAGATGCAAGGTCCACAAAAAAACATAGTTCATAGAGTTGCAGCACAAAGATCTTTAGTTTTTCCGAAAGACTCAAGCCCAATCGGGCTTGATGCTGCAACTCAAGCATTTCTATGGGCGCAAGTGCCGTCAAATTGGGACATTACCACGTTCGAAAAAAACAAAGATGCTTTAAAACTGCAAAGGAAATATGGTGGCACTATAATTGACTCTATAACCTCACCAGTTAATGACTATCGAGATCTTTTAACATTGCTTCTCTCCGAAAGCTTTGCAAACCTTCAAAAAAGTGAAGAGGAATATTATTCCAATAATAACCCAGTCATAATTGGGAAAACAAAAATTAGAATTTTGAAAGAAATTTGGGAGGAGTTATTACCACACAGAAAAATGTATTTTAATGCTAGCGAAGTAAAGTTACATTCTAGCGATTCTCCTAATGATTCATATAATGCTACAAACATGAGCGATGGAGAGCGCGTAATATTTTACTTGATCGGGCAAGTTTTATGTGCAGCACAAAAATCTATAATAATAGTCGATGAGCCTGAAATACATCTTCACAAAGGAATTCAGGGTAAACTTTGGCAACTACTTGAAGTTAACAGAAATGATTGCACATTCGTTTATCTTACTCATGATCTTGATTTTGCAGCATCCAGAGAGGGTGCTAAACAAATATTCATGAAAGGGTTCGATGGCAAAGCCTTTGATTGGGAAATAATTCCTGATAACGAAGATATTCCTGAAGCAATGCTTTTGGAATTAATCGGGAGTAGAAAGCCAGTTTTGTTTATTGAAGGGGATGAAGGCTCCAAAGATTCAGAAATATTCAAACTTACATATCCTCAATTTTTTGTAAAACCTGTTGGTGGCTGTTCCAATGTCATATTGGCAACTAAAGCATTCAGGAGGCTTCATCCATTGCATCAATTAGAATGTAATGGAATCATTGATCGCGACTATCTAATTGAAGGGCAAATAACCGCATACGAAAAAAATGGAATTTACGCTCTTAAAGTCGCAGAGGTTGAAAATTTATTTATCACTCCGCAGCTAATAAAAGCTGTCGCGGAAAGGCTGCTTTTAAATAAAGATGAAACCTTAAAGAAGGTTCGGAGATATATTATCAATCGTTTTAGAAACGATATAGAAGAACACGCAATGAATATTGCCAAGCATATGATAAAAATTCACTTTGGTAGATTCAGTTCTGACACTAAAGACCCTGATGCATTGCAGTTTTATTATCAAGAGTACATCAAAAATTTAAGCCCTAAAGATATTTATACCCAAGCAAAAAAAGAGGCTGAACTTCTCATTGAGAATGAAGACTACATTGGAATATTAAAAGTATACAATAAAAAAGAATTGCTAGGCAGTATAAGCTTTCTTTTCGATATAAAAGGAAGCGACGCAACATATTTGGATAAGCTCAGAGAAATGATTCGCCGTTCTTTGATCGATGTTCATCAAGAGCTATCCGAATTCTTACCTTCAATAAACTGAGATGGCGCCCGTAAGGGCGCTATTTACTAAAGCAATACTCATTGAATTTTATAACATTATCGCCTAGCCATTCATTGCATTCCTTGATTCTCTCTTGCATTGGTATCAACTCATTTCTCACAAATACCTCAGCAGCCTTGACCACATCACCAACGCCGCCGGCATTGTTAGGCATTATCCCCATCATCTGAGGAGGCACGCGGTGTGCACTCATCAAATCTTCAGCACTCACTTTCTTAAGATTAAAAAAATCATCCTTCGTAGCGACCTCACTCAGCGGAATAATTTTAATGCCGTCGGCTTTTCCATTCGGTGCTTAGAAAAACAGGTTCTTAAAGTTTCCGAGCCTCTTCGAGTCACGCATTGCCTTGCGGAGCGCCTCGACGTCGGTGCTGCTTTGTGCCGCGTCGGTCACATACATGGTGTACTCGGCGTGCGCCCCGTTCTGATAATACTTCCGACGGAACAGCGTAGCGGACTCATTCAGCTAGGCGGAATTAAGTGCGCTCAAGTACTCCGGTAGGCCGTAAACTTCTTGGTTGATGTCGGGCTCAAGCAGAAGAAAAACGGAGCCGGGCGCAAACTGGTGCGGCTGCAAATCGGATTGTATATACCAGTAAGTGCCATCCTCCACCCCGCGCCGGGTGTATTTGGCCGGTGACGTCTCCAGTTTTAGCGGCTTACACGACAGGCTGACACGCTTCTCGATAAACGCATTCTCGAAGATCAAGAAGTCGAACACAAACCGGCTGAAATCCTGCTGTGACAGTAATGGGTGCGGAATGTAGGTCGATACCAGAATATTACGCTTCACTTAAATTGGTGAGCTGTGATGAACGCCGCGCGCATGCTCTTCGCCAGCCCGGAGAAGCTTACCGGCGGCTCGTACCACTGGCCGTTATCGATACACTCCACATAATCGAGAATATTGCGGCGATCGAGTACCGGCGTCGGCTCGCCAAAGGTGAATGCTTCCATGCTCTGTGCCGGTACGGCGGTGAGGTTTTCGGTGTGCGCCGGCTGCTGGCGCTTGTTGTTGCGTTTCTTGCTCATTAGTTCCACTCCATAATGCTGGAAGACTGTTCGCCGGTGGCGGCGGTCAGCTGCTCATTGATTAATACGTGCATGGTCGCCCACGCGAGGTCAGCGTGACTGGCTTCCTCGGTGATGCTGGCCTCATAGGTTGAGCTGCGGCCGCTGCTGGTCATGGTTTTACGGATAGACATAAACGACGACTGTGTGAGGTCGGCCACGCTGACGTCGTACTCGAGGCAACCGCGGCGAATGGATTTGGCCTGTCGGGCAAAGGCGATGATGTATTTTCGGAACACATAGGTCTGTGTCTTACTGGCCGATAAAAAAATCTGGTTGTGGCCGGTTTTCTGCGCCTGTAATACCCATTCGACACAAAACGGTCAGTAATCAATACCGTGGATGTAGACAAAAAGCCTCGCAAATGCGGGGCTTTTTGTTGGATGTGGTAAATGCGTGGACATTGAGAGAAATAAATTCTTTTATTTCAGTTTATTACAGGCAAAAAATAAGCCCGTGTAAGGGAGATTACACAGGCTAAGGAGGTGGTTCTTGGGTACAGCTAGCATTTATGGATTATGTTTTTCAGCGGAGGGAATAATATCGATAATCGATAATTCCGTCTGTGATCCATTTCTAAGAATCTTTGCTATTGAAAAACAATATATATGTACTAGCTGTTATGCGGATTTCGAGTGGATTCTCCCGTGAAATTGCGCATCAGCAGACCATACTCCAGTTCGATATCTTCCGGCACGGGAATCCATACGGTGTGACCGTCGCCCGGTGCGACCGGTTTCGCGACGCCTTTGGCATCTTCCATCTGCTCGAGGCTGAAGTTGACGTTGCCCTGCGGGGTCATCAGTTCCAGATTATCGCCAAGGGCAAATTTGTTTTTCACCGCCACTTCGGCCATCACGCCTTTGCGCTGGCCGGTAAATTCACCGACAAACTGCTGGCGCTCGGAAACCGAGAAACCGTATTCGTAGTTCTGATAATCGTCATGCGTGTGGCGACGCAGGAAACCTTCGGTGTAACCACGGTGGGCGAGATTTTCCAGCGTTTCCAGCAGGTTGGTATCAAATGGTTTACCGGCAGCGGCATCATCAATCGCTTTACGATAGACCTGCGCGGTGCGGGCGCAGTAGTAGTGCGATTTGGTGCGGCCTTCGATTTTCAGCGAGTGCACGCCCATTTGGGTCAAACGCTCTACGTGAGCCACGGCGCGCAGATCTTTTGAGTTCATGATGTAGGTGCCGTGTTCGTCTTCAAAGGCGGTCATGTACTCGCCCGGACGTTTGGCCTCTTCCAGCATAAACACCTGATCGGTCGGGGCGCCAACGCCGAGAGTTGGCTCAACGTTCTGCACCGGAATCGGTTCGTATTTGTGGACGATATTGCCGATATCGTCTTCTTTGCCTTCCTGAACGTTGTATTCCCAGCGGCAGGCGTTGGTGCAGGTGCCCTGGTTCGGGTCACGTTTGTTGATGTAGCCAGACAGCAGGCAGCGGCCGGAGTAGGCCATACACAGCGCGCCGTGGACGAAGATTTCAATCTCCATGCCCGGCACCTGGCTGCGGATCTCTTCAATTTCTTCCAGCGACAGTTCGCGGGAGAGGATCACGCGAGTCAGGCCCATCTGTTTCCAGAATTTTACCGTAGCCCAGTTGACGGCGTTCGCCTGCACGGACAGGTGAATATCCATGTCAGGGAAGTTTTCGCGTACCAGCATAATCAGCCCTGGATCGGACATAATCAGCGCATCCGGCCCCATATCCACCACCGGCTTCAAATCACGAATAAAGGTTTTCAGCTTGGCGTTATGCGGCGCAATGTTGACCACCACATAGAATTTTTTACCCAATTCGTGGGCTTCGTTGATGCCGAGCTGCAGATTTTCGTGATTGAATTCGTTGTTACGCACGCGCAGCGAGTAGCGCGGTTGGCCGGCATAAACAGCATCGGCACCGTAAGCGAAAGCGTAACGCATATTTTTCAGCGTTCCCGCCGGGGAGAGGAGTTCCGGTTTAAACATGATTTTCTCGTTCTGATGACAGGTCAGATTCGCCACACCTGATGCGGCGAGTTGGGGAGTGTCCCCACTTTAAGGGCGGGCATTGTAGCGCTGTGCAGAGGTGAGGTAAAGTGCCGGGTGGCTGTCAGCGGCCACCCGGTGGGGTATCTACCTATCAGGTGTTATCTTTTACGGTCTCGCTGGCACCGTTAGTTTTCACCGAAGCGATGCCTTTATCGCGCGAGGCTTCGCTGGCGTACAGCTGGCTGGTGCCAATCACCTGGTGATTACCGGCTTTGAGATTGAAATGGAATTTACCGTTGGTCGCCGTTTTCTTCTCGTAGCGCTCGTCCAGCGGACTGTTGGTGCGCACCGAGGCGATGCCGTTTTCCGCCGACGCTCTGGTGGTGTACAGCTCGCTGGTAAGGATGATTTCGCCGTTGCCTGCTTTCAGGACGAAACGAAACTGGTCGTTACTGCTTTTACTTAACTCAAACCAACCCGCCATGATGACTCCTTGATGAAATTGAAGTGGTTAGAAGTATTGGCTGACTGTATGAGTATGGGGGATATTTGCGCAGATGCTAATAATGAGGCGAGAGAAAGAGAGCGACCGTGAGGCCGCTCTAAACAGGGGTTACGCCATCCGGCAGGCGTCGGCCTCCCAGCGGTAGCCTACGCCGTATACGGCGCGGATAAACGACTGCTCGGCGTCAAGCGACTCGAGCTTGCGGCGCAGGTTTTTAATGTGGCTATCGATGGTGCGGTCGGTCACTACGCGATAGTCGTCGTACAGGTGATTGAGCAACTGCTCGCGGGAGAACACTTTTCCCGGCTCCTGCGACAGGGTTTTCAGCAGACGAAACTCAGCTGGAGTCAGATCCAGAAGGCGGTCACGCCACGAGGCCTGGAAGCGGTTTTCGTCGACGATAAGCGGGCTTTGTTCGTCCAGCGCCTGCAGCTCCTGGCGCGGCTTGCAGCGACGCAAAATGGTTTTCACGCGCGCCACCACTTCGCGCGGGCTGTACGGCTTACAGATATAGTCGTCGGCGCCAATTTCCAGCCCCAGCAGACGGTCAATCTCTTCAATTTTAGCCGTCACCATCACGATAGGAACGTCGGAGAAGCGGCGAATTTCCCGGCACAGCGTCAGGCCGTCGGTACCCGGCAGCATTAAATCCAGCAGGATCAGATTCGGCGGTGACTGATGGACATACGGCAGCACTTTATCGCCGTGGTTAATTAACGTCGGTGCATAGTGCGCGGCCAGCAGATAGTCGATGAGCAGTTGTCCCAGTTTGGGTTCATCTTCCACAATTAAAATGCGTGGGGCGTTCTCATCAATCGGTAACTCGGTCATATCTCTCTCGGTATTGCGCGTTCCAGCGGTAACTCTACTTTAATGCTAACCCCGCCAAAAGGCGAATGCCCGACTTCAAGACGGCCGCCGTGGGCGTCAACGATATTGGCGCAAATTGCCAATCCCAGGCCGGACCCGCCGCTGGCGCGGTTGCGAGAACCTTCGGTGCGATAGAAGCGTTCGCACAGTTTGCTCAACTGTTCATCGGTAACGCCCGGGCCGCTGTCGGCAAATTCCATCACGATGTGCTGAGAATCGAGCACCGTGCGAATCAGCACCTGGCCGCCGCTATCGGTGTAGCGCAGGCTGTTTTCCAGCAGGTTGTTGAAAAGCTGCATCAGACGGTCGGGATCGCCGAAGACCGTGGCATTTTCCGCCAGCGCCAGGTTCAGCGTCAGCCCGCGGCTGGCTAGGCGTTCGCGGAAGGCATCGGCGGCGATTTCCAGCAGCGAAATAATATCCACCGGTGATTTCTGGTAGGCCAGCGCTCCTTCATCGGACATGGACAGCTGATGTAAATCGTTGACCAGCTTGGTGAGCGTAGCAACTTCCGCCTGCAACGAGGTCACCGATTCCGGGGTGAATTTGCGGACGCCGTCCTGAATGGCTTCCAGCTCACCGCGCAGTACCGCCAGCGGGGTGCGGAGCTCATGGGAGATATCAGCCATTAAATCGCGGCGCATCTGCTGGTTTTTCTCCAGCGTACTGGCGAGCTGGTTGAAATCCTGCGCCAGCTTGCCCAGCTCATCACCGCTGGTGACCGGCACGCGGGTCGAGAAATCGCCCGCCGCCAGTTTATGGGTGCCTTCGACCAACCGTCGCACCGGGGCGATAAGCCCGCGTGCCAGCGGGAAGGTGGCAAGGGCAGCGAGCAGCGTTGCCAGCGCGACGATAAGCCAACTGGTGCGGCGCTGCTGTTTATCGAAATTAATATCGGTATTGCGGGTTAACCGTTCGACCGGCGAAGCAATGACCGCACCAACCTCCATACCGTTAACGATAATGCCGCGTCGGGAGCCATCGTGCGGCACCGCTTCTCGCGGGCCGACCAGCACGCGGGCGTTTTGATCGACTACCCAAAACTGGGTGCGCCAGCCGTGCGGCGGCATGCCTGGGCCAGGAGGCCCCGGTGGGCCGGGCGGCTGCTTATCTTCATTATTGTCATGCTCAAACGAACGCAGGATCTGGAAGATAAAGCGGTCGTTATTGCGCAAAAAACGCCAGTTCCCATGTTGCTCATACTGTTCCGCCAGCGCGTCGCTTAGTAGCTGTAGCCGCTGTTCGTTCCCGCGCTTGATATAGTCAATAAAGCCGCGCTCAAAGCTGATGCGCACCGCCCAATGCATGCTGATCAGCAGCACAATACAGGTGGCTAGAATGGCGATAAACAGTTTGCCGGAGATCCCCGGGCGCCATAATTTCACGATTTACTCCTTCAATTTGCGTCGGGCGATAACCACGTTCTTGCTGGTGTCGTCCGGCACTCGCGCGAACACGAGGGCTGGAAGCGCAATAATCACGGCCATACATAAATAGGTGTACATAAATACGTGGTGCGTGGCGGCGCTGCCAATTGCGATATGCTGCTGGCCAAACATCCCCAGCAGGATCCCGGCGATAGTGACGCCGATACTCATCGACAGTTGCATAATCATCGACAGCAGGCTATTGCCGCTGCTGGCATGCTCGTCTGGCAGATCTTTTAGCGTCAGGGTATTCATCGAGGAGAAACGGCTGGAGTTGACCATGCCCTGGATAAACAGCACCACCGGCAGCGCGTAGTACCAGCCGGCCAGCGCGGTGAACATAAAGACAAGGCTGATGAGGGCAAGGCCGAAGGTGCTGAACACCAGCACGTGACGATAGCCAAAGCGGTTAACCACCTGTACTACGATGCGCTTCATGCCCATGCTGCCGAGCACCATCGGGATCATCATTAACCCCGCGTGAAACGGCGTGAAGCCGAGACCAATCTGCATAAACACCGGCGTGATAAACGGCAGCATGCCGCTACCGATACGCCCGGCGAAGCTCCCGGCTAGCCCCAGTGAGAAGGTTGGCGTATTGAATAGCTTGAGGCTAAACAGCGCGCCCTCGTTACCGTAGGCGTGCCACAGATACATCAGGATGGAAACGACGCCGATAGCCACCAGCGCGCTCATCATTAACGGTGAAATGCCTAAGCCTTTTTGCCCATCGAGCGCCAGCGTCAGCGTCGCCATACCCAGCGCGAGAACGATAAACCCTGAAATATCAAAGCGCCGGGTTTGTACCGTGTAGTTGGGCATCAGCACCAGCGTGGCGATACAGCCGATGATGCCGACGGGAATGTTAATCAGGAAGATCCAGTGCCACGAGGCGTATTCAACCAGAATCCCGCCCAGCGCTGGGCCTAGCAGCGGGCCAATCTGGCCGGGCAGGGTGACGAAGGTCATTGCCGCCATGTATTGTTCGCGAGGCACAATTTTCATCACCGTCAGCCTGCCGACGGGCACCATCATCGCGCCGCCGATCCCCTGTAATACGCGGGCCATCACCAGCTCGTTTAGCGTGCTGGAAAGTGAGCAGAACAGCGAACCGAGGGTAAACAGGATAATGGCGGTGAAAAAGATATTGCGCACGCCGACCCGGTCGGCCAGCCAGCCGCTGGCGGGCAGCATCACGGCGACGGTCAGCACATAGGAGACCACCACCATATGCATGTGCAGCGGGCTCTCCCCCAGGCTTAGCGCCATGGAGGGGAGGGCGGTGTTGACGATGGTGGTGTCCAGCGATTGCATGAAAAAGCCGAACGCCACGATCCACAGTTGCCAGCGAACGTTGGCGGGAAGTTCAGTCATGGTTATTCCGTTACCGATTGTCGTGGTTGACGCGAAAAACGCAGACGTAGGCTCTCGAAGAACAGATAAACCACCGGGGTGGTGTAAAGGGTCAGTAACTGGCTCATCGCCAGCCCCCCTACAATGGTAATCCCCAGCGGTTGACGCAGTTCCGACCCATCGCCACTGGAGATAACCAGCGGCAGTGCACCAAACAGCGCCGCCAGCGTGGTCATCATTATCGGGCGAAAACGCAGCAGACAGGCCTGGAAAATCGCCTCTTCCGGCGGCAGGTTGCCGTTACGCTGCGCCTCAAGGGCGAAGTCGATCATCATGATGGCATTTTTCTTCACAATGCCAATTAATAGCATGATCCCAATGAGGGCGATTAGGCTAAACGGGGCACCGAAGAGCTCCAGCGCCAGCAGCGCGCCAACGCCTGCGGACGGCAGGGTAGAGAGAATAGTCAGCGGGTGGACGTAGCTCTCGTACAAAATACCCAGCACGATATAGACCGTGGCGATAGCGGCAATGATCAGGATAACCTGCGAGTTCATTGTATCCTGGAACACCTGCGCCGTGCCGGCGAAGGAACCGCGCACCGTTGGTGGCACGCCAAGCTGGGTCATCGTACGGGTGATGGCGTCGCTGGCTTCCGAGAGCGATTTGCCGGTCGGCAGGTTAAAGGAGACCGTGGACGCAGCCGATAGCCCCTGATGGTTCACCGACAGCGGCGCGTTGGCCGGCTGCCATTTGGCGAAATAAGACAGCGGAATGGCTTTGCCGTCGTTATTAATCACGAACATTTTATCCAGCGCGCTGACGTCCTGGGTGTAAACAGGATCAACCTGCATCACCACTTTGTACTGATTAAGCGGTTGATAGATGGTGGAAATCTGTCGCTGACCGAAGGCGTTGTTGAGCAGGCTGTTGGCCTCTTCGACGCTAATTCCCAGCCGCGACATAGTTTCCCGGTCATAGACCAGATCCATCTCGGCGCCGTTGTCCTGCTGATCCGAGTTGACGTCGGCAAGTTCTGGCAGCGCAGCCAGCGCTTTGCGGATTTTCGGCTCCCACTCGCGAAGGGCGCTTAAATCATCAGAAAGCAGGGTGTACTGATAGCTGGCGTTGGACTGACGGCCGCCGACGCGAATATCCTGAACCGCCATTAAGAACAGGTTGGCACCGGGTTCTTTAGCGAGCTTCTTACGCAACCGGTCGATGATCTGCTGCGCCGTCTCGTGACGCTGGTCGCGAGATTTCAAGGTAATGAACATCATCCCACTGTTGACGCGCGAGCCGCCGGTAAAGCCGGTGACGTTATTGACCGCCGGATCTTCACGAATGATCTTCATAAAGTCCTGCAATTTGCCGCGCATCGCCTGGAAGGAGATGCTCTGATCGGCCTGGATTCCGCCCATCAGCACCCCGGTGTCCTGCTCCGGGAAGAAAGTTTTCGGAATCGAAATATAGAGCCAGACGTTGAGTGCAATCGTACCGAGGAACACCACGCCGACCAGTCTTGCGTGGTTGAGAACCCAGCGCAACGATTTGCCGTAACCCTGCTGCATGGCGACCAGCAAACGCCCCAGACCTTTGTTGCGGGTAGGCGTATGCGGACGGCTGGATTTCAGCATCCAGCCGCACATCATCGGCGTTAGCGTCAGCGACACCGCCAGCGAAATGCCGATAGCCACCGACAGCGTGACGGCGAATTCCCGCAGCAGCCTGCCGGGCAAGCCGCCCATCAGCAGCAGCGGCAGGAATACCGCCACCAGCGACACGCTCATCGACAGAACGGTAAAGCCCACTTCACGGCTACCCTGTAGCGCCGCCTGCAGCGGCTTCATGCCGGCTTCCAGATGGCGAGAGATATTTTCCAGCACCACGATGGCGTCATCGACCACAAAGCCGGTGGCGATGGTCAACGCCATTAGCGACAGGTTGTTGAGGCTAAATCCGCACAGGTACATGGCGGCAAAGGTGCCGATTAACGACACCGGAACCGCCACCGCCGGGATCAGCGTTGCGCGCCCCGAACGCAGGAACAGGAATACGACGAGGATAACCAGCGCCACCGAAATGACCAGCGTCTGCTCCACTTCTTCCAGCGATGCGCGAATGGTCGGCGAGCGATCCTGGGCAATTTGCAGGTCGATAGCGGCGGGAATAGTTTGCTGTAGCGCCGGTAGTTCGGCGCGAATGCTATCAACGGTCTGGATGATGTTGGCTTCCGGCAGCTTGCGGATCATCAGCAAAATCGCCGGTTTGGCGTTGGTCATCCCGGCGTTACGCACATCCTGCACCGAGTCGGTGATGTTTGCCACGTCGCTCAGGCGTACCGCCGCGCCGTTGTTGTAGTGAATAATCAGCGGTTTATACTCCGCCGCTTTTTTCAGCTCATCGTTGGTCTGCACCTGCCAGCGGTGCGCGTTATCTTCAATTGCCCCCTGCGGCTTACGCACGTTGGCGTTGCTGATGGCGGTACGTACCGCATCCAGCGACACGCCCTGGTTAAACAGCGCCTGCGGATTGAGATCGACGCGCACGGCCGGTAGGGAGCTGCCGCCCACGTCCACGTCGCCAACGCCGTCAATCTGCGCGATGTTCTGCGCAAGCTGGGTGGAGGCAAAATCGTACAGCTCGCCCTGGGAGTAGGTATCCGAGGTGAGCGTGAGGATCATGATGGGCGCATCGGATGGATTCGCCTTGCGATAGGTCGGACGGCTCGGCATGCCGCTTGGCAGCAGGTTCTGCGCGGCATTGATCGCCGCCTGCACATCGCGCGCCGCGCCGTTGATATCGCGGTCGAAGTTAAACTCGAGAATGATACGCGTACTGCCCAGCGAGCTGCTGGAGGTCATTTCGTTGACCCCGGCAATGCGCCCAAGCGAACGTTCAAGCGGCGTGGCAACCGACGATGCCATGGTCTCCGGCGAAGCCCCGGGCAGCGAGGCGCTGACCATGATAACCGGGAAGTCTACCTGCGGCAGCGGGGCGACCGGCAGCAGCCGAAAGCCCAGAATGCCGCACAGGGTAATGGCGAGCGAAATCAGGATCGTCGCCACCGGACGGTAGATGAAGAGCGCAAAGAATTTCACTTACGCTTCCTCTTCACGGCGTGGGAACCGGCTTTTCAGGTACAGCGACAGGCGGTCGAACAGCAGATAGATAACCGGCGTGGTGAATAACGTCAGTACCTGGCTGACCAGCAGACCGCCCACCATGCCGATCCCCAGCGGACGCCGTAACTCTGCGCCAACCCCGGTACTTAACATCAGCGGCAGCGCGCCAAGGAGCGCCGCCAGCGTGGTCATCAGAATCGGGCGAAAACGCAGCAGACAGGCCTGGTAAATGGCCTCGCGCGGTTCCATGCCTTGTTCGCGCTCGGCCGCCAGTGCAAAGTCGATCATCATGATCGCGTTCTTCTTCACGATACCAATAAGCAAGATGATGCCGATGATGGCAATCACGTCCAGCTCGCTGCCCGAAATCATCAACGCCAGCAGCGCGCCGACGCCCGCGGTTGGCAGCGTCGACAGGATGGTTATCGGGTGGATAAAGCTTTCATACAGCACCCCGAGCACGATGTACATCGCCACGACGGCGGCTACCACCAGCCAGATAGTGCTGCTCAGCGCCGACTGGAAGGCGAGGGTGCTGCCCTGGAGTTCGGTGCGAATATCCGTCGGGAAGTTCAGCGATTTTTCCGCATCCTGGATCGACTGCACCGCATCGCCCAGCGAATAGCCATTCGGTACGTTGAACGAGATGGTGGTCACCGGGAACTGATCGAGATGGTTAATCGACAGCGGCGCAAAGCGCTGCTCGATTTTGGCAATCGCGGTGAGCGGGACGATTCCGCCATCGCTACTGGTCAGGCGGATGTTATCCAGCGCCGCCAGCCCTGGTGTCGCGCGGGTATCATGCTCCAGCACCACGCGATACTGGTTCGCCTGGGTGTAGATGGTGGAAATCAAACGCTGGCCGAAGGCGTTATACAGTGCATTATCGACGTCGGCCATGGAAATGCCCAGACGGCTGGCGCTGTCGCGATCGACGTTTACAAAGGCCACCAGCCCCTGATCCTGCCAGTCGCTGCTGACGTCGGAGAGCTGCGGCTGCGCCTGTAGCTGGGTCATCAGCTGCGGCACCCATTGGCTCAGCGCATCCAGCGAGTTGGCCTGCAGCGTAAACTGATACTGCGTGCGGCTAACGGTGGTGTCGATGGTAAGATCCTGCGTCGGCTGCAGATACAGTTCGACGCCGGGAATACGCGCCACCGACTGTTGCAGACGGTTAATGACGGTTTGTACCCGGTCATCACGGTCGCTTAGCGGTTTCAGGTTAATTTGCAGACGTGCGCTGTTGAGCGCCGGGTTGGTACCGTCCACGCCAACAAACGAGGTTAGGCTCTCCACCGCCGGATCTTTCAAAATCGCATCGGCCACCGTCTGCTGGCGCTGCGCCATGCTGGTGAACGACACCGACTGCGGCGCCTGAAGCGTGCCCTGGATAATGCCGTTATCCTGAATCGGGAAGAAGCCTTTCGGAATGGTGACCCACAGAATAACCGACAGAGCCAGTGTCCCCAGCGCCACGCTCAACGTCAGCCATGGATGGTTTAATACGCGGGCCAGCCAATGGCCGTAAACGGCAATCACCCGCTCGAAGAAACGCTCGCTGGCGCGTGAGAAGCGGTTTTGTTTGCGCAGCGATTCATGGCTCAGCATGCGTGCGCACATCATTGGCGTCAGGGTAAGCGAAACAATGGCCGAGATAAGAATAGCCACCGCAAGGGTGATAGCAAACTCGCGGAACAGGCGGCCGATAATATCGCCCATAAACAGCAGCGGGATCAGCACCGCAATCAGCGACAGGGTCAGAGAGATGATGGTAAAGCCAATTTCACCCGCGCCTTTTAGCGCCGCGGCCATCGGTTTCTCGCCTTTTTCGATATAGCGCGAAATGTTTTCAATCACCACGATAGCGTCATCGACCACAAACCCGGTGGCAATGGTCAGCGCCATCAGCGTCAGGTTGTTGATGGAGAAGTCGAGGAATACCATCACCGCGAAGGTGCCGACCAGCGACAGCGGTACGGCCACGCCGGGAATGATGGTCGCCGGCACGTTGCGCAGGAACAGATAGATGATCATCACCACCAGCGCAATCGCCAGCATCAGCTCAAACTGGGTGTCGGAGACCGAGGCGCGAATGTTGGTGGTACGGTCAGAAAGTACTTCCACTTTGACGGATTTTGGCAGGCTCTCGGTCAGCTGCGGCAGCATTTGACGAATACTGTCGGCGGTTGAAATGATGTTGGCGCCCGGCTGGCGCTGCACGTTCATCACGATAGCCTGTTTTTTATTGGCCCATGCGCCAAGCCAGGTGTTCTCGGCTCCTTGCTCAATGGTCGCCACATCGCCTAAGCGAATGGGCGCACCGTTTTTGTAGGCAATAATCAGCTGGCGATATTCCTGCGCCGACTGCATCTGGTCGTTGGCGGAAAGCGTAACCGCGCGCGTTGGGCCGTCGAGGCTACCTTTAGCCGAGTTGACGTTGGCGCTGGTGATGGCGGTGCGAATATTTTCACTGGTCAGCCCCAGTGCGGCAATCGCCTGGGCGTTGAGCTTCACGCGCACGGCGGGACGCTGACCACCGGCGAGCGTCACCAGGCCGACGCCGGAGACCTGGGATATTTTCTGCGCCACGCGCGTTTCCACCATGTCTTCCACTTCGGTCATCGGCGTGGCGGTGGAGGTGACGGCAAGGGTCATGATCGGCGGATCCGCCGGGTTCACTTTGCTGTAGACCGGCGGGTTGGGCAGATCGCCTGGCAGCAGATTGGTGGCGGCGTTAATGGCCGCCTGTACTTCCTGCTCGGCAACGTCCAGCGGTAGAGTGAGCTGGAACTGAAGCGTCACCACCGAGGCCCCGCCGGAGCTTTGCGACGACATCTGTTTTAAGCCGGACATCTGGCCAAACTGGCGCTCCAGCGGCGCGGTGACGGCGGAGGTCATCACATCCGGACTCGCACCCGGATAGAGCGTCACCACCTGAATCGTGGGGTAATCCACTTCGGGAAGCGCGGAAACGAGCAGAAAACGATAGCCGATGATCCCGGCCAGCAAAATCGCCACCATCAACAAAGTGGTGGCGACAGGACGCATAATAAACAGGCGGGATGGGCCGCCTGTACTGCTCGGCGGTAAAACTTGCATCAGCCGCGCGCTCCTTTATGACCGGCGGAATGGCCTTCTGCCGCCGCCGGTTTTTCAGCGCTGGCAGCGGTCGCATCGTGTGCGGTGACGACTTCGACCTTCGCGCCTTCGGTCAAGCGATCGATACCATCGGTGACGACCCGGTCGCCTGCGGAGAGCCCGGCGTCGATAACCACTTTCAGGCTATCCTGGATTCCCGGTACCACGGTGTGTTTGCTGACTTTATTCTCACTATTGAGCACCCACACGAAGTGGCCATCGTTACCCATCTGCAATGCGGCGGTTGGGATCACCACGGCGTTTTGTTGGGTATCCACCAGCATGCGGGCGTTGACGAATTGGTTAGGGAACAGCGCGTCGTCCTGGTTATTAAAACGGGCTTTGAGCTTAATGGTGCCGGTGGTGGCATCAATTTGGTTATCGAGGCTTAACAGCGTACCGTCGCTGAGCTTGGTTTTGTTGGTGCGATCCCAGGCTTCAACCGCCAGCGCTTTGCCCGCTTTTTGTGCGGCGACGACGGTGGCGATGTCATTTTCTGGCAGCGTAAAAATCAGATCTATCGGGTGCGTTTGCGTCAGCACCACAATCCCGGTGGTGTCGCCGCTGGAAATCTGGTTGCCAATATCGACCTGTTTTAAACCGACGCGGCCATCGATAGGCGCGGTAATACGGCTCCAGGTGAGCTGGAGCTGTGCGCTGGCGACCGACGCTTCATCGGCTTTAATGGTGCCTTCGGTTTCGCTCACCAGCGACTGCTGGGTGTCGAGTTCCTGACGAGAAACAAGATTGGTTTTCACCAGTTGCTGGTAGCGCGCGAGATCGCGGCGGGCGTTGGCAAGAGTGGCTTTATCTTTCGCCAGCTGTCCCTGGGCTTGCGCCAGCGCGACTTTGAATTGACTCGGATCGATTTCTGCTAGCAAATCGCCGGCTTTAACCTGCTGTCCTTCCTGGAAATGAATGGCCATCAACTGGCCGTCCACGCGGCTTCTGACGGTGACCGTGTTGGCGGCGGTAATGGTGCCTAACCCGCTTAAGTAACGCGGTACGGCCTCACTGGTGGCAGTGGCTGCCTGAACCGGTGCCAGCGTGGCGCCGAAACGACCACCATGGCGCCCTCCACCCGCAGGTGCACCAGCGGGTTTGGCGGCGCCAGAGTCCGAATTATTTGAATTACTGCTGAAATGCCAGATGCCTACCGCCCCCGCGATAATCACCAGCAAGGCCAGCGCAATTCGCCAGCGAGTGTTATGACTGCCTTTCATTGTTATACGTGTCTCTTCCTGAATCATTCCACGAAATGATACTAGTTTAGTTACGGAACGCTCAGAAAAAATGGAGGAAATATGAAAGACGGCGAGAATCGTCCGAAACACGAGCGGCTTTACGAGTAGGCTCGCAAAGCGAGGGGATGAAACGGCGCAAAACGACTGTTGGTGGTACCGTCAGCGGCGTTTAGCGAGGTGCTAAAACAGGAAAGCCCCTCCTGACGAAGGGGCCTAATATAAGGAAAGGGTTATGATGAACATGGTCATCATACTGGTGATACTCTTAGTCATTAGCTTACCGGCTTACTAAGACACCAGGGGGAGGAGTAATCCTCCCTTACCCTAACTCCTTTACGATAGGTTGAAAAAGCAGCGAAGTCAACGGTCCGATCAGGCGAAAACCACCTGCGCCCAGCGAGCAAGACCGGCAGTCACCGAGCCAAAATCATCGCCGCCGGCGATAGGAATGCCCGGCAGCTGCTCGGCTAGCGCTTTCTTAATCAGCGGGGAGCGGGCGCTACCGCCGGTTAAGTAGATAACGTCGGGTTTTTCGCTGCTGTTTTCCAGCGCCAGCTGTACCTGCTCAAGAATACGCGTCAGCGGCTGATTCAGCGCGGCCTCAAGCCCGTCCTGGCTGATGGCGGTGGCTAATGCGTCGCTGATAAACGGCAGCGCAGTATTGATTTGTGCATTCTCGGACAAAGCGATTTTGCTCTCTTCCGCACTGCGCACCAGGCGATAGCTTAAACGTTGTTGCCACACTTTATACAGCAGCGAGACTTTCTCGGCATCACGGGCGTCACGTGCCAGATCGCGCAGCAGGCGACCGTTGGCAGCGCTGTAAAAATCGGTTTGCGCCGGGACATCGTTAATCGCCACCGCATTCCACCACGGCAGAATCGGCAGGGCGATGCCTTTTTCGGTCTCGCCGCCCATGCCCAGCAGCGGCATCAGGCTCTTAAAGGCCAGCGCGATGTCGAGATCGTTCCCGCCGACGCGACAGCCGCTGTGGCCGAGCAGGCTCTGTTCGCGGTCGTGACGAGTGCGCCACTGTGGCCCCATCAGTAAAACGGAGCAGTCGGTGGTCCCGCCGCCGATATCCACCACCAGCACGCGTTTTTCGTCGCGGAGGGTGGCTTCAAAATCAAGACCGGCGGCAACCGGTTCGTACTGGAATACAACTTCGCGGAAACCGGCGCGTTTCGCTGCGCGTTCAAGGATTCCAACCGCCTGCGCGTTGGCCTCATCTCCGCCAAGCCCCTGGAAGTTTATCGGGCGGCCAATCACCGCTTGATCCAGTCTGTCCTGCAGCTGCGACTGCGCCTGCTGACGGATATGCAGCATCATGGAGCAGACTAAATCTTCGAATACCGCCACCTGCTGCGGTTTAAGCCCATTCGCGCCGAGGAAGGATTTCGGCGACTTCACGAAGTAGACCTCTTCCGGGTCAGTGATGTATTGCTTGAGCGACGCCAGGCCAAACTGCACGCTGTTGCTCAGTACATCGATATCTTCATCGCGGTTGTAGTTGATGGCCCGACGCAGCAACGCCTGGGTTTCATCACCCGAAGCCGGAACCTGGTGGTGGCGGTACAGCCACTCGCTCACCGATTCGCGCGTCGGCGCAGACAGCATCGAAGGCAGCAGCGTGCTGCCGTTTTCCATCATCAGCATGCGCGGTGCGCCATCCTGCATCACGGCGATAGAACAGTTCGCTGTCCCGTAGTCAAAACCAATAAACACGTCAATCATCCCCATGCCAGTGAAGAAAGGGGGGCGACTTTAGCGGAATGTTGGGGAGGCGGCAACTGGAATATGAAAGCAAGGTCATCCCGGCGATTAACCGCTATGCTGTAACCTTCTCGCGATTTCCATGTATAAGGACTGACGATGTTTGAACTGCCGTGGCTCCCGCCGTACGACTGGCACTGGATGTTCAATTTTTTACAGGCGCGTGCCGTAAACGGTATCGAACGTTTTCAAGACGGTAGCTATATCCGCAGCTGGCGCAGTGGGGCACATTGCGGGTTGATTACCATGACGCCAGATGAGACGCGGCAGGTGCTGCGCGTCCAGCTGACTCCAGGTTTATTACCGGTGGAAAATCAGGCGCGTGAAGGCGTGATAAAGCTGTTGGATTTAGCCTGCTGTCCGCAGCCAATTCAGCAGGCACTGGGCACGCTGGCGGCTTCCCGTCCAGGACTGCGGCTGCCCGGCTCACTCAATGTTTTTGAGCAGGGCGTGCGGGCTATTCTCGGACAGCTGGTGAGCGTGGCGATGGCTGCGCGGCTAACGGGAAAAGTAGTGGCCCGATACGGTGAACCGCTGGTGGAAGGCGAAGGGTTCATGCTATTCCCAACGGCGGAACGCTTAGCGGCAGCGGACCCGGCGGAATTGAAAACGCTGGGAATGCCGCTAAAACGCGCGGAGTCGCTGATCCATTTTGCTCATGCGATGTTGAACGGTGAACTGGCCGCCACGCAGCCGGACGACGTTGAGCAGGCGCTCAAAGCGCTGCAGCAATATCCGGGAATCGGCCGCTGGACGGCCAATTATTTCGCGCTGCGCGGCTGGCAGGCGAAGGATATTTTTCTGCCCGATGATTACCTGATTAAACAGCGTTTCCCGGGCATGACGCCCGCACAGATACGCCGCTACGCTGAGCGCTGGCAGCCCTGGCGTTCTTACGCGTTATTGCATATCTGGTATTCAGAGACCTGGTCGCCGGAGTGCGATGCTGGCGTGTAAACCGTCACAATACCGCGACCATTATTTTTCGAGGTATAGCAGGCCGTGTCGGCCTGTACCAGCGCTTCAGCGAGGCTGGCGTTGTGTTCGTGAATCAACGTCAAGCCGGCGCTGGCACCAATTCGATGCAGGCGCCCGCCCCAGGTAAACTCGTAATGGTTGATGGCGTCGACCACCCGCTCGCAGGCGCTCAGCGCCTGTTCGGTTGAGCAGTGACGAATGATAAAGCCGAACTCATCGCCGCCCAGGCGCGCCAGAATATCGCTGGGCCGCAGTATGGAGCGCATTAGGGTCGCCATTTCGTGCAGCAGCGCATCTCCCGCCGCGTGACCGGCGCTGTCGTTGACCGCTTTAAAGAAATCGAGATCGAGCATCACCAGCGCATGCGACTGATGACCGCCCGGCAGCAGTTTCAGCAGCCCCTTTAACTGACTTTCGAAGCTGGAGCGGTTTGGCAAACCGGTTAGCGCATCGTGCGTTGCGCTGTAGCTTAACTGACGTAGCAACTTACGTGACTCGGTGACATCCTGAATAACCAGCACAAAGCCGATACGTTCGCCTTCCTGCGTGTTCAACGGCGTCATGGTGTAATGAATATCGAAGTTTCCGCCGTAACGGTTTTGCAGGATTTTATCGTGCTCGGCTTCGCCGTTTGATTTCTCTTCGGCGTTAAGTTGATTGAGCGTGAAGCCGTCACTGCCGTAGGTGATACGCAAGACCTCAAGAAGGGGTTTGCCCTGGGCTTCGTTTTGCTTCCAGCCGCTCATTTTTTCGGCCACTGGATTCATAAAGATAATCTTTTGCTGATTATCGGTACTGATCACCGCTTCACGAATCGAGTCCAGCGTAATATGCAGCCGTTCTTTTTCCTGGAATAGCGCTTCGTTGGCTTGAGTGATTCGCGTCATCAATTGTTTATTGGCTTCACGGCTTTTTTTCAGAGAGTTAATGTCTTCAATTTGCTTAATGAAATAGAGCGGCGTGCCGTCATCGTGACGAACCAGAGAGACGGCCAGCAGCGCCCACACAACCTCACCCCCGCGCGTGCAGTAGCGTTTTTCCAGTGAGTAACTGTTGATTTCACCGCGCACCAGCCGGTCAAGCTGGGCCAGATCTTCGGCTAAATCCTCGTGCCAGGTCACCTGCTGGAAGGTCATGCGATGCAGCTCTTCCTGGCTATAACCGAGGAAATGGCACAGGGCCTTATTCACCTGGAGCCACTGCCCGTAGGTATCGACCACCGCCATGCCGATAGCGGAATATTCCATGGCGTTGCGAAAACGCATTTCGCTCTCGGCAATGTGTCGCCGATCGCTGTTCACCGCGTGCATGGCAATACTCATGACGCCGGTAGGAAGGAGCACCATCAGGAACGGCAGCCCCGGCATGTTGTTGAGTTGGTAGCTACTGAGCGTGGTCTCAATCATGTGCTGAACAACCGGATGATGGGCAGTTAAGGTGAGTACCGCCATCAGGGTTATCAGAAAAATAAGGAAGGCTTCTATGCGTGGCAGGCGCACGGCGGCCCACATGAGCAGCACCATAATGAAGGTAAATGGCCACGGCAAATAGAGAATCGACAGCAGGCTCAGCGTCAGGGTAATCAGCGTGGTCGCCAGGGTTGAAATAAGCTGTCGGGTGTTGCGGTAGCTTTGGAAGAACTGTGCATTAAGGAGCAGTCCTAGCGGTACGAGGGCCAGTGCGCCTGTCGCTTCGGCAACTATCCAGGTGAGCAGCGTTTGCAGCGTATTCTCACCCGGGATCAAACCGCCAATCAATATGCCGCCCAGTAGCGGTGGCACCAGCGCGCAGGCAATTGCCATGCGTGTCCAGTCACGTAGGTTTCTCAGCGGATTATCAAATACCAGCCAGCGGCGCAGCAACAGCGCGCCAACCAGCGCTTCCAGCACATCGATAAGCGGATACCACAGGGTCACCGTTGAAAATGAGTACAACCAGGTGGCGGCTATAAGCCCCAGAATGCCGGCAAGGGCGATGCCAGGCCACAGCTTCACGTTGAAGCGATAAAAGGCCGCCGTCATGATTGCCGTCGGAAACCAGACCGGAGAAAGATCGCTGGGTTTGTGTAGCAGCGTGAATGAGAAAAGCGTAAACAGGAAGGTCGCGATTCCCAGACCGAAGAGTATCTGCGTCGAGTGAAGTGATGATGTTGGGATAAGGGAAATACGCTGGTTTTCTTTCTTCATTACCACATTTTCCGGAGATATTCTCTCCGGCCATACCGAGATTAACCCCGATTATGCATCATCTTTGGCGCTGTTTATCGGATCTACGACACTAATTGACAATAATCGTCGAATAGTGCGATTTGTAATATTCCATTGATGAAGAATGGCTTAAGCCAGAAACAATCCTCGGTGCTGGCTACCTTTTGTCGCCGCAGATCGGTGTATACGACTGGTATCGTTGCCTTGAAATCCCTATAATTGCCGCGTTTGGCGCTAATACGCGGGATTATTCGCAGCACCCCTTTGTTGAATAGTCATCTCTATTCGCGCCGTCCTTCCTTTCATCCAGGTTAATCGGGTCGCAAAATTTATGACTGATAAGTCTCATCAGTGCGTCATTGTAGGTATCGCCGGCGCATCGGCTTCAGGTAAAAGTCTTATTGCTAGTACGCTGTATCGCGAGTTGCGCGAACAGGTGGGCGATGAGCATATCGGTGTTATTCCTGAAGATAGCTATTATAAAGACCAAAGTCACCTGTCTATGGAAGATCGGGTTAAAACCAACTATGACCATCCAAACGCGATGGATCACAGCCTGTTGTTCCAGCATCTGCAGACCCTCAAGCGCGGCAATCCTATTGAGTTACCGGTTTACAGCTATGTCGAGCATACCCGTAAGCAGGAAACGATTCATATCGAACCGAAAAAAGTGATTATTCTTGAAGGTATCCTGCTGCTGACCGACGCGCGCCTGCGCGATGAGATGAATTTCTCTATCTTTGTCGATACGCCGCTCGATATCTGCCTGATGCGTCGTATCAAGCGGGATGTCAACGAACGCGGTCGCTCGATGGACTCGGTGATGGCGCAGTATCAGAAAACGGTACGCCCAATGTTCCTGCAGTTTATTGAACCTTCCAAGCAGTACGCCGATATCATCGTGCCGCGCGGCGGTAAAAACCGCATCGCCATCGATATTCTGAAAGCGAAAATTAGTCAGTTTTTTGAATAAGTCACGTGAATTGTGTAACGTGCCTTAAAAGCCCTTAACCATGCCGGAAGAGGGCAGGTAGTAAAACAGGAGAATGATATGCGTCTGTGTGACCGAGATATAGAAGCCTGGCTGGACGAAGGGCGACTGTCGATCAATCCGCGCCCGCCCGTTGAGCGTATCAATGGCGCAACGGTTGACGTGCGTTTAGGCAATAAATTTCGCACCTTTAGCGGTCATACGGCGGCCTATATCGATTTAAGCGGGCCGAAAGCTGAAGTTAGCGCGGCGCTGGATCGGGTAATGAGCGATGAAATCGTGCTGCCGGAAGGCGACGCGTTCTACCTGCATCCGGGGGAACTGGCGCTGGCGGTGACGCTGGAATCCGTTACGCTACCGGCAGATTTAGTGGGCTGGCTCGATGGGCGTTCTTCATTGGCGCGTCTGGGGCTGATGGTTCACGTGACGGCGCACCGTATCGACCCAGGCTGGTCGGGTTGCATCGTGCTTGAGTTCTACAACTCCGGCAAGCTGCCGCTGGCGCTGCGTCCGGGCATGCTGATTGGCGCACTAAGTTTTGAGCCGCTTTCAGGCCCGGCCGCGCGTCCCTATAACCGTCGTGAAGATGCGAAATATCGCGATCAGCAGGGTGCGGTTGCCAGTCGTATTGATAAAGACTGACCTTCCGTCGCAAACCTGATGAGGGTGCCATGAGACGAATATTGACGACGCTGATGATTCTGCTGGTAGTGCTGATTGCCGGTCTTTCATCGTTGGTGCTGCTGGTGAATCCGAACGATTTCCGCAGTTATATGGTGAAGCAGGTCGAAAGCCGTACTGGATATCAGCTTCAGCTTGATGGCTCTCTTCGCTGGCATGTCTGGCCACGGTTGAGCATTCTGTCCGGGCGGATGACGTTAACCGCGCCGGGTGCCAGCGCGCCGTTGGTCCGGGCTGACAACATGCGTCTCGACGTTGCGCTGCTGCCGTTGCTCTCGCATCAGCTGCAGGTGAAGCAGGTGATGCTGAAAGGCGCGGTAGTGCAGCTAACGCCGCAAACCGAAGCCTCTCGCTCCGAGAATGCGCCGGTTGCGCCGAAAGGCACTTCGTTGCCGCAGGAGCCAGGCGATCGCGGATGGTCGTTTGATATCGCCGGGCTGCAGGTTGTCGATAGCGTGCTGGTGTTCCAGCACGAAGGCGATGAGCAGCTCACCATTCGTGATATTCATCTGCAGATGGATCAGGATGCCAATCATCAGGCATCCGTCGATTTCTCCGGGCGCGTTAACCGCGACCAACGCGATTTAACGCTCAGTTTTTCCGCCCAGGTGCAGGCCGGGGACTATCCTCGTCGTCTGGATGCACAGCTGTCGCAGCTTAGCTGGCAGCTACAGGGCGCGGATCTTCCCGCGCAGGGCATCTCCGGTAGCGGTAGCCTGAACGCTGGCTGGCAAGAAGAGGCTAAAAAGCTTAGCTTTAGCGTACTCAATCTAACCGCCAACGATAGCGTACTCACCGGTGACGGCAGTGTGGTGCTGGGCGATGTTCCGGTATGGGCACTGAATCTTCAGTCCGACAAGCTAAATCTCGATAACCTGTTGCTGCATTCGCCGATTGCGAATAGCGACGGCGAGGCGCAAAAAGCCCAGGCCGCGCAATCGCGCCCGCGTCCAGTGATTGCCAGCAGTATCAATGTGGTCCCCTATAGCGGGCTAGCCGGTTTCAACGGTACGCTGGCGATGATGGCTAAAACGGTTATCTGGCGCGGTATGTCGTTTGCCAACGTCAGCGTACAGGCCGAGAATCAGCGGGGTTTGCTTCGTATCTCGCAGCTGGGTGGAACGCTGGATGGTGGTCAGCTTTCGTTACCCGGCACGCTGGATGCCCGCAGCGGCGCTCCGGTTGCAGAGTTTCAGCCTAAGCTCGACAATATCCAGATTGGCAGCCTGTTAAAAGCCTTTAACTATCCCATCGACATGACGGGGCTTATTTCACTGGCAGGAGATTTCTCTGGCTCGATGATTGATGCCGAGCATTTCCGTCGCGACTGGCAGGGGCAGGCGCATATTGAGATGAAGGACACCCGTACCGAAGGGTTGAACTTCCAGCAACTGGTGCAGCAGGCGGTTGAACGTAGTACCGATATTCGCGGTCAGGATAACTACGACAGCGCCACGCGGTTGGATCAGTTTGCGGCGGATATTGATCTTGATAGCGGCATCATGACCTTCAGCAATATGGCCGGGCTCTCTTCGTTGATGGCGCTGACCGGCAAAGGTTCGCTGGACCTGGTCAAAGAAGAGGGCGATCTGCAGTTTGCCATCCAGGTGACCGGCGGCTGGCAGGGCCAAAGCAAGCTGGTGGATATCCTGAAAACCACTGCGATTCCGCTGCGGGTTTACGGCAAATGGAACGAGCTGAACTACAGTCTGCAGGTTGACCAGGTGCTACGTCGTCATCTGCAAGGTGAGGCGAAGCGTCGATTGAACGATTGGGCCGAGCGTAATAAGAACACGCAGTCGGGCAAAGATGTGAAGCAATTGCTCGATAAACAGTAAATAATCAGTAAAAAAGAACCGGCAACGCTCAGGCTTGCCGGTTTTTTTACTCTTGTCTCCCGGTCAGGTTAAACCCGCCGGGACTCTCATTTTGACTACACTTCGTAATCCAGCTCATCCTGCGGTGGCGGGATAATCTGCACTTTCTGCACCCGGTGACTTTCAACCTGCAAGGTTTTCAACGTCCACGGACCTATCTGCACCTCTTCGCCAGCTTTTGGCACGCGCTGCAGATGTTCCATCAACAGCCCGGCGATGGTGTGGTACTCGCGCTTCTCGTCCAGCGGCAGCGGGATATATTGCACTAAGTCTTCCAGCGGCATATGACCGTTCGCGGTCCAGCTGCCATCCGCATTGCGCGCAATATCATGGCGAGCGTCAATTTCCTCAGCCTCGTTTGGCAGGTTACCGGCGATGGTTTCCGTCACGTCACTTAACGTCACTACCCCTTCAACAGAACCAAATTCATCCACCACGAAGGCAAAGTGGGTACGCGCGTTGCGGAACTGTTCCAGCGCCGACAGCAGCGGCAGCGCTTCCGGGAAGACCAGCGGCTGGCGGATTAACACGCGTAGGTTCAGCGGCTCTCCGCGCAGGGATTGTTGCAGCAGGTCGATAACGTGCACCACGCCAAGCAGATCTTCTTCATCATCGCCGCCGGTGACGACAAGGCGCGTGTGCTGGTTTTTCTCCAGCAGCGCCCGCACTTCGCTTTCCGGCGCGCTCAGATCGATATGCTCAATATCGTGGCGCGAGGTCATAATACTACTGACCGTACGCTGATTGAGATTGAGCACGCGCTCAATCATTCGCCGCTCCTGCGGGTCGAAAATTTGCTGATTGTCGTGATCAACCAGTAGCGAAGCCGTTCCAGCGTCCAGCTCGGCATCTTCCTTATTACCGCTTAGCAGACGCATCACCGCGTCGGTAGTGCGGCTTCGCAGCGACTGGTTAGCGGTCAGGAAACGGCGGCGATTGAAGATGGCCAGTTGATTAAGGGACTCGATCATCACCGAGAAACCAATGGCGGCGTACAGATAACCTTTCGGAATAATCACGCCAAAGCCTTCGGCCACCAGGCTAAAACCAATCATCAGCAGGAAGCTAAGGCACAAAATAACGATGGTCGGGTGGCTGTTCACAAAGCGGGTAAGCGCTTTGCTGGCCAGCAGCATCAGGCTAATAGCGATAATAACCGCTGCCATCATCACCGCCAGATGATCTACCATCCCGACGGCGGTAATCACCGAGTCTAATGAGAAGACCGCATCCAGCACCACAATTTGCGTCACCACCGGCCAGAAGCGGGCTCCGCGCCGTTGCGTTGGATTATCGCTGTCTTTGCCCTCCAGCCGCTCGTTGAGCTCCACCGTGGCCTTAAACAGCAAGAAGAAGCCACCGACCAGCATTATCAGGTCGCGGGCGCTGAAGGTAAAATCGCGGATGCTAAACAGCGGCTTCGTCAGCGTGACCAGCCACGAGATAGAGGCCAGCAGCAGCAGACGCATTAGCATCGCCAGTATCAACCCGGTGACGCGCGCTCGGTCGCGTTGGGCTGGCGGCAGCTTTTCAGCCAGGATGGCGATAAACACCAAATTATCAATTCCGAGAACCAGCTCGATGACGACCAGCGTCACGAGTCCCGCCCAAATAGACGGATCGGCAATCCATTCCATACGTTGGTTAAAACCTTATGTTACAAGACAAATTGATCATGGATAAATGCGCGGGAAAATGCAATGTCTGCGGGTGAATTCTCCGGATAAAAATTATGGGAATTTGTTGAATAATAACCATGTTGGAAGTGTGATATATATTTATTATTAAAATAAAAATATCTAATTGGTTAATTTGTCAATATAAAGAAATTCCT
>NZ_JAKCNS010000079.1 GCF_021440345.1 Kluyvera intermedia
GGGAACTGCCAGGCATCAAACAAGTAAAGAAGCCCATCCTGACGGATGGGCTTTTTTGCGTCTGTACAGTGGTAAAAAGCCGATCATAAAGTGTGCCATCAACTCCCCAAATCCCCTCCATTATTCATCGCTCTTTAAGCGCTACAGCTAATCCTAAATCATGATCTTGCTAATAAAAAGTGTGATATTCATCACTAATTAACCAATAACAATTGTATAACATTTCGTTTACTAAAATATCTGCCTATGCGTCGTATGACGACCGATAAGGCAGGAGCTCGCCTTTGACAGGAGTTAACGAATGGCTGTAACCAGTGTGACCTCAGAAAGGACGCTAACCGACAACGATACCCGCCGTCGAATTATGTCGATTGTCGGTGCTTCCTCAGGGAACCTTGTTGAATGGTTCGACTTTTATGTCTACTCGTTCTGTTCCCTTTATTTTGCCCATATCTTTTTCCCATCCGGAAATACCACCACTCAACTGCTGCAGACCGCAGGAGTATTTGCTGCTGGATTCCTGATGCGTCCTATCGGGGGCTGGCTATTTGGCCGTATTGCCGACCGTCGCGGCCGTAAAGTGTCGATGTTGATCTCCGTCTGCATGATGTGCTTTGGCTCGCTGGTTATCGCTTGTCTGCCGGGCTATAGCGTGATTGGCACCTGGGCTCCGGCTTTGCTGCTGCTGGCTCGTCTATTCCAGGGGTTATCCGTGGGGGGAGAATATGGCACCAGCGCAACCTACATGAGTGAAGTTGCCGTGGAAGGACGTAAAGGATTCTATGCCTCATTCCAGTACGTGACTTTGATTGGCGGCCAACTGCTGGCGGTACTCGTGGTGGTGATATTGCAAAATATCCTGAGTAGTGAAGATTTGCACGCCTGGGGATGGCGCATTCCGTTTGCTATGGGGGCGGTATTAGCCGTTGTTGCCCTATGGCTGCGTCGCCAACTTGATGAAACATCACAGAAAGAGACACGAACTCTGAAAGAAGCTGGATCGTTCAAAGGGTTGTGGCGTAATCGTAAGGCATTTGTGATGGTGCTTGGCTTTACCGCTGCCGGCTCGCTCAGTTTCTATACCTTCACTACCTACATGCAAAAATACCTGGTTAATACAGCCGGTATGAGCGCTAACCTCGCAAGTATGATTATGACGGCCGCGCTGTTCGTCTATATGCTGGTACAGCCGTTCTTTGGCATGCTATCGGATAAGGTGGGGCGACGCACCTCAATGCTATGCTTTGGCGCATTGGCCACGCTCTTTACCGTGCCAATTCTTTCGGCGCTGCAAAACGTCAGCTCTCCGTATTTGGCATTTGCACTGGTTTTATGTGCACTGCTAATCACCAGTTTCTACACTTCTATTAGCGGGATCCTTAAAGCGGAGATGTTCCCGGCGCAGGTACGTGCATTAGGTGTGGGGCTCTCTTACGCTGTCGCCAACGCTGTGTTTGGTGGCTCGGCGGAGTATGTTGCGCTGTCGCTAAAATCAGCGGGTATCGAAAACGCTTTCTTCTGGTACGTTACCGTGATGGCCGCGCTGGCGTTTCTTGTTTCGCTCAAACTACACCGCAAAGGGAAAGGTTTACGCCTGTAGAACTAATGCTGCGCCAGTTGCCACACCGTATAGCCGGTTGTGGCACCGGCAACGTCCCAGGCAAAATCTTTCCAGCTCCAGCCACTCCCGGCGGGACGACTGTCCCATAACTCTTTTGATGCGCCAAGGCTGATAGAAAACATCAAGCCAATTGCAGCACTGCGGTCGCGGCTTAGGCCCTGATGTTGCGCATATTCGTTGCCTGCAGCTGCCAGCATTGCCGACGCAATAAAGTGTTGGGCTTTATCCTGGCCGGTCCAGGCATCGTTTGCCATATGACTACAGCCGCTAAGTATGAACGTACAGCATAGAAGAGCAGTTCGAGACATAGAAACTCCTGAAAAAAAGCCCCGTTGAAACGGGGCTATATTTTAAAGGATACGGCTGATGAGCCTATCGATACGAATACGTCGCAGACGGCGGATAAGTTTGCGTACTTTGACCGGATATTCCGCAATGCTCTGCAGGTCGCGATAGTGGTTTACGACCGTGGTATTCTTGCGGATAAGCTCCAGCTCTTTCTGGCGCATAGAAGCCAGCTGTTTTTTCGGATCGTGGATCAGTACCGCATTTTCCAGATCCAGTCGCCAGGCGCGAGGATTGAGGTTATTGCCGGTCAACAGCATCCACTCATTGTCGACCCACATCCCTTTCAGATGGTAGGTGTTATCCGCGTCTTTCCACAAACGCACCACCAGTTGATCGGTATTAATGTAATACTGCAGGCGGCTCAGGAAGCGGCGCAGGTTAATTTCATACAGATAGGGCAATGCGCCGATTATCTTAAACGGCTCATTTTCCGGGATGTAAAAATCGTTAGCCGTTTTATCGCCGACAATAATCTCCACCTTCTTGCCTTCCCGCAACAGACGAATGATGCTACGAACCAGCAACGCGGGCAGGTTGAAGTATGGCGTGCAGATAGTGAGTTTTTCCTCAGTGCACGGCATGAGGTGGAAAATGGTTTTGTTGAGCTCGCTGGATTTACCCAGCCCAACCAGCGGCGTAACGGTCAATTCGTCATCACCGGCGTTGCCGTCAAAATGATAGCTGGTATCGCGCAGTTCCTGGCGATACTGACGGATATCGTTCTTAATTTCCGGGCTTTTCGGACGCTCGCTATTATCCAGGCGATTAACACCACGACCTTCAACCAGGTTTTGCGACACCCAGTTAAACATAATGTCGGACATCTGCGGATTGCGAATGCACTGATAGCGGTCATAACGATACTTATCGTGTTGATGCAGATAAACATCGTTGATGCTGGCACCGCTGTAAAGCACACAGTCATCAATGATAAAGCCCTTAAAGTGCAGAACGCCGAGCGCTTCGCGGGTATTGATAGGCACGCCATAAACCGGGACGTCTACGCCCGGGTTCTCTTTGGCAGTACGACAATACCAATCCGCGTTGGTGTTAGAGGCCGCAGCACCAATACGCCCACGCTGTGCGCGGTGCCAGTCAACCAGTACCCGAACATCAAGCTCCGGACGTTGACGCTTGGCATCGTACAGGGCTTGCAGAATCGTCTTTCCGGCGTCGTCTTGTTCGAGATATAAGGCGACGATACAAATCCGGCGCGTAGCGCTGGCGATTTTTGCGAGCAGAGCGACACGAAAATCTGCTGGAGTATAGAAAAACTCAACATCATCAACAGACTGTGAAAGCTTGGGTAGTTGGGCAAGGTGTTGTTGATGTTTATTACGCTTAAATTTTGACAACATCACAGTGCGTTTCTTCTCTGATTTAGTGAAGGGTCTTCTGTACCAGGCAGATGACGTAAGCGGTCAATGATACCACCTCTTTCGAGCAAGGGTAGCATTTCCAGCAACTTAGTCATCACTTAGGCGTAATGATAGACCGACAATACCATCTTCCAGCTGAATATCTACTTCAAAGCCGAGCTTCCTCGCCAGCGCTATCATTCCGCGATTGTTTGGCATGGTAATCCCGTTCAGCCGGGCTAAGCCGTGAGCACGAGTATAGGCAATAAGCTTCTCCAGAAGGCGGCCACCGAGGCCGAGTCCTTTCAGATCTGAACGCACCAGCACGGCAAATTCCGCATCGATGTTATCGGGATCGGAGATCGCGCGCGTCACGCCAAGGATCTCGGTACGATCGCCTGAATCATGCACTGCAACAAAGGCCATTTCCCGATCGTAGTCGATCTGCGTCATATTGGCTAAGTCATCGTGGGTAAATTCGTTGATCTCACTAAAATAACGATAGTAGAGATCTTCTTTTGTGACTCTGGCAATAAACTGCTGTAACAGCGGCTCATCCTCCGGCAGGATCGGGCGGAAAAGACAGCGGTCGCCGTTCTTCATCGTCACCCACTCTTCCAGGTGCTGCGGATAGGGGCGTACCGCCAGCCGACTTTCGCTTGAACCGCTGAACGGTGCGATATCCAGGCTCACATCCAGCGCGGTAAATTCGTCGCCAGAAGCGAGAAGGGGATGGATATCCAGACGCTGTATCTCAGGGCAATCGACAATGAGGTTAGAAACCTGCACCAAAAGCTGGCTGAGACCGGCAATATTCAGCGGACGTAAAGCGCTGCGCCCGCGTATTTTCTTACTCTTGATCGCCTGAATGACCAAATAGCGCGCCAGCGTCATATTGAGCGGTGGCAAGGCGACGGCGGCCTGATCTTCCGCACGCCACTCTACGCCGCCTTCACCCAGCATAATCAGTGGGCCAAACACTGGATCGTGTTCAACGACGACTCGCAGCTCCTGCGCACCGGCACGATTAACCATACTTTGTACCAGCAGGCCGTGAATGCGCGCCTGCGGCCAGGCCATTTTCACACGGTCAAGGATTGCCTCCGCCGCCTGTTGTACTTCGGCGGCGGTACGCAGATAAAGCATGACACCCTGGACTTCTGATTTATGCGGAATATCGGGTGAGCGTAGCTTCAACGCGACCGGGTAGCCAATTTGCTCGGCGATATGCACGGCTTCAGCGCTGTCAGAGGCAATCCAGGTGGGCAGCGTGTTCAGGCCATAGGCATTTAAAATTGGGCGCACTTCGTGGGTATCCAGCGCTCCGATGCCATTATCAATCGCTTGCTGTAGGAGCTCATGTGCCTGTGCGGTATTGGCGGTCAAACTGTGTGGCAGCGCCGGGGTTTCCCGCAGCTGTTTTTGGTTACGCCGGTATTCCACCATATGCATAAAGGCGGTAATCGTTCCTTCAGGCGTCCGGTAAGTCGGAATGCCCGCATCGCTGAACATCCGCCGTGCTTCAATAGAGGAATATTCGCCGCACCAGTTGGTCAGCACGCTGATAAATTTGCCTCGAGGATGCTGCTTGATAAGCTCAATCAGCGCGGCGGCGCTCTCGCTTCCTGTCGCGGTGGCGCTTGGGGCGTGGATTATCATGAGGGCGTCTAAATCTGCGCTATTGAGCAGAATATTCACCGCCGAGGCATAGTGACTGATACTGGCGTCATCGCGCAGATCCAGTGGGTTGTTTGCCTCGACGGTATCTGGTAATTCTGCCTGAAGTTGCTGACGGGTCTCTTCGCTGAGCGTTGCCAGTTTGCCGTTGCGCGCCCAGTGCTCATCCAGCGCTAGCGCCGCAGGTGCCGCACCGTTACTGATAATCATCAATCGCTCGCCGCGCAGCGGGCGCATATGGCTGAGGGTTTCGACGGCGGAGAATAGTTCATGGGTATCCTGCACCCGCAGCAAACCGGCACGCTGAATGGCTGCGTCCCAGGCTGGATCCATGCCTGAATTGACGTGCAGAAGGCGCTGAGCGGCGGGGCTACGCCCGCTCTTAATCACCAGAATCGGTTTGTTACGTGAGGCGCTACGAGCGGCGGAGACAAAGCGGCGGGCATCGCTGAGCTGCTCCAGGTAGAGCAAAATAGCGCTGGTCTTGCTATCTCGTGCCAGATAATCCAGCAGATCATCGACGTCAATATCAAGGCTATCGCCCAGAGCGATAAAGTAGGAGAAGCCCATTTCACGCTGTTGCGCCCAATCCAGAATCGTATTGGAGACGGCTGCAGACTGCGAAATAAACGCCAGTTTGCCTTTACGAATCGGCACCGGCGAGAAGCTGGCGTTCAGCCCTTGCCATGGCGCCAGTAGCCCGAGGCTGTTTGGCCCCAGCAGGCGCATCTGAAAACGCGCGGCACACTCTTTAAGGGCGCTGAACTGATCGGGCGTAGAAGAGAGAATGATGCACGTTTTGCAGCCTTTTTCCCCCAACGACTCTAATAGTTCGAGATTGCGACGGGCATGAGTGCACAATACCGCAAGGTCGGGAGAAAAGGGCAGGCTTTCGATAGTCGGCCAGGCCAGTACGCCAAGCACCGCTTTCCACGCGGGAGTCACGGGTAAAACCGGGCCAGCAAAACCACCGGCCAACAGGTTTTTCATCATCAAAAATCCGGCACGCTGTGGCTTCATTGAAGCGCCAATAACCGCAATAGATTTTGGCCTCAGAAGTGCTTCCAGCCCACGCTGACTCATACCGGTCTTCCTTACGCGACGATGACCGTAAGAGTTTAACCGTTTTCCACGCTAGCGGTTGTGATGTTGCCCTGATGATGAGATTTTCCTGCCAGATAGTTTTCACGAAAACGGGTGAAATGCTGGCTGAGTGCGGAGGCGGCACCGGTGTCGTTGGCGAGATCCAGTAAAGCAATCGCCACTTCCGCGGTGCAATACTGTCCTTCGGCGTGCACTTCGCGCAGGCTGTAGGCCGAGACGCGCGCGAGGTCGACGGAAATTAACGGCAGACCGTCCAGCCATGGGCTTTTACGAAACATTTTCCGCGCTTCCGGCCAGGTCCCGTCTAACATAATAAACAGCGGTGGTTTACCTGACGGCGGTGCGCTCAGCACCTCACGCTCTGGGCCGGCGTAAGACGATGGGAATACTACCATCGGCTGATAGTCGGGATTTTTCACCAGATCCAGCAGCGCCTGGGGCGGCTCGGTACGTGACCACTGGAAAGCCTCAGTTTGTGGCAAAATATCGGCAATCAGGCGGCCGGTATTGCTGGGCTTCATCGGCTCTGTGTCGAACATGACGAGGCAAAATCGGCTGTTAGCCGGATGTGGAGCAATGGTTTCGCACAGGCAATAACCTTTTACCAGCAGGCAGCGCTGGCAGCGACGAACCCGATTACCGCGGGCAAGAAACGGGCGAGTCGCGCGGGCTAAACGCTCGGCGCGCAACCGTAGAACGGCATTTTCAGTCATGGGAATGGCGAATGGCGTGGTAAAAACGCTATTGTCGCAGAGGTGGATACGGGGCACAAGATGTGCCCCGAGAGGACTACTGATGCAGGGCTTCGTTCAACCAGCTATCAAATGGCGCTTTAGGAACCGCGCCGTTAAGCATGTCGATCACTTCACCATTTTTGAAAATCATAATGGTTGGAATGCTGCGAATACGAAAACGGGCGCTGAGCTCACGTTCTGCCTCGGTATTCACCTTTACAAAGCGTACTTTACCGCTACGCTCTTCTGCGACGTCTTCAAAAATGGGCGCAAAATTGCGGCAAGGGCCGCACCACGGTGCCCAGAAATCGACGACAACCGGGAGATCGTCCTTCAGCAGTTTATCCAGCGTGCTGTCTGTGGCGTTGATAACATCACCATCAAACAAATCTTCACCACAGCGTCCACATTTTGCGGCGTCGTTGAGACGCTCTTCAGGAATGCGATTAAGCGCCTGGCAGTGGGCACAAACGGTATTCATAACTCACCTCTGGGTCATCGTGTTGCAGGACGGCAATGTTGCCGGATGTTTCTATAATGTTACACATTATCAGCGAGACTGTATTAATCAACAATGCGTTTTATCCAATGGGTATAATAGTCGTGGTCTTTTTTATGAAGTAATGGCTAAGCGCTAACACATCAGGTAATCTGCGCGCTTCGCGCAGCGCAGGTGGAGAAAAACATGAGCGACGAACTGAAGAACAAAAACGGCAAGGTCAAAGTGATGTACGTCCGCAGTGACGATGACTCGGACAAACGCACCCAAAATCCTCGTACTGGTAAAGGCGGAGGCCGTCCTGGCACATCCCGTGCTGGTACTTCCCGTGCCGAAGGCGGTCGTCGCCCTGCCCGTGATGAGAGAAAGGGTCCTAACAGCGAACGTGGCCGTGAACGTGGTCGTGACCGTGATGTAGAGCGCGACCGTGACCGCGGTGAAGGCTCTCCGTGGCGCACCGTTTCTCGGGCTCCGGGCGATGAAACCGCACCGAAGGCCGATCACGGTGGCATCAGCGGGAAAAGCTTTATCGATCCCGAAGTATTGCGTCGTCAGCGCGCGGAAGAAACCCGCGTGTACGGCGAAAACGCCTGTCAGGCTTTGTTCCAGAGCCGTCCGGATGCGATTGTTCGCGCCTGGTTTATCCAGAGCGTCACCCCTCGCTTTAAAGAAGCGCTGCGTTGGATGGCGGCAAACCGCAAAGCTTATCACGTGGTTGATGAAGAAGAGCTGGCGAAAGCGTCCGGCACTGAACACCACGGCGGTGTCTGCTTCCTTATCAAAAAGCGTAACGGTACCTCTGTACAACAGTGGGTTTCGCAGAGCGGTGAAGATGATTGCGTACTGGCGCTGGAAGATGCGGGCAACCCACATAACCTCGGCGCGATGATCCGTAGCTGCGCGCATTTCGGCGTGAAAGGCGTTGTACTGCAGGACGCAGCACTGCTGGAATCCGGTGCGGCAATTCGTACCGCAGAAGGCGGCGCTGAGCACGTTCAGCCGATCACCGGCGACAGCTTCATTGACGCGCTGGAGCAGTTCCGCAAAGCGGGCTACACCATCGTCACGACCAGCAGCAATGGCAACGGTATGCCGTTGTTCAAAGCTGAGCTGCCGAAGAAAATGGTGCTGGCTCTGGGCCAGGATCGCGACGGTGTTTCCGATGCAGCGGCAGCGATTGCTGACATGAGCGTCTCGATTGACGGCACTCGCGCGGTAGAAGGTTTGAACGTTTCAGTCGCAACCGGCGTACTGCTGGGCGAATGGTGGCGTCAGCATAAAGCGTAATATCGCGAGCTGAAAAAAACCGGTAGCGCCTAGCGTCTACCGGTTTTTTTATATCTGCAGTTATTCACTGGCGGCAAAAAAAGGCCGAATCTTATTCCGGCAGTACTGGCATCCAATCAATAGGTGCGTCACCGCGCTGCTCCAGCCACTGATTAGCCTGTACGAAGTGATTGCTACCAAAGAAACCACGATGCGCCGACAGCGGCGATGGATGCGGTGCCTTCAGTACGTGATGGCGCTGGGTATCAATAATGGCGCCTTTCTTCTGTGCATGAGCGCCCCAGAGTAAAAACACCACGCCTTCCCGATGCTCATTAATCAGCGCAATGACCTTATCGGTAAACGTCTCCCAACCGAGGCTAGCGTGGGAATGAGCCTGGCCCGCGCGCACGGTTAATACCGTATTCAGCAACAGTACCCCTTGACGCGCCCAGCTTTCCAGATAGCCGTGGTTCGGGCGAGTAAAGCCGGGAATGGTTCCTTCCAGCTCTTTATACATATTCAGTAATGATGGTGGCGTGGCGATACCTGGTTGGACCGAGAAGGCCAGACCGTGCGCCTGATTAGGGCCGTGATACGGATCCTGTCCCAGAATCACCACTTTGACATCGTTGAGCTCAGTGAAGCGGAAAGCGTTGAACACATCTTTCTGTGGCGGATAAATGGTGATGCCCGACTGACGCTCGCTGGCGACGGTAGCCAGAGTATTCACAAAATAGGGCTGCTGCTTTTCAGTTGCCAGCACATCATGCCAGGTTAAGGGGGTTGTCATCTCGCTCTCCTGCGATTCTTAATGGTCATAGCTTAACTGCTTCTTTCATCATCACAAAGTCGGATGGTGAAACCACTCGCTGCCACCACAAAAAAATTTTAATGTTTACAAAGATTTTTGCTTTTTCCTTGAGGTGTAACTTGATGCAAAACAAGTATTTTCCCTTATGACCACTTTTGTGGTGTGGTTTTTATTGATTTAAATCAAAGAAACGAGGGTGTTTGCGGGGTATATATACACTCAAGCAACAATGGTTTTACCAATTGGCCGCGAGACGGCCAGTTAAAAACGAATATAAAAAGCCTTGGGAGGCATCAAATGATTACAGGTATCCAGATTACTAAAACTGCTAACAAAGACCTGCTGAACTCATTCTGGCTGCTCGACAGCGAGAAAGGCGAAGCACGCTGCCTGTGTGCAAAAGGTGGTTATGCGGAAGATGATGTGGTTGCAGTGAAAGAACTGGGCGACATCGAATACCGTGAAATCCCGGTTGAAGCGAAACCAGAAGTTCGCGTGGAAGGTGGTCAGCACCTGAACGTTAACGTTCTGCGTCGTGAAACTCTGATGGATGCAGTTGAGCACCCAGAAAAATATCCGCAGCTGACCATTCGTGTTTCCGGTTATGCAGTACGCTTTAACTCCCTGACTCCAGAACAGCAGCGCGACGTTATCGCCCGTACTTTCACCGAAAGCCTGTAATTTCTCAGGGGTGGGAAGTTAGCGCGCCGGGATAACCCGACGGCATGATATCAATCCCCCGCAGGGTGCCTGCGGGGGATTTTTTTATTTGGTCTGCTCGCGGCCAACCAGAATGGTGGTGAGGGTGAAGGAAAGAACCAGGGCAATTGCCACGCCGGAAATGGCGAAGATAAAGTAGGGGCCGATATAGGCGGGCAGGCTGAAAATGCTCGATAAAATATAGCCATACAGACGCACGCCGAAGAACGCGATAAAGGCCGATGCCAGTGAACTGGCTACGGTGGCAGCAACAAACGCTTTTTTATAGCGCGTCAGGACGCCAAACAACGCGGGCTCGGTAATACCTAGCAGCGCAGAGATGGCGGCAGATAACGTTACCGTACGGTTGTCTTTGTTCAAACGCCAGATAGCAAAAGTCGCACCGGCAATCGCCATATTGGCCATAAACATCATCGGCATCAGCATGTCGTAGCCACGATCGCTGAAGTTTTGCAGGGCAATCGGCGTCATGGCATGGTGCATCCCGGTGAGGATAGCCACCGGACGAATCGCCCCAACTACCAGACCGGCAAAGCTCGCCGATACGCCAAACAATCCTTCAATAAACCACGCCAGCATTTTGCCCAGCCAGATACCAATCGGGCCGATGATCACCAGCGCCGCCAGCGCACCGATAAACAGCGTCAGCGTTGGCGTAAAGACGGTCTTCAGTACCTCAGGCATGATGCGGTCTACCGCCTGATGGATGTATTTCAATGCCAGTATTGAGAAGATCACCGGGATCACGCTGGAGGCATAGTTAAATACCGAAACGGGGATCGCGTTAAGCAGCCAGAGCGCCGAGACTGCGCCATCCTGATGGGCCGCCAGCGCTTTTGCTGCATCAATAAGCGTGGGATACATCAGGCAGGCCGCCACGGCCACCGCCAGATATTCATTGGTTTTGAAGATTTTCGCCGCCGACACCGCCAGGAAAAATGGCAGGAAGTAAAATACGCCGCTGGCGATAAGGTCGATAATCATCACCGTATCGCTTTTGGTCGATACCAGTTTGAGAGCGATAAGCCCAGCTAACAGACCCTTGATCATCCCGGCACCGGCAATCGCCGGAACAATGGGGCCAAAGACGCCAGAAACGGTATCCATAAACAGAGACACCAGGCTTTTACGTTCTTTGCTTTTCGCGCTGGTGGCAGCCGATGCCTGGCTGCTGGTGCCCAGCGTATCCTGCAATAACTCAAACCAACTGTTGACCTTCGGGCCGATGATTATCTGGAACTGGTCGCTTTGTAGCTGCGCGCCTAATACACCAGGTAGTTGTTTAATCTCATCCTGCGCGATTTTATTATCGTCAACTAAATCAAAGCGTAGTCGAGTCATACAGTGCCAGACTTTATTGATATTCTCCGGTCCGCCCACCAGACGAATAATTCTGCTGATAGCTTCTTGCGTCCCCATAACGGCTCCTGCGATAAGTTTGTTGTTTTCTTTGTGTCGCTGAATGGTAAATAAGCCAATCAATAAAAACAAACCAATAAAATATGATGATAATCACAATTTGCCATTGGTAGCGGTATTTATGTTGTTATGTGAGTTAATTGGTTCGTTTTTTAAATGCAAACAAGCTTATTTTCAGACCAAAAAAATTAAATAATAAAAAGGTTTACCCGCTGATAAAAATAGGGCGAAGATAATGTCATTCTTATTGTTATTTTCCACAGGGAGCCGTCTGTGAAACCTACGCTGATTACTGCGATTGAGTGCTTTATCACCCGTCCTGACCGCCATAACCTGGTGACGGTTCGCGTCACGACCGACAACGGAACGGTGGGGCTTGGTTGCGCCACCTTCCAGCAGCGACCGCTGGCGGTAAAAACGCTGGTGGACGAATATTTGCAGCCACTGCTTCTCGGGCGCGATGCCAACAACATTGAAGATCTGTGGCAGATGATGAACGTCAACGCATATTGGCGTAACGGCCCGCTGATGAACAATGCTATCTCCGGTGTGGATATGGCGCTGTGGGATATCAAAGCCCAGCTAGCCGGCATGCCGCTTTATCAGCTGCTGGGAGGCAAATCGCGCGATGCAATTGCCGCCTACACCCATGCCAGCGGTGAGACGCCGGAAGAACTGTTTGTTTCGGTTGATAAGCTGCTGGAGCAGGGCTATCGCCATATTCGCTGCCAGCTTGGTTTCTACGGCGGTACGCCGCGCGAAATGCAGACCCCGGAAAACCCAACGCCCGGCGCGTGGTTCGATCAGGATGAATATGTCCGTAACACCGTCGAGATGTTCCGTTTGCTACGTATGCGCTACGGCCACCGTTTCCACATTCTGCACGATGTTCACGAGCGTCTGTTCCCGCAGCAAGCATTACAGCTAGCGAAGCAGCTGGAACCTTATCAGCCATGGTTTATTGAGGATATTTTGTCACCGCAGCAAAGCCCGTGGCTGGCGCAAATTCGCCAGCAGAGCAGCGTGCCGCTGGCAATGGGCGAGCTGTTTAACAATCCGGCAGAGTGGCAGGACCTCATCGTTAACCGACAGATTGATTTTATTCGCTGTCACGTTTCGCAGATTGGCGGCATTACACCTGCGTTAAAACTGGCGGTACTGTGTCAGGCCTTCGGTGTGCGTCTGGCATGGCATGGGCCGGGGGATATGACGCCAATCGGCGTGGCGGTCAATACGCATCTGAATATTCACCTCCATAACGCGGCTATCCAGGAATATATCCCGCGCTCGGCCACCACCGATGCGGTCTTCCCCGGTGCGCCTGAAGTGCAAAACGGATTTATCTACCCGCCGACTGCACCGGGTATCGGGGTGGGCTTTGATGAAGCGCTGGCGTTAGCGCACCCGGTGGTCTATCGCCCGCATGAGTGGACGCAAAGCCGTTTGCCGGATGGCGCGATTCACACGCCGTAACTTATTCTGGCGGCTGCTGGCGGAAGGCGAGGTTGTCACGGTTGTGCGGGATCACGTAAGTGCAGGAGTAGTTGATATCAATGATATCGCTTATCTCATAGACCCGCCCACCGTCGAGGATCCCGCGGTTATTGATGTGCATCGCCGGTGCGCCTTTTTTACAGCCAAGCAGTACCGCCTGCTCCCGGCTGACGCTGACCGCACGATAGCTGGTCAGCAGATGAGAAATCGGATACCCCTTCACCAGCACGTACTGCTGCAGCGAGCGCTCAATCACCTCCTGACTCAGGTCAGTGAACATCGCGGCGGGCATGCGGGAGATTTCGATTTGCGTGGCCACTTCGTCAACAAAACGCAGGCGGCAGAATTGCCAGATGAAATCGTCCTCGGTAAGACCGAAAATCTGCTGATCTTCGCGGTTGGGGCGCTTTTTATGCAGGCTTATCATGCGGTAGCGCATCTGATCGAAGCGCTTTTCGGTGATGGAGTTATAGACCAGCGGATTGCTGCGCGTCTGTTCGTTAATCCAGATCCCTGAACCCTGCACAATACGGACGACGCCAATGCTGGCCAGCTTCTCCAGCGCCTGACGAATAGTAAAGCGTGAGACACCGTATTCCTGAGCCAGCTGGCGTTCAGGCGGCAGTTTGCGCGCCCCGTCGCTGTGCTGCTGGTAAATCTTGCTGAGGAGATCCTGGGTCACAAACTCTTTTTTCTTCATGAGTGGCTGCTCTGATCCTTGAATACGAAAACGCCGGGAAGTTATCCCGGCGTTTGTTTACTCTTCGGTGCTCTGCTCTGTGGCATTGGTACCGCTTGGTTTACGGCGTTTACCTATGTTTTTAGCATCGCGGTGGCGTTTCTTCACGCGCGGTTTTTCTTTATCTTTCTCTTTTTGCTCAGCACGTTTAGCCAGCACTTTCTTCGATGGCTTACCGGTCATCTTCTCGCTTGGCGGGCGAGTCACCGGACGCAGCGTATCAATCACGCGGGCTTTCAGCGGTTCTTCAACGTAACGACCGATTTTCATCAGCAGCACGTAGTCATGAGCCTCAACCAGCGAGATTGCGGTACCTTTACGACCCGCGCGGCCCGTACGGCCGATGCGGTGCAGGTAGGTGTCCCCGCTACGCGGCATATCAAAGTTGATAACGTGGCTGACATCAGGAATATCGATACCACGCGCCGCAACGTCGGTGGCAACCAGCACGTTAACGCGGCCTTCGGTCAGACGCTTGATGCCTTCGGTACGCTTAACCTGCGCCATCTCGCCTTCAAGATAGCAGTTGTTAATACCGACCGACCGCAGTTTATCTGCCAGTTCATGCACACGCTCACGCTTACGCACAAACACGATAGTACGGGTCGCATCTTCCTGCTTCAGCAGATGCTCAAGCAGTTTGAATTTATGGTCGAAGTCATCGGCGCGGTAGTACCACTGATGAATCTTCTTACGCTCGCGGGTAGACGGATCGGCAGACACTTCTACCGGATCTTCCAGCAGACGCTCAGCGAAGTCTTTAATCGCATCGCCTTCCAGCGTTGCGGAGAACAGCAACGTCTGTTTACGCCAACGGGTTTCACCGGCGATATGCTCGATATCCTGGGCAAAGCCCAGATCCAGCATGCGGTCTGCTTCGTCGAGGATCAGCGTCTCAACGGAGCGGCAGTCGAAGTTCTCTTCTTTAATGTATTGCATCAAACGACCGGTGGTCGCGACAACAATATCCTGGTTTTCGCTGAACACTTCAGCGTGGTTCATATATGCCACACCGCCGGTGATGGTCGCGATATCCAGGTGAGTATTTTTTGCCAGCTCGCGGGCATGATCGGCGACCTGCATCGCCAGTTCACGCGTCGGCGTGAGAATCAAAATTCGCGGCGGGCCGGATTTTTTGCGCGGGAAGTCGAGCAGGTGCTGCAACGCAGGCAGCAAATACGCCGCTGTTTTACCGGTGCCGGTTGGCGCAGAACCAAGAACGTCACGTCCTTCGAGCGCAGGCGGAATAGCGGCAGCCTGGATGGCAGTTGGGCGCGTAAAGCCTTTGCTCTGGAGGGCTTCCAGCAGGCTTTCGTCAAGTTCAAGTTCGGAAAAAGTCGTTACAGTCATGATTACCTCTGTGTGAGGCGGTGATTATAGACGTTACGGCTTTAATCTTCATCTGTTTGTATGGCTATCTGTTCTCGGGTATTGTTCATAACCGAAATATTCTCTCGTTTCATCGGCAAGGTCGCATATGACGTCTGATTCTAAATCCGTGCTGCGCCGCAACGGATTTACCTTTAAAAAATTTTTTGTGGCTCACGATCGCTGTGCGATGAAGGTCGGTACCGATGGCATTTTACTGGGCGCCTGGTCACCGATTGCTCGCGTTAGTCGAGTGCTTGATATTGGCACCGGGAGCGGACTGCTGGCGTTAATGCTGGCGCAGCGCACTGACGATAGCGTCAGTATCGATGCCGTTGAGCTCGATGTTGAGGCGGCGGAGCAGGCGCGGGAAAACGTCGCCGAGTCTCCCTGGACTGCGAGGATCCACATCCACACGGCGGATATTCAGCAGTGGGTCGCGGGCCTGACGACGCGCTATAACCTCATTGTCAGCAATCCGCCGTATTATGAGCAGGGCGTTGAGTGCGCGACGCCGCAGCGCGAGCAGGCGCGATACACCACTACGCTCGATCATCAAGCGCTGCTGGCCTGTGCTGCCGATGCTATCACCGAAGACGGCTTCTTTTGTGTTGTATTGCCGGAAAATATCGGCCAGACCTTTACCACCCAAGCGTTGTCGATGGGTTGGCATCTGCGCTTGCGTACCGACGTGGCGGAAACGGAAATACGCCTGCCGCATCGGGTGCTGCTGGCGTTCTCGCCGAAAGAAGGGGAGTACTTTAGCGACAGGCTGGTGATTCGTGGGCCAGAGCAGCAGTACTCTGAAGGCTACACTGCGCTGACCCAGGCATTCTATTTATTTATGTGAGTCAGCGGCGAGAGCACCGACGGGCCGGATTCAGCTAATAGTTCTGGATAATCCAGAGTGTAATGCAGGCCCCGGCTCTCTTTACGCATCATGGCGCAGCGTACAATCAGCTCCGCGACCTGTACCAGGTTACGGAGCTCCAGCAGATTGTTCGAGACTCGGAAGCGGGAATAGTATTCGTCCAGCTCTTGCTGCAGCATGGTAATTCGGCGTAGTGCGCGTTCCAGGCGTTTAGTGGTGCGCACGATACCGACGTAGTCCCACATAAACAGGCGCAATTCGTGCCAGTTGTGCTGAATGACTACCAGTTCATCCGAGTTTTCTACCCGGCTTTCATCCCAGGCAGGCAATTTTTCCGTCTGGCGAGCATAAGGCATTCGTTTATGAATATCCTCGGCGGCCGACCAACCGTATACCAGGCATTCCAGCAGCGAGTTTGACGCCATGCGGTTTGCCCCGTGCAGGCCGGTATAGCTAACTTCGCCAATCGCGTATAGCCCGTCAACATCGGTACGTCCGTAGTCGTCGACCATTACACCGCCGCAGGTATAGTGCGCCGCTGGGACAATCGGTACCGGTTCTTTGGTGAGATCGATCCCCAGGCCTAACAATTTTTCATAAATCATCGGGAAGTGCTGGCGGACAAAGGCTTCTGGCTTGTGGCTGATATCCAGATACATGCAATCGACGCCGAGACGCTTCATCTCGTGGTCAATCGCGCGGGCCACGATATCACGTGGAGCCAGTTCACCGCGCTCGTCGAAATCAGGCATAAAGCGGCTGCCGTCCGGGCGTTTCAGATGTGCGCCTTCGCCACGCAGGGCTTCGGTGAGCAGGAAGTTGCGCGCCTGCGGATGATAGAGTGCAGTAGGGTGGAATTGGTTGAATTCAAGGTTGGCGACCCGGCAGCCCGCGCGCCAGGCCATGGCAATGCCGTCGCCTGAGGAGATATCCGGGTTAGTGGTGTACTGATAGACCTTCGATGCGCCGCCGGTTGCCAGCACCACCGATTTCGCCGCGCAGGTCTCAACCTTCTCTTTATTACGATCCCAGATCCACGCGCCGACCACGCGACGGGTACCTGGTAAACCGATTTTATCGGAGACAATCAGATCGACTGCGTTGCTGCGTTCAAGGACGCGGATATTCGGATGATTAAGCGCTTTGCTCACCAGCGTATTTTCAACTTCTCGCCCGGTGGCATCGGCGGCATGCAGAATTCGCCGATGGCTGTGACCGCCTTCACGCGTTAAATGGTAACTCTCTTCCCCGTTGGGCTGTACCTGTGTGTCAAACAACACGCCCTGATCGATAAGCCACTGCACGCAGGTTTTTGCATTGCTGGCGACAAACGACACGGCCTGGCGATCGCAAATCCCAGCACCGGCAATCAGAGTATCCTCGATATGCGAGTCAATACTGTCGGTCTCATCGAACACGGCGGCAATCCCGCCCTGGGCGTAGAACGTTGAGCCTTCGCTAATCGGGCCTTTGCTTAACACGATAACCGAACTGTGTTCCGCGAGACGCAGCGCCAGCGACAGACCGGCAGCACCGCTACCGATGATCAGGACATCACAAGAAAGTTCTGGAAGTGAGTTCATTAGCTTTGTTTAATTTACTAAACACGGTAATCGCAGAGTAGCACTATAAAAGCGAGCTGTGCAGGAATTTTTTGCACTAAAGTTGTAATGACTAAACATTTACCGTATCAGGGAGAATCTGGCGGTGGAACGAAATAAGAGGAAAGCTACGTTCGGTGGCAGCTATTTATGGTGAAATAAAGGCCGGGTTACGTTACTCTGCACTGGATTTGCGTTTTTATTTCGCAACTTACGTATCGATGTGCATCGGCAGACTTATAATGACAGACAATGAAACGTCTGCTGCTAAACAAAAAACAAAGCGTAACGGAACTTTACGAAAATCGGACACTCTAAGTTTCTGCTTGCTCATAATGCAGTGGTGGAGTGGCATTCTGATTACGCATGGGAATAGGGTTTGGGGAGACATTACCTCGGATGAGCGAGCAGTTAACGGACCAGGTCCTGGTTGAACGGGTCCAAAAAGGAGATCAGAAAGCTTTTAACCTGCTGGTGGTACGCTATCAGCATAAGGTTGCAAGCCTGGTCTCCCGCTATGTGCCATCTGGCGATGTGCCGGATGTCGTACAAGAGTCTTTTATAAAGGCCTATCGCGCGCTGGATTCTTTCCGGGGAGATAGTGCTTTCTATACCTGGCTGTATCGTATTGCAGTGAATACGGCCAAAAATTACCTGGTTGCTCAGGGGCGTCGCCCGCCGTCTAGTGATGTTGACGCGAGTGAGGCTGAAAACTTTGAAAGCGGCGGCGCTTTGAAAGAAATTTCGAACCCTGAGAACTTAATGTTGTCAGAAGAACTGAGACAGATTGTTTTTCGCACCATTGATGCGCTTCCGGAAGATTTACGCATGGCGATTACCCTGCGGGAGCTCGATGGCCTAAGCTATGAAGAGATAGCAGCTATCATGGATTGTCCGGTCGGTACGGTTCGTTCACGTATCTTCCGTGCGCGAGAAGCTATCGATAATAAAGTTCAACCGCTTATCAGGCGTTGACGGAAGCGGGATACTGGAAAAGGTATTAGGCATGCAGAAAGAACAACTTTCCGCCTTAATGGATGGTGAAACGCTGGATAACGAGCTGCTGACTGAATTGTCACGCTCGTCAGAGTTGCAAGAAACCTGGGAGAGCTATCACCTCATTCGTGATTCGCTGCGAGGCGACACAGCTGATGTGCTTCACTTTGATATCTCTTCTCGCGTCATGGCCGCCATCGAAAATGAGCCTGTTCGTCAAACGACAACACCGCTCATTCCTGAAGCCCAGCCAGCGCCACATCAATGGCAAAAAATGCCGTTCTGGAATAAAGTCCGCCCGTGGGCCAGCTCGCTTACCCAAATGGGTGTGGCGGCGTGCGTATCGCTCGCTGTTATTGTTGGCGTTCAACACTACAATGGGCAATCGGATACATCTCAACCTGAGTCTCCGGTGTTTAATACTCTGCCGATGATGGGTAAAGCCAGCCCGGTGAGTCTGGGTGTTCCTTCGGATGCTTCCGCAGGTTCCACCGGCCAACAGCAGGTTCAGGAACAGCGTCGCCGTATTAATGCTATGCTGCAGGATTACGAATTGCAGCGTCGCTTGCATTCAGAACAGCTTCAGTTTGAGCAGGCACAAACTCAGCAGGCTGCTGTTCAGGTGCCGGGCTATCAAACTCTAGGAACGCAATCGCAGTAATGAAGCAACTTTGGTGTGCCATGTCACTTATGGCTGGTAGCCTGTTCTTCTGTGCAAACGCCTCGGCAGATGTATCGTCCGGGGCGTTGTTGCAGCAGATGAATCTGGCCAGTCAGTCACTCAACTACGAGCTGTCGTTCGTCAGCATTAATAAATCAGGCGTCGAATCACTACGCTATCGTCACGCGCGTCTTAACGGCCAGCCGCTTGCACAACTGTTGCAAATGGATGGTCCGCGTCGCGAAGTGGTGCAGCGTGGTAGCGAAATCAGCTATTTTGAACCCGGCCTTGATCCCTTTACGCTGAACGGCGACTACATCGTCGACTCTCTGCCTTCGCTGGTCTATACCGACTTTAAACGTCTGGCTCCCTACTACGATTTTATCTCCGTCGGGCGTACCCGTATTGCCGACCGTTTATGCGAGGTGATCCGCGTTGTGGCGCGGGATGGCACCCGCTACAGCTACATCGTCTGGTTGGATTCGGAAAGCAAACTGCCGATGCGCGTTGACCTGCTCGATCGCGATGGGGAAACCCTGGAACAGTTCCGCGTGATTGCCTTTAATGTCGGTGATAGCGTTGATAGCAGCATGGATAAACTGGCGAAAGCCAGCCTGCCTCCGCTGCTGTCCGTGCCTGTGGGCACGAAGGTGAACTTCAACTGGTCGCCAACATGGCTGCCGCAGGGCTTCAGCGAAGTCTCCAGCAGTCGTCGTACGCTACCAACTATTGAAACGGCAATTGAATCACGCCTCTTCTCCGATGGCCTGTTCAGCTTCTCAATCAACATCAGTCGTGCGACTTCGAACAGCAGCGAACAGCTGCTGCGCACCGGTCGCCGTACGGTGAGTACTTCCGTGCGTAACCAGGCGGAAATCACCATCGTTGGTGAACTGCCACCGTCAACGGCGAAGCGCATTGCCGATAGTATTAGCTTTAAGGGTGCGCAATGATTAAAGAGTGGGCTACCGTTATCGCATGGGATAACGGTATGGCGCAGGTGAGTTGCGATGTCAAAACTTCATGCAATAGCTGCTCGTCACGCGCCGGTTGCGGGACTCGCGTCCTGAACAAATTGGGGCCACAAACCAGTCACACCATCACCGTTCCCAGCGCTGAGCCGCTGGTTGTCGGGCAGAAAGTGGAGTTGGGTATTACTGAAAGCAGCCTGCTCGGTTCCGCGATGTTGGTGTATATGTCGCCGCTGCTCGGGCTGTTTGTTGTGGCAACGCTGTTTCAGGTCCTGTTTGGCTCTGATATCGCCGCGCTGTGCGGCGCGATATTGGGTGGCGTTGGGGGCTTTTTGATTGCCAAAGGTCTCTCGCCTCGTCTGGCAGCACGGGAAACATGGCAACCCATCATCCTAAGCGTTGGGCTCCCCCCAGACCTGATACGTACCGTATCTTCTTCCGAAATGAGCCAGTGATTACACTGGCTTTATTATTTTTAGAACACTCCTCGCAGGAAGCGCTATGCTTGGCGGGAAGAGCATTTCCTGGTTACGCGGTTGTAGTGTAGAATGCGGCGTTTTCGAACGACACAAACGTCAGGCTCCGTACCGCGGCCTCAAAGTATTCGTAAGGCATAAATATATTAATATATGAAGAATATACGTAACT
>NZ_JAKCNS010000080.1 GCF_021440345.1 Kluyvera intermedia
GGGGTCGCTTCAGAAAACGGAAAAAATCGTACGCTAAGCGTGCGTCGATGCTGGAACCCAGCGATACAGCGTAGGAACGGACACGCCGAGGTTCTTGGCAACGTCCTTGGGTGGCACACCGCTGGCCAGCAGCTTCTTGGCTGACTCGATCTTGCTCCCGGTCATCTTGGGCTTGCGACCGCCCTTGCGGCCAAGCTGACGAGCGACATCCAATCCGGCGCGGGTACGCTCGACGATCAGCTCTCGTTCCATTTCGGCGAGGCTGGCCATGACGTGGAAGAAGAACCGGCCAGAGGGCGTTCCGGTGTCGATGGCGTCAGTCAGGCTCTTGAACTGGGCGCCCTGCTTGTGCAGTTCGCCGACCAGATCGACCAATTGTTTGACGCTGCGCCCCAGGCGATCCAGCTTCCAAACCACCAGGGTGTCACCCTCGCGCAGCATTTCGAGCGTCTTGGCCAAGCCTGGACGGTCGGCCCGCGTGCCGCTCACCTTGTCCTCAAAGACCTTCTGGCATCCAGCCTTGGTCAAGGCTTCGCGTTGCAGTTCAAGATTCTGATCCTGCGTCGAGACGCGCGCATAGCCGATCAACATGGCTTGTCTCGCGCCCGGTCAATCATTTTTCAGCCAAGGCAAAGCCAGCATTGCCTGGAGCCACGACGGAAACGAAAATGAAGGATTCCTTCGAGTCGGTGTTCATGGCTCCGTGAACCTGCCCAGGTTTCGCTACGGCAATTTCTCCGGCCTGGAGCTTGGTAACCACACCGCTTCCTTGGTAGTAACCGGCAGAACCAGAAAGAACAGTCCAAGTGTCTTGACCGTGGGGATGAACGTGAGCGGCAATTTCTTGCCCTGGACGAACATGCCAAACAACGATTGTGGACTCTTCAGTTTCAAGCACCACCGATCGAATAGGCTCGCCATCAGATGGGCGGGCAAACTCCGAAATCGCAAATATTCTTGCTGCAATAGACATAGTGACAACCTCCATTTCATACGTATACGGAAACTCTTTTACACGCCAGAGCCAAGGGCCTACGCGGAGAAGATGTCGGCGATACAAGCGATAACGAGGCCCTGCTTCTCGCGTTGCTCCAGCCGCTCGCTGATGGCTTTCATGATTCCGTCATGGTTCCATCCCATAGTCGTTGCAGTCTTCGTCGTCAGCATCCTGACGCACGGCGGGCAGTTGCTTGAGCAACTCAGGTAGTGCTGCCTGCACGGTGTCCCACACCACATCGAGGTTGATGTCGAAGTAGCCGTGGGCGATGCGGTTGCGCATGCCGCGCATATTGCGCCACGGCACTTGCCCGTGCGCCTGGGCGAACTCGGCATAGCGATCCATCACCTTCGTGACGGCCTCGCCGATGATGATGAGGCTCATGATGACGGCCTGCTGGGTGCGCTTGTCCTCAAGAAAGTCCTCCTTGGCCAAGCCCTCCACGAAGCCGCAGGCATCGGCTGCGGCCTGCTGGATGTGGTCGAGGTAGTCGGGTAGTCGATGGTTCTCGCTCATACCGGCTGCGCCTCCGCGAGCACCTTGGCCCGGAATTTCGGCGGCAGGTCGCCGGGGGTCAGCAGATCGACGTGGAGGCCGAGCAGCGATTCCAACTCGTCTTGCAGGCCGCCCAGATCAAACAGTGTTGCACCAGGCAGCGCATCGACCAGCAGATCGATGTCGCTGCCATCGCGGTCGGTGCCATGCAGCACCGAACCGAAAACGCGTGGGTTCGCGGTGCGGAAACGGCCTACCACTTCACGCACTGCGTTTCGCTTCATGTCAAGCACAACAGACGGTCGCATGGGCATCCTTTCTTATCGAAACTCGTTGAGAGTGTATGGAATCAAGAATAGAATTTCAAGAACTATTTTTGAGAATCGCAATGCCTTGATTTCCCGTGCCGCGCCGGCTGCCTTGGCGGGCTTGTCACAAACCAACGTTTTCAAGAAGGAAACCGCATGCCCCGCCGTTCGATCCTCTCCGCCGCCGAGCGCGACAGTCTGTTGGCGTTGCCAGATACCCAAGACGAACTCATCCGGCACTACACGTTCAGCGAGCCCGACCTGTCACTGATCCGCCAGCGGCGTGGCGACGCCAACCGCCTGGGTGTCGCGGTGCAGTTGTGCTTACTGCGCTTCCCCGGTCAGGGCCTACTGCCCGATGCCGTCGTGCCGGTTCCTCTGCTGCAATGGATCGGACGGCAACTGCGACTCGACGCGACGTGTTGGCCGCAGTATGCCGAGCGGGAGGAAACCCGGCGCGAACACCTGCTCGAACTGCGGACGTACCTGGGCATGGAGCCGTTCGGCCTGGCGCACTATCGGCAGGCTGTCCATGCCACGACCGACTTGGCCTTGCAGACCGACAAGGGCATCGTGTTGGCCAGCAGCGTCCTCGACGCTCTGCGACACCAACACATCATCTTGCCGACGCTGGATGTTGTCGAGCGCGTCTGTGCCGAAGCGATCACCCGCGCCAACCGGCGCATCTACGACTCCTTGGCCGAACCGCTGTCGGACGCACATCGCCGCCGCCTCGACGATCTGCTCAAACGCCGCGACAACGGCAAGACCACTTGGCTGGCCTGGCTGCGCCAGTCCCCGGCCAAGCCGAACTCGCGGCACATGCTCGAACACATCGAACGCCTCAAAGCCTGGCAGGCGCTCGACCTGCCTTCCGGCATCGATCGGCTTATTCACCAGAACCGGCTGCTCAAGATCGCCCGCGAGGGTGGCCAGATGACGCCCGCCGACCTGGCCAAGTTCGAGCCTCAGCGGCGCTACGCCACGCTCGTGGCGCTGGCAATCGAGGGCATGGCCACCGTCACCGACGAAATCATCGACCTGCACGACCGCATCCTGGGCAAGCTGTTCAATGCCGCCAAGAACAAGCATCAGCAGCAATTCCAGGCGTCCGGCAAGGCGATCAATGCCAAGGTGCGGCTGTTCGGCCGCATCGGGCAGGCGCTGATCGAGGCCAAGCAGAATGGCGGCGATCCGTTCGCCGCCATTGAGGCTGTCATGTCCTGGGACGCTTTCGCCGAGAGCGTCACCGAGGCGCAGACGCTCGCGCAGCCCGATGACTTCGATTTCCTGCACCGCATCGGCGAGAGCTACGCCACGCTGCGCCGCTACGCGCCGGAATTTCTCGACGTGCTCAAGCTGCGGGCCGCGCCTGCCGCCAAGGACGTGCTCGATGCCATCGAGGTGCTGCGCGGCATGAACAGCGACAACGCCCGCAAGGTGCCCGCCGATGCACCGACCAACTTCATCAAGCCGCGCTGGCAGAAGTTGGTGATGACCGACGCCGGTATCGACCGGCGTTACTACGAGCTGTGCGCACTGTCGGAACTCAAGAACTCGCTGCGCTCGGGCGACATCTGGGTGCAGGGTTCGCGGCAGTTCAAGGACTTCGAGGACTACCTGGTGCCGCCCGCGAAGTTCGCCAGCCTCAAGCAGACCAGCGAATTGCCGCTGGCCGTGACCACCGACTGTGACCAGTACCTGCACGAGCGGCTGACGCTGCTGGAAACGCAGCTCGCCACCGCAAACCGCATGGCGCAGGCCAACGAGCTGCCAGACGCCATCATCACGGAATCCGGCCTGAAGATCACGCCGCTCGATGCGGCGGTGCCCGACACCGCGCAAGCGCTGATCGACCAGACGGCGATGATCCTGCCGCACGTCAAGATCACCGAACTGCTGCTGGAGGTGGATGAGTGGACGGGCTTTACCCGGCACTTCGCGCACCTGAAATCGGGCGACCTGGCCAAGGACAAGAACCTGCTGCTGACCACGATCCTGGCCGACGCGATCAACCTGGGCCTGACCAAGATGGCCGAGTCGTGCCCCGGCACGACCTATGCCAAGCTGGCCTGGCTGCAAGCCTGGCACATCCGCGACGAAACCTACGGGACGGCGCTGGCCGAGCTGGTCAACGCACAATTCCGGCATCCCTTCGCCGAGCACTGGGGCGACGGCACCACGTCATCGTCGGATGGCCAGAACTTCCGTACCGGCAGCAAGGCCGAGAGCACGGGCCACATCAACCCGAAATACGGCAGCAGCCCTGGGCGGACGTTCTACACCCACATCTCCGACCAGTACGCGCCGTTCCACACCAAGGTCGTGAACGTCGGCGTGCGCGACTCGACCTACGTGCTCGACGGCCTGCTGTACCACGAATCCGATCTGCGCATCGAGGAGCACTACACCGATACGGCAGGCTTCACCGATCACGTCTTTGGTCTGATGCACCTGCTGGGCTTCCGCTTCGCGCCGCGCATCCGCGACTTGGGCGACACCAAGCTCTACATCCCGAAGGGCGACGCCACCTATGACGGGCTGAAACCGATGATCGGCGGCACGCTCAATATCAAGCACGTCCGCGCCCATTGGGACGAAATCCTACGGCTGGCCACCTCGATCAAGCAGGGCACGGTGACGGCTTCGCTGATGCTCCGGAAACTCGGCAGCTACCCACGCCAGAACGGCCTGGCCGTGGCCCTGCGCGAGCTGGGGCGCATCGAGCGCACGCTGTTCATCCTGGACTGGCTGCAAAGCGTCGAGCTGCGCCGCCGCGTGCATGCCGGGCTGAACAAGGGCGAAGCCCGCAACGCGCTGGCCCGCGCCGTGTTCTTCAACCGCCTGGGTGAAATCCGCGACCGCAGTTTCGAGCAGCAACGCTACCGGGCCAGCGGCCTCAACTTGGTGACAGCGGCCATCGTGCTGTGGAACACGGTCTATCTGGAGCGAGCGGCGAACGCGCTGCGTGGCAACGGGCATACCGTCGATGGCACCCTGTTGCAGTACCTGTCTCCGCTAGGTTGGGAGCACATCAACCTGACCGGCGATTACCTGTGGCGCAGCAGCGCCAAGATCGGCGCGGGCAAGTTCAGGCCGCTACGACCGCTGCAACCGGCTTAGCGTACGATTTTT
>NZ_JAKCNS010000081.1 GCF_021440345.1 Kluyvera intermedia
AGTAACGTTATTATATTGGATTTAAGGGAATAGAAAAGGATTGATTCATTTCCTAATTAATACTTCTTCGGTATTTAATCTGTTTATATTCAGGAAATGAATCTTCGAATGGATACGGAGGTTATATGGTGCCAGAATTCTGCAAATTCGCGGTGATAATCAGTAAAATACCGGTAATGCAGTCCGGGCTTAGTACTATCATGGGAGCCCATTTCCCCGATTACGAGCTCAATTTTTGCCAGTGTCTGGAAGAGCTGACGCTGCTTCAACTCCGACGTGCTGATGTTGTTATTATTGATTTTTCAGGCGATATCAGACACTCCCGCGCGCTTTGCGAACAGTACTACGCGCTATTGTCACAGTATCGCGATATTCACTGGGTCTTCATGATTGGTCGGCAATACTATGCGCTGGCCGTTGAGTTTCTCATGCGCCCGGAGAGTACCTTACTTTCTGAATCAGACCCTATTGAGCGCGTTATTCAAGCTGTTCAGCAAGGCGGTGTGAGTGCGGAAAAAATTAGTCAGACGCTGCTTTCAATACAAGATAATGATGATTTGGAAAGCGATGTTGGCCAGTTAATCATGTTGACGCTCTCTGAACGTAAAGTCCTCCGTTTATTAGCGAAAGGATGGGGGATTAACCAGATTGCAGCCTTATTGAAAAAGAGTAATAAAACCATTAGCGCGCAGAAAAATAGCGCAATGCGTCGACTTGCCCTTCGCAGCAACGCGGAAATGTATGCCTGGCTCAACAGTAGCCAGGGGATGAAAGAACTCAATCTCTACTCAGCCTATGGAGAGCAAGTCGAATGGAAGAGCACGGCGGGAAGCAGTGCATTGCTGTAATCGAGAACTGTATTATGAGCGCGGTAGGATTGCGTCATTTATTCATGCATGCTCAGGATGAGCATCGTTCTTTTCAGTACTTTCGCAGTATCACCGAGTTTAAGCTGGCGTCACGACAAAATTTGTTTAATGCAGTGATATTTTGCCTGTCCGGAACGCGAGAATTCCGCATTGAATGCCTTTTTTCCATGGGAAAAATTGCGCGTGATTATCCAGAAATGGTGCGAATCATTCTGGCTAACGATGAGACCGAAATGGCGCTCATTAAACACCTTTCTCCAACCTATATTCATGGGGTATTGAGTAAATCCAGCATGCTGGAAGATCTACAACAAAACATGCTGGATCTGCTGAGAGAAGCGGCTTTAGGGCATCAATGTGCAGATGTTTCGTCTAAGCAAAGAGCATGTCATTTTCTGAGCCCAACTGAGAACATGATCTTGCGCTATATGACCTATGGCTATTCGTTGATGGAAATTTCTCAGCGGCTGGGCAGAAATATCAAAACAATCCGTGCCCATAAATTCAATGCGATGACTAAGCTTGGCGTAAATTCTGATGTCGGCCTTCTGAGCGCTGCGGATTTACTGGTATCTCTACCCGATCGTAATACGGCTTTTACACAGTCGCTCTATTCAGCATAACAAATAACGATCACTGGCAAACGTCAACCCATGTCGCTGCTGTGAGGCTCGCCATTCTTTGTGGTGAAATTAGCACAGCGCTGTGGGTGGCGCCTGCTGCAGGCAGGACCTCTTCATACTGCTGTAGAGAAATATCGCAATAAACAGTTAGTGGATTTTCCAGTCCGAACGGACAGACGCCGCCAACGGGATGCCCGGTGAGCACAACAACTTCGTCGCTGCTGAGCATTCGCGCTTTCGCCCCAAATGTCTCTTTCAGCTTTTTATTGTCCAGCCGCGCATCGCCACTGGCGACCACCAGAATCGCCCGATCTTTAATTTTTAATGAGAGTGTTTTTGCAATTTGTCCAGGCTCAACCTGGTGTGCGGCAGCAGCCAGTGCAACGGTCGCAGTACTTTGTTCAAGCTCGATAATAGTAATGTCGGGGGCGTTTTCGGCAAAGAATTCTCGTACGGACTGTAGGCTCATCGTGCTCTCCTGAAATTTCGGCGAGTCACTCTGTCATAAAGCGGCTTGGGTTGTAAATATTACGACGAAGTGGTGCAAAAATTGTTTGATTTCTGGATCTCCTTCACAATCGCTGCAACCGGTTACTGTAACCGGTTGCGGTTATTTGCGCGGCGATTGATACTGCGGTGGTAACTTCCTTTGTATCTATAATAAGAGCCGTGTATGAACTGTACTCAAATGAACATCAATACGGGCCACACACCCGTGCGTCATGGTAGTTCATCGTATGCCCAGTTATGCGTCGGCAAAATCGTTGTTGCTGTGCTTACGTCTCAAGCCTGTCAGGAGGGCTGCTATGTCTGCTAATCACGCTGCATTTAATTTAATATTTCGCTTTGTAGAAAATTATGTAAGTCCCGTTGCAGGACGAATTTCATCTCAGCGCCACGTCATGGCCATCCGTGACGGTTTTATTTCCGCGATGCCTTTTATGATCGTCGGTTCGTTCCTGCTGGTGTTTGCTTATCCACCGTTCTCACCGGACACCACCTGGGGCTTTGCTCGTGCGTGGTTAGATTTAGCGAAAGAGTTTGAAGGGCGTATCTTGACGCCGTTTGATATGACGATGGGCATTATGTCTATCTATATCTGCGCGGCCATATCGTACAACCTCGGTAAGCACTACGAAAAAACCAACCAGCTTGATCCGTTCATGTGTTCGATGTTGTCGATCATGGCATTTTTGCTGGTTGCGGCACCAAAAACCAGCGGTCATTTGCCGGTGGATAGCCTCGGAGGAACCGGTATTTTTACCGCGATTCTGGTGGCGGTGTACTGCGTTGAAATGATGCGCTTTCTGAAAATCCGCAATATTGGTATCCGACTGCCGGACCAGGTACCGCCGATGATCAAAAACTCATTTGATCTGCTCATTCCGGTATTAGTTGTTGTGCTGACGCTGTATCCGCTGAGCCTGTTCATTCAGAGCCAGTTCGACATGCTGATCCCACAGGCGATTATGTCATTATTTAAACCACTGGTTTCCGCCGCTGACTCCTTACCGGCGATTCTGCTGGCGGTGCTGATTGGCCACCTGCTGTGGTTTGCGGGTATCCACGGTGCGGCGATTGTCTCTGGCATGCTGCAGATGTTCTGGCTGACCAACCTTGGTCTGAACCAGACTGCGCTGGCACAGGGCGCGCCACTGCCACATATCTTTATGGAAGCCTTCTGGACCTTCTTCATCGTTGTGGGCGGTTCCGGTGCGACGATGGGCCTGGTGTTCTGCTACCTGCGTAGCCGCTCGGCGCACCTGCGTTCTATCGGCCGTCTGAGCGTGGTGCCTAGCCTGTTTAACATCAACGAACCGGTGATTTTCGGTACGCCAATTGTCATGAACCCTGTGTTCTTCATCCCATTCCTGCTGGCACCAATGGTGAACGCCATTCTGGCCTGGGCTGCAATGAAACTGGATCTGATTGGTCGTGTTATCTCGGTAGTACCATGGACCGCGCCGGCACCGATTGGCGGCGCGTGGGCACTGGGTTGGGACTTCCGTGCGGCGATTCTGGTGGTATTGTTAGTCTGTGTCTCTGCGGTTATTTACTATCCGTTCTTCAAAGTATACGAAAAACAGTTGCTTGAGCAGGAAGACGAAGAGGCGCAGCGTGCAGCGGCAGAAGAGAGCCAGCAGGTTGCATAAATCAGTAGGGAATCGACGGGGCGAAAGCCCCGTTGTTTATTTAAGCGTGCAGTCGCCGCATTGTTGGACGTCTGGTAGGCGATAGCGTTGGCAACAGGTCCGGCGAACTAAGCGGCCATCACGCATTACCACGGTACGCCACAGCGGGTTATCCTGGCCATTCGCCAGCGTTTTGGCAAAGAAGCAGCGTTGTCGCAGCAGGTTAACCTGATCCTCTCCCAGCAGCGCGATCATCTCCCCGAGATACCAGTTAATTAAATAACCGGTGTTACTCCAGATAAGTTTGCCGTTAATCTCACCCGTTGCTTCCAGTGCTTCAACAATTGGCATCAGCGTTTGCGTCACGAGGTTATCCATCCGGTCGACGGTTGGCTTCTGACTGGCGCGGAGATCGTGGTGCACATCAACCCAGAAACATGCCGCGCGGCCTGTCTCGTGAAACTCAACGCGGAAATGGTCGGGTGAGAGGGCGATAGCCGATTCTTCAGTCAGCAGTGCCAGCATCAACGGGGGGACCAACAGGCCGATATACCACTGTGCCCACAGCGAAATCAGCGGCTTATTTTCTCGCGGCTGCATGGGCTGGTTACGGTAAATATGGTCGGAGTAGACGGCTAATAGGGAGCTTAGTTCTGTCGGTTTAGCCCATTCTGCCAGCGTTTTGGCGCGATCGGGAGCCGTTTCATTCAGGCGGAAAAGCTCCAGCATATGCGGTCGCTGCTCGGTAATCTTTGCGCGCACCGATGCAGCAAACGCATTTTCCCTTTCGGGGAGCGGCGTGCGCCAGATAAGGTCATCAGCTATGGGTGCGGAACGATAAGCCATAGGAATAGCGAGATACAAACCTAAATGATAATGATTAGTAATCGTAGCTATAGATAAAAACAAGCGCAAGCGGTTTGTCGCCTGCGCCTGTATTTTGTGAGCTTAGACGGCAGGAACCTGATCGCTGGTCAGGATATTATTTCGTCCCATATTTTTTGCTTCATACAGCGCTTTATCAGCCATGGCTATCGCGGTGTTGATGTCTTTATCCTTCAACGGTGCGACACCGATGCTGACGGTCACGTAAGTGGCGACGCTGGCATTGAACATGTGTGGAATCTTAAGATCATAAACATGCTGGCGGATACGCTCTGCTGCCTGCGTCGCGGTAGGGATATCGCAATTTGGCAATAGCACCATAAACTCCTCGCCGCCAAAGCGAGTCACAATGTCGCGTGAACGTACGGAATTGCGAATGGCCGCAGACACACGCATCAGCGCCTGGTCTCCCATCATATGGCCATAATGGTCGTTGTAGGCTTTAAAGTGGTCGATATCTAAAAGCAGTACCGAGTGCTGTCCTGCACCCGGCGCCAGCAGCGACTCCAGACGAAACTGGAATCCACGGCGGTTATAGAGGCCGGTAAGCGGGTCGAGCATACTCAGGCCATTTAGCGTCTCCCGTTCTTCCAGCAGCTTATACATTAATCCCTGAGCGAAAGTATCGTTACGTCGTTGGATAACATATTGGATAGCAATGCCGATTAACGGCAGTGCGAAGCAGTAGGCCATCCGCCACCATTGTTCAGTGTTACTGGTGAACAGGCAGACAATAAACGTCGGCAGTGAATGTAGGGCAAAGGCGACAATATTATTTGAAAATGCAATAGTCCCAACAAATAGCACGCTGAATAGAGCGACGAGTTGGAAATTGTCATTTGCTGAATAAAGTACCTGAGTTTTACTTAAAATATGCCAGGCCCATAAACAGCCAAAAATTGCCGAAATTAACGGGACATTCAAACGGATACGGGCATATCGCCAGTTCCATAGCAGCAGCATGCCGCTGCCTACCGCAATCATCGTTGCGGGCAGAGGGAAAATACTGGCGTCATATACGGGGCTAAAGACGGATAGCGCCGATGACACGAGGTTTAGAAACAAAAACAGCCGGAACGTGAGCTGATATTTTTGTGCGCGCAGTGTGCGCCATGATTGTACTGTCATTTTTTGAAGTTGTAGTCAGCCTTAAATAAATAAGTAAGTACATAAAAAATCAGAACAAAAGATGAGTCAAAACGCGAATATTTTATTATCCGACATATTATTTTGGGTACAACGTATCACCATACAATATTCATGTCATTAATGATTATGAAACCTTAGCCTATAAGCTGACAAATAACAAAAAACAACATATGATATTGAGTATCATTATCATATGTGGGTTGTGATATGTTGCAAAGAACATTAGGCAGTGGCTGGGGCGTTTTGATTCCGGGTGTCGCGGTGGCGATACTGAGCACGATGGGACTTTCGGCGGACGTTTGGCGCGGGGTGATTGTCGTGGGCTTGCTGTTAAGCTGCGTAATGATTTGGCATCGTCAACTGCGGCATTTCGTCCTGCTGCCATCATGCATTGCTTTGATTGGCGGTATGGTTTTGATAACGATGAATTTAAGATTGATGGAATAATCAGAGGGATAGTTCAGGGAGAGAACGAGAATGCTGGTGCGAGGGGGGGGACTCGAACCCCCACATCCTAAGGACACTAACACCTGAAGCTAGCGCGTCTACCAATTCCGCCACCTTCGCACAGAAATCTCGTTTGCTATTATATCGCCCTCGTTGGTGCGAGGGGGGGGACTC
>NZ_JAKCNS010000082.1 GCF_021440345.1 Kluyvera intermedia
TAAGTTGGAGTCATTACCGCTTTTTTTATCCCTGGATCAGCGGTTGAAGGGAGATATTGACGCGCTGCAGACCGGTGAAATTGTTTTCTTTCAAATAAAAATTGTTCACCATTCGCATTTGATCCAGTCTGGAAAGCGACTGGTAAACCTGATGAGCCTGACTGTGAATGTCGAATATTTCAGCGGTTTTGACATCTAACAAATATTCAGATTTTAAATTCAGCGTCAGATTGTCAATTATCTGCTTGTTTTTCTGATGCAAAGAGGCCATTTCAGCCGGAGATACCGATGATTTTTCATTCTGTACTACGGGGATTTGTAATGAATCTATTTTGACCAGTTGGTCGGGCGGTGAGGAGCTACAGGCGGTAAGGGTTGCCATAACCAGCGTCGCAAGAACTAATTTGTACATAACTTTCCCTGATGAAGATAACAATAATTATGCCTATTATCTTTTTTGCCAGTGGTACGGCGAGGGCTAATTAATTTAAATTTAAATTATGGATTCGTGTGCCGCAGGGGGAATTTACAGTAGGTTTATGTTCATTATGAAAATGAATCATTCCGGTCTGAGAGCATAGTGGTTTTCCTCTTATAATATGGCTAGTGGGATATGACTGTGCTGTGAAGGTATTTGCCTGGCTATTCTGGACGGTAAGGCGTCGCGTTGGGATGCTTATCCGCGCGACGTATAAAGGAGCAGCGCCGTACGGACAAGTTGGTTAGCTACAGCGACGGGGCTACGCGCAGAGAACCGAGCTACCACGAATCACCAATTCTACCGGTAGCAATGTATTTACCGGTGGTTCCCCGGCAAGCAGCAGGGCCAGCGCTTCGCGTCCCAATCTGTCTTTATCAACCGCAATGGTGGTTAACGCCGGCTGTGACCAGGCCGCCGTTTCAATATCATCGAACCCAACAATCGCAATATCCTCCGGAACCCGCAACCCGCGTTGAGCGCAGGCCTGTAATACCAGCAAGGCGGTGGCGTCGTTGTAGGCAAATATGGCATCTGGCGGTTGTGCAAGCTCAAGCAGTTCATTCACCGCCTGTAGCAACGAGCGTTCGGTGTCCAGTTGAGGAGGCGCTATGGCCTCATATTCCGGCGGCATGAGCAACCTGGCCTCATAGAGCGCCTTACGATAGCCTTTTTCACGCTGGTGGATGCTGTAATGAGAGAGGGTGCTGGCGAGAAAAGCAATACGCGTCCGCCCCTGTTCCAGTAAATGGCGAGTGGCCAGATAACCACCCTGCAAGTTGTCTGGGTTAATGCACGGTAGACCGGGGGCCCACAGATCGATAAGCGCCATCGGCAGCTTGAGCTGTTCGAGGAGCGCCAGCAGTTCAGGCTCAAAGAAGCCCGCGCAAATAAGCGCATCGGGCTGATGCAGCATCACCTGGTCGGCAACCACATCGCCAGGGCCGATAGATAAAAAGCTCAGTGCGATGCCCTGTTCGCGGCAAGATGATTCGAGGCCTAAAAACAGCGGCGAGTAGAAGGGCATTGCGCGGCTGATATTATGTTGACGGTGCAGCAAGAAGAGCACGCGTTTGATTTTATCGCTGCGCAACCGGGAGAAGTCATATCCTTGCTGCTCGGCGACGGCAATGATGCGCAGGCGGGTCTCTTCCCGTAGGCCCGGTTGGCCCTTGAGGGCGCGAGACACCGCACCGGGCGATACGCCGCAGGCTGCGGCGATATCTCTGATTCGGACTGCTTTAGCCATTTATTTCCCCGGACTACGATTAACGCTGGGCACCAAGCCATGCTGCGCCACGCACGCCGCTGCTGTCGCCGTGACGAGCCTGAACGATGGGAGTGCAGCACTGTTTACCAAACACATACTGCGCAACACGTTCCTGCAGATTAGGATACAGCTGTTCAATGTTTGATACGCCGCCACCCAACACGATGACATCAGGGTCGAGCATGTTAACCACGCCCGCCAGCGCGCGTGCCAGTTGATCCTGATAAAGATCCCACATCTGGGCCGCCTGTGGATTACCTACATTCAGCTGCTCAATAATGTGCGGTACCCTAACATGTTCACTAAATTTCTGGGAATACTGCCGCTCCAGCCCGCTGCCGGAGATAAAGCTCTCAATGCAGTTCATCTGACCGCAGTAGCACTGTGCCGACGCGCCATCCTGGTCCACCCGGTAGTGTGGGAGGGCATTGTGCCCCCATTCACCGGCACAGGCGTTGGGGCCAGTAATCAGCCGATTATTGACGCACAGTCCGCCGCCGCATCCGGTACCGAGGATCACGCCAAAAACGACGCCATAACCTTTACCTCCGCCGTCGATTGCCTCGGAGAGGGTAAAACAGTTGGCATCATTGGTCACTGGAATCGGCATAGCAAAGTGCTGTTCAAGCTGTTGTACAAAGGGCTGTTGGTTGAGTACCAGAATATTGGAGTTCTTGATAAGCCCATCTCTACCGGCGGCTCCAGGGATCCCAAGACCAATGGTGAGATCGTGCGTCGTGGCTTCTCTGGCGTGGGTAATGGCATCTATAACGGCCTGAAAAAACAAATCATAACGCTGTTTGGGTGTGGTATAGCGCTGGCGATAAACGGTCTCTCCGTTATCGTTGAGTACGACGGCTTCAATTTTAGTGCCGCCAATATCGAGGCCTAATTGCATGGTTGTCTCCCGGTTAACAGATCTATCCTGAGAGCAGCTTATGCTTTTTGTTTACTATACATAGGAGTAGAGATCGGAAAGTGTGATGAAAATAGCGATAATCGACGGGTTCTTAGCGTGGGAAGGGCGGTAACTGTTTAGTAAATTATTAACGGTTTCTCTCGTCGGAGAACGAAACCGTTAACAGGGAACAATTAGAAGCGGTAGCCGACGCCAATGTTGAAGCCGTTAATGCTGTAGTTGTCGTCCAGATCGGCGGTTGTCCCTTCGTAACCGACGTTGACGGTCAGGTTCTCGATTGGGTTGATGATGATGCCTGCGCCGTAGGCGAAAGAAGTCGATTTATAGGATTCGCTCGCACGCATAATGTCGTTAGTACCTGCGTTGAGCCATTTCACATCCGCATCGGCCTTGGTACGCGCTGCGCCACCCAGTGCATATAACGAAACATAGTCGTTAATACGATAGGCAGGGCCTGCCATCAGTGAGTAGTATTTGACGTCGATATTGGTGTTAACCGCATCGGAATCAACAAAATAATTACGGTCTTCGCTACCGCTCATATAGGTGAATGAACCTACTACGCTTAATGGGGAATCAAATTCATAGCGATATTGTAGGTTTACGCCGCGAATATTTTTAAAGTCCTTAACTTTGCTTTGCGCATAACCAATGGAGACGCTCTGATTATCTGCAAACGCCATTCCACTTGTTAAACCTGCAATAACTAAAACTGCCAGGGATAGTTTTTTCACTTTTAATAACCTTTATAAATCATTTTGTTAGAGTTGTTGTGACCAGAGAGCTACAAGAGGGAGTATATCGGCATTATAATTCAGGATGAACTACCTGAATTTATGGGGAGGAGTGAGTGGATATTATTAAAAAGAAAACGATGACGCTCGGAATAATCTGATTCAAACAATGGTGGAATATATTTTTTTCAAAAAATGGCCCTGCTATTTCAGGGCCATTGTATTTATTTGAAGTGGTAGCTCATACCTGCCTGTACGCTGGCATCGTTATCGACATCGCCGGTACCGAAGTACACGCCGGTGTTGAGGGAAAAATCTTTGCCGATGTTGGTATTAATACCCGCACCGAAGATCCCCATCTTCGTATCGTGGCCGTTGGTGTTGTGATAATCAGCCGCTTTAATATCGGTATTATCACTAAACTCGGTCTGATAACGTGCATCCAGCCATGGATACAGCACAACGTCTTTGTTCAGATCGGCCAGTTTGGTGGTGACGCGCATCCCCACGCCTGCGTTGTACTCTGAAACCTGGCTATCACCAAAGGTAATCTCCTGGTCAGAGAAGCCGTTTTCCTGCGCCTTATCCCAGCCAATCGTCGCATAGGGTTGAAGCACGGTTTCTGCTGGCAGCAGGACGTTAACACCGACGCGGCCCTGAGTGGTGTACAGATTGCCATCTGAAGAACCATCCAGTGCCTGCGACATACCCGTGGTACTGTTGCTAACGTTGTTGGCGGTGGTGGAGTAACGCATATCGCCATAGCTGAAGCTACCGTCGACGAACATCCCCCACAGTTTGTTGTGTAAGGACTGCTGCCAGCCGCCGTAAACGCTGTAGTAGTTGCCGTATACGCTGTCGCTAAAGTTGTTGCTGCCGCCATTGGTGCTGCGATCGCGGCTGCGAGTCCAGCCCAGCGCGATACCGCCGGTTAAGCTATCGCCGTTATTCAAATGTGAAGTCCAGTCAACGCCGCCCTGAACGCCTTGAGTGACATCTTTGTAATCGACGTCCTCGCTGTAGTCACCGTTTTGGTAGAGGAAATCGCCCCACAACTGTGCGCCGTCAACGCCGTGGCCGAGCAGGTTTTGCAGATGTACCTGATTTAAGCGATTCGCCAGATCGTCGGTGATCATGCGGCCTGCTTGTTTTGCCGCATCCAGACCGGCAATCATGCCTTGTACATCGCTGGCAAGATCGCGGCGGGAGCTACTGAAAAGCACGCTGGAGGTGGTTACGCCGGACGCCTGTAGGTTATCCGCAGTTGCTTGTTCCTGTACGCTCAGAGTGTCGTCGTAGTTGTAGGCGCCATTCCGGCTTTCGACCTGCTGGGAGCCGTTGCTGAATGCGACGGACACCGCGTCAGACGGCGTATCATCCGTGGTGGTGAAGGAGGCGATTTCAATGTCTTGCTGGTTGGCGGTGCTGAGTGCCGTGTTGGTAACAACTAATGCGTTACCGGCATCGGCGTTTACGACTCCCAGGTGTGCCTGGCTGTCGCTGGACATATTGACCTGAACGTCGCTGCCGGTGGTATATTTCACGTCCAGCGTTGAATTATCGTCGACGTTTAAGGTTGTACCATCATCAATAGTATTGACGTCAACGTTGTTGTTACCCGCCATATTGATGGTATCGAAGTTGTCGATGCTGCCATCAATGGAACTACCGCTATCCAGCGACAGCGAGTTGGTGCCAGCGCCGCCATCAACATTCCCCGTAACCTCTGAGTTATTGGCCAGTGTCAGGTTATCATCGCCCGCGCCGGTGGTAATGCTGCCATCTACGGTAGCATTGCTCAGTACGATTGCGGTATTACCTTCATTGGTGGCATCAATATTGCCCGTTAAGGTGCTATCACTCAGTGATACCGTGGCGGCGCTGTGGTCTGCGAGAATAATATCGCCGGTGACGGTGGTGTTGTCATTAAGACTCAGACTGGCGGTAGATGATGCGGTAGTCCCGTCACCCACCATAGCTATATCGCCGGTGATAGTGCTGTTGCTTAGCGCGATAGATGAGGACTGGGCCCCATATGCGGCCATGGCAATGGTTTGGCCGTCAAGCAGAGCGTTAATATCGGCTGCATTATCGTTAGTGGCGTAGCTGTCTTCGAACTTGCCCAGTAAAGTGGTATCACCCGCTTCGCCGATGATGGTGCTATCGGTTACCGCAATACTGTTATTGCCCGCCGCGCTCTTCGTATAAATAGCTCCATTAACGGTGCTGTTACCGGAAATAGATATATTATTATCGCCGCCGGTCTCTGCGTAGATAGCACCATTTAAGGTGCTATCATTTTCGATGGCGATTTTGTTTGTGCCCATGTTCGCACCGGAGTCGATATAAATGGCGGCGCCGTCCATATAGGATTTATTGCCAATCGTGCCTTCGTAACCATAAGCGGAGGCGTCGTCTTCACCATTAAGCGTAGAGTGATTCACCACGAAGTTAATATTTGTGGCGTCACCTTCATCTTTTTTACCGCCTTCAATCATGTCGGTGGTGGCGTCATTGAGCGTCACGTTTTTGGTGCCGATTAACCCCGCCTGAATATACGTCCCGGACATGTCGGTGCCGTTTACCGTTAAGGATTGCGTGTTCCCCGCAGTCTGATCCCAAAGATAAAGGGCATTGCTATTTTGCGCATCACTCATAATCGCAGAGCCGTTGTCATTAACGAACATGACGACCGATTGGTCATTTGGACCTGGGCTGGTGGTGGTTTGAAAACCGCAGGTTGCTGTAGATGTGCTGCTGCAAGGGTCTGTTTGAGAGGCTAGCGCACTGCCTGAAATAGCCGTGAAAGACAGAAGAATGCACTGTGAAAGCAGTGTCAATCGAGCTGTATGGCGCATCGTAAAAATCCTTATAAATTATTCGGAGAAATGACCGCGCTCATACTATTGGAAATAAGGAAATCCTTAATTTAATAAGTGTAATGTTATTTAATTTCAATCTTTTGAATTAAATCACGAACTGGCTATGGGCACTAAAAATAGTGGATGGGGAATGATCACTTTGCTGAATGTTATCGATCATTAAATGATCATGATTTGATGGTTTAAAGATCAATAGATCTTCATGGTCAATTACCAGAAGTATTTACTGTCCAATATTGGAATATTCTAATGAAATATATGATTTCGTTAAGAGATTAATTGAAGTTATTGGTCATGATTTTTTACATAGGGAGAGGGTAAAAAAGCCAGCATAATTGCTATGCTGGTTTATAAAATATTATTGCTGGCAAATTGCTAGCTTAGCGCTTAGTACAACCCGCACACTGCGTATTCTGAATCTGCTGGAAGAAATCGTTGCCTTTATCATCTACCAGCACAAATGCCGGGAAGTTTTCGACTTCGATTTTCCAGATAGCTTCCATCCCCAGTTCAGGATAGGCCACACATTCCAGACTCTTAATACTGGATTGTGCCAGTACCGCCGCCGGGCCGCCGATGCTGCCGAGATAGAATCCACCATGCTTATGACATGCGTCGGTGACCTGCTGGCTGCGGTTGCCTTTAGCCAGCATCACCATGCTTGCGCCGTGTGACTGGAGCAAATCAACGTATGAGTCCATACGGCCTGCGGTGGTTGGGCCTAATGAACCGGAGGCGTAACCTTCAGGTGTTTTGGCCGGGCCCGCATAATAGATCGGATGATCTTTGACGTACTGCGGTAATTCCTCACCGTTATCGATGAGTTCTTTTAGCTTGGCGTGGGCAATATCGCGGGCAACAATAATCGTGCCGTTCAGCGATAGGCGGGTTGAAACCGGATGCGCCGAAAGCTGAGCTAAAATATCGCTCATTGGCTGGTTAAGGTTGATGCTGACCGCATTCCCTTCGCCTTGCTGACGAAGTTCCTCTGGAATGTACTGCGCTGGGTTGTGCTCGAGCTTCTCGATCCAAATCCCATCGCGGTTGATTTTCGCTTTGATGTTACGGTCAGCGGAGCAGGAAACCCCCATGCCGATTGGGCAAGACGCGCCGTGGCGCGGCAGACGAATGACGCGAATATCGTGAGCAAAGTACTTGCCGCCAAACTGTGCGCCGAGGCCAAGATTTTGCGCTTCGGTCATCAGTTCCTGTTCCAGATTCACGTCGCGGAATGCCTGACCGTGTTCGTTACCTTCCGTTGGCAGACCATCGTAGTAACGGGTCGAGGCCAGTTTCACTGTTTTCAGCGTCACCTCCGCTGAGGTGCCGCCGATAACAAAAGCAATATGATACGGAGGGCAGGCTGCGGTGCCGAGCGTGCGCATTTTTTCGACCAGATAGTTTTTCAATTTGGCCGGGGTGATCAGCGCTTTGGTTTCCTGATACAGATAGGTTTTGTTGGCCGAACCGCCGCCTTTGGCGATGCACAGGAATTTGTATTCGTCGCCGTCCACGCTGTACAGGTCGATCTGCGCTGGCAGGTTGGTGCCGGTGTTGACCTCTTTATACATATCCAGCGCGGCATTTTGCGAGTAGCGCAGGTTGTCGGAGATATAGGTGTTGTAGACCCCCTGAGACAGTGCGGCTTCATCGCCGCCGCCGGTCCAGACTCGCTGGCCCTTTTTCCCCATGATAATTGCGGTGCCGGTATCCTGGCAGGTTGGCAGAATGCCCTTGGCGGCAATCTCTGAGTTACGCAGGAACTGCAGCGCGACGTATTTATCATTTTCGCTGGCTTCCGGGTCGGTGAGGATCGCGGCAACCTGTTTCTGGTGGGAAGGACGCAGCATAAAGGCCGCATCGTGGAACGCCTGCTGAGCGAGCAGGGTGAGTGCTTCAGGTTCCACTTTCAAAACATCCTGACCGTCAAACTGCGCCACGCTGACGTGCTCGCGGCTCAGCAGATAATATTCGGTATCATCATGGGCCAGTGGGAAGGGGTTCTGGTAGAAAAAGGGTTTATTCGACATAGCTCTTCACTCCATAAAAATAAAACCGCCGGAAGTTACCCTCCGACGGTTATGAATCAGAACATCATGGACATCCACGGGTAGCCGATAAATATCAGGACCGCCAGGAAGATGCCGCCAAAGATGGTGCCAAGGCGCCAGTAATCTTTGGTTGGCAGATAGCCACTGCCGTAGTAAATCGGGCTTGGGCCGGTGCCGTACGGGGTGATGATCCCCATGATACCCAGCGAAGTCACCATCAGCAGCACGAAGACGTTCATGTTCATGCCCGGAATGGTAGAGGCGATGGTCAGCATCGCTGGCAGCAGCGCGGTGGTGTGCGCGGTGGTGCTGGCAAACAGATAGTGCAGCAGGTAGAACGCCAGCAGCAGCACGATAGTCGCCACGCCCGGAGAGATACCGCTCATCAGCAGGCCGCCTTCTTTACCCAGCCAGCCGATAAAGCCGGTGGAGGAGAGACCGTCGGCCAGTGCGACCAGGGTGGCAAACCACACGAAGGTATTCCATGCCGCTTTGTTGCCGGTGATGTCGCTCCATTCCAGTACGCCGGTCCACAGCATCAGGCCGATTATCAGCAGTGCGGCCATTGCTGGTTCAATCCAGGAGGCAGCGAAGATCCACATCATCAGCGCGCAGCAGACGAAGATCAGCAGCAGGATTTCATTACGCGACAGTTTGCCCAGTTTTTCCAGTTCACGCGCGGCCCACAGCGGCACTTCGTCGTTCACTTTCACTTCCGGCGGATATAACCAGTAAGCCAGCAGCGGCATGGCGAGAATCAACAGCACACCCATTGGCAGGAAGGCGATAAACCAGGTGCCCCAGGAGATGTTGATGCCAACGATGCTTTTCACCAGCGCCAGCGCCAGCAGGTTAGGGGCGAGGGCGGAGAGGAACATTGAGCTGGTGATACAGGCGGCGGTAATGGCTACCCACATCAGATATGAACCAATTTTACGTGCGCTAGGATCGTTCGGTTTTGAACCGTACAGTGGCGGCAGGTTGGCAATGATTGGGTAGATAGTCCCGCCGCTACGCGCGGTGTTGGACGGCGTGAACGGTGCCAGCAGCAGGTCGGCGAGGGTAATCGCGTAACCCAGCGTCAGGCTGCGACGGCCCAGATATTTCACCAGGATTAAGGCCAGACGGCGGCCAAAACGAGTTTTGTCATAACCGGCGGCAAACATAAAGGCGCCGAAGATTAGCCAGACGGTGGAGTTACCGAAGCCGCTGACCGCCCATTTAAAGGAAGCACCCGCCAGCTTGAATTTTTCATCAGCCAGTTGTTCAGGGCTGAACAGCACCCATTGGCTGCACAGGGCAATGGCGATAACGCCGGTCAGACCGATAACGGCGCCAGGCAAAGGTTCGAAAATGAGACCGACAATGACGCCGACAAAGATGGCGAAGTAGTGCCATGCGTAAGGAGGAAGCCCGTCAGGTACCGGAACAAAAAGTAACAGCACGGCAACGATAACGGGCAGTGCCATCATGAGAAGGCGGTTTTTCTTACCATCCTTCGGTTTACTCACCGGGGTCGGCGAGTGCGATGTCGCAGATTTCTCGTTCATATTACGCTTCTATAAGTAGTTAATAATTCGGTTTGCTAAAATCGTCGCTCTGCTTTTTTTAGTTTTTTTACTTTATTTAGATTTCAAAAGTGAAGCTGGCAATTTTTTGTAAAAGTTATCAGCGCTATTTTATTTAGCGCTAGTTAGAAAAAATCTTATATTCATATAATGCGCTTTTAGAAGCCAATGCAATTGATCGCGATCAAAAAAATTCAGATGTGGTGTTATTTTTAAACATAGCTGATTAACCCTATTGGATTATGGGGTTATTATGAGTAATAAGTCTATTAAATGGTCTATTTAGCGCCTTTTTATAACGATGTTTTTATATTTAATGCATTGATTTTGTTGTATTTAATTTTTTTCTTTAACTGGTTTTACCA
>NZ_JAKCNS010000083.1 GCF_021440345.1 Kluyvera intermedia
TGGTGCGAGGGGGGGGACTCGAACCCCCACATCCTAAGGACACTAACACCTGAAGCTAGCGCGTCTACCAATTCCGCCACCTTCGCACAGTGCGAGCGATATAACGTGGTTTATGGTGCGAGGGGGGGGACTCGAACCCCCACATCCTAAGGACACTAACACCTGAAGCTAGCGCGTCTACCAATTCCGCCACCTTCGCATACCATCGACACTTAAAAAGTATCGTTACCACGGAGGCGCATTCTAGTGGTTTTACGCTTGACGTCAATAGTTAATTATAGGTCGATGCACAATTGCTGCAAAAAACGGCGATTACATCGATTTACAGGCCGGATATCAGCGTATTCGCGGTATCCGGCCTGTAGATTAGGCTTTTTTCGCCTGGCGGGTCATGATGGCGCGATAGACTTTGAAGCGCCCGGTCTGGGCGATAACTTCATGGAAACCAAACATTTCATCCAGTATTGCCGGATACGGCAGGAAGGCGTTGGCCACGATGCGCAGTTCACCGCCGCTGTTCAGGTGGCGTACTGCGCCACGGATCAGCGTTTGTGCTGCATCCAGGCTGGTTTGCATGCCATCATGGAACGGTGGGTTGGAAATAATCATGTCGAAACGACCGTTTATCTCAGAGAAGACGTTGCTGGCGAAAACCTCACCTTCAATGCCGTTTGCGGCCAAAGTCGCGCGGCTCGCTTCGACCGCTGGGGCGCTCACGTCGCACAGCGTCAGGCGGACTTTCGGTGAATGGCTTGCCAGTGATACCGCGAGCACACCCGCGCCACAGCCGACATCCAGCACCTTGCCTTTGCTATGCGGGGTCAACGTGGAAAGCAGCAGTTGGCTACCTACATCCAGACCATCACGGCTGAAGACGCCAGGCAGAGTCTTGATAGTCAGATCGCCCTGAGCGTATTCGCCCCAGAATGCTTCAGCATCAAACGTTGGCTGTTTTTCCAGGCGGCCGTGATACAGGCCACAGCGACGGGCGCTGTCAACTTTGTTGAGCGGGGCGTATTCTGCCAGCATCTGCTCAGCACTACGTACGCCGCTACGGTTTTCACCGACCACGAAAATATCCGTGCCAACCGGCAGCAGGGACAAAATATTCATCAGCTGGAACTGTGCTTCCGGCTTGTTTTTCGGCCAGTAGTAAATGAACGTATCGCTGTCCGCCACATCTCCCGCTTCGGCGACGAGGCTAAAACGGACATTGTCATTCATCTGGCGACTCAGTACCTGCCAGTGGTGGTATTGCTGGGTATGCGCGCGGCTAGCCGCGGTTTCCAGACGAGCGGGCAGGTCATCCTGCAAATCGCCGGCAAAGAAAATACGGCTCTGTTCGAAATCATCACTGTGGCGCAGCAAGACTTCACTTGCCGGGGTAAAAGCAGACATGAATTATTCCTCAATAAACTTAAGCGGCGATTATACACGTCATCCTTCAAGTTGCCTCTACGTTGGCTGCACTCTTTCACCCCAGCTATGTACTTAGGTACGCTTGTGGGGATTCCTCGCTTGCCGCCTTGATGCCACTCGAATGATTTTGTGTATGTAGTGTGTCATTGGCGCAGTTTCGATGAATTTGCTATATTTGCGCCCTTGATAGACAGGAGCGTTTCACATGACATCCCGGCGAGACTGGCAATTACAACAGTTGGGTATTACCCAGTGGTCACTGCACCGCCCCGGGGCGCTACAGGGTGAGATCGCCATTACGCTCCCACAGCACGTCCGTTTAGTGATGGTTGGCGAAGCGCTACCCGCGCTGACGGAGCCATTAATGAGCGATATTCTACGCGCCCTATGTCTCACTCCTGACCAGGTTTTACCGCTGACGCCAGACCGTGTCGCCATGCTGCCGCAGGGCAGTCGATGCCATTGCTGGCATCTTGGCAACCAGGCTTCCGCTACTCTGGAAGGCGTAGTGCTTACGACGCCTCCTTTTAATGAACTGCAAGCCAGTGCGCCAGCGCGCGCCGCGCTTTGGCAACAAATTTGTGCCCATGAACACGATTTCTATCCTCAGCACGACTGATTTACCTCGCGCCTTTCACATTGAAAAGCGTGCCCATGCGTTTCCCTGGAGTGAACAAACTTTTGCCAGCAATCAGGGCGAACGCTATCTGAACCTCCAGATGTCAGTCGATGGCGAGATGGCGGCCTTTGCCATTACGCAGATAGTGCTGGATGAAGCGACGCTGTTTAATATTGCGGTCGATCCGGACTATCAGCGCCGGGGCTTGGGGCGTGAGCTGCTTGAACATCTCATCGATACCTTAGAAGCGCGTGGCGTAGTGACGTTATGGCTCGAAGTTCGCGCATCAAACCATGCGGCCATCGCTCTGTATGAGAGTTTAGGCTTTAACGAAGCGACCATTCGTCGCAACTATTATCCCACGGCGGAAGGTCGTGAGGATGCCATCATTATGGCGCTGCCGATCAGTATGTAAGACAAGGTGAAAAGATGATGAAGTGGGACTGGATTTTCTTCGATGCCGACGAAACGCTGTTTACGTTTGACTCGTTTAGCGGCTTACAGCGGATGTTTCTCGACTACAGCGTGACTTTTACCGCGGAAGATTTTCAGGATTACCAGGCGGTAAATAAACCGCTGTGGGTGGACTACCAGAATGGCGCGATTACTTCGCTCCAGCTTCAGCATCAGCGTTTTACCGGTTGGGCGGAACGTTTGAACGTGCATCCAGGCGATCTTAACGACGCTTTTATGAACGCGATGGCCGAGATTTGCGCCCCGCTACCGGGGGCGGTATCGTTGCTGAACGCCCTGCAGGGTAAGGTGAAAATGGGCATTATCACCAACGGCTTTACCTCACTGCAGCAGACGCGTCTCGAGCGCACCGGCCTGCGCGATCATTTTGATCTGCTTATTATTTCTGAGGAAGTGGGCGTGGCGAAACCGGATCGTCGGATCTTCGACTATACCCTTGAGCAAGCCGGTCATTCAGACCGTTCTCGCGTGTTAATGGTGGGGGACACCGCCGAGTCTGATATTCGCGGTGGCATGAACGCCGGTTGGGCAACCTGCTGGCTGAACGCGCATCAACGCCCGTTGCCAGAGGGTATCAAGCCTGACTGGACGGTGACGTCATTGCCTGAACTGGAGTTACTCCTGTGTAAACAGTGATTGCCAGCCCCCCATTGATGGGTAAAATAGCCGCAATTTTCTCGTATTCAACATGCGTGGTGCATTGCCACGTTTACTAAGAAGAATGAATTATGACGTTGTCTCCTTATCTGCAAGAGGTGGCTAAGCGCCGCACTTTTGCCATTATTTCTCACCCGGATGCCGGTAAAACGACGATCACTGAAAAGGTACTGTTATTCGGACAGGCTATTCAGACCGCCGGGACAGTCAAAGGCCGTGGCTCCAGCCAGCATGCGAAATCTGACTGGATGGAAATGGAAAAACAGCGTGGGATCTCCATTACCACGTCCGTAATGCAGTTCCCGTATCACGACTGTCTGGTGAACCTGCTGGATACCCCAGGGCACGAAGACTTCTCGGAAGATACCTACCGTACTCTGACCGCGGTCGACTGCTGCCTGATGGTTATCGATGCCGCAAAAGGCGTTGAAGATCGTACCCGTAAGCTGATGGAAGTGACCCGTCTGCGTGATACGCCGATCCTGACCTTCATGAACAAACTTGACCGTGACATCCGTGATCCAATGGAAGTGCTGGATGAAGTGGAGCGTGAGCTGAAAATCGGCTGCGCGCCAATCACCTGGCCGATTGGCTGCGGCAAGCTGTTCAAAGGCGTTTACCACCTCTATAAAGATGAAACCTATCTTTATCAGACCGGTAAAGGCCACACCATCCAGGAAGTGCGCATTGTTAAAGGTCTGAACAACCCGGATCTGGATGCGGCGGTCGGTGAAGATCTGGCTCAGCAGCTGCGTGATGAGCTGGAACTGGTTCAGGGCGCGTCCAACGAGTTCGACAAAGAGCTGTTCCTGGCCGGTGAAATCACCCCGGTATTCTTCGGGACCGCGCTGGGTAACTTCGGCGTTGACCATATGCTGGACGGTTTAGTGGAGTGGGCTCCGGCGCCGATGCCGCGCCGCACTGACACTCGTCTGGTCGAAGCGCAGGATGAGAAATTCACCGGCTTCGTCTTTAAAATTCAGGCCAACATGGACCCAAAACACCGCGACCGCGTGGCGTTTATGCGTGTGGTGTCTGGCAAATATGAAAAAGGCATGAAGCTGCGCCAGGTGCGTATCGGTAAAGATGTGGTGATTTCCGACGCGCTGACCTTTATGGCGGGCGACCGTTCGCACGTTGAAGAAGCCTACCCAGGCGACATCATCGGCCTGCATAACCACGGCACCATCCAGATTGGCGACACCTTTACCCAAGGCGAGATGATGAAGTTCACCGGGATCCCGAACTTCGCACCAGAGCTGTTCCGTCGTATTCGCCTCAAAGATCCGCTGAAGCAGAAACAGCTGCTGAAAGGGCTGGTTCAGCTGTCAGAAGAGGGTGCAGTACAGGTATTCCGTCCAATCGCCAACAACGATCTGATCGTGGGTGCGGTAGGTGTGCTGCAGTTTGACGTGGTGGTTGCGCGTCTTAAAAGCGAATACAACGTTGAAGCTATCTACGAATCCGTTAACGTCGCGACTGCCCGCTGGGTTGAGAGCAAAGACGTGAAGAAATTCGAAGAGTTTAAACGTAAAAACGAAATTCAACTGGCGCTGGATGGCGGCGATAATCTGACGTATATCGCCCCGACCATGGTGAACCTGAATCTGACTCAGGAGCGTTATCCTGAAGTTGAGTTCCGCAAAACCCGCGAGCACTAATCTTCTCTCAGAGCACGGCGCCCGCCGTGCTCTGCCTTCTTTATTTTCGTCTTGCCCCCAACAGATTGTTCTTAATTGTCAGCACTTACAACGCAACGGCCCGATTTTTGGCCTAGGCTCTTATCTGTAACATAAAGAAAACATGATGACTTGTTGGTTCGACAGCAGGGTCGGCACGTACGGGTAAAGGAGAATCATATGTTTCGTTGGGGCATTATCTTTCTGGTTATCGCGTTGATTGCCGCCGCTTTGGGTTTTGGTGGTTTGGCGGGGGCAGCAGCGGGCGCGGCAAAAATTGTGTTTGTCGTCGGTCTAATCTTGTTCCTGGTCAGCCTGTTCATGGGGCGTAAGCGTCCTTAGCAATTTGTTCTGTCACAGCAACCACGTCTAAGTCAGCGCCAGTGCGCTGACTTTTTTTATGTATTCCTCTGCGGCTGTGCTTTACGATAATCCTATTGTGACCCACAACCGGCGAGGCGCGTGTGACCTACCGTTTTATCGATACTCACTGTCATTTTGATTTTCCGCCTTTCACCGATAATGAAGCGGCAAGCCTTATGCAAGCCGCGCTTGCCGGGGTTGATAAGATTATTGTTCCGGCGGTTGAAGCGGAACGCTTTGCGCAAGTTATGGCGCTCGCCGCATCTCACGCCCCGCTGTATGCCGCGCTGGGGCTGCACCCGATAGTTGTCGAACGCCATGACGAACAGAGTCTGGAACAGCTGGAAATGCATCTCGCAGCGAAACCAGAAAAGCTGGTGGCGATGGGAGAAATCGGCCTGGATCTGTATCGGGAAAACCCGCAGTTTGAGCGCCAGCAGTTCCTGCTGGACGCGCAACTGCAATTGGCAAAACGCTATGATCTACCGGTTATCCTGCATTCGCGGCGAACTCACGATAAGCTGGCGCTGCACCTGAAGCGGCACAATTTACCGAGAACCGGCGTGATACATGGCTTTGCTGGCAGCCTGCAGCAGGCCGAGCGCTTTGTGCAACTGGGCTACAAAATTGGCGTCGGTGGCACGATATCTTACCCCCGCGCGAGTAAAACCCGTGACGTGATGGCGCGATTGCCTCTGGAGGCGCTGGTGCTGGAGACCGATGCTCCCGATATGCCGCTGAATGGTTTTCAGGGACAACCGAACCGCCCGGAGCGGGTTGCCGACGTATTTACCCATCTGTGTGCTTTGCGCGATGAGCCACCGGAGCAAATTGCGCAAGCCCTGCACGACAATACCTATGCACTCTTTTCAAACTTGTAGGGTGACTTAGATCTCATTATCAATTATTAACCTCTTTCTCTTGCGTTAAACCTGTGACATTGGCTGAAAAAGATAATTTCGTGACGTTATAATCGCCGCGTTGTTCTGCCGTAATTATCATGTTTTTCAATACACAGGGACTCTGTATGCAAATCCTCATGGGACTTATTGGCATGGTGGTGCTGCTCGCCATTGCCTTACTACTCTCCAGTAATCGTAAAGCGATTAATCTCCGAACCGTGTTGGGGGCCTGGCTACTGCAGGTCGGCATCGGCGCGCTAATTCTCTATGTTCCCGCCGGGCGGAAAGTACTGCTGGCGATGTCCGAAGGCGTTGCCAATGTTATTGCTTACGGCAACGAAGGTATTGGCTTCCTCTTCGGCGGTCTGGTTTCCGATAAGATGTTCGAGGTGTTTGGCGGCGGCGGCTTTGTGTTTGCGCTGCGCGTCCTGCCGGTTATCGTCTTCTTCTCCTCGCTGATTGCCGTGCTGTACTACCTCGGCATCATGCAGTTTGTGATTCGTATTTTGGGCGGCGCGCTGCGTGCAGTACTGAAAACCTCACGGACGGAATCGCTCTCGGCCACGGCGAATATCTTCGTCGGCCAGACGGAAGCACCATTGGTGGTGCGCCCGTATATTGCGACCATGACCCGTTCTGAGCTGTTTGCCGTCATGTGCGGCGGCCTTGCGTCGGTGGCCGGCTCCGTGCTGGCGGGCTATGCGCAGATGGGTGTCCCGCTGGAGTATCTGATTGCAGCTTCGTTTATGGCGGCACCGGGCGGGCTGCTGTTTGCCAAAATCATCGTGCCGGAAACGGAAACGCCGCATGATTCGCCATCGCTTGAAAAGAATCAAAAAGATGCGGATGCACCGGCAAACGTGCTGGACGCTGCGGCATCGGGTGCGGCTTCAGGGATGCAGCTGGCGCTAAACGTTGGGGCAATGCTGCTGGCATTTATCGCGCTGATTGCTCTGCTGAACGGTATTCTTTCCGGCGTTGGCGGCTGGTTTAACTATCCGGATCTGTCGCTGCAGCTGATTTTGGGCTGGGTCTTCTCGCCGCTGGCGTGGGTCATTGGCGTGCCGTGGAGCGAAGCGACGGTAGCGGGCTCCTTTATCGGTCAGAAGTTGGTTATCAACGAATTCGTGGCTTACATGAACTTCGGTGAATACCTGAAGGCTGATGCGGACGTCGCGGCAGCAGGGCTGCAGGTGATTTCCAACCACACGAAAGCGATTATCTCTTTCGCACTGTGTGGTTTTGCTAACTTCTCTTCAATAGCCATTTTGATCGGTGGTTTGGGCAGTATGGCACCGAATCGCCGTCAGGAAATTGCCCAGCTGGGTATGAAAGCTGTCGCGGCAGGGACGCTCTCCAACCTGATGAGCGCCACTATCGCCGGCGTATTCCTCGCCCTATAAGTACAGCGCCGGAGGGATAATTCTCGTTATCCCTCCGGCCTGCAGCGCCTGGCTGACAGCCTCAATATCCTGCGGCCCGGCGCTGCGCCATGTTTTTGCCTCTCCGTAAACTCCGTGAGCGTGAAATGCGTTAAGTCGCACGGGAATTTCACCCAGCCCGGCAATAAATTCGCTTAACGCGACAGATTCTTGCAGATAATCCGTCTGCTCTGGGATCACCAGCAGCCGCAGTTCGCTCAACATTCCCTGCTGCGCCAGCCATTGGATGCTTTGTTTGATACGGGCATTACTTTTTCCCGTGAGGGCAAGGTGATGGGCATTATCCCATGACTTCAAGTCCACCATCACGCCATCACACAACGGGTGCAGCTTTTCCCAGCCGGTTATCGGTAATTCGCCGTTACTGTCGACCAGACACGTCAGATGCCTGAGTTCCGGCGTTTCCTTGATGCGCTGGAACAGCGCGCAGATAAACGGTAGCTGGGTGGTGGCCTCGCCGCCGCTAACGGTAATGCCCTCAATAAACGGCGCGACTTTATTTATCTGCTGGATAATCTGTTCCACGCTCATGACCTGTGCCATGGGCGTGGCCTGCTGCGGACACAGATGCAGGCAGGTATCACACTGCTGGCAGACATCCGATTGCCACTGTACTTTCCCTTCACTCAAGCTCAGCGCCTGATGGGGGCACTGGGGAACGCACTCACCGCAGTCGTTGCAGCGCCCCATGGTCCACGGGTTATGGCAATTCTTGCAGCGTAGATTGCAGCCCTGCAGAAACAGGGCCAGGCGGCTGCCCGGCCCGTCGACGCAGGAAAAGGGGATGATTTTACTGACTAAAGCGCATCTGCTGTTCATGGCTTACTACACGAGGTTGACGTTCCAGGATACGAGTGTTGCGGGCGGCTTCTTCACCTAACCACGTGGTATTGGTACGTGAACCTTCCGCGCGATATTTCTCCAGGTCGGACAGGCGCACCATATAGCCGGTGACGCGTACCAAATCGTTGCCGCTGACATTGGCGCTGAACTCGCGCATCCCGACCTTGAACGCGCCCAGACACAGTTGCATAACGGCCTGCGGGTTACGCTTCACCGTTTCATCAAGGGTCAGGATGTCGCTGATCCCCGCCGCATAGTGCGCGTGGTGCGGTGCCACGGCGAGCAGATGGGTTATTGGGTCAGGCTCGTCGCCGTAAGGCAGACGTGCGCCCGGTGTGGTGCCTATATCCGAACTGATCCCCGACTGCGCATGCAGTAACGCACGCTGCTGCCAACCGTATTGTACCGGCGTGCGGGCGACAAAATCTGCCAGCTCGGCGCTGATACGGTAGGCAAGCTGGTTGGCCTGTTCGTCCTTGCCGTAGCGAGCCTCGATGCCCTCACGTTCACACAAAACGTTGACGGCTTCGGCCAGCGAATAGATGCCAAACATCGGGACAAATCGGTCTGGGTCGATCAACCCTTCGCTCACCAGGAAGCTATTCTCAAAGAAGTGAGATTGCTCATAGAGGAAACGGCAGCGCGCATCAATGATGTCGGTTTGTAGCTGGCAGTAGTGCGGCAACTGGTGGCTGAAAAAATCCTCGATAGAGCGGCTGCGCAGGGCAACCTGCTGCAAATTCATGCGTACTAGCGTGCTCCCGCCGCCAGCGACCGGCAGTGAGTTGTAACAGCTGACGATGCCATATTGGCCTTTTGTGAAAATTTTATCATTTAGTGGCCCGTTAGCAATGTGCGGTTTACTGCACTCACAAATATTTTGTGCCACCTGAAGCAGTAAATCTTCAGGCGTAATTTCCGGATCGTAGATAAAAGTTAGATTCGGCGCAACCTGCTTCAATTCGGCTTCTGCGCGTAAAACAGCGCGGGTGATAGGCGTGTCGTGTGGCCCAATGTTGACGTGGGTAAAGGCATCCGGCAGCGTGCGATCGAGATAGCGCCAGAAACGTTTTATTCGAATATCGATTTCATTTTGTGTTAGAATTCTAACATATGGTGACAGCAGCTCATCAAGATGACCGAGATAGACCGGCATCGCGGTGACGGAAGGGACGTGGTGATACAGGATGGTGAGCAGTGAAAGCGCGTCATCCAGGTCCTGGGCACCTTCCAGCTCCAGCCATTCGGAGCCGTTTGCCAGGAAGCGAGCGTAGTCCGGCAGGACGTAGCGCGGTTTATAAGGCGCGTGTCCTTCAAACATATCGCAGATAACGCCGTCGGCTAGCGCAGCCTGAGCGACCTCTGAAATCTCAGGGTACGGTAAGGCGTTTTCGGCCTCTAAGGCCAGAAAATGGCGTTTCTGTTCCGGAGTTAATACGGAGCTTGTCACAATTTGCTGGCAGTGTTGCAGCAGCGGTGAATCAATCGATGTTGGCATGTTCGGTTCCTCAGACGAGCGATGCGAGAAGTGTATGAAAAGCGATGCGGCGATCCTTTGATCCCAGCGGCTGAATGGGCGTTTTTATTCGCACCTTTACGGCTAAAGTTTGAAGTGTGTCGCGTTGTTGTAATGCAAATTTGTACGAAGTTTTCACTAAGTGTGATGAAAGTCGAAGTGTGAGCGCGGGGCGGTGTTACAATAGTCACAGACCCGCAAGGTAACGATTTACACGGCACAGTGCCGTCGGAGAGAAAAATGACTGATTTAAAGGCAAGCAGCCTGCGTGCGCTGCAGTTGATGGACTTAACTACCCTGAATGAAGACGACACCGATGCGAAAGTTATCGCCCTGTGTCATCAGGCAAAAACGCCGGTTGGCAACACTGCCGCGGTCTGCATCTATCCGCGTTTCATTCCGATTGCGCGTAAAACGCTGAACGAGCAGGGTACGCCGAACATCCGTATCGCCACCGTCACCAACTTCCCGCACGGTAACGACGACATTGATATTGCGCTGGCAGAAACCCGCGCGGCTATCGCCTACGGTGCTGACGAAGTTGACGTTGTATTCCCATACCGTGCGCTGATTGCGGGTAATGAGCAGATTGGTTTTGATCTGGTTAAAGCCTGTAAAGAAGCCTGTGCGGCGGCAAACGTTCTGCTGAAAGTGATCATCGAAACCGGTGAGCTGAAAGAAGAAGCGCTGATTCGTAAAGCATCTGAAATCTCTATCAAAGCTGGCGCTGATTTCATTAAAACCTCTACCGGTAAAGTTCCGGTCAACGCAACCCCGGAAAGCGCGCGCATCATGATGGAAGTGATTCGTGATATGGGCGTAGAAAAAACCGTAGGCTTCAAACCGGCGGGCGGCGTTCGTACCGCTGAAGACGCGCAGCTGTTCCTGTCTATCGCTGATGAACTGTTCGGCGCTGACTGGGCTGACTCCCGCCACTACCGCTTTGGCGCATCTTCCCTGCTGGCAAGCCTGCTGAAAGCGCTGGGCCACGGCGACGGTAAAAGCGCAAGCAGCTACTAAGTCGGCATGTTCGACGGGTGCACCCTCACCCTAACCCTCTCCTCGGATGGAGAGGGCGAAAACCGGGTAACGTGATGACAAAAAATCATGTCATGCGCTTCCCTCTCCCGGGTCGGGAGAGGGCCAGGATGAGGGTTAACACCCCAGCCTCGCTATTAACTTCATAGGAGGGTACCTTGTTTCTCGCTCAAGAAATTATTCGTAAAAAACGTGATGGTCAGGCACTGAGTGATGAGGAAATTCGTTTCTTTATCAACGGTATTCGCGATAACACCATCTCTGAAGGGCAGATTGCAGCCCTGGCGATGACCATTTTCTTCCATGATATGAGCATGCCGGAGCGTGTCTCGCTGACCATGGCGATGCGGGATTCGGGCACCGTCCTTGACTGGAAAAGCCTCAACCTGAACGGCCCAATTGTCGACAAGCACTCCACCGGCGGCGTCGGTGACGTTACCTCTCTGATGCTTGGCCCGATGGTGGCAGCCTGCGGCGGCTATATTCCGATGATCTCCGGTCGCGGCCTCGGCCATACCGGCGGTACGCTCGACAAACTGGAAGCGATTCCGGGCTTCGACATCTTCCCGGACGACAACCGTTTCCGCGAAATTATTAAAGACGTGGGTGTGGCGATTATTGGGCAAACCAGCTCGCTGGCACCGGCGGACAAACGTTTTTATGCCACCCGCGACATTACCGCGACCGTGGACTCCATCCCGCTGATTACAGCCTCTATTCTGGCTAAAAAACTGGCCGAAGGCCTGGATGCGCTGGTGATGGATGTGAAAGTGGGTAGCGGCGCCTTTATGCCAACCTACGAACTGTCTGCAGCGCTGGCTGAAGCGATCGTCGGCGTTTCTAACGGTGCGGGCGTGCGGACAACCGCATTGCTGACCGACATGAACCAGGTGCTGGCATCCAGCGCGGGTAACGCCGTTGAAGTTCGCGAAGCGGTGCAATTCCTGACCGGTGAATACCGTAACCCACGTCTGTTCGACGTCACCATGGCGCTGTGCGTGGAAATGCTGATCTCCGGTAACCTGGCGAAAGACGACGCTGAAGCGCGCGCTAAGCTGCAGGCGGTACTGGATAACGGCAAAGCGGCTGACATCTTCGGCCGTATGGTCGCGGCACAGAAAGGCCCGACTGATTTCGTTGAAAACTATGCGAAATATCTGCCAACGGCGATGCTCAGCAAAGCAGTCTATGCTGATACCGAAGGCTTTGTGAGTGCAATGGACACCCGTGCACTGGGAATGGCAGTGGTTTCGATGGGTGGCGGTCGTCGCCAGGCATCTGACACCATTGATTACAGCGTCGGCTTCACCGACATGGCGCGTCTGGGCGACAGCGTTGACGGACAACGTCCGCTGGCAATCATCCACGCGAAAGACGAAGCCAGCTGGCAGGACGCGGCGAAAGCCGTCAAAGCGGCAATTAAACTGGACGACAAAGCGCCTGAAATTACGCCGACCGTCTATCGTCGCATCACCGAATAGTTATATACTGATCTGATCGCTTTTTTGCAGCGCAAGATGTATGGAGAACAAGATGAAACGTGCATTTATTATGGTGCTGGACTCCTTTGGGATTGGTGCAACGGAAGACGCTGACCGCTTTGGTGATGTCGGCGCAGATACCATGGGCCACATTGCAGAAGCCTGCGCCAAAGGCGAGGCTGACAAAGGTCGTAAGGGCCCGCTGAATTTGCCTAACCTGACTCGTCTGGGTCTGGTGAAAGCGCATGAAGGTTCAACCGGTAAAATTGCTGCCGGCATGGACGGCAAGGCAGACGTTATTGGTGCATACGGTTGGGCGCACGAGCTCTCTTCCGGTAAAGACACCCCATCAGGTCACTGGGAAATCGCCGGCGTACCGGTTTTGTTCGACTGGGGCTATTTCAGCGACCACCAGAACAGCTTCCCGCAGGAGCTGCTGGATAAACTGGTTAAACGTGCCAATCTGCCGGGTTATCTCGGTAACTGTCACTCTTCCGGTACCGTCATTCTGGACGAACTGGGCGAAGAGCATATGAAAACCGGCAAGCCGATTTTCTATACCTCCGCTGACTCCGTGTTCCAGATTGCCTGCCACGAAGAAACCTATGGTCTGGATAAACTTTACGAGCTGTGTGAAATCGCCCGTGAAGAGCTGACCGAAGGTGGCTACAACATTGGCCGCGTGATCGCGCGTCCGTTTGTGGGCGACAAAGCGGGTAACTTCCAGCGTACCGGTAACCGCCACGATCTGGCCGTTGAACCGCCAGCGGCGACCGTTCTGCAGAAACTGGTTGATGAAAAACATGGCCACGTGGTTTCTGTCGGTAAAATTGCCGATATCTACGCCAACTGCGGCATCACTAAAAAAGTGAAAGCGACCGGCCTGGATGCGCTGTTTGACGCCACCATCAAAGAGATGAAAGAAGCCGGTGACGAGACTATTGTCTTCACCAACTTCGTGGATTTCGACTCTTCCTGGGGCCACCGTCGCGATATCGCGGGCTATGCTGCCGGTCTTGAGCTGTTCGACCGCCGTCTGCCTGAACTGATGGAGCTGGTGGGTGAGGATGACATTCTGATCCTGACCGCCGACCACGGCTGTGACCCAAGCTGGCCAGGTACTGACCACACCCGTGAGCACATTCCGGTGCTGGTTTACGGCCCGAAAGTGAAAGCAGGCTCTTTGGGACACCGTGAAACCTTCGCGGATATCGGCCAGACGCTGGCGAGCTACTTCGGTACCTCACCAATGGCGTACGGTAAAAATATGCTGTGATACCCGTTGTCTTTCGCGCTGCAGATGCGTTGACTTCATTCGCTCACCCCGGTCACATAGTGAATCTATGCTCCCGGGGATCCTCGAATTCGTCGCCTTCCTGCAACGCGAAACTCTTAGGGTATTCTTCTCAATTTTAATAAGGATAAATTGATGGCAACTCCACATATTAACGCAGAAATGGGTGATTTCGCTGACGTAGTTTTGATGCCTGGCGACCCGCTGCGTGCTAAGCACATTGCTGAGACTTTCCTCGAAGATGTTCGTGAAGTAAACAACGTTCGCGGCATGTTAGGTTTCACCGGTACTTACAAAGGCCGTAAAATTTCCGTGATGGGCCACGGTATGGGTATCCCATCCTGCTCTATCTACACCAAAGAGCTGATCACCGACTTTGGCGTAAAGAAAATCATCCGCGTGGGTTCCTGTGGCGCAGTTCGCGCTGACGTGAAACTGCGTGATGTGGTTATCGGCATGGGTGCGTGCACCGATTCCAAAGTAAACCGTCTGCGTTTCAAAGATCACGATTTCGCGGCTATCGCTGACTACGGCATGGTACGTGATGCGGTTGATGCAGCCAAAGCGCTGGGCGTTGACGCTCGCGTCGGCAACATCTTCTCCGCCGATCTGTTCTATACGCCGGATCCAACCATGTTCGACGTGATGGAAAAATACGGCATTCTGGGCGTGGAAATGGAAGCGGCTGGTATCTACGGCGTTGCGGCTGAGTTCGGTGCGAAAGCGCTGACAATCTGCACCGTGTCTGACCATATCCGTACTCACGAGCAGACCACTGCCGCTGAACGTCAGACGACGTTCAACGATATGATCAAAATTGCGCTGGAATCTGTCCTGCTGGGCGATAAAGCGTAAGTATTGTGTTGCCCGGTAGCGCTATGCTTACCGGGCTGGCAAGTCTGAATATTGCCGGAGAAGGCGTAGTTGCTCTCCGGCAATTTATTAGCGTACGGCCCCCGCAATCCACACTGACAGTTCCCGCAGCTCGCTTTCCTGTTCCGGAAAATCAGCCATCAACGCTTCGCAGGTTTTCTGCAACACATCAGAACGGTACTGACAGCCTTGTAAACGCTCGGCAAGCGCCTCCAGCGGGGCAGGGTTCAGGCTATCGGTAAACGCCTGCGTACGCGTGATTAGCCCTTTCTCAACGTCGAAATGCAGCTCTACGCCGCCCCAGGTGAAGCGCTCATCCAGCAGATGTGAAAATGCCGGCGCCTGACCGAAGTTCCACTCCCAGCTACTCTGGCGAGCGAAGGTTTCCGCGAAGTTAGGCAGATCCGGCGCTTTATCGGGAGAGATAATCTCCGCCTCGACGCGCTCGCCGTAATGCTGGAAGAACGCTTCGGTGACGGCCTCGCAAATTTGCTCGTGGGTGATCTCTGGCAAAAGCTCGACCAGATTTGCCACGCGGCCGCGTACGGAGGTTATCCCCTTAGCCTGTAGCTTCTTCTTATCCGGATTGAGATAGTTAGCCAGACGGCTAAGGTCGGCATTTAGCAGCAGGGTACCGTGGTGGAAACCGCGATCTTTGGTTTCGCGATAGGCTGAACCAGAGACCTTACGTTCCCCCTCTTCGGTTTTGACGATCAGATCGTTACGCCCGGAAGCCTCGGCGCTGATCCCAAGAGAATTCAACGCTTCCAGCACAATAGAAGTGGAGATGGTTTTGTCATATTCTGGTTTACCCGCCATAAAGGTAAAACAGGTATTCCCGAGATCGTGGAACACCGCGCCACCGCCGCTGCTTCGGCGTGCCAGACGAACATTGTCCTCCTCCATACGTCGGGTATTACACTCCTTCCATGGGTTCTGCGCCCGGCCGATGACCACGGTATCGGCATTACGCCATAGAAAGAGTACTCGCTGGGTCGCGGGCATTTGGCGAAAAATACACTCTTCGACGGCGAGGTTAAACCACGGATCGTGAGAGTCTGAAAGCAGCAGGCGCAGCGTTGACATAGCGATTTCCTTTTCTGATTAATCTTTATCTTCGTCCTGAACCGGCTTATTGGCGGTGAGCAGGAATGGTGACTGCTGCCAACGTGTGCGTTTCCCGCGCAGCAGCGTGCGGGCCAGCACCACGCCAATCGCCAGTGACAGCAGCAGCATCAGGCGTAAAATATTGGTGGTATTATCCACCTGTCCGGATTCGGTGGCGATGGTGTGGGTGTCCAGCGTCAGGCGAAGATAACCCAGCGGGCCATTTTTCCCCTGAATCGGTTCGACAATCTGCTGATTGAAGTAGCTGCCGGCTTTTTTGCCGTCCAGCGCCAGACGATCGCGGAGATCGACCTGTTCGCCTGCGCGTGCAATGAGATCGCCTTGTTCATCGTAAACCCCAGCATCAAGAATGCGGCTTTTACCGGTGAGTTGCTTAAGCAAATTGCCGATCTTTTTCTCGTCCGGCGTTTCGCTTTTCATCATGGGTGCCAGGTTCAGCGAGACCTGATAAGCCAACGTTCTCGCAAGTTCTTCGAGCTGAGGATTTCGCTGTTTCTGGCTTTGTTGACTGAACCAGGACGCACCCTGCATCAGAGCGACCAGCAGGGCGAGGCATATCAGAACAATCGCGGTGCGATGCAATCGAAATTTCAGTTTTGCGCGAACCATATTCCACCTTTGAAAATTTACAGCTTAATGTTGCCAGAAGCGCTGGTTACAAGGTAGCCTCATGCGTTATTTTCCTGGGCTTAATAGAGAAGATTGGAGCTGTAATGCCAAACAGTTTGACCTGGTGCGACCTGCCTGAAGATGTCTCCTTGTGGCCTGGGTTGCCGCTTTCGCTTAGCGGCGATGAAGTCATGCCGCTGGATTATCACGCTGGGCGCAGCGGCTGGCTGCTGTATGGCCGCGGCCTCAACAAAGATCGCCTAACCACTTACCAACGTAAACTGGGTGCCGCTATGGTGATCGTAGCAGCCTGGTGCGTTGAAGACTATCAGGTGATTCGTCTGGCGGGATCATTAACGCCTAGAGCCACGCGCCTGGCGCATGAGGCCGGGCTGGATGTGGCTCCGTTGGGCAAAATACCGCACCTGCGTACGCCGGGTCTACTGGTGATGGATATGGATTCCACGGCGATTCAGATCGAATGCATCGATGAAATTGCCAAGCTGGCGGGGACCGGTGAACTGGTCTCTGAAGTGACAGAGCGCGCGATGCGAGGCGAATTGGACTTTAGTGCCAGCCTGCGCCAACGCGTGGCGACGCTTAAAGATGCCGACGCCAATATTTTGCGCCAGGTGCGCGACACGTTGCCACTCATGCCGGGGTTAACCCAACTGGTTCTTAAACTAGAAACGCTGGGCTGGAAAGTGGCGATTGCTTCCGGCGGATTCACCTTCTTTGCCGAATACCTGCGCGATAAACTACGTTTGACCGCAGCGGTTGCCAATGAACTGGGTATCCGTGATGGCAAGCTGACGGGAGAAGTGGTTGGCGATATCGTTGATGCGCAGTACAAAGCCAAAACGCTGCTCGAGCTGGCTGAAAAACATGAAATCATCCACGCGCAGACGGTAGCGATTGGTGATGGTGCGAACGATCTGCCGATGATCAAAACGGCCGGTCTGGGAATTGCGTATCATGCCAAACCGAAAGTGAATGAACAGACGGAAGTGACTATCCGTCATGCCGATTTGATGGGGGTATTTTGTATCCTCTCCGGCAGCCTGAATCAGAAATAAAGAGGTTAACGTGGCGAAAGCTCCTAAACGCGCATTTGTCTGTAATGAGTGCGGTGCGGATTACCCTCGTTGGCAGGGGCAATGCAGCGCCTGTCAGGCCTGGAATACCATCACCGAAGTGCGCGTTGCGGCTTCTCCAACGGTCGCACGTAATGAACGCCTGAGCGGTTATGCGGGTAATGCGGGCGTCGCGAAGGTGCAAAAACTGTCAGACATTAGTCTGGAAGAGCTGCCGCGTTTTTCTACCGGTTTTAAAGAATTCGATCGCGTATTGGGCGGCGGTGTGGTGCCTGGCAGCGCGATTCTTATTGGCGGTAACCCTGGCGCTGGTAAATCAACGCTGCTGCTGCAAACCCTGTGCAAACTAGGCGAACAGATGAAAACGCTGTACGTCACCGGGGAAGAGTCGCTGCAACAGGTGGCTATGCGAGCACATCGTCTTGGCCTGCCAACCGCTAACCTGAATATGCTTTCGGAAACCAGCATTGAACAGATTTGCCTGATTGCTGAGGAAGAGCAGCCGAAGCTGATGGTTATTGACTCCATCCAGGTGATGCATATGGCGGATATCCAGTCATCGCCCGGCAGTGTCGCGCAGGTGCGTGAGACAGCCGCTTATCTGACGCGCTTTGCCAAAACGCGCGGCGTGGCGATTGTGATGGTTGGCCACGTAACCAAAGACGGCTCGCTGGCCGGGCCGAAGGTGCTGGAACACTGCATCGACTGTTCTGTGCTGCTTGATGGCGATGCTGATTCCCGTTTCCGTACCCTGCGTAGCCATAAGAACCGTTTTGGCGCGGTGAATGAACTTGGTGTCTTCGCCATGACTGAGCAGGGGCTGCGCGAAGTCAGTAATCCGTCCGCCATCTTCCTGAGCCGTGGTGACGAAGTGACTTCCGGCAGTTCGGTGATGGTGGTTTGGGAAGGAACGCGACCGCTACTGGTAGAGATTCAGGCGCTGGTGGATCAATCGATGATGGCGAACCCAAGGCGTGTAGCCGTGGGGCTTGAGCAGAACCGTCTGGCGATTCTGCTGGCGGTGTTGCATCGTCATGGCGGCCTGCAGATGTCGGATCAGGATGTGTTTGTTAATGTCGTGGGCGGCGTGAAAGTCACTGAAACCAGTGCTGACCTGGCATTGCTGCTAGCGATGGTCTCCAGCCTGCGCGATAGACCTCTGCCGCACGATCTGGTGGTATTTGGTGAAGTCGGGCTGGCCGGTGAAATACGTCCTGTACCAAGCGGACAGGAGCGTATTTCGGAAGCGGCGAAGCATGGTTTCCGTCGGGCGATTGTCCCGGCCGCTAACGTACCGAAGAAACTTCCGGAAGGGATGCAGGTATTTGGCGTGAAGAAACTCTCTGATGCGCTCGGCGTATTTGACGACTTATACTGATAAATTCCGGCGTTGCTGAGTAGCGTCGAACATATTAGCCCGGATAGTGCGATGAGTACTTCCGGGTTTTTTGTATAATGGGTACATGGTTTACCCCAATTTTTTGCAGGAGGCTCTTGTGTCATCGTTTGACTATCTTAAAACCGCAATCCGTCAGAAAGGCTGCACGTTACAGCAGGTCGCTGACGCTAGCGGCATGACCAAGGGCTATTTAAGCCAGCTTCTGAACGCCAAAATTAAAAGTCCCAGCGCGCAAAAGCTGGAAGCATTACATCGCTTTCTGAATCTGGAATTTCCGCGTCAGCAGAAAAATATTGGCGTGGTATTTGGTAAATTCTATCCCCTGCATACGGGGCATATTTATCTTATTCAGCGTGCCTGTAGTCAGGTCGACGAACTGCATATCATCATGGGTTATGACGATACGCGCGACCGTGCGTTGTTTGAAGAGAGCGCCATGTCGCAGCAGCCAACCGTATCGGATCGCCTGCGCTGGCTATTACAGACCTTCAAATATCAGAAAAATATCCGTATTCATGCCTTCAATGAAGAGGGGATGGAACCGTATCCGCATGGCTGGGACGTGTGGAGCGCGGGGATAAAAAACTTTATGGAAGAGAAGGGGATTCAGCCTAACTGGATTTACAGCTCAGAAGAGGCGGATGCACCGCAGTACCTTGAACATCTGGGCGTTGAAACAGTGCTGATTGATCCGAAACGTACGTTTATGAATATCAGCGGTGCGCAGATTCGTGAGAACCCGTTCCGTTATTGGGATTATATTCCAACGGAAGTGAAACCGTTCTTTGTGCGCACGGTGGCGATTCTTGGCGGTGAGTCTAGCGGTAAATCGACGTTGGTGAACAAGCTGGCGAATATATTCAATACCACCAGTGCGTGGGAATATGGCCGTGACTATGTATTTTCTCATCTTGGCGGTGACGAGATGGCGCTGCAATATTCTGACTATGACAAAATCGCTCTTGGCCATGCGCAATATATCGATTTTGCAGTAAAGTACGCTAACAAGGTGGCTTTTATTGATACTGACTTTGTCAGTACGCAGGCATTTTGTAAGAAGTATGAAGGACGTGAACATCCTTTTGTTCAGGCATTGATTGATGAATATCGTTTTGACCTGGTCATTTTGCTTGAGAACAACACGCCATGGATCGCGGACGGGTTACGCAGCTTGGGGAGTTCGGTTGATCGCAAAGAGTTCCAGACGCTGCTGGTATCTATGCTTGAGAAGAACAACATTGAGTTTGCGCATGTTGAAGAGTCAGATTACGACTCGCGGTTCCTGCGCTGTGTCGAATTGGTTAGGGAATTGATGGGGGATTGACCGGATAAGGGCTTTTTCTGAGGGGAAAGTCCTTTGTATATCTCGCTGGCTATTTTTATTTTATCTTTATTATATTTACTTTGATCATCGGTTGTTTGTATTTCATCTGTTTTATTAATATTTATATTTTATTAATAAAGAATTATTCATTTTCATCACGCATCCAATCTAATAATTTCTTATTATGATTTAGTTAAATTAACAAATATTTTTAATTTAACTAAATCATATAGGCTACGAAAT
>NZ_JAKCNS010000084.1 GCF_021440345.1 Kluyvera intermedia
CTTGTTCGCACCTTCCTTAGGTTCGTTACCTGACGCCTTAAATATTGCGGCTCCCGGTCAGTCGAAGATTCTATTATACCCGTGGCGATTCAGATGATTGATTTTTTTTAGAATCAGGATCATGCTACGAACCATGAAAATTACACTGACTCCTCAACAGAAACTGCAACTCGAACAAATGCACGATATTGAACGTGATAGTCGAGTTTGCGACCGTATTAAGGCTGTTTTGCTGGCTTCTGAAGGCTGGAGTCAGACCATGATTTCACAAGCTCTTCGGATTCATGAATCCACCGTTGCACGTCACCTTAGCGACTACGTTCTTTCTGAAAAACTTAAGCCTGAAAATGGCGGAAGTCAAAGCAAGCTTTCTGCAACTCAAACCATGCACCTAATCGAGCATTTGACTGAGAGAACCTATCCTCATACTCATCAAATTGTCGCCTACGTTAAAGAGACTTTTGGACTTGATTACACTGTCTCTGGTATGAACAAATGGCTTCACCATAACGGTTTTAGCTACAAGCAACCGAAAGGCGTTCCACATAAGTTTGATGAAGCAAAACAACAAGCTTTCATAGATGCTTACGAAGCGCTAAAGGCAAGTTGTGACGAGGATGAATCGATAGTCTTTATCGATGCTGTTCACCCAACCCTATCAACAAAAATATCTCATGGCTGGATACGAACTGGTCAAGATAAAGTGATTGAAACAACGGGAAATCGCAGTCGATTGAACATTCTTGGCGCACTGAACCTGTCAGATATCGGAGCTACTATTATTGATGATTATGAGAGCATTAACAGTGAAACGATAGTTCGCTTTTTCTGTAAGTTAAGAGAGAGTTATCCGTTAGCTCATAAGCTTCATATCATTTTAGATGGTGCGGGATATCACCGTAGTGACTTGGTCAGAGATGCGGCATTTGTCCTTAATATCGAGCTGCATTATCTTCCACCTTACAGCCCAAACCTCAATCCAATAGAGCGGCTTTGGAAAGTAATGAATGAGAAGTCGAGGAACAACGTTTACTTCAAAAGTAAACGGGACTTCAAGGCGGCAATAGACCAATTTTTTACTGTGACTCTTCCAGAGATCGCAGGCTCTTTGGCATCTCGAATTAATGATAATTTTCAGGTTCTCAAGCCTGCATCTTCAAGTTGATTCGGTATAGCAGTGGCATAAATCAGCATCGCCTGATGTTTCCGGTTCTATGCGAATTCACAGTGTGCTCATTGATTCGTAATTCACTCTGACAAGGAAATGACAATGAAAAAGGTTCTTCTCTCTGCAGCAATGGCAACCGCGTTTTTTGGCATGACTGCTGCCCATGCAGCTGATACCACTGTTGGCGGTGGCCAGGTTAATTTCTTCGGTAAAGTTACCGATGTATCCTGTACTGTTTCCGTTAACGGCCAGGGCAGCGATGCGAACGTTTACCTGTCTCCGGTAACCCTGACTGAAGTTAAAGCGGCAAAAGCGGATACTTACCTGAAACCGAAATCTTTCACCATTGACGTCTCTAACTGCCAGGCTGCTGATGGCACTAAACAGGATGACGTAAGCAAACTGGGCGTGAACTGGACCGGCGGTAACCTGCTGGCTGGCGCAACCAGCAAACAACAGGGCTACCTGGCGAACACCGAAGCTTCCGGTGCTCAGAACATCCAGCTGGTGCTGTCTACTGACAACGCTACCGCGCTGACCAACAAAATCATCCCGGGTGACAGCACTCAGCCGAAAGCGAAAGGCGACGCTTCCGCTGTAGCTGATGGCGCGCGTTTCACCTACTACGTAGGCTACGCCACCAGCGCGCCGACCACGGTAACCACCGGTGTGGTTAACAGCTACGCGACTTACGAAATTACTTACCAGTAATTCCGTCAGAAAATAAAACTGCCCCGCGATGGGGCAGTTAATAACAATAATAAAGCGGCAATGTCCGCCGCTTGTATTTTTATTCTGAGGTCAGCATGAAGCGTATTGCCCTTTTTTTCTGTTTCATTTTTAGTTTTGCGGCCCATGCCAACAATATTATTGTTAACGGTACCCGCTTTATTTATCCAGGAAATGAAAAAGAAATAACGGTACAGCTTTCAAATAACGCCGACCGTCCGGCGCTGGCGCAGGCCTGGCTGGATAACGGCGATGCCGATGCCACACCGGATACCATTACCACCCCGTTTATTATCACCCCGCCGATTTCGCGCGTTGACGCCAAGAGCGGCCAGACGCTGCGTATTAAGCTCGGTAGCAGCGCCGGTCTGGCGAAAGATAAAGAGACGCTGTGGTGGCTGAATCTGCTGGAAATTCCGCCGGTGGTGGCCAATCAGAAAAATGAAGGCCAGAACGTGCTGCAGCTGGCGATCCGTTCGCGCTTTAAATTTATTTATCGTCCTGCCGGACTGGGCAACCGCGATGCGGCGGCCGAGAAGCTGACCCTGACCGCCAGCGGCAGTAGTCTCGCCATCAACAACCCGACGCCGTTCTACATTACCGTCAGCCGTATTTCCCGCGACGGCGGTAAAGCCCTGAACAGTAAAACCGTGATGCTGGCGCCGCAGTCCAGCCAGACGGTGGCGCTCTCCTCCGCCGTCAACCGCGGCGAAACCCTGACCGTTAACAACATTAATGACTATGGCGCCGATGTCGCAGTGAAAGTGGCCGTTAAATAAGGGAAAAGCTAATGAAGCAGAGGTCATTCTGCCCGGGAAGATTAAGCACCGCGATCGCCATCGCGCTGTGCTGCTTTCCGCCATTTTCCAGCGGACAGGAAAACCCGGGAACGGTATATCAGTTTAACGACGGCTTTATTGTCGGCAGTCGCGAAAAGGTCGATCTGTCGCGCTTTTCGACCAGCGCGATTACCGAAGGCACTTACTCCCTTGACGTCTACACCAACGACGAGTGGAAAGGGCGCTACGATTTACGCATCGCGCGCGATAAAGATGGTCGGCTGGGCGTCTGCTACACCAAAGCGATGCTGGCCCAATATGGCATCGCGGCGGAAAAGCTCAATCCGCAGCTGAGCGAGCAGGAGGGCTACTGCGGTAGCCTCAAATCCTGGCGCAACGAAGAAAACGTCAAAGACAACCTGGTCCAGTCCTCCCTGCGGTTGAACATTTCGGTACCGCAGATCTATGAAGATCAACGCCTGAAAAACTATGTCAGCCCGGAGTTCTGGGACAAAGGTATTACCGCGCTCAATCTTGGCTGGATGGCGAACGCCTGGAACAGCCATACCTCTTCGGTAGGCGGGTCGGATAACAGCAGCGCCTATCTGGGCGTCAACGCCGGTCTGTCGTGGGACGGCTGGCTGCTGAAGCACATCGGCAACCTGAACTGGCAGCAGCAGCAGGGTAAAGCGCACTGGAACAGCAACCAGACCTATCTCCAGCGCCCTATCCCACAGCTCAACTCCATCGTCAGCGGCGGGCAGATTTTCACCAATGGTGAATTTTTCGACACTATCGGTCTGCGCGGGGTTAATCTTTCCACCGATGACAATATGTTCCCGGACGGCATGCGCTCGTATGCTCCGGAAATTCGCGGCGTGGCGCAGAGCAACGCCCTCGTCACCGTGCGCCAGGGCAGCAATATTATCTATCAGACCACCGTTCCGCCCGGACCGTTTACCCTGCAGGATGTCTATCCTTCCGGCTATGGCAGCGATCTTGAGGTCTCGGTGAAAGAAGCGGATGGCTCGGTAGAAGTGTTTAGCGTGCCTTACGCTTCCGTCGCCCAGCTGCTGCGTCCGGGAATGACCCGCTACGCGCTCTCCGCCGGTAAAGTGGACGACAGCGCGCTGCGCAACAAGCCGATGCTCTATCAGGCGACCTGGCAGCACGGGATCAACAATCTGTTGACCGGCTACACCGGGGTCACCGGTTTTGACGACTATCAGGCCTTCCTGGTGGGGACAGGGATGAACACCGGCATCGGCGCGCTCTCTTTTGACGTCACCCATTCGCGGTTGAAGAGCGATGCCCATGATGACTCGGGTCAGAGCTATCGCGCGACCTTTAACCGCATGTTTACCGATACCCAGACCAGCATCGTGTTGGCGGCGTATCGCTACTCGACGAAAGGTTATTACAACCTCAACGACGCGCTGTACGCCGTCGATCAGGAAAAAAATAGTCGCAGCAACTACACCCTGTGGCGGCAAAAAAACGGCATGACCTTCACGGTGAACCAGAACCTGCCGGACGGCTGGGGCGGGTTTTATCTCAGCGGCCGTATCTCCGATTACTGGAACCGCTCCGGGACCGAGAAGCAGTATCAGGTCAGCTACAACAATTCATTTGGTCGTCTCTCCTGGTCGGCGAGCGCGCAGCGCGTCTATACGCCAGACAGCTCCGGTCATCGTCGCGACGATCGTATTTCACTCAACTTCAGCTACCCGCTGTGGTTTGGCGATAACCGCACCGCCAACCTGACGTCGAACACCTCGTTCAATAACTCGCGCTTTGCCAGCTCGCAGATTGGTATCAACGGTTCGCTGGACAGTGAAAACAACCTTAACTACGGCGTGTCGACCACCACCGCCACCGGCGGTCAGCATGATGTGGCGCTCAACGGCAGCTACCGTACGCCATGGACCACCCTCAACGGCAGCTACAGCCAGGGCGAAGGCTATCGTCAGAGCGGCATTGGCGCCAGCGGGACGATGATCGCCCACAGCGGCGGCGTGGTGCTCTCACCGGAAAGCGGCTCGACGATGGCCCTGATTGAAGCCAAAGACGCGGCCGGGGCGATGCTTCCGGGATCGCCGGGCACCCGTGTGGACAGCAATGGTTACGCCATCCTGCCGTATCTGCGCCCGTACCGGATTAACGCCGTGGAAATCGACCCGAAAGGCAGCCATGACGACGTGGCCTTCGATCGCACCGTGGCGCAGGTTGTGCCGTGGGAAGGCAGCGTGGTTAAGGTCGCGTTCGGCACTAAGGTGCAGAACAACCTCACCCTGCAGGCGCGCCAGGCGAACCACGAGCCGTTGCCGTTTGCGGCAAGTATTTTCTCCCCCGACGGCAAGGAGATCGGCGTTGTCGGCCAGGGCAGCATGATGTTTATCAGCGATGCGAACGCCAAACGCGCGATTGTGAAGTGGAGCGGCGGGCAGTGTTCGGTGGATCTGGGACAGCAAACAACAAAGGATAGCGTATGTCGCTGAGGAAATTACTAACGCTTTTTATCGTCTTAATGGCGCTGGGAACCACCTCGTCCTGGGCCTCCTGTACGCGTCTCTCATCGCCAACGGTGATGCTGGACATGGTGGTGGGCAGGGTGGTGGTGCCCTCGGATCTGCCGGTGGGCTCGGTGATCCTTACCCGCGACTGGACGATGAGCGCTCCCGGCGGGGCAAACTATAGCTGTACTTCCGGCACCAACCGCTTTGCGGCGAAGATCGTGTCGCCAGGGGCCACGGACCTTGGAAATAAAATCTACTCCACCAACGTGCCGGGAATCGGCATGCGTTTCAGCCGCAGCGGCGCAACGGTAAATATCGTCTATCCCGACGTCTTTTCGTCCCAGGTATATAACACCACCAGCTATTCCCTCGAAGGGTCGCGCTTTACGCTGGAGATTATCAAAACCGCGGCAACCACCGGCAGCGGCACCCTGGCGGCGGGTAAGTACACCTCCTACGACTGGGAGAGCGGCGATAACCCGATCCTCGAAACCTATCTGAGCGCCAACGCCATCACCGTGGTCTCGCCCTCCTGTTCAGTGCTGAGCGGGAAAAATATGAATGTCGATGTGGGTTCCATCCGGCGCACCGACCTGAAAGGGGTCGGCACCACCGCCGGCGGGAAGGATTTTAATATCGACCTGCAGTGCAGCGGCGGCCTGAGTGAAACGGGATATGCCAACATTAGCACCTCGTTCTCCGGTACCCTGGCCACCAGCACTACCGCTACCATGGGCGCCTTGCTGAATGAAAAAGCCGGCAGCGGGATGGCGAAAGGCATTGGCATCCAGGTGCTGAAGGATGGCTCCCCGCTGCAGTTTAATAAGAAATACACCGTCGTCCGCTTGAATAATCAGGAGACCCGCTACATCACCATACCGCTGCACGCGCGTTTTTATCAGTATGGCCCGACGACCAGCACCGGCGAGGTGGAGTCGCATATGATCTTTAACCTGACGTACGATTAATACGGGAGGGGGAATGAAGGGATTGCCGAAAAACACTATCGCGTGGCTGCTATTTTGCGGCAGCCTCGCCGCCCCCTCGGCGTGGGGTTTTGAGACCAATTACGATCGCGGACGGGTCGATTTTGCCGGGCGGGTGACGGATATTTCCTGTAGCATCGCGCTAAACGGCGGCCAGCATGCCGGCAGCGGTAATGTCTGGCTGGCGCCGATCAGCCTGGCGGAAGTCCACGATCGCGGTGCCGGGGCGTTTATGAAACCGCAGCCGTTTACCCTGGCACTGTCAAACTGCCAGCTGCGCCATGATGGTGGGGCAGCCTCGCAGGATGAGGTGCGTCGGGTCAGCGTGCGCTGGGTCGATGGTTTTTTACTGACGGCGGTCGGTAACGAAAACGCCGGGTATCTGGCCAATACCTTGCCGGATGGAGCGCAGAATATTTATCTGGCGCTATCGACTAACGATAATAATACGCTGGATAAGAGTAATAAAATTGTCCCGGCGGACCCGCAGCAAAATCAGGTGCGTTTGCAGGAAAGCGCGGTCAGCGGCGGCCTGTTCACCTATTACGTTGGCTATGTTTCGCCAACGCCGAAAAGCGCCACCAGCGGGCCGATTACCAGCTGGGCAACGTGGGAATTAGTTTATAATTAAGTGACGTTAAAAAGCCGGGAATTCCCGGCTTTTTTTACATGGCAATATCATCGGCGACCAGTTGTTCAATACTGACTTCCCGCCAGTAATGTCCCTGGATAGCAAACCACTCCATTCCCTGCAGCCATTCTTTATGGGCTTCGCTTTCGACACCTTCAATAATCACATTATGATGGTTGCGCGATAAAAAGGTCACCAGCGCATCCATCAGCTGGCGGCCGGACTCTTTGCGCATCAGGTGCCAGAAAAAATCCTTATCAATTTTCACATAGTCAAAGTGATAACCGCGAATAGCGTTAATTCCCGCGTAGCCGGAGCCGAAGTCGTCGAGCCACAGTGAGGTATCCTGTGGGCTCTGCCAGGCGGCAAGAGAATTATGCAGCAGATTCTCGGCGTTTTCGGTTACCTCGAAATGGACGCAGGTCAGGGCGGCGATTTTGGCTTTTATATCCTTCTGGGGGTCCGCTTGGAATTCGGAAATTATCCTACTATAAGGGCTTCCCCGAACAGTCAACGCCGGTTTTTAATTTCTGTCTGTTCATCAATGAAAGGCAAGGGATAAGACTGCGCTACTATAAACGGTCATGCTGAATCGCTAGTGATTCGGACCCTGATGAAAGACGCTCGTGAGATCCTCCTTCGTTAATCGGATAGTGATATCCAGTAGGATATGCAGATACTTCTCACGGGGGTCTAACCCTTTACCATCAACAATTTACAGTTCAGTTACTACTCAGTTAAATTTTTCATGTTGTTGAATACAGTCTGAAGTCATCGCCGTAATGTAATGATGCCCAGCACAACCTCGCATTCTTGGCGGCGATTGCAACGACAGCACGCCAGTATCCCCGCCTACCAATCAACGAGCAGACCCAACGGCTAAACGGGTCCGTTCTATTCTCTGCCCCTACCATTACAGAACGGGCTCCCTGGACCAGTAGGGTTCGCAGATAGGCATCACCCGCTTTTGTTATCCTGCCAAGCTTTGATTTTCCGCCACTACTGTATTGTGATGGCGTTAGCCCCAACCAGGCTGCCAGTTGGCGCCCGTTCTTAAAATCATGGGCATTGCCAATACTGGCGACCAGCGCACTCGCTGTGGTGGGCCCAACACCTTTCAGTTCCATTAACTGCTGGCTGCGATGATCTGTTTTGGCCACACGAGATAATACCCTGTCATATTCGGCGATTTTCTCTTCAATATTAGTGACATGTGTCAATAGATCATCAATGCACAGCCTAACCTGTACTGGCAGAGTTTCCTTCTGGTCAGAAACAACATGACGCAGAGCATCAGTGCTTTGTGGGGCAATAACCCCGAATTCAGATATCAGGCCCCGAAGACGGTTATACGTTGCTGTTCTTTCCTGGATAAATCCCTGTCTTGTCCGATGTAAGCATTGCATTGCCTGCTGGCTTTCGTCTTTGACTGGTACAAAGCGCATATGCGGCCGCTGCACTGCCTCACAAATAGCTATTGCATCAGCTGCATCATTTTTCCCGGTCTTACCCGCCATGCGATAGGGTGAGACAAATTTCGGAGCCATCAACCGGACATCATGGCCATACTGCCTGAATAATCTTGCCCAATAGTGGGCACCCGAGCAGGCTTCCATTCCAATGACACAGGGAGGTAAACCTGCGATGAGTTCAGAAAGTGCTGCACGCGACACCTTGGGTTTAACCAGAACAGCTTTACCATTTTGGTCAATGCAGTGAACAGCAAACACATTTTTAGCAAGATCGATACCGACAGTGGTGATGGTCATAACGAATCCCTCTGGGTCAATGTTTATCCTATGATTGCACGAAAGTTAATCAGGCGCATATCTAGGGGAAGTCCCTTCCATTCGTTAAGCCTGTTTTTTGTACATATTACTATTCACTGAGCGTAATGCGCGGTATTTACCCTGTCCCAGTTTGAGGTTCGTTCTCCAGACGTAATCCCCGCTCAGGTTGATATGTTCCCATCCCAGTGGTGACAGATGGTAATCAGTTGCTCATTAATCGGGATCCCTTTTCGTCTCAAAGAATCTATCGCTCTTTCTATATATACCGTATTCCACAGTGAGATCGCCGCAGTCAGCAACGTCAGACCGCTGGCTCGATAGCTCTGATTCTCCAGCCCCCGATCTCTGATTTCACCCAGCCGATGCATAAAGACCGCTCGCGCAAGGGCATTGCGAGCCTCACCTTTATTCAGCCCCGCCTGTATTTTAACGAGGAATATACATGCGACGTAATGCACAAAAATGGGTGATGCTGCCAACTTA
>NZ_JAKCNS010000085.1 GCF_021440345.1 Kluyvera intermedia
TGCTAAGGTTCGCTCTGAATATAAAAATAAAAAAAGATATAATCGAAGCAAAAATCGATGGCATTCAACATAAGTAAAATTTTTTAATCATATAGTTTAAGACTTGGTTTTATTGCAAAAACCATTTTCCTTCTGTAATCTTTTCCTGATGAGTCACCTGATATTGCACCATTTCAGGTGACTTCCTGCCATAAAAGACGGCATTAATCTGAGTATTCATCCGCAAGTAGGCGCTAAATTTCTTAAATAGCACCGCATCGGGCTTAAAGTGTGTACTCCAATACTGATTGAGATGCCCCTGATACGTTAAGCCCTTAATGTCATACAGCGCTTGCCCCATCACTTTTAACGGCTTGTTGTGGATCAGTGCAGATATCCCCGCAGTACTGTTAATCGTGATGACCGCCTTCGAATGCGCTAGCATCCGTGGCATAGGTATATCGTGTACATAAATAACCCGATTGCTTACCCCATAATGCTTGCCCAACTTTTTAATCAATGGTCCATACAGACGATGCCCACGGTCCATTGGATGGTGTTTAAACACCAGATGGTCCGTCGGTGATGCTTTTTTAGAAAACGAAAATATTACATCGTTTATATAGTTACGCACATCCTTATAAGGACTATGGTTACGGATCTGGCTGTCGTTATAGACCTGTAAAATGGCTAGAAAATACTGTTGATCCAGCGTCGTTTGCAGCCGTCCCATGACGTGTCGCTCTTTGTATCTATACCACTGCTTACGCCAGCCGGCACGAATCCAACATTTGGCTTCATACCATGGTGAGAAAACCTTGTGGTGCCGATATTGAGGGAACTGATCCTGATAATGCCAGCTCACAAAGTAATACCACATGGCATGCCAGATACGCAGTTTGGTTGAGGGTTTTAAACTGTGTACTTCAAGCTCAGGCATATTGGGTAAATGACGATAGAACTCGGGATCTCGAGGGAGAGAGGAATAGGCGTTTACGCCACCGCTTTCAAGCGTAATAAAGTGTGGCCGCAGATAGCCTTCTTCAAATGCTAAGAAGCGTACGCCTTTAGCCTGCGCCCAGCGTTTAGCCGCTTGATGCAGTAATCGGCAGTCTCCGAAACACAGGATGGTGTCGAATGGGTATGTCTGCCACGTCTCTTTTAGCCAGTGTGGAAATTTTTCCGGTGACTGCGCATACGTCAGATACTGCCGTTTCCGGCAATAAAAGCGGTCGCCGGCGTTGAATACCACATTAGTGGCTTCTCGCCCTTGGGACTCCAGCCATTCCGCCATATCGTTGAAGAACGGTCCCATTGGCCCCTGCAATAGCAGATAACGTTTTCCTGAGAGGAGTGTATTGATTGTATTACTGTTCATAGAGAATCCCTCTCGATGTTAGTTCTTCATGGCTTTAAGCAGCATCTGCAGTTTGCGACCCTGTCGCTGCATATACTGAGCAGAGCCGCGCACTGCTCCCAGGTCTGGCCTTTTTTGGGCAAACAGCCAATCCATCGCCATTTCTGGCGAGATACTCTGCTTAGAATCTGGGTGGATGTAGGTGGGGTAACTAATCAGCGTTTGGTACAGTAGATCGTTGATGGTGAGACGACGTTTACGGCGCTCGCAGGTGTACTCGTCGGTTGTCAGCCCCCAGCCAGCATAGAAGGGCATGCCGTAGCAAAAGACCATTTTTCCATGTATCAGCGCTTCAAACCCTGACAGTGAAGTCATTGTGTGAACTTCATCAACTTGTTGAATGCATTCGATAATGTCGGCATCCCGTGCCACGCAATCGGCGAGGCTATTCATCTCTTCGTCCGGGATATGGCCAGGACGATTACCTACAAGGACATCAGGATGTGGCTTGTAGATAATATAAGCTTCCGGATTACGCTCCCTGACGGTACGCAGCAGCATCCGGTTGGTATTGATTGTTAAGGTTCCCCGAGCAATAGAGGCATCGTTCTCAACTTGTCCAGTGACTAGCAGTGTGCGCCTGTCAGCCGCATTGGTTGGAATTGCCCAGCGAGCTCCAAGGTTATATTTACTCAGTTTGCTCGCAATAAGCTTCTGACGTAGCACCTCAGTCCGCTGCTGCTGCTCGATCGTTAGCTGCGAATGGATGAGTGAATGTTCGAGATCGCTGGGGCGATTAGCGTCGTAGTAAATACCGGTTTTATCCAGTACGAGTGATAGCGGTGGTTGTAAATCTGAGCCCAGCCCGGAAGAGCGCAAGAAGCCATCTTCCATTCGCCAGATGGCGATATCATATTGGAGTGCTTTCTGCCGCCAGCGTTGTTCGCCTTTGATTCCCCAGACAACACAGACGCTGGCTTCCCGCCCCTTATGTGAGAAATCGACGCTGTTGCTTGACGTTTTCAGAAATGGCTTAACTATGCTGCTTTTCCATAACGACATGCCTGGTGCCCAGAGGTGACCGCTGCGGGTAAGTAGGTGCTTGCGCTGCAGGCGGAGATACTCGAGCACATCGAACAAGGTACCAGGGCATCCCGTATAGGGATCGATGTAGCGGGTGTATTGCAGCCAGGCGGCGGCAATCAGCGCACTCAATGGAGCATAGCCCCGCCGAGCCGATATTTCGTGAGCCTGTGGATGTCTATCATCAGTCAAACCCCAGCCGGCATACCACGGCAGGCCAAAGCAGATGACCTTTTTTCCCGCCATCAGTGCTTCAATTCCGTACTGAGAGGTAACGGTATAGACGTGAGAGACCTGATGAAGCAGAGATTGTGGACTGAAGTCTTTTGTTATTAATCGGATTCGAGGATCGGCCGTCAGTGACTCAAAATAACCTGTCTTTTTACCAGTGAGTACATCCGGATGCGTTTTAACCCAAATCTCGCTGTTGGGGTGCTCCTTCTTTGCGCAGGAGAGCATGGCTGCGAACTGCCGATCTGTCGCGCCTCCGAGCGTGACGGAAACATCGCCGAAGGTTTGATCAACAACCAGCACTACATCAGTATGATGGGTTTCATTGAAACGAGGTGCATGGTTGTATTTTGAAAGATCGTTTTCGACAATGAACGCCGCAGCGCGCTGTGCTTCTTGCTGTAAGACCGGTGTTTTGGCTTCCTGCTTGATCAATATTTCCAGGCGGCTAGGACGCAGGGCATCGTAATAAATTCCCAGATCGTCAACGATCATGCCTAACGGCGGCGTGCCGTTAACGCCTAGCCCTAATGACCGCGTAAAACCATCCTCCAGACGTAGCACCGGCAGCCCGGCTTTTTGTGCTCGCTCGATGGGGCGCTGGGAAGTAGGGCGCTCGCCCCAAACGGCAATAGCACCTACTTCGCCAGGAATAGTGGATAAAGGGGACAGCTTGCAGCACGCTTCGCCTAAAAAACGCTGAAGGTGCGGAATCTGCCAGATACCTGAAGAGTAGATGCCTATCATCCTGAACGGCTTCCATATTGGTGTTTTGTTGGTGGCGGAGTTTCTCCGCCACACCATGATTGTTACAGTTCCAGAATGACCTTCGCCGCCACCGCCATCTGGTAAAGGATGGTGGAAATGCCGCGTGTAACTTCCAGATTCTTGGTTTCGTATTTCGGCAGTACCATAATTTCATCGCCTGGAATGATGTCATCGACGTCGTCGGCATCCACCGCCGAACCATCCTGGTGAATCACGATAATTTTTGACTGCCCAGATTTCTGCGTCAGACCGCCGCACTTCTCGATGTAATCATCCACATCGAGCTTCTTATCCCAGGAGATGGCATTCGGGAACAGCACTGAACCGTGGATCATGACCAGCGATGTTTTTTCTGGGATGGTAATGACGTCGCCATCTTCCAGAATCACGCTGTCGAGATTGTTTTCGTTAAGCACCACCTGGCCCTTAGGCACAACATTGCGTGCTTTGGCGACGAAGCGGCTCACAAGCTGGGCTTCCTGTACGCGCAGGCGAGCTTCTTCTTGAGTTGCCGATTGCGAGGAAAGGGAGGCTTCTTCCAGTTTCTGCAATGAGGTATTGAGCATCTCTTTTTGGCGAACCGCGACCGAGTGGCGGTATAGCTGAATGCTGCTGAGCTGCGACATGCTGTTCGGTTTGAGTTGCGCCAGCACTTGCTTCATCGTCGAACCGTACGGCAGCACGACCGCATGCTCACCGGAGTGAGCACCTTCAATACGCACCTGGATAGTACCGGCATAACGGTCAGAGCTGATGATCAGCTTATCTCCGTCCTGCAACATTTTTCCCGAGGCGCTACTCAGCGGATAGTACTCGGTTCGTTTCATCGCTCCCTGCTGGCGTATGATGGTAAAGTGCGTCGCTCCTGGTTTGGGCCGCGACCATTCGAGCGCTTCAACCACAGGAATGCTGCTATCGTGGAACTCGAAGTCGTAGCTGTTATATACGTCGCCTTCTACGCTAAAAGTATACTGGCGAGGGCCAACGACAATCGTGTCGCCGTCAGAGAACTGCGACAGATTCAGCGAACCGTTGAGCAGGAAGTCATACAAGTTGACATGCGAGCGCTCGCGTTTCCCGCGCTTTACGGTGATATCGACATAGCTTCCGCGATCGCTATCGACGCCTCCGGCCTTACTCAGATAGGACAGCAGGGAATCGGAGGCTATGCCGCCGTATAGCCCTGGGTTTCTGACGTAGCCAGTCACGAAGACTTTAACCGGCTGCGCCTGCAATAGAGAGGCATAGACGTTAACGTTAGACTGATAAACCTCTTTGATTTTGGCCGTTACCAGGCTGTTAAGCTGGCCGTTGCTGACACCAGTAACTTTCAGCGGGCCGACGTTGGGTACGAAAATATTCCCTTTCGGGTCGACGGCAAGCGCGCCGTCAAAATTAAACGCCCCCCATAACCGAATTTGAATAGTATCGCCAAGACCAATGACATAGCTCGGGTTAAAACCAATGCTGCCCCCGCTATCTGCCGTGGAGCCATTGAACAACTGCGCGCCAAACATACGGCTGTAGGGTTGTTCCGGAATGGGGGCTGGTGTGTTATCAAAGCCGTTACTGTCTGCGCTTTGGTTTTTCGCCGCTAACAGTTGCGATAACCCTGCGGCTCCCGTGAGCTCCGGGTCAGCGGTAATACCCACCGCCAGCGCCTGACAGGATTGCAGAATGCTCAATATAAGAATCGTTTTAACTAATTTCATAATAGGCTCTGTTAATGATATTGGCGGTTCATTAGTCTTTGTGATCTTCAATAATGGCGATCAACAATTTGGCTGTGCCAAACAGCAGACAACACACCAATAACCAACTGGCTAAGAGATACGGTACGTTTGGAAATCGGGATTCTTGTGGTAGCTGAGGTGAACTAATCACGGACAGCGTTTTTAATTTTCGAGCGCTTTCCAGACGTGTTTTTTCGATAGCCTGTAGTGCGAGCGCATACAAATCGGTATCAAATTTCACCGTTGTTTTCAGGTCTTCGAAATCGGCAGCCATGCTGTTAAGCTTTTTACCGTCCGGGGCGGTAATTTTATTTTGTTCAACGTCGATCTGCGCCTGTAAGGATTTAATCGCGTTTCTGGAACTGACAACCTGAGGGGCATCTTCGCGTAAATAGGTCAGCAGGTTACGCAGGTCAGCCTCCATCTCAATTTTTTTGGCAATAAGCGCGTTGACTAACGTCGTTGCCGCTTCGGCGGAGGCCGCCGGATCGAGCACATTATTATTGTTCTGATATGCCAGCAGCTGGCTCTTGCTGGTGTTCAGACGCGCTTTAGTTTCCTGTAGCTGCTCTTCGGCAAATAGCATCTGTTCGCGGGCAATCTTATGTGACAACTCGTTAATAAAGCGCTCAGACTCTTTTAGCACCGTCTGGTTAAATTCCTGAGCGAACGCCGGCGTAAAGCCCTGTGTTTGGATAGACAGCAACCCGGTTTTCTCGTCGTAGTCGACGGATAGGCGGGAGCGGTAGTACTCAAGGTACCGTTCTGCGGTAATATCGGCGGGCAGATAGAAGAGGAAATCCCAGCCGCTCTGGCTAAACGCCTGGTGGAAATTGAGTTTCTTATCCAGCGCTTGCTGCATATCCGGCGAGTTGATGTACTCCTTCAGGTACAGCGAGTCTTCAGCGGAGGAGGGGTTAGATGCCCCCAGCAGCAGGCCGAAGTTGAGGCTGGAGCTGTCGAGATCGTTGGGACGCTTGACCGCAACCTTGGACTCGCTGACATAGCGAGGCTGGCTGAAAATTACCAAATAGATAATCAGTAGACACATAGGGGCTGCTATAATAGCTTTCCATAAATGGCGCTGAATATCGATTTGCTGACATCTTTTTATTACTGCGCGTGCCAGTTTTTTCTTTCTCGACAAAAAACGGCTAAACAGCACTTTATTTATTTTCATGAGTTATTGATTTTTTTTGTTGGATTTGTTAAGTGAATAAATAGATTGGAGTGCGAGTGGATTCATCCGCTCCATTTATTTATTCCATCCATTTCATATAACGCATGATGTTCGGTATGTTCAAACATCTCATTCCTTTGTGATATTTTGAATAACGGTCTGTATCCAATGAGTTTTTATCTTGGATAATCTTAATGAATGGTTTCTAATCCTGAAACGATACGGCATTTTTAGCACAGTCGTTAAGGCATCACAATAGTGATTATGTATTACGAGTTCGTCTTGCCGTCGTTTTATTAT
>NZ_JAKCNS010000086.1 GCF_021440345.1 Kluyvera intermedia
AAACCACGCTTATAAATAAGGTGTTAATCACATTAAATAAAAGAAACCATTAAAACCATAGGTACCATTAAAACTTCGGTTTTAATATGCTTTCACTCACATAAAGTAAGCCTTTAGGCCCTTAAGCTAAAACTACAAAATAACTAGAGGGCTTCAATATGAGCACGACTGATGATTCATTCTCTGTAACCCATGAACCGATCGAAATTCAACGCCCGGCACTCAAAGAGCGCTGGTGGCATATTATGGATACGTGGAAGGTCGGTATTATTCCTTTGCCGCTGTTTGTGTTAGCGGGAGTGTTGATCGCCATTGACTGTCTGGGTGGCAAGCTGCCAAGCGATATCGTGGTAATGGTGGCGACGCTGGCATTTTTTGGTTTTGCCTGCGGTGAATTCGGTAAGCGTCTGCCTATCGTTGGTAAGCTGGGAGCGGCGGCCATCTGCGCCACCTTTATCCCATCCGCAATGGTCTATTACGGCCTGCTGCCGGACGTCGTTGTCGAGTCAACCACCAAGTTCTACAAATCGACCAACATTCTCTACCTCTATATCTGCTGCATCATCGTCGGCAGCATCATGAGCATGAACCGCACCGTGCTGATTCAGGGCTTCCTGCGCATCTTCTTCCCGATGCTGTGCGGTGAAATCGTCGGCATGATTGTCGGAATGGGCGTCGGGATGGCGCTGGGCCTTGAGCCGTTCCAGATCTTCTTCTTTATCATTCTGCCGATCATGGCGGGTGGTGTGGGTGAAGGGGCGATCCCGCTGTCGATCGGCTATGCCACCATATTGCACATGGATCAGGGCGTCGCGCTGGGCCGCGTTCTGCCGATGGTCATGCTCGGCGGCCTCACCGCCATCATTATCTCCGGCTGCCTGAACCAGCTCGGCAAGCGTTTCCCACACCTGACCGGTGAAGGCCAGCTGATGCCAAACCGCGGCAACGCAGACACCCAATCTTCACAGCCTGCGTTCTCTGGCAAAACCGATGTCACCACAATTGCTTCCGGCGCGCTGCTGGCGGTGCTGCTGTACATGATAGGGATGCTGGGCCACAAGCTGATTGGCCTGCCTGCACCGGTTGGCATGCTGTTTATGGCGGTGCTGGTGAAGCTGTGCAACGGCGCCTCTCCACGTCTGCTCGAAGGCTCGCAGGTGGTTTATAAATTCTTCCAGACCTCGGTGACCTACCCGATTCTGTTCGCCGTCGGCGTGGCTATCACCCCGTGGCAGGAGCTGGTTAATGCCTTCACCCTCAGCAACCTGCTGGTGATCGTCAGCACCGTTTCCGCACTGGTGGCCACCGGCTTCTTCGTCGGTAAAAAAATCGGCATGCACCCGATTGATGTCGCCATCGTCTCCTGCTGCCAGAGCGGCCAGGGCGGTACCGGTGATGTGGCGATTCTGACCGCCGGCAACCGTATGAGTCTGATGCCGTTCGCGCAGATTGCCACCCGTATCGGTGGGGCGATTAACGTCTCCATCTCGCTGCTGGTGCTGGCCAACTTCCTTGTTTAAACATGGTATTCAGGATTAACAATGAAACTCGCAAGCTTTATCTATCAGGGCGTTCGCAGCTACGGCATCGTGAATGCGGAAGGGATGATTGATTTAGGTCGCCGTCTTGGCGACCGCTACAGCGACCTTAAGGCGCTGTTACAGGGCAACGGGCTGGCGGAGGCTACCCGCTATCTTCAGGACGCGGTCGATGTGCCAATGGATGCGGTGACCTTTTTACCGGTGATTGAGCACCCGGAAAAGATCCTCTGCGTGGGCATGAACTACGCCGAAAAGCGCAAAGAATTTGACCAGCATAACCCGGCACCGACGCTGTTTGTCCGCTTCCCGGACTCGCAGACGGCGCATAACGCGCCGGTGCTCAAGCCGCGCCACTCGCATGAATTTGACTATGAAGGCGAACTGGCGGTGATTATCGGCAAGGGCGGCGAGAACATCCGCCGCGAAGAGGCGCTGCGTCACGTGGCGGGCTATAGCTGCTACATGGACGGCTCGGCGCGTGACTGGCAGCACACGTGGTTTACCGCCGGGAAAAACTGGCGTCAGACCGGGGCGTTCGGCCCATGGATGGCGACCGCTGATGAAATACCTGACCCGCATCAACTGGCTATCCGCACGTGGCTCAACGGGCGAATGGTGCAGGACGACAACACCAGCAGCATGATCCACAAAGTGGCTGAGCTGATTGAGTACATCAGCACCTTCACTCGCCTAAGTCCAGGCGATGTGATCATCACCGGTTCCCCAGGTGGCGTCGGTAAAAAACGTAATCCGCCGCTGTTTATGCAGGAGGGGGATCGCATCGAGGTGGAGATTGAACACATCGGTCACCTCAGCAACATCATCATGGAAGCGCCAGCGAATTCGCTGACGGCAGCGCACTAAGTAAGGCGGCACGATGCACACGCAACTCCCAATCGACTTTCGGGTCACTCTGGTGGCCAAACACCCGGAACGGCTCGCGCAGATTCGTTCGCTGCTGGTGGATAGCGGCCTGGGGATGGACAGCGATATCACGCTGTTTGTCGAAGCCTGGGCCGATACGGCGCTGGTGGGATGTGCGGGGCTGGCGGCTAACGTCATTAAATGCGTGGCGGTGGATGAGCGTCTGCGCGGCGCCAATCTGAGCGCGCGGCTGCTGGCGGAAGTGGAGAACGTCGCGCTGGCGCGCGGCGATTTTCACCTCTTTCTGTGCACCCGCCCTTGTAATAAAGAGCGATTTGGCCGCAGCGGTTTCTGGCCGATTGCGCAAAGTGGGAATAACGCGGTGCTGATGGAGAACACCCCGCAGGGCATTGAGCGCTACTGCCGCTCGCTGCGTCAGAAACGCCAGCCGGGTGACGCGGTGGGGGCCATTGTGATGAACGCCAATCCGTTCACTCTCGGCCACCGTCACTTAGTGGAGCAGGCGGCACGCCAGTGTGACTGGCTGCATCTGTTCGTGGTGCGTGAGGACGCGTCGTTCTTCCCATTCCGCGCACGGCTGGAGATGGTCCGCGCAGGCGTCGCACATCTGCGCAATGTCACCGTGCATGAAGGCTCGCAGTACATCATTTCACGCGCCACCTTTCCGGCCTATTTCCTCAAAGAGTCGGGCAAGGTACAGCAGGCGTGGAGTGAAATCGACGTGCTGATCTTTCGCAATTACATCGCGCCGGCGCTGGGCATTACCCACCGTTTTATCGGTTCCGAACCGTTTTGTGCCGTCACCCATCAGTACAACCAGACGCTACACGCGCTGCTGGCTGGGAAGGTGACGGTGGTGGAAATCCCGCGCATCAAAATGATGGGGAGCGCTATTTCGGCATCGGAAGTACGCCGCTTACTTAAAACGCAGCAGTTTTCTCGTATTCGGGACATTGTCCCGGAATCTACTTTTGCGCATCTCGAAATGCATTACAGCGCGGAAGTCGCATAACTATCAGGACATTATCATGAAAATCGTAAGGGAGGCGCTGGCCGGAACGCAGGAGTCCAGCGACCTGATGGTGAAAATCGCCCCCGCCGACGGCGAGCTGGAGATTGTCATCCACAGTGAAGTGATGAAGCAGTTTGGCGAACAAATCCGCCAGGTAGTAGAAGAGACTTTGCAGGCGATGGCAGTACGTCAGGGGCTGATTATCGTCGAAGACAAAGGCGCACTGGACTGCGTGATTCGCGCCCGCCTGCAAAGCGCAATTTTGCGTGCCACAGAGTCGCAACAGATAACGTGGGAGGCGCTGCAATGAGTACGCTTCGCCGCAGTATGCTGTTCCTGCCGGGGGCCAACGCCGCCATGCTTTCAACCGCGTTCATCTACCGCCCGGACTCCATCATGTTCGACTTAGAAGACGCCGTTGCGCTGCGTGAAAAAGACAGCGCCCGCCTGCTGGTGTTCCACGCATTGCAGCATCCGATGTATCAGGACATTGAAACCGTTGTCCGTATTAACCCGCTGAGTACGCCGTTCGGGCTGTTGGATCTGGAAGCTGCCGTCCGCGGTGGCGTTGACGTTATCCGCCTGCCGAAAACCGATACTCCGGAAGATATCTTCGAGCTGGAAGGGCATCTTGAGCGTATTGAACGAGAGTGTGGCCGTGAAGTCGGCTCCACCCGCGTGATGGCGGCCATTGAGTCGGCGATTGGCGTGATTAACGCCGTCGCGATTGCCCGCAGCTCGCCGCGCCTTATCGGTATCGCGCTGGCGGCGTTTGATTACGTGATGGATATGCAGACTGAACGTGGCGACGGTACGGAGCTGTTCTACGCGCGCTGTGCGGTGCTGCACGCGGCTCGAGCGGCCGGTATCGACGCCTTCGACGTGGTGTGGTCTGACGTTAACGACGAAGCCGGATTCCTGCGGGAAGTGGAGCTGATCCGCAAGATGGGCTTCAACGGCAAATCGCTGATTAACCCCCGCCAGATTGACCTGCTCCACAACGCCTACGCACCAACCCAACAGGAAGTCGACCACGCCCAACGGGTGATTGAAGCGGCGGAAGAGGGCGCGCGCATCGGTTTGGGCGTGGTGTCGCTCAACGGAAAAATGGTCGATGCGCCAATCATTGACCACGCGCAAAGGGTACTCGAACGTGCGGCGGCTTCTGGCGTACGTCGTTAAGGATAAAGCAATGAATCAGACAGAACTTCTTCACCTCAATTTTCCCCATTTGCGGGAGCTTAAGCCATTTGACTCGGCGCACCACGCCACCCCGTGGCTGTCCGACCGCGACGCGAAGCATCATCGTAAGCTGTGCGACACCGTTGAGCAGGCAGTTGAGCGCTGCGGACTTAAAGATGGAATGACCATCTCGTTTCACCACGCGTTTCGCGAAGGCGACCGGGTAATCAACAGCGTGGTGGCGAAGCTTGCGCAGATGGGATTCAAAAACCTGACCCTCGCGTCCAGCTCGCTGATGACCTGTAACGACGCGCTGATTGAACATATCGAAAGCGGCGTCATTACCCGGATCTACACCTCCGGCATGCGCGGCAAACTGGCGGATGCTATCTCCCATGGGTTGATGGATGAGCCGGTGCAAATTCACTCCCACGGTGGCCGCGTGAAGCTGCTACAAGATGGCGAGCTGAATATCGATGTGGCGTTCCTGGGCGTACCGTGCAGCGATGAGTTTGGCAATGCCAACGGCACGCACGGTAAATCATGCTGTGGTTCGCTGGGGTACGCGATGGTCGATGCCCACTTTGCTCGTAAAGTGGTGCTGCTGACCGAAGAACTGGTGCCGTTCCCCAATATGCCCGCCAGCCTGGTGCAGGATCAGGTGGACTATATCGTGCAGGTCGAGAGCGTGGGCGACCCGGCAAAAATCAGCGTCGGTGCGGCGCGTGTTACCAGCAATCCGCGTGAGCTGATGATCGCTCGTTATGCGGCGGATGTGATTGAGCACTCGGGTTACTTCGTGCCTGGTTTCTCAATGCAGACCGGCTCCGGCGCGGCGGCAACCGCCTGTACGCGCTTTATGGAAGAGAAGATGGAGCGCAGCGGTGTGACGGCAAGCTTCGCGCTGGGCGGCATTACCGGTGGGCTGGTGGATCTGCATGAAAAAGGACTGATTGGCAAACTGCTTGATACCCAATGTTTTGATGGCCAGGCGGCGGCATCGCTGGCGCGTAACCCGAACCACGTCGAGATTTCCACCAACGTCTACGCCAATCCGGGGAGCAAAGCCGCAAGCTGCGACCAGCTTGATGTGGTGATCCTCAGCGCGCTGGAGATAGATGTCGATTTCAACGTCAACGTGATTACCGGTTCTGACGGCGTGATGCGCGGCGCATCCGGCGGTCACTGTGACGTGGCCGCCGCCGCTAACCTGACGATCGTGGTTGCGCCGCTGCTGCGCAGCCGTATTCCGACGGTGGTAAAACGCGTCACCACGCGGCTGACGCCGGGGGAAAGTATCGATGTGCTGGTCACCGACCACGGTATCGCGGTCAACCCGGCGCGGCCGGAAATCCGCCAGCGGCTGGTTGAGGCGGGGCTGAAAATTGTCGATATCGAGGCGCTGTATGCGCGTGCGGTGTCGCTGACCGGTATGCCTAAACCGATTGAGTTCACCGATAAAATCGTCGGCGTTGTTCGCTACCGCGATGGCAGCGTGATTGATACCGTACGGCAGGTGAAGGAGTAACATGATGACGACAATGACACCCGTGAAAATGGGTGTCAGCCTTGATGCGCTGCTGGCGGCAAAAGAGAGCCGCGCGGCGCGTCAGACTGACTGGTTAACCCACTATCAGCAACCGGTAATCTCGCTCACTCTGGTGACGCCGGGAGCGGTGAAAAACAGCCAGCGCTATCGCAATACGATGGGCGTGGCGCTGCAGATGTGCGATCAAATGCTGTGGCAAAACGGCTGGTCGGTGCTCGACCGCCAGGTCCTGTGGCTGCCGACCGGGCCGGAAGCCATGTGGTGCGTGGCACATCAGGCGCCGGAGATAAAAGCGCACTGCGCGGCGCTTGAGCAAACGCATCCGCTGGGACGATTGTGGGACCTGGATGTTATCTGCCCGCAGGCGGGTCACGTTGGGCGGTTATCCCTGGGACGGCATCTGCGCCGTTGTCTGATTTGCGATGAGCCTGCGCATGCCTGTTCTCGCTCGCGTAAGCATCCCACTGAAGAGGTTGTGGCCTGCGCGGAGAAGATGATTGATGACTGGTTTTATCGCGACTAAACCGTGGACGGTTGATGTTCCTGCGCTGGCTGAAGAAGCGCTATGGCAGGAGCTGGACCTCACGCCAAAACCGGGGCTTGTCGACAAGTTCAATAACGGCGCACATCGGGATATGGACCACCGGTTATTCGAATGCAGTATCCAGGCAATTACCCCGTGGTTTCGCCGATTCGCCGAGCTTGGCGAAAGCTATGCGCACTTGCCCGCAAACCAACAGCTGCGACTTATCCGGCCGATGGGCATGGCCTGTGAACAGGCCATGTACCGGGCAACCAACGGTGTGAATACGCACAAAGGCGGTATCTTTGCGCTGGGGCTTTTGTGCTTTGCCGCCGGGCGGCTGGGCGAGGTGAGTCAGGCCAGCTTGTGTCATGAAGTCAGCACTATCTGTGACGGGCTGGTTGCGCGTGAATTGGCGACACGCCGCTCGCTGGCAACCGCTGGAGAGCGTCAGTTCCATCAGTTTGGCCTGACCGGCGCACGGGGTGAAGCGGAGAGCGGGTTTGCCACGGTGCGGCGAGTGTTGCCCGGCTGGAATGGTCGCGGCTTACACACGCTGCTGCTGCGCTTAATGGCGGTCAATCCGGACAGTAATCTGGTATCGCGTGGTGGAATGGCGGGACTGCGCTATGTGCAGGGATACGCCCAGCAATTGTTGGCTCAGGGATGGGACGAGCAGGATTTAATGATGATGGATGATGCGCTGATTGCGCGGAATTTAAGTCCTGGCGGCAGTGCGGATTTGCTGTCGGTGGGATGGGTGCTGTCGGGCGTCGCCCCATCACCCTAACCCTCTCCCCGTGGGGGAGAGGGGATGGTCAGGTGTCGTTTTTAACAACGGCGTGTGGATTCTTTTCTCCCTCTCCCCTGTGGGGAGAGGGCCGGGGTGAGGGGTAGGCACTTTAGTGCGCGACCGGTACCGCACCTGGAGCAACACGCTCATGTTTGTATTTGAACAGACCAACGAAGGCTACGGCCAGGACCAGAGAGTAGCCGGCGAAAATCAGCCACACGCTCTGCCAGTCGGTAATGCCGTCAAGAGTGTACATCTCAACCACTTTACCGCTGACCATACCGCCGAGGATGCAACCAAAGCCGTTGGTCATCATCAGGAACATACCCTGTGCGCTGGCGCGGATTTCCGGTCTGACTTCTTTCTCCACGAACACGGAACCGGAGATGTTGAAGAAGTCGAACGCGCAGCCGTAGACGATCATCGACAGCACCAGCAGCACGGTACCGAAGGCTGACGGGTCGCCGTAAGCAAACAGACCAAAGCGTAGCATCCACGCGAAGATACTAATCAGCATCACGTTCTTAATGCCATAACGGCTCAGGAAGAACGGAATGGTCAGGATGAACAGCGTTTCGGAGATCTGTGAAATCGACATCATCACCGAGGCGTGCTGCACGATAAAGCTGGTGGCAAACAGCGGATCTTTATCGAAGCTGTGCAGGAAGGTATTACCAAACATGTTGGTAATTTGCAGCTCTGCGCCCAGCAGCATGGAGAAGATAAAGAAGATCGCCATACGCTTGTTTTTAAACAGAGCAAAAGCATCCAGACCCAGCATGCTGCTCCAGCTCTGTTTTGCCTGCTGATTCGAGACCGGGATATGCGGCAGCGTCAGCGTGAACAGCGCTAGCACGATGGACAGCGCGGCACCGATATAGAGCTGCATATGGCTCAGTTCAAAGCCGGAGAAGCTCACGGCCCACATCGCCAGAATAAAGCCGATGGTGCCCCAGATACGGATAGGCGGGAAGTCGGTCACGATATCCATACCGGCTGATTTCAGGCGGTAGTAGGAGATGGTGTTAATCAGGCCGAGGGTTGGCATATAGGCCAGTGAGTTCAGCAGGATAACCATAAACATCGCGCTTGGCGTGGTGACCTCGGCGGCCATAAACAGCGTACCGGCACCGACCAGATGACAAATGGCGTAGACCCATTTGGCGCTAATCCACTTATCCGCCACGATACCTAAAAGCGTTGGCATGAAGACTGCGGCAATCCCCAGTGAGCTATAAACTGCACCGATTGAGGCCCCGTCGAACTTCAGCGTCACAAACATGTACGAACCTAGCGTTGTCAGCCAGCTCCCCCAAAGGCAGAACTGCAGAAACGACAGTATCTTAAGCTGCAGCTTTAAATTCATGTTGTTTTCCTCACAAGAATGGCGAGATTATGTTTGTTTAATAACATTAAGAGATGGTGTTTGTGGCGATTCTAGCAATGGGCGTGACGGGACATTGTTAAGCACCGCATAAAATTGCAATTATCTTCACTTTGCACAACGAAATAGTGACAAACGTAACATTTTTTCACGGTGAGGGAGGGCAAACCCGCTGACCGTCGGCAAGCCTCTCGTCAGCGGGTCTGATTTGTGACAATTATTACTTGCGGCGATAGCCTTTCTGGGCGGAATTCACCTTGTAGAGATAGCGGCGTGATTCTGCGGATGGATGTCGCGTAGTTAGCGTTTGGTACACATCGCCCGGCGTCATGCTGTTGATGATATTTGCCGCCTTCACCTTATCGTTAGAGAAGACGCGCAGCACGCTGCCTGCGCCGCCGTTATAAGCGGTGATCACCGCGTAACGACGTGACGTAGGGTTATCAATCCCGCCAAGATAGATATTGTTGAGGATCGCCAGATAGGCGGTACCGGTATCAATGTTGCTGGCCGGATCGAACAGGAAGCTGCGGCTTGGCGTGCCGGATTTACCCTGCGAACGGAAAACATCTTTCCCGGCGGTGTGCTGCACCACCTGCATCAGCCCCATCGCATCGGAGCGGCTAACCGCATACGGGTTGAAGGACGATTCGGTCTGCATAATCGCCAGAATCAGCGATTCATCGATACCATATTTACGCGAAGCCTGACGCACCATGCCTAAATATTTATGCGCACGCTTATCAAGGTGGTTTGGCACCAGATTGATGGTCACGCTATAGATAATGTGCAGGCCGCTGCTGCGCTTTTTCATCCGCGTTTGCAGCAGATAGTCGGCAAAGCGCTCTGCGCGCCACTGCCAGCGAATGGCTTCGCCGTTGTTATCGACGACCTGGCCATACAAGAACGGTTCTTTGGAGATCTGGATATCGTCGGCGTCGGAGTACAGGTCAACCGACCCCGGATCGTCACCCATTAATAACGTGGTGATGATGGCCTGACGCAGGCGTGCGGCGGGTTCCGTACCGGCGATAGTCTCAACGGTAATGGTACCGTCGTCGAAGTTGATATGGCTGCGGGTCTGGTAGCCGTCGGTATACTTAACGTAGTCCTTTGGACCGGCTATCAGAACCTCGTTAAAACCCCAAATGTTTTCAATATTATGGGCGAACTGCCCCATCAATATATCAAAACCATTGGTGTCTTTTACCCAGGCCTCGTTATAGGCGTCGCCTTTTTTGTTCGAGGAGCAGGAAACAAGCAGCGGCGCTATCAACGCCAGAGCAAATAGTTTTTTCATCATTCCGGGAGCGCGTGTTGTTGTGGTCTTAAAGGGCCGTTAAGCCCTTACTGCTTTTCAGGCGGCGTGTAGCCTTCAATGTGCACATCTTTACCTTCAAACAGGAAATTGACCATTTCCTCTTCCAGCAGCTTGCGGTGCTCGACGTTCATCATATTGAGTTTCTTTTCATTGATGAGCATGGTCTGCTTGTGCTGCCACTGTTTCCAGGCCTCTTTCGAGATCTCGTTATAAATGCGTTTGCCCAGTTCGCCCGGGTACAGCTGAAAATCCTGCCCTTCGGCATCTTGTTGCAGGTAAGTACAAAAAATAGTTCTGCTCATAATCAATCCTCTTATGGCGCCGAAAGCTAAACGAGTGAATCGGCGCGTAACTGCTGCAACAGGCGCTCAACCGGTGCAGCCAGCCCTACGGCGGGCGGCTGGGCTAAGTTATACCAGAGAGCGCTGCCTTCATCCATGCATGACGCGAATGAGGACACAGTAAGCCACATTGGCACAATGTCCAGATGGAAATGGCTGAAAGTATGGCGGAACGCGGTGAGCTGAGTCAGCGTATCGGCGGGGATCTGCCGCTCGCTCAACCAGTCGCGCAGCGCCTCTTCATCTGCAAACTGCGGGAAACAGTATAGACCGCCCCACAGCCCGCTAGGCGGACGCTGCTGTAAAAACACCTCACGGTCGTGCTGGATCATCAGAAAATAACCGGTACGTTCCGGTATTGTCTGCTTCGGTTTTTTGCCCGGATACTGTGCCCAGCTGCCGTTGGCCGACGAGATGCAGCCATTGTCTAACGGACACAGCGTGCATTTAGGTTTTGAGCGGGTACAAACCATCGCGCCCAAATCCATCATCGCCTGGTTAAAGCGCGACACCCCTTCGGCTGGTGTCACCTGCTCGCTTAATTCCCACAGCCGCTTTTCGACCTCTTTTTTACCCGGCCAGCCGTCCACCGCGTAGCAGCGGGCCAACACGCGTTTGACGTTACCGTCGAGGATAGGGAAATGTTTGCCGAGCGAGAGCGATAAAATAGCCCCAGCGGTAGAGCGGCCGACGCCGGGCAGCGCTGCGACTTCCTCAAAGGTTTCCGGGAAGCGCCCTTTATGCAGCGTGGCGACCTGCTGCGCGGCCTTATGCAGATTACGCGCGCGGGCGTAATAGCCCAGCCCCGTCCACAGATGCAGTACGTCGTCTAGCGGTGCGTTGGCCAGATCGGTGACGGTAGGAAAGCGTGACATGAAGCGTTCAAAATAGGGGATAACTGTGGCAACCTGCGTTTGTTGCAACATGACCTCAGACAGCCATACTTTGTAGGGCGTCTTTTCAATTTGCCAGGGCAGGGTTTTACGCCCGTATTTGTCGTACCAGTCCAGCACCTGGGCTGAAAATTGCGCGGCTTGCATGGTCAAAGCAGGGATTCCAATATCGTTCTATTTAGGGGCTAAATTGCAGCACAGCGGCACTATGCTGTAAACAGGAACTTTCCGGTGCTTGCATCCGGCAACTAACTTTGGATAATGCCCGTTTCCCGAACACTCTCACAAGCAGACTTAATTTTTATGAAGAACGACGTCATTTCACCGGAATTTGATGAGAACGGCCGTCCACAGCGCCGTATTCGTAGTTTTGTTCGTCGCCAGGGGCGACTGACCAAAGGGCAGGAACACGCGCTGGAAAACTACTGGCCGGTGATGGGCGTTGAGTTCAGCGAAGAGCCTGTCGACTTTGCCGCGCTGTTTGGCCGTGAAGCGCCAACGACGCTGGAAATTGGTTTTGGCATGGGCGCTTCGCTGGTGGCGATGGCCAAAGCACGCCCGGAACAGAATTTCCTCGGTATTGAAGTACACTCTCCAGGCGTTGGCGCGTGCCTCGCATCGGCGCATGAAGAGGGTGTCGATAACCTACGCGTGATGTGTCACGATGCGGTCGAAGTGCTGCACAAGATGATTCCTGACAATTCACTGAACATGGTTCAGCTCTTTTTCCCTGACCCATGGCACAAAGCGCGTCATAATAAACGCCGTATCGTTCAGGTTCCGTTTGCTGAGTTGGTTAAAAGCAAACTGAAGCTGGGCGGCGTGTTCCACATGGCGACCGACTGGGAAGCCTATGCGGAACATATGCTGGAAGTGATGTCCTCCATGGACGGATATCAGAATCTGTCTGAAAGTCAGGATTATGTACCGCGCCCGGAATCGCGCCCGGTAACCAAATTTGAACAACGTGGTCATCGTCTTGGCCACGGCGTATGGGACTTAATGTTCGAGAGGGTGAAATAAATGGCAAAGAATCGTAGCCGTCGTTTGCGTAAAAAAATGCATATCGATGAATTCCAGGAGATCGGTTTCTCTGTAGCATGGCGTTTCCCTGAAGGGACCAGCGAAGAGCAGATCGACCAGATCGTCGATCAGTTTATCGATGAAGTCATCGAGCCGAACAAGCTGGCGTTTGACGGCAGTGGCTACCTGGCATGGGAAGGTCTGATTTGCACCCAGGAAATCGGCAAGTGCACCGAAGAGCACCAGGCTCAGGTACGTAAATGGCTGGAAGACCGCAAGTTTGAAGAAGTACGCACCAGCGAACTTTTCGACGTTTGGTGGGACTAATAGCGTATACGGGGCCAGCATTTGCTGGCCCGATTTGTCTTGAGGGAAAGTAATGATACGCAAAACGCTGCTGACGGCAGTTCTAACATTCACGGCGATGGCCGCCCATGCTGACTATCAATGCAGCGTAACCCCCCGTGATGATGTTGTCCTCAACCCGCAGACGGTGCAGGTAAAGGGCGAGAACGGCAATCTGGTCATTACCCCGAACGGTGACGTCACCTTTAACGGTAAGGCGTACACGCTCACTGCCGCCCAGCGCGAGCAGGCGAAAGATTACCAAACTGAACTGCGCAGCGCGCTGCCGTGGATTGACGACGGTGCCCGTAATCGCGTCGAAAAAGGCCGCGTGGCGCTGGATAAAATCATCGCGAAAGAGGTGGGGGAAAGCAGCAATATGCGCGGTCGCTTGACCAAGCTTGATGCCCAGCTCAAACAGCAGATGAACCGTATTATTGAACATCGTACCGATGGCTTAACCTTCCACTATAAAGCTATCGATCAGGTGCGTGCCGATGGGCAACAGCTGGTGAATCAGGCGATGGGCGGTATCCTGCAGGACAGTATTAATGAAATGGGTGCCAAAGCGGTGCTCAAAGGCGGCGGTAACCCGCTGCAGGGCGTGCTGGGCAGCTTAGGCGGCCTGCAAACCGCCATTCAGAATGAGTGGAAAAACCAGGAAGCGGATTTCCAGGCTTTCGGTAAAGACGTCTGCAGCCGCGTGGTGTCTCTGGAAGACAGCCGTAAAGCGCTGGTGGGTACCCTGAAGTAAATTCTTATCGGCTACCTGTGCTCTACAGGTAGCCAAATAGCCCTGTTACATCAGCCCCAACAGCTGTGGAATAAACAGCGAAATCTGCGGGATGTAGGCAATCATCATCAGCGCCACCAACAGCGCGGCATAGAACGGCAGCAGCGGTTTAATCAGCTGCTGGATCTTCACCCCGGAAATTGAGCAGCCGACAAACAGCGCGCTACCCACCGGCGGCGTCAGCAGGCCGATACACAGGTTAGCGACCATCATGATGCCGAAATGCACCGGATTCATGCCCAGCTCTTCGGCGATAGGCAGGAAGATCGGCGTGAAGATCAGCACCGCCGGGGTCATGTCCATAAAGATACCAACGATCAATAGCACGATGTTGATAAGCAGCAGGATAACCATCGGATTCTCAGAGATCCCCATCAGCGTGTCGCTTATCATGTAAGGGATATCGGCGTTGGTCATCGCCCACGACATCCCGACGGAGAAACCGATCAGCAGCAGCACTATCGAGGTGGTGACCACCGATTCCAGAATCAGCTTAGGCAGGTCGCGCCACTTCACTTCGCGGTAAATCATCACCGACAGAATAAAGGTGTAGACCACCGCAATGGCGGACGCCTCGGTGGCGGTGAAGATCCCACCTAAAATACCCCCCATGACGATAATCACTAAGAGCAGGCTTGGCAGTGCGTCGAAGAACGCTTTCGCCGCCTGGGCGCAGGTCGGGCGCTCGGAGACCGGATAGCCGCGACGTTTAGCAATAATGGCGCAGACCACCATAATTGCCAGCCCCATCAGGAGCCCCGGCAGATAACCGGCCATAAATAACGATGCCACCGACACGCCACCGGCGGTGAGGGAGAAGACAATCAGCACGTTAGATGGCGGGATCAGCAACCCGGTGATGCATGACGACACGTTAACTGCCGTTGAAAACGCGGGATCGTAGCCTTTTTTCGTCTGAATGGGGTGTAGAGTCCCACCGACCGCCGCCGCTGCGGCAACGGCTGAACCGGAAATAGAACCAAACATCATATTGGCGAGAACGTTAACGTGACCGAGCGAACCGGGCACGCGGCCGACCATTACCTGCGCGAGGTTTATCAAGCGTATCGCAATGCCGCCGCTGTTCATCAGCGTGCCGGCAAAAATAAAGAACGGAATCGCCAGCAGGGCGAAGTTATCGAGCCCGTTGGCCAGACGCTGGGCCACGGTAATGGCCGCGATATCCCATGGGAACATCAGCAGCATCGAGGCGACGGTGGCGATACCGATAGAAAACGAGATGGGCACGCCGATAAACACCAACACGAAGAACGAACCAAAAAGCGTTAATGCAATATACCCGTCCATTAGCAGGCTCCTTCTGGCTGTTTCAGGCTACGTAAGCCGTTGGTGATAAACCATAATGCGTAAAACATCATAATGATGCCGGTCAGCGGCAGGATCAGGTAGACGTAGCCCATGGGGATCTGCATCGCGGCAGAAACCTGAGAGGTTGCCAGCGTTTTGGCAATCAGCTTCACGCCGCCAGTGACAATGACCGCGCCTGAGAAGATAAAGATAAGCAGGTTAATCACCACTCCCAGCATCTTCTGTTTACGTGGCGTAACCGACATAGCCAGCAGATCGATAGCCAGATGACGTTGCGCACCCACGGTATAGGCCGCGCCGAGCAGCCCCACCCAAATCATCAGAAAACGGGCCAGTTCGTCGGTGAGCGTACTGGGCTGGTTTAATACGTAGCGGCTGAAAACCTGCCAGACGACGCAGACAACCAGCGCCACCATCACCGCCACCGAGAACGCGGCGATCAGGCGGTCCACCGCCTGTTTAATGCGGGAAAATAGAGTCATGAGATATCCTGGTGAAAGCGGGCCAGAGGCTGGCCCGAAACGGTTTTACTGTGCGGCGGATTCAAACCGGGCTAGCAGCGCGGCCTGCTTTGGATCTTTGCTGAAATCATCAAACAGCGGTTGGACGGCGGCGCGGAACGGGGCTTTATCGACTTTAACGATCTCACCGCCCATTGCTTTGGCCTGGGCGCGGGTGTCGGCGTCAATTTTATCCCACAGCGTCTGCTGATAGGCTTCCGACGCGGTAGCCGCTTTGGCGAGGATCTGCTGCTGCTCTGGCGTCAGCTTGTCCCAGGTTTTGGTTGAGATGACCAGGAAGTCAGGAATGGAAGCGTGCTCATCTTCGGAGAAGACTTTGGCAATCTCAATATGACGGGTCTGGACCCATGATGGCACGTTATTTTCCGCGCCATCGACTACGCCTTGCTGCATCGCCGTATAAACTTCACCGAATGAAATAGGCGTTGGCGAACCCCCCATTAATTCAATCATTTTAATTGTGGTCGGGCTTGGCTGAACGCGAATTTTTAAACCTTTTAAATCTTCAGGCTTCGTAATCGGTTTTTTGGCATAGAAACTACGGGTGCCAGCGACGTAGGCAGAAAGTGCAAAGAAACCTTTTTCTTTGGTCGATGCCATAATGTCTTTACCTACGTCACCAAATACCACTTTATTAAAATGTGCCTGGTCTTTAAATAAGAAAGGTAAATTATAGATGGCGTAAACATTATCGAAGGATTCAAGATCGCTGGCGGAACCTTTGGTCATATCCAGCGCTCCATTTTGTAATAACTCCATGGTTTCGCGCGCGCTGCCCATTTGGCTGCTGGGATAAATTCGAATGGTCATTTTACCGTCGGAGAGCTGTTTGACTTCTTTAGCCATTGCCTCAAACGCCTGGTGCACAACGTGGCTGCGCTCGAGGTTATGCGCCAGCTTCAGCGTCACTTTCTCGGCGGCAGAGGCACCGGTAGACAGCAGCGCGAGAAGCGACGCGCAGACCAGAGATTTTGTAAAAGAGAGAGGTTTCATTAATAGGCTCCATGCACATTGATGATCGCGGTATATATCTATCGGGGTAATTTGTTTTTCTGTATGACATATTAACCTGGTTGTCCGACAACTTTACCGTATCACGCGTGCATTTTTACACTATCTATGGAGTTAATGTAGTTTTTGTGCGCTGGGTTATATTAATGACGTATGCGTAATCGGCTATTAATATTTAACTGAAGTGTTTTGTTGGTTATTATTCGAAAAGAATACGGGAAATTATTCGGAATAGTCGATTGATATAATTCGCTATTACTATTATTCGGTAATAGCGAATTATTATGACGGTTTATTCGCTGAAAAATAACTCCAGCAGGGAATTTAAAAACAGCTTACCGTGCTCGGTAATCTGCCAGTACTGCTCGCACTCGGTGAGATAGTTCTGCGCCAGCGCTTCATCAAGCTGCGGGCGAATGACGCTCTCATCCAGACCGGTGTAGCGGCTAAATTCGGCGCGTGGTGCCGGTTCCAGCAGGCGGAAGCGGTTCATAAAGAACTCAAACGGCTTATCGCTGTTTTCTACATCGTGCTGGCGCTCCAGATAGCGGCCTTCCATATAACCGCGCGGATGACGGGTTTTCGCCGTGCGCAGAATACGGCCGTCCGGGAACGTCACTTTGCCGTGCGCGCCGCAGCCGATACCGAGGTAATCGCCGAAACGCCAGTAGTTGAGGTTGTGCTGGCACTGATAGCCCGGTTTGGCATAGGCCGAGGTTTCGTACTGCTGGTAGCCTGCGGCGGTCAGCAACTGATGACCTTGCTCGAAGATATCCCACAAGTCATCGTCATCCGGCAGCACTGGCGGACGTGAACCAAACAGGGTGTTCGGCTCAATGGTCAACTGATACCAGGAGAGATGCGGTGGCGCCAGTTCAATGGCCTGGCGCAGGTCGTCCAGCGCCTCTTCCAGCGACTGATCCGGCAGCCCGTGCATCAAATCAAGGTTGAAGCTACGCAGCCCCAGACCGGTTGCCAGGTGCGCAGCGCGTTTGGCTTCTTCTGGCCCGTGGATACGACCCAGACGCTTGAGTTTGGGTTCGCTAAAGCTTTGTACGCCGATGGAGATGCGATTGACGCCCGCACGTTGGTACTCCACGAAGCGGTCTGCTTCCACCGTTCCCGGATTGGCTTCCATGGTAATTTCCGCATCGACAGCCAGCGTCAGGCGTGCACGTACGCCGTCCAGCAGGGTTTGCATCGCCGGGCCGGAGAGCAGGCTCGGCGTACCGCCGCCGATAAAAATGGTCTTTACTTCACGTCCCTGCGCGTAGGCAACGTCGGCATCCAAATCGCTCAGCAGATGCTGCACATAGTCGTCGTGCGGCACTTCGCCTTTCAGCGCGTGCGAATTGAAGTCGCAGTACGGGCATTTCTGCACGCACCACGGGATATGAATATAAAGACTCAGCGGAGGCAAATTAACCATTACGAAGGGCTTCCAGTAACAGCTTCAGCGCCTGCCCACGGTGGGAGATGGCAATCTTCTCTTCACGCGTCAGCTCGGCGGCCGTTTTACCTTCGGATGGCACGAAGAAGATGGGATCGTAGCCAAAGCCACCGGCGCCCGCGGCGCTGCGAGCGATAACGCCTGGCCAGCTGCCGTGGCACACCAGCGGCGTCGGATCTTCGGCATGGCGCAGGTAGACCAGCACGCAGTGGAACTGCGCCTGGCGCTGTTCGTCTGGCACATCTTTCAGGGCATCCAGCAGTTTCTCTAGATTTTGCTGGTCGCTAGCGTCTTCGCCGGAATAACGCGCGGAGTAAATTCCCGGCGCGCCGCCGAGCACATCGACCGCGAGGCCGGAGTCATCGGCAATCGCCGGCAGGCCGGTCACCTGAGCGGCATGACGTGCTTTCAGGATCGCGTTTTCGATAAAGGTCAGTCCGGTTTCCTCGGCAGACTCAACGCCAAGCTCGGTCTGGGCGACGATATCCAGACCAAAATCGGCGAGCAGCGAGGCGAGCTCGCGCACTTTACCGGCGTTACCGGTAGCGAGAACAACTTTTTGCATGGAATATCCTAATTTGTCAGGGCGTCGACGCCCGATGGGATCTGCTGCGGATGAATAATTTTAACCTGTTTATGCCGCCCCAGTTCACCTTTCTCAATGATGACCTGGCTTTTGGCGACCTTAAACTGCTTGGCGAGATACTTCACCAGATGGGCATTGGCTTGCCCATCAACGGGTGGGGCGGTGATGGCGACTTTTAACTCGTCGCCATGTACCCCAACAATCGCGTCACGGCTGGCCTTTGGCTGAATATACAGCCGCAGAACCAACCCGTCATCACAGGAAGTGACGGCACTCATAGCGCCATCCACAGCCCCGGCAGCAGCATATTGCCGGTAGCCTGAAGCACCTCGGCGATGCCCATGTTAATGACGTACAGCAGCAGGACCAGAATCATTGGCGAGAAGTCGATGCCGCCCATCGATGGCAGCAGACGACGAATCGGACGTAACAGCGGCTCAGCCAACTGCATCAGTACGAACTCAACCGGGCTGCGGCCCTGGCTTACCCAGCTCATGATAGCCATCAGCAGCAGCACCCAGAAGATCAGCAGGCCGATAGTTTTGAGCAGGATGAGAACCGCGGAGATCCAGATAATCGGCTGGAAGGTAATGACCATAAACAGCACGATGGCTTTCGCTACGCACAGTATGAAAGCCAGCAGCAGCGAGGAGCTATCCAGCGGCCCCATTGGCGGGATGATACGACGCAGCGGCCCGACAACCGGTTGGGTAATTTTCACCACGAACTGAGAGAACGGATTGTAAAAATCGCAGCGTGCCCACTGCATCCAGACGCGCAGCAGTAGCACCATAGTGTACAGTTCAAAAACTGTGGAGAGCAGGAAGGTCAACGTCTTCATGGCGTTTCTTGAGGTCCCTTATTTTTTTGTGTAATCACGCGCACCGAAAATCGCGGTGCCGATGCGTACCATTGTACTACCTGCCGCAACCGCGGCTTCCATGTCGTCAGACATGCCCAAAGAGAGGGTGTCTACGGTTGGATAGTCTGCCTTGAGCCGCGCAAATGCTACCGCCATTTGGCTGGCAACGGCAAACTGCCTTTCGTATTCATGTTCCGGCGCGGGAATAGCCATCAGCCCGCGCAGGCGCAGGTTTGGCAGCGCGGAAACTTCAGCTGCCAGCCCATCCAACGCGTCTAGCGGAATACCGGATTTGCTCTGCTCATCGCTGATATTGATTTGAATCAGCACGTTGAGCGGCGGCATGTCAGCTGGGCGCTGTTCGCTGAGTCGAACCGCGATCTTCAGTCGATCGACGGTATGGCACCAGTCAAAATGCTCGGCGACCAGGCGACTTTTGTTGGACTGCAGCGGGCCAATAAAGTGCCATTGCAGCCCCGTCTCGCCCTTTTCACGAAAGTGGAGGATCTTTTCCACCCCTTCCTGGACATAGTTTTCGCCAAACGCCGTTTGGCCAGCAGCCACCGCTTCTTCGACGGCGCTCGCAGGTTTGGTTTTACTGACGGCAAGCAGCGTAACTTCTTCTGAAGCTCGGCCGCAACGTGTTGCTGCAGCTGAGATTTTTTCCCTGACCTGTGCCAGGTTATGCGCAATATCGTTCATATGTTCTGGTGGGTCTATGGATATACAAGAAATCGTGGCGCTTAGTGTAAAGCATAACGTCTCGGATCTACACCTGTGTAGCGGCAGCAACGCGCGCTGGCGTCGAGCCGGAGATCTGGAAATGGCGCCGTTTACTGCACCTGAGCCCGATACGTTGCTGACGCTTTGGTTAAATGAAGCGCAGCAGCTGGAGTGGCAAAAGTACAGACAGCTGGATTTTTCGGTGTCGCTACCAGGCGGTCCGCGTCTACGCGCCAGCGCCTATGCCCACAGTGGCGGCGTGTCGCTGGTGCTACGGCTGTTACCCACACGCTGCCCAACGCTTGCCGAGCTGCATACGCCGGTGGCGCTGGTGGAGCTATTACATGAAGACAGCGGGCTGATTCTGGTCACTGGTGCGACAGGTAGCGGGAAGTCGACCACCCTGGCGGCGATGGTTGACTACCTCAACCACTATCTCCCTGGACACATTCTAACCCTGGAAGACCCGGTTGAATTTATTCATACCAGCGCAGCCTGCCTGATTTCACAACGTGAAGTAGGCCAGCATGCGCCGTCTTTTGCGCAGGCGCTGAGGGTGGCACTGCGTCAGGATCCCGATGTGATATTGCTTGGTGAACTCCGCGATAGCGAAACTATTCGCCTGGCGTTAACGGCGGCAGAGACAGGGCATTTAGTGCTGGCGACGCTGCATACCCGCGATGCGGCGCAGGCGATTGAACGGCTGGTCGATGTGTTTCCCGCACAGGAAAAGGATCCGGTGCGCAGCCAACTGGCTAACTGCCTTTCTGCGGTGGTCGCGCAGAAGCTGCAACCCGATGGTGAAGGACGGCGGGTGGCGCTATTTGAAATGCTGGTGAATACGCCAGCCGTCAGTAACCTTATTCGCGAAGGTAAAACGCACCAACTCGCCGGCGTGATGCAAACCGGGCTACAGTCTGGGATGCAGACTTTCAGCCAAAGCTACCAGCAACGTATCAAAGCAGGCATGTTGCAAAAGCATGAGTGAGCCTGGCGTTTGCACAGTACTGCCGTCTGGAACCATGAAATATTGATTCCCTTAAACAAATTTGCCGCTAGCATATCATTCATATTAGTAATGTGATTTGTGCTTTGTTTTGTTATTAATATTGAATTAATAATTTGTTTATTTACCGCAGGTTGTAAACTTTGATT
>NZ_JAKCNS010000087.1 GCF_021440345.1 Kluyvera intermedia
GTTAAAAACTATTAATTATCGAGTATTAATCCATGATAACTATAAAAACACTCATTCTATAAAATTTAAACCATAAAAATCAACAAGTTAAAAACAGGAAGACAGTCTAAAAACCAAACCAAAACCAGCAATATATTGCTTGTCAGAGGCTATATTTCTGTACATGTTTCGTACTAATACATTCAAGCCGTTTTACTTTTATTTTTTTCCCAATTTGCTACTGCTAAAAAAGGTAGATTTTGCAATCTTAGATCTCATTAATAATATTTACCAATGCGTAACTCCAGGAAGATTTTTTTCCTCTCCCTGGGAAGTGGCAGCGTGATATTTAAACGATGGGATACTGGCGTAAAATATAAATATCGCCGCTATTTATTGCTAAATACCCTCTTATCCTACAGCCAAGCAGTATCAAATACTCTCAGCCTCTCTTTCATTGCCTTCCCTAAAGACCTCGAGCGACTAACGCTTCGTTCAATTCCCGATAGGCTTCTACCAACTTCTCAAGTGAAGCACGGTTCAAACCGCTGGGGTTGGGGAGTACCCAAACCTGAGTAACGCCGATTCTCACATCCTGCTTGCCCCATTGCGCCCCGCGTTGATTGAACGCCCTCTCAAAGGCTTGTTTACCCAAAACAGCAAGGACGGCTGGTTGATACTCTTCGATTTTAGTCAGCAACTCACGACCGCCGCTCCGCAGCTCCTGTACGCTCACCTCACTCGCCTGCACCGTTGGTCGCTCGACCAGCTTCGTCACGCCGCAGCGGAACTCGAGCATTTGCTCCGCTTCTTCCGGCTTCAATTGACGATCGGTAAACCCAGACAGATGCAGTACTTTCCAGAAGCGGTTTGCCGGATGGGCGAACGGGTAGCCTAACGAGGAAGATGGCAATCCAGGATTAATGCCGCAGAACAGGACCCGCAGCCCCGTATCAATAATGTCTTTAACCATAATATCCTCAGCCGATACATCATCAGCTGAGTATAACGAATTGAAAATGCATTGTTTATAAAAACAGCATGTGCGCGCTTAATGCTGGATTGGTGCTCATTGTTACTTTATAATCCCCGGCTACTTAGGCCCCTTAGCTCAGTGGTTAGAGCAGGCGACTCATAATCGCTTGGTCGTTGGTTCAAACCCAACAGGGGCCACCAAATTTTAGCTTTAAAATCATATAATTAAGCCACCTTTTACCGGGTGGCTTTTTTGTTACCATTGGCCACTGTCCCCTTTTTGTCCCCTCATTTCAAAAGCGCCCCCTCTGGCCAACGGAACAGCCAATACAGGGTTATGCTGTTTTTTTACATTTTGGCCCTGGCTGGTTATGATTTAGGCGCAAATTTATAAGGAAATGATTATGGCGCTAACTAAATGTAAAGAATGCAAAAAAGAAGTATCTACCACCGCAAAGACCTGCCCGCACTGCGGCGTTAAAGATCCCGGCTTTGGTGCTAAGCAAAAGCTAGGCGGGTGTTTAATCCTGATTGTGATTGTCGTCGCGGTTATGTACTTCATCGGCAGTGGTGATGATAAAGAAACAGCAACTGCACCAAAGACATGCTCTAACACAGACACCCAATGCAACTATGACCAGAACCTGGTTGATGCTGTCACCAAATGCAAACCCCTTATCGAGCGTTCCGCAAAATATGAATATGAATGGACGGATGGAATTTTAGACACCATTTTTTCACACGCGCGAATTGATTCGAAAAAGAACCAACTCACCTACATCGGCGACAAAGTAAAATTCACCAATGGCTTTAATGCCAAAATGAACATGACGTATGCCTGCACCATCGACCTAAAAACCAAAAGTGTGGTAGATGTCAGCGTTCATGAAGGCAAACTATAACGTCACACTTTTCAGTTTATGAAAATCTGGTGAATGCCCTGCAGCCCGCTCCGCCTCTGGAATTGCGGGCTTTTCTTTGCCCGGCCTTCCAGCGCGGATTGATCTTCTAAATCTCACGTAAAATTAACTTTCCCCTTATTTTTCATCACGTTGATTTTTTACTTAGATCCTCCGCAGATCCTTCAAACTGAAAAACACTGAAATTCTTTTCACTCTTTTCAGTTTCCAGTCTCCGCAAAGCCGCCAGCACTGGCGCGGTCTGGCGATACCTTTTGAAGAAAAATCCAACTGAAAAATTTTTACGATCCAAAACCCGCAGGCGGGTGCGGTGTAGCGCCGTTTTCGTCATGGAAAGATTTATTTTGTCACGTTCAGGCGCAGCCAGCGCAGCGCTGTGCGCATGATCTATTTCAGGTATCCCGCTGGGTTGTCTGGGCTTGTGAGTGCGGCAGGTTGCGTTCTGTGGGCTGTATGGCGGGCATAAAAAAACCCGCATTACGCGGGCTTTCGTTCAGTGCTTTGGGCTACTGGCCAATGACTGGCGAATACTTGCTATTAAGCTGGTCAGCCTTCTGGCTGGCGGCACGTATGGCGCTGGCGTTCTCCGGCGCGCCTGTGTTGCTATGGGTGTGGCTGGCCGTTTGCTCTGCCAGCTGCTGCATCACATCCAGCGTGTCCAGCATCAGTTGCGCGATGTTCACGCTACCGGAACCAATCCAGACCACTGGCGCAATAATCTGCTGCTGCGCTGCTGCCACGCTTTTGCGAATACTCCCGATCTGCTCTGTAAGACTCCCGGAAATGTTCACATCCTGATCGCCGGCAATCTTCATTTCGGCATTGCCGCCAACATTGGCCAGCCAGTTTCCCTTCACTGCCTGGCTGTAATTGCCGGTACTGATTTGCACAATAGCGCCAGCCATCAACGTGGCAGCGCCCAGAACCGTGGTCTTATCCGTCGCCTTGATTGTGGTGTCACGGCTTACCAGCTCGCGCGCTTCCGTATCGGCTTTGATACTCCTGGCCATTGACGTTTCACTGATCGCCTGGTCAGTCTGGCGCACCCAATCCCCCGACTGCGTGACGCGCTGCGACACTTCCGCGCGCTGCTGCTGCAGCTGCTCCCCCGGTTTAATATCCGGCAGGCTGCTCCCTTCCGCCACGGTCTGGCGGATAAACGGCTTATCCGGCCTGCCCCCGGTAAATCCTACCTCAACCTTTGTACCTTCTGGCGGAAACTGAAACATCCCCGAATCATTCCCGGCCATCGGCACTGGCAGCGGCACGGCGTTATAAACCGGCGTCTGCTTATCCGGGTTGCCATCTGCGTCAAGCAGCTGCACGTTAACCGCATAGCGCTGCCGGAACGGATCGGCAAAATTACCACTGCTTACCGCTTCCGTTGGTGCCAGCACCCTGGCGAATTTCGGCAGGTGCAGACCTGCAGCCAGCTCCGGGTACTGGCTTTCAACCTGGCGCTGCAGCGGGCTTTTTTGTAGCGCTTCCCCCGTGGCTTTGTTGCGCGGCGTCCAGGTAACATCCATCGTGTCGTTATTCAGCTGGATACGCGTCACGCGCTCGCCGTTCATTTCCACGCCCGGCCGCAGACTCTGAACAACCGGCAACGTCATGGTATTGCCACCGCCCGCGCCCTGGCTGAACTCTGCCGGGATATCTACGGCTTTACCGGCGAATAATGACAGCTCCGCACCGCCAACATATAAACCGCCATCCGGCAGCTGATACCAGATGTAATCCGTGATACCAAAGGCTTTGCCCAGATTGCTTAAAAGCTGGTAGCCGGTGCCACTGTGGGTGAAGTGGGGGATCGGTTTATCTGAATATTCTGCATCTGGCAAGTTTACCGTAATGCCGCTGTTCTCTTCCAGCCAGCTGGCCACTTTGCGCAGCGTGGGATGCTGAAACGAACATGGCCACGACTTTTCAAAGACGCCGACCAGCTCACGAACAAACAGACGCTGAAAGCCGTTTTCTGCCGGTTGCGAGCGCTCAACATAGCCGGTAAACCAGCGCAGGATCAGATCGGTGTAACCCACATCGAGGCGCACCAGCCTGCCGGTATAGTCCTGGGTAGTCTGTGCCGTAATGAACCCACGGCCGCAGCTGTTCAGCTCCAGAACCAGTTTTGCATCGGCAATATGAACTTCATCACTGGATAAATAGAGTCGTTTAACAGGTTTCATGCTTACCCCAGCGCATTATTGACCGGCTTAAGCACTTTGCGTTCAAACCACGTCATTTTCTCTTCATCCTCGGCGGCATCCTGCCCGCCCCCGGTTCCCGCCCCGCCTGCAGTCTGCTTTTTGGCAGTGGTTTTGCTGTCTGTCCTTGCCTCTCGCTTTTCCTGGACGCTGATATGTTCCGTCAGCGTAAACGTCACCAGCCAGGCCATTTTCCCATCCTGCTGGGGCGCATCGAGCGATCCCGTAAATGTTGCCTCACGGAAATTAACCGCCCGCGCCAGTTCATGGGCTACGCGGTATTTCTGCCGCTGGCCGCTGCTGTCGGTAGCCGTTGCCAGTTCGAAAACACGCGAAAGCACGTCACGCGCTTTGAACGGGATTTCTCCCGACACGCGCAGTTCTTTGCCTTTGACGCCCTGCTCTGATTTCGTCGTGGCGCTGGTCTGGCCGGACTGGTCTTTATCCTGAAATTGCTGCGTCAGTGTGACACGCATATTTTTCAGAGGGATCGCTTCGCCATTAAGCGCCAGCGTTGTAATCGAGGTCATGAATCATTCCTTTTATCCCGTCGAGGTTATCCCCGACCAGCATCATGGCTGCAGTGTGAACGGCAGATGGCAGCGGAATATCTTTAACCAGCGCCAGCAGACTTGTGGCCAGATCCCCGCTGGCCGTAAATACCCAAGCCCTGGCTGATTTTGTTTTCAGGTCATCCAGACCGCTGGCAATCTCCTGCATTAACCCGGTGCGCAGCTGCGCAAAATCATCAAGCTGCTTTTGTAGCGCATCCATATCAACCGGCAGCGCCGAATCTTCCTGGGCTTTCTTTACCGCTGCAGCGGCCAGTGCCGCCCGATTTGTTGGAACCGATAGCGGCATGGCCACCGGCAGGCCACCATTTAACCCGGCCGGGATCTGCATTTTTTCGCTGGCCAGCTGCGCGGCGGATTGCGCCAGACGCTTAACCTTCGTAAAGGCCGGTGCGGGAAATACATCAACCAGCTGGGTAAGGCTGTTCATAAAGCTGTCATGCGACTGACTGGCCACCATAATGATCACAACGTCAGAAGCGCCGCCGATACCGGCCGCTTTTTCAGCAAGGTAAGCCACGGCATTGGCCGGGCTGAGGTATGCGCCGTTTTCCGTCTGCTGCCCCAGCCCATACACCCACGGATGCGCCGGGATGATTGAGCATTTAACACTGCTAACTTGATCGCTAAACCTGATATTGCTATACGCCCACATATATTCTTTACTCTTCGTTATCTGGCGCGATTGCCATTAAACCAAGACCATCCGATAAATTGATTAACTCACTCATTGCAACGCTTTGCCGCTCCATCGCCGCAAGCTGTTCATTATATAAAGCACGTTCCTGCTGGGAGCACCCGGAAAAATCCGCAGATGAAACAAACGCGCTCATTTCATCAATTTGTTTGCGCAATTGTACAAACAGCTCACTTAAATTCATACATACATCCTTATCGATAAATTGTTCCGCTAGCGGAAACAGTATTTACGGTAGTATTAACACCACCCGTCACGCCATGTGCTGAAATAATACCACCGCGACTAACGACAACATCTGTAATCTGATCAACAGCAATGTCTCTTCGCACGTTTGCATTTGTTATGGAAATTTTCCCGCCATCACAGGCATAAACACTATAATTAGCAGAACCATGCACACCCACATTATCAGCAGAAATGTTTGCGCAATACTGGGAAACAATTCCATAATTCCCGCCTGCAACAATAGTTGAATCACTGATATCAGCGGTACTTCCATGTAATACCTGCACAGCCGTCCCGCCAGATAACTCATGATTTAACGACATTCTGCGGCCATTAAAATTTGAGGATTCATCAACATAAATACCAATTGACGTTCCTGTAGCACCCGACATAACACAATCTGTCGCCTGAATTTCAGCATTTGTTGTAGCCCGGCAAATATTCGACGTACAAGCCCCACCAATAACGCCGGACTCCACGATAACAGACCCCGAATAATTAGCCCGAATACAATAAAGGGGTGTTGTCGTTGTATTGACCGCATGACAACTTTGCGCCTCTATCTCTGAATAGCGCCGCGCTGAAATATTCGTCTCAGTGCAATTATCTGCAATCACTTCCTCTGCCGCGATTTTAGAACCGCGCTGTGCTGAAATCCCAAACCGCGACCCTGAGCAATTGCCTCTTGTGACATTCAGTAATGAACTCACCGCAGCATAAAAGCCATAATTTAAACCATTCTGGCCATCCGCAAACTCTGCATTTAGCACGCCTGATTTTCTGGAGGCAAACCCGGCACTGCGCGTTGACTGCGCTCGCGCGCTGGTTGCGTCAAGAACACCGCCATTGGCAACAAAACCATTGTAACAACGATCCGCAGAGGCATATTTAACACTCCCTGTCGCCCCGGCGTACACAGAAACACCATCGCCACCACAGCCATTCCACACTGAATAGTCAGCATCAAACACCGCGCCATGAGAAGCAATCAAACCCGCGCCAAAAGAATTAATACACCCTTTATCAGCATTAACTTTAACTGACGAACCTGCACCAGAAGCAAAAATAGCAACTGATTTGTCCTGTTCTTCACCGTTACGTTGCATGTCAAATAAAACATCGACAACCGGAAATTTTGCGCCATTACGTGCGCATAGCGCAGGGTAATAATCACCAATGGGCAGGGTTAGCGCCAGCCTGTCAATTTTCACAACATCTTTTGATGTAATAGTGATAAATGACAAATCAGCAAAATCAATAACAATCTGCTCTTTCAGAATAAAACCGGGTAGCAGTTCAACAGAAATACCTGTATTTCCTTTTGATAAAACATATCGCATTTCAGATACAGAATAAATGGCCTCTGACAGACTGGAAAAATCTCCCCCCAGCCCTACAGTAACAACCTGTGAGACACGCGACTGTTTGATAAACTGAGAGTCCAATTCACCCAGACCAAGGCGGTTGACTAATTCAGGCGTATCAGCCATCGCAATAATATCCCGACCAAAAAGGCTAATATCTGTTTTATTCAGTCGTGTGGTTTCATCAAAATAAGGGATGGTATCTGCCTCAGCCTCCCACACTGAAAACTGTGCCACAGCATTTGACGGGCGCAAATCAACAATAGAACCGTCCGCTAATACCTCAGCGACTGCAAAAACATAATGCTGTTCGTCCTCCACAACATAATTCACTAATGAATTTGCAACGGTAATTGTTGAAACCGCATCCCATACACTTGTCAATGTCCCTTGCCAGCACACATCCACCCAAATTTTAGATGGCTTATCTGTAACCGTCACAGTCTGATTAAAAAGTAATTCAGCGCGTACACCTTCAATATACGCAACGCCTTTATTGACCTGGTATACCCCATTTTGACCCGACACAAGAAACGCATCATTAATAAACGACGCCACGCCATACATATCAATATTTTCTTTGCGGATACGTTCATCAACACCGTTCAGGCGCGCGGTGAAGTCAATCTGCCAGGTATCAGCAGGCGTAATAATTTGCGTCTGCTGGGATGCCCCGTTGTATTCCATCAGGAAAGAGCGGGTTAGCACGTTCCCCTGCTGGCCGGATTCCGTTTTAATTTTCTTCTGTGATGGCGCATGTACAATCATGGCAATCACACCATTTGCTTTATTGAGCAGACCCACCCAGTTAAATTCGAAATCACCCACATCAGCGCCCAGCACCACGGAATACACAACGGCGTTGCTGTTCACCATACCCGTTTTACTGACAGCCTGGCGGTGTACGATTTGCGACGCAGGCGGTAAACCTTCGGTACGGTCAATAGGATCGGTAATATTCAGGTCTGGCACATTCGCGAAAACAAATTCATCCAGTGTGACCACGCCGCCGTTGGCCGCTTCCTGTGCCTTGAGCGTTTCAAAGGCTTGTGTGATAACGGTCTGACTCATAAAAGCACCTATTATAATTTTGCGCCAAAGACGGCGTTATTTTCGTTTTGTGATACAGCAGGAAACGTCACGTATTCCCCGTATTCCCTGTCAGTACCGGACACAGATTCACGGGCGCTGTAACAAATCAGCTCTCCGTCATCCCAACCGGCATTGATAAAAAGTTTTAATGTTGTCAGCACTTCATACTGGTATCGGCGGCAGGTGCGCCCGTACTGGCGGATAATCTGGATCATCAGCTCAGAGTTGGCAGCTAGCTGGCTGTCAGAAACGCGCACCGTGATAATGTCCCAATCAATACCTGGCTGGCGCTCGACCAGCTCGACATAGCCGATTCCAAGCCGTTCAAAAATCGCGATAAATCCAGCGACGGAACCCGCATCACTCGCATTAACAAAGGCGTAGGCCACGCGCCTGCGGAACAGCTCCAGCGGCTCACCATCAAACCGGGTAATATCACGGTCATATGCCAGCAGGCGCAGAAGCGGTTCCGGACAGACCAGCGGATCAAACTGGTTAACCGGCCAGGTGATCCAGCCGTACACCTCCGCCCAGAATCGGCGCATGACGGCCAGCAGCTTGCCCGGCTCGCCTTTACTCATCCAGAACGGCAGCGCCATCCCGGCCATTTTTTTCAGGAAGTCAGTCATTGGCCAGCCCCACCGTCAGCGAGGCAAGGCTCGGTACATCCAGCCCGCTGGTAATATCTTTCAGCGAAAATTCAACGGAGTCCGTCTGCGGAAACTGCCGGTGAATCTCGCGCCCCAGCTGCGAGAAAGAAAACCGCGAATATGGCCACGTTTTTTTCACGTCAAAATCCGTGTTTTCCCTGAATGCGCAACGGATCAGGTTTTCCACCCCGGTTTTTAACGCTGCAGCGTCCTCCGCCGTCATATTGCTAATGCTGGCCACATAAACCGTCACCGCCAGATCGTGACTGGTTTCCGGCATGGCAAAACACTGCAGGTCGTCACCGTGGCCATGATTGCCCTGCGCGTTGATATAGTCATTCACCGAATCAACGAACGGCGCAGACGCCACGCCCGAATCAAGCAGCAGGTAGGCATTGGCCGTGCCTGGCCCACGCGGCGCATCATGTTCAAAGAAAATGCGGTCGATACTCAGCGCAGTAACGGCGGCAATCATTGACCGGTAAACCGCATCAGTGTGGTAATTTCCTACCAGGTTAAACTGATTGCGGCAGCGCTCGCGTAATTCGTCGTCGCTTTCCTCGTCTGCACCCGGTTTTGTCAGCCAGTCCTCTTCACTCGCCACCTGGCTAATCCCATCAACGGCCACCGGCAGAATGCGGTAATACCCCGGCGCTAAGTTATACGCGCCCCCGGTTTCCGTCGCCCGCACAGCGATCAGCGCGCTGGCCGTGCCAGCCGGGATCACGACATCGGCCACCGTGGCCAGCACATACACTTTCCCGTTAATTCGCTCTGTCTGCACCAGCGTCCCGGCCTTGACCGTTGTCGCCGTTTTGGCGTCGGACTTGATAAAGCGGATCACACCCTCGGCCGCGCTGGCGGGCTTCGCCGTCACGTTCACCGCCCAGGCCAGCAGGCGCAGAAGCGCGCCGCCTGCCGTGGCAACAAACATATTCGTCAGCACTACCGCCACCAGGGCATCTTTCAGCCACATCACTGGCGCGGTCACAATCGCGGTAATCAGACGCCAGAACGGCGACATGCGTGATGTGTTCGTTACCATCCCTTCATCGTTCACGATGGCATTAAAGCGGGCTTTCACCTCATCTTCCGTCACCGGCATCCCGCTGGTTTTCAGAACCTCTTCAAAATCTACCTGCGGCTTTTCCGTCATAAATCCACCCGTGAAGAAATGCTGCCAAAATCGTAAGTGCTGGCCGTAACCCAAAGCCGCGCCTGGCTTTCTTCGCTAATCGCCGCCGTTCCCGGCACAATGCGTTCATCACTTTCAATCAGCAATTCCAGCTGGGTGAAAATATCTGCGCGCATCGTTGGGCTTCGCTCCGCAATTAATTGCGTCACCAGACCACTTTCCAGAATGGAATGAACAATATCCTGCCCAATGCTTTTCCGGTTGTTGCACAATTCCGGTTCATTACCGGCGTTAAGAACAAAATCACCGTTTTCAATAAGCAGATCGATATAAAGCAATTCACTCATTAATTCAGCTCCTGCCATTCCATTAATTGCCCCGGCGTCATTGCATCCTGTGTATGGAAATGAACCTCGCCAATTTTCCGGCTGTTATCCGTCACCGCTTTTGAATTACTGCTGATTGTTTTATTGATACCACCCGGTTCAATGCCTTTTAAATCCCCGCCAGTCGAAAGCGTATTTGTTAACGGTGAGGCGTTATCACCTGCCGTTGAAATATTCACGCCGGGAATTTTATTTAGCTTTTCTACAATCCAGTTCCATGACTGCAGGAAACCGCCTTTAATGGTCTGCCAGACATTATCAAACAGTGAAACAATCCCGCTGGCCATTCCGCTTAATGCCTGGATAGGTGAAAAGCCGGTAAGCATGGCGACAAAGTTATTCCAGCCATCAGTGATAAATTTCCAGGCGGTATCCCAATGCTTAACCAGCAGATAAACACCTGCAGCCAGCGCAGCGATGGCACCAATAACCAGCAGAATAGGCCAGCTCATAAAGTTGATCGCAATGCCGGACATCATCGCCGCCATACGAACGGCCAGCAGCACACCGCGTAACGCGGCAAGTGAAGCCTGCCAGACAACAACCGCTTTTTGCGCCATCCAGAGCACAGCGGTATAAATCAGCGTGACGGATGACAACATACGCCATGCACCTGCCAGCCCCAGCATGATGAATTTTGAAACACCCATAACGATATTTACCGTCGCCCCAACAGCGGCAAAACTCAGTAAAACCATTGCCGCGTAACCTACTGCGCGGGCGATATTGGGAAACATCTGCATCCAGCGGGCAAAAGTCTGCCCCATATCAGCCAGGCGGTTCAGCATTGGATACAGCACCGGGATCAGCGTCAGGCCAATGACGGTTTTAATCGCTGTCAGGATGGCCACAAAGCGATCCCACGGCTTGACCATCTTGCTGGCCATTTCCTGGGTGCGTTTAAGGCCATCAGCGCCGCCCAGCTCCGTGATATTTCGCTGCAGCACAGCAACATTGCCGTAAAGATGCTTAACGACTGCAGAACTATCACCAAACGCGGCATCAAGTTCCGCCTGTGCTTTCAGGTTCCCATCCAGGCTTTTGCCGTATTTCCCCTGCAGCTTAATCAGCATTTCAGGCATCGACAGCATTTTGCCGGTGGAGTCGGTAAACGACAGCCCCAGTTTTTTAGCACCATCTAGCGCGCCAGTCATGAAGCCTTCATAGGCGCTGCTGGCTTCCGTTCCCAGCGTCCTGTTTAGCTGCCCCAGCACGGCCAGCTGTTCATCCAGCCCGACGCCGTAGTTAGTACCCACGCCGCGCGCGCCTTCCATCAAATCTTTGATAGTGGACATTTCCGCGCCAAAGGTCTTACGCATGTACACCATCTTGCCCGCCAGCTGTTCCGCAAACTGGACTTTGCCCAGGCGTTCCGCATCGGCGGAGAAGTTACCAAACATCTGCCCCATAAATTCTGACGTATCGGCAGCGGTGGATTTAAGGGCAAACGCCAGCGTATTGGCGATTTTCGTCACTTTCGGCAGTTCACTACCGGTCAGCCCGGCAATGGAAGCATTAATGTTTTCAGTGGACTGAACAAACGCCACCGCGCTGGCGCCGTAGGTTGTACTGAATGCCAGGGCATCACGCTGCACTGTTTTCAGCGCGCCATCATCGATCCCTTTTGCCGATGCATCATTAAGCGCATCAAACATTTCGATGGCTGGCGACAGCGCGCCCTTAATGGCCATACCGACACCGACCAGCCCCAGCACACCGCCGCCAATTTGCTTAAATGCCGCATTGGATTTTTCAGCAAAGCCCGTGATATTACCCTGCACCTGTTTTAATGGGCGCGATAATTTATCAATCAGGCTTAATGTAAAATCTAACTGTTTCATTCAGTACCTTTAAATGCCGTATTGATTCCGTTAGCTATGGAAATAGACATGTTTTCCCAATAACGATTATCCAGCCAGATAGCGGCGGCTATATCATCGACGGTATCAACACCCTGCGGTAAATAATGGCGGCGTAATATTAAGTATTGTTCGAGTCCGTTACCCTCAACCCCCCGGACTCGATTACTTAGTTTTTTACTTCAATTTCCAGTTCAGGCGCGTAAATTTCATTTACCTTTCCGACAAGCTGCAGCGCCGCGCCCGGACGTTTTAAAATTTCCGCCAGTGCTTCTTTATTTTCTGGCGCAACAATACGGTTAAGGTAGTTATGCGCAGGCGATACTTTGTTATCCATCGCCATTTCATTAATAAATTTGTTGTAGGCGGTCTGGTTCGGTTCAAAAACAATATCCACACCACAAACTGCCAGTTTAATTTTTTCCATTTAATAAATTCTCTCGTAGATTAATTTCATCGACTAGCTGGTTATGACGTGCAGCGCACTGCCCGTATATATCCAGATAAATAATTAACAGCTCTGCAGCGTCACGCCCCTTTGTTCCGGTCAGGCGCGGCAGCTGCGCGGTGCACTTAGTTTTCAGGTTTTCCTGATAACGCACGTTCGGCGCTGGCGGCGGCGTCGTTGTACATGCCGACAAACTCAGCAGACAGACAAACGTTAGTAAATACCGGCTTAACCACTTCGGTGCGTATTTCACGCGGTGGCGCATTTTTCAAAGCCTCCAGCTGGTCTTCCAGTTTTCGCCCCGATTCGCTGGCCACATCTGCCAGTTGCTTGCCGGTGGCGGTGGCCGTTTTGCTAATGGCCAGATCTATGCTGTCACGCTGCCAGGTTGCCGCCTTCCAGCCTCCGGCAAACGCCAGTACGCAAAGCACTACAGCGACCACGGCCACACGGTTCATCAGCGCACCCCTTCATGTTCCAGACTGAAGTGATTGCCATCTGGCCTGGACTTAAAACGCCCGCCCCAGCTGCCGCCGATAGATTCCCAATACTCACCCAATGCCCGGTAATCTTCGGTGCGGGTCATGTACTGGCCATTAATGAACAAATTGAAGTCAACGGCCAGACGCCTGGTGTGCAGGCTATTTGAAATACCGCTGCCATTTTTCGCATTCAGCGCCGCCTGTTCCGGCGTTCGGTAGGCTTCACCAAACGTCAGGCGATAGCCTTTTTCTTCCGCCCAATGGATCAGATTGCCAATCATCACCGTAAACAGCTGCTGCTTTTCGCCTAACGTCATTGTTTATCGCTCCCCGTACTTTTCCCCGCCGCGCGGCGGCGTAACCACAATTCAACGGCCTGATAACCGGCAATACCCAATGCCGCCCCCAGCCCCTGTACCGCCAGTGGGCTGGCATCAGGGATCTGAATCAGCACAGCACCGGCAATCACTGCCACAAAGCTGCCCAGGATAACGCGACTGATAAACAGGCGCGGCGTGATGGGGTCATTACTGGCCAGCACCTTGGCCACAGCGATTAACGCGCCCATAATCAACAGCGAATAAAGGCTCTTTTCATGCTCCTGCATCCCTTCCCCTTAACCGATCAGGTTTTCAGTGGCTTCCGCTTCCAGATACGGGACGCCGTTGATATTCACGAATTTCGGACTGGTCACGAAATACTTAATTTTGTGCGTGGTGACGCTGCCGCCCTTCGGATCGATATCCAGCACATTCGACAGCTGCTGCTTATTACCGAACGTTTCCACCTTGATTTCCTCACTGCCGGCCTTGGCGTAAAAGAGAAAATCAACCGGCGCAATACCGCGCCACGAACCGGCCGCACGGGCTTTTGCCGTCAGCACCTGCAGCATCTTAGTGCTGACTTCAATTTCACCTTCCGCCGACACATCACCATCAGTGAAGCCATCAGGCACACCACGGGTCTGCGCGGCGGCGGTGTTATCGGTAATATCGAGAGAAATTTTCTCGATATGAATAAGATCGCCATCCAGATAGCAGTCAAACGACTGGCCAGAAATGCGCTTGCTCATGCGGTAGCCTCCAGACTGGCATCCAGCATCAGGTTAATCGTGATCTGCAGCGGCACTTCATACGTGCGCACCACAATGTAAATATCCACCGCCTTTTTGCTCTTCCAGGCAATCGTCACATCCCCATCCTGCGGCGGCTTCACTTCGCCAGGGAACGACACGCCGTTAATGCTGGCGGCGGTGGACATTTCGCGCAGCGGCTTCATGAACAGCGACTGATTGGCCGCAATACTGCCCGGCGTACTGTTCAGCGCACGGTCTGCAATCTTGCCAATCGCCAGCAGGCGGATACGGCGCGCGGCTTTATCCGCAATGCGCAGCGTTTCAATGGATTGATAATCCCCGCCTTCAACGTCCAGGGTGCGGCCATCAGCCCAGTAAAAGCCGTCGTAATCCGGATACCACATCGGCACACTGAAACGCTGCATTTCCAGCGCCTGCAGCGTGGCCAGCTCCAGCACTTCCCCGTTGCCGTCCAGTGGCATTTCATCGCTGCCCAGGCTCACCAGCGCACCGGTTTTCACCCGTGCCGGACTATCGGCAATCGTCACGGCACGATTGCAAAGACGACCAGCCAGCACGGCGGGATCGTTACCCCACAAACGCGGAACCAGCTGCACGGCCTTTTCTGCAATACCATCCTGCAGCGTGGACATGCGCGCCAGGTAATCCGCCTGCGCTTCATCTTCCTGCACCCCCTGCGCGGCCAGGATGAACCATACCCAGCGGCCAAACTTCGCAATCAGTTCAGATCGCAGGGCAATCGCCTGGTTAATGGTGGCTTTCGTCGAAACATCATCAGACAGCAGCACCCCTTCAACCGAGCATGAAGCCTGCGCCGCTCTCACCGCGCCCACCCATGCATCTGGCTCAGCATCAGCAGCCAGCACATGAACGAACCCCCACCAGTTCTGGCCAGCGTTATCCAGTGCCGCCATCACATCACTTTTCAGCTGGCTGTCACTTTCGCCCAGTAGCTTGTCAAAATCGCTCTGGGTATTCACCGCCAGCGTTTTGCCTACGTTCACAGCGCCTTTCCCGACAAACAGCACACAGCGTTCAACTTCGTTAGTCTCGCCCTGCAGCTGGTTAATCTGGTTAACGCCAACATTTGGCCAGGTCATGCTTTCCCCTTAATATCCTGCGCGTTCACGTTCCAGCCGTAGCCTATGGCCTGCAGCTGCCGCGCCAGCGCTTTGTTAAATTCATCATCTGACATACCCAAAAATACGCGGGCAGGCAGATCGATAGTCCAGCTTGTTTTCACCGTTTTGCCGCTCAGCTTCCTGATCAGAAGCCCCGCCTGGTCATAAGGCATTGAGGCAGTTATTTCGCCCAGGGCTGGCTTTTTCCAGCGCTTCCCCCTGCGCACCTGATACCCCAGCGCACGCAATTTCTTTGCCTGCGCGGCCGTTGCCAGTTTTCCCGGCTGGCCTTTCTGCGACTGGCTGGCGCGATTGACTCGCACATGCATCCCGTTTTGTTGGGCATAGCCCACGGTGCCAGCGGGTACAGGCTTTTCACCGTTCCGATACCCGCCGCCCTGCAGGTAGATTCTTACGGCCTGCATTTCCGGCATTTCCCGGATGTGCAGCAGCTTCGGCATATTGCGCAGCATCTTCCCTTTGCGCTTTGTTTTACGCCCTGGCCACGCAGTGCCATCCGGCGCGGCCTGATTTCGCACATTGCGCTTTGCCGCTGCGATAACGCCATATTTGGCCATACGCCACAGCAGGCGCTGCCGCTTACGTGATGGCAGCTCCATATCTGCCAGCGCCTTGCGCAGCTCAGCCAGCTGTTTTTTATTCAGCTCGCCGCCCGCAATCATTCCGGTTCACCGAGTGGCGCACCGGCCTGATCCACGGCGTACATATTGCCGGTGACTGCCGTCCAGATTTCGGCGCTGGCCAGCGACCAGCGTTTGCCTTCCCATGGAATAGCGCCGTTTTCGTCCTCACGGATCACCAGCTCTTCCACCATTGGTACGGTCAGCACGACAGTGGCCGTTTCTTCGTCCTCCACCGTGACATCCCACTGCGGATCGGTTTCCGTTATCCCGACATCATCAAACAAATCGCGATCGGCCTCATCCAGCCACACGGCCATCAGCGCCATCAGCAGCTGCGGCGCGCATAGCCGGTATGGGAAACGCTCCCAGCTCAGCACCGCGTCATAACGGATAACCGCCAGGCGGTACTGCTCCAGCCCCAAATCCTTAGCGGCCGATATGAACTCCATTTCATCCAGTACGCTGTCAAAGCTCTGCATTGCGCGCACTGGTACGTTCTGCTGAAAAAAAGCGGTCAGGTTTTCAAGCTGCGTTTGTGTCTCGCTCATACCTTTTTCACCGTTGCGCGCTTAAGCCCTTTCATGCGCCGGATCACCACAGAGGATTCCGTAAGCAGGCTGGCACGGGTTTCCGGGCTTTCCTGCCCTGGATGGCTATCACGCCGCCCCACAGTGGCAAATTCCCCCATCAAATCCGCCTTTCCCCTGGCAAATACCGCTTTTATGTACTGCGCACACAGGCCATTCAGCCCGGCCATTGTTACCCCCGGCACATCTGCCGCCTTGGCGTACCCTTCTACGCGCCAGCGGGCTTCAACGTTCTCCAGTTCGGCATTCACTTCCACGGCAGCAGCAAGCAGCGCCTGCGCCATAGTGGCGGCGGCAATATCAACCGGCAGTGACCGCTGTTCCTGAAAATCTTTAAGATTCAGATCTGGCCAAAAGCCGTTATTCGTTAGCGGTTCATTCTGGTATTCCAGTGGCTTGCCACTAAACATAAATCCCCCGAAAAAAAGCGGGCTGACCGGTTTCCACGGCGCAGATGCACGGTCTGTGCGCTGCCCTCCACCGCGCCCGCTTGGCTGTCGGTAGTCGTTAACCCTGCGTCAATTTGCGCAGACGTGCGGCAATAGTCTGCCGGGCGGTTTTCACGCCAATTCTGAAATAATGCTTTTCAGCGATAGCCAGCAGCTGATCGGCCTTTTCCAGCGTTTCCACATCATCCACGGCCGCTGGCGTTTTCTGGCCATCTTCCCCGCGCAGCAGCTCCAGCCCGGCAAACTTGAACCATTTAGCTGTAACCTGCTCATGCAAACGCCAGGTATTCGCCACGCGGTCAAAGGTGCGTGAGAAATACGGCTCAATACTTTCTCCGCGCCCGGCAGACTCCTCCGCCCAGGCCAGCATCGTATCGGCCACAAACGTAGGGAAATTGCTGCGCAGCCGTTCCGGTGTGGCCTGCTGCTGGCTGATTGCGATATCAGCCCAATCCAGCGCCTTTTCCAGCTCGCCTACGTCAAACAGCCAGATCACGCACCAGGCAAGAATCGGGTTGGCGTAGTTCTGCCCGCTGGCCAGATAGGCTTCCACGGTAGGCATCCAGCGCGGCAGCAGCACATCACGCTTTAACACGACACGATCGGCTATCACCGGCAGGCTTCTTGCCAGCGCCACATCTTTTTCAAGCGCAGCAAGCAGCACATGCATGCTTTCGCGGCTATCCACCGCCTGGCTTTGTTTCAGGCGCTGTTCTGTGGCGATTCGCTGGCTGTGCCGTTGCGCGGGAGAAAGTGCCATTTATCAGCCCTCCGGTTGTTCGGTGACGGTGCCGATTGTTACCGCGTCTTCATCAATCGCGGCATACAGCTCCGGCTCTTCAACCGCATAGCCTTCGTTGCGCAGGTATTTGTTTTCGTACTGCTTACGGTCTTCAACAAATTCCGCTTTACGCTGGCGCGTGTTGCGCTGGGTGTAGATGTGCAGGTTACTAAGCGGTGTAACCACCATGCGTTTACCCGGCATGAACGGCGGGATAATGGCCTTACGGCCTGCAATGGTGCTGCCCAGCATCTGCGCCGCAATCTTCTCAGATGGACGGTCTGCAGCCTGATACAGTCGATACTGTTCCGCCGCCACCAGGTCAGCGCCAACCAGCACCACCAGGCGCGGGTCATTACGGAATTGTGCCGGGATTTTGGTGTTAATCAGATCGGACGCCATTGCATCAAGGCCGCGGTAGTCGCCTTTGTCGTCCAGCACAATCGGATCGGTCATAATCTGATTGCCGCCGTTGAAAGACTTCATCCGGGCATGCCAGCCAATATTCACATCCTCGCCCATCGGGTTTGCAGTCGGATCAGTGGTCTTGGCCACGCTGGTACCGTTGAAACCGATGCGCAGCATATCCAGCGCAAACGCCTGATTAGAGAAGGTCTGAACCAGGTTGAAAAACTCGTTTTCTTCACGCCCGGCGTTAGCCCAAACAGAAAGCAAATCCCAGCGCAGCGCGGCGCAGCTGTCAGTTTCAACCAGCTTATAATCATTACCATCGACACCCACACGACGCATAAAACGCCCGGACTCATTACGGCCGGTGTGCAGCGCAGAAGAACCCACGGAAATAACCTGGCCGGACAACTGATCCACATCGGCGCAGGTAATCATGTTCAGGAACTCGACCGCCTCCAGCAACGCCATACGCAGGCTAGTTTCTTGCGGATCGGTTAACGAGAAATAAAGGCTCGCATCTTCCTGGCCGTAACTTTCAGCCAGACCGGAGCAATATTGCTTCATCAGGCTTCGTGCACGTTGATTTAAAAACATAAAACTCCCTCGCTATAACGCGATAAATTAGTTAATCGTTAAGGTGTTACGCGTGGCGAATTAGATGTATTTAAATTTGCCTGCTTTCCCCGGAATATTGCGCGATTTATTACCACCGGGCTTTTTATCCAGAGCGCTAAAACGTTTAACAATTTCAGATGCATTATCGCGAATAGCGGAAAACTCTTCTGTATCCACGACCTCAGCAATTGTTTCTACATCTTCCGATACAGAATTAAGCTGGGTTTCAATTTTACCCACACGGCCTTCAAGCTCATTAAGAGCGCTAGCCAATGCCTGAAGTTTGTCGTCACCCGCTGGCGCATCACCCTGCGTTGTTTCCTCTTCAAACTTCGGCTGAATACCAAACAATTTCTGCCAGTTCTTCATTTTCTCTTCCTGTTTAATTTTGCCATCATGGGAAATTACACATTTGTAATATCCCCGCTTCGATAACTTGCGCCGCGTGCTAAAGCGCAGCCGTGTAGTGCCAACACTGGCGGGTGTATCAGTCACCGCCAGCCCCTTCAGGTACGTGCGCCCGCTGCCGCGCCAGTTCTCTTCCGGTTCGATAGAGAAGAAAAGCAGCTGATCTTCATGATTGGCGAAAATCAGACGCATATTAGGACAAAGGCTTACATACAAACGCGCCAGCCCATCATCACCATCGCGCCAGGAGGTTTCCAGCACCTCACCAAAATTGCCGCAATCATCTTCATGTTCTGGCCAGATTAATGCGACGTAGTGGCTATAATCGTAGGTTTCCCCCATATCAATAATCCACTGCCGCTTAATATCCCGCCCATCAACGGTATCCCCTTCGGTAGCAACACACAGCCAGTCAGTTTTTAAATGCGACACATATTTTCTCCCCTGCCGACTTACTGAATATCCTGCTGCGAATTGAATTATTGCGAATTAAACCCGGCAGCGCATTACGCTTTATTCTGTTCAGTTCGGTTATACGCCATTACCGAACAGTCACGAATTAACCCCGCCGTTTTTTATCTCTGGCCACGGCATAATTAAATCTATGGCTAAATACTCAGAAGAATTAAAAGGCGTTGCGCGCGCTCTTTACCTGCGCCGCTATACACCTAAAGAAATTGCATCAGAATTAAATCTGCCGAACGCGCGGATCGTTTACTACTGGGCTGAAAAAAATGGCTGGGCTAATTTGCTCAGCCACGAAAGCACAGAAGAGGCGATTGAACGCCGCTACCAGCTGCTGGCCAGCCGCGACAATAAAACCGATCTCGACTTAAAAGAAATGGATTTGCTGATTGCTCACGCCACTAAGTTGCGCGCACAAAACAATAAGCATAAAGAGAAGATGGCCACCGGCCAGGGGAATGGGCAAGCAGCTGCGCCGCGCGACGGTGACGACGACGAACCGCGCAGTAAACGCAAATACAAGAAAAACGATATTTCATCACTCACCCAGGACGATTTCGACACCTGGGCAGATGAGCATCTTTTTGGCTATCAGAAGCACCTGCGCCAGAACATTGGCCAGGCGGTGCGCAATATCCTGAAAAGCCGCCAGATCGGTGCAACCTGGTACTTTGCATTTGAAGCGTTTGAAAATGCGGTCATGACCGGCGATCCACAAATCTTCCTGTCAGCGTCAAGAGCACAGGCGGAGGTTTTCCGCTCTTACATCGTCAACATTGCAGAGCAGTATTTTGGCATCACTCTGACCGGCAACCCGATCCGCTTAAGCAATGGCGCAGAGCTGCGCTTTCTTTCTACCAACAAAAACACCGCGCAGTCATACAGCGGTCATTTGTACTGCGATGAATATCTTTGGGTGCCGAACTTTGCGCGCCTGAACGAAGTGGCCAGCGCAATGGCCACACACGACAAATGGCGCACCACCTACTTTTCCACGCCTTCCGCCAAAACTCACCAGGCGTACCCGTTTTGGACCGGTGAAGAGTGGAAGCAAGGCAGCAAGAAACGCAGCGCCATCAAATTTCCGTTATTCGATGAAATGCGCAACGGTGGCCGACTCTGCCCGGATGGCCAATGGCGCTACATCATCACGATGGAGGACGCGATCGCCGGTGGCTTCAACCTGGCCAGCATTGAGAAGCTGCGGAACCGATACAACGAAACCACATTCAACATGCTCTATATGTGCGTTTTCGTGGACAGCAAAGATTCTGTTTTCAGCTTTTCCGACCTGGAAGCCTGCGGCGTTGAAATTGAGACCTGGCAGGATCACGAACCGAACGCGGCGCGGCCGTTCGGCAATCGCCCCGTATGGGGTGGCTTTGACCCGGCGCGCAGCGGTGATTTGTCCTGTTTCGTGATAATCGCCCCGCCTGAACTGGCCGTGGAGAAGTTCCGCGTACTGGCAGTATTTAACTGGAAAGGCATGAACTTCCGCTGGCAGGCAAAGCAGATCGAAACCCTGTTCAAAAAATACAACTTCACCTATCTGGGCGTCGACGTGACCGGCATCGGCCAGGGTGTTTTTGACAACATCCAACACTTTGCCATGCGCGTGGCCGTTCCGATTCGCTATGACCTGAACACCAAAAATCAGCTGGTACTGAAAGCCGCCGATGTGGTCGAAAGCCAGCGTATTGAATGGGATAAAAACCTGAAAGAGATCCCGGCCAGCTTTATGGCCATTCGTCGCACCACCACGCAAAGCGGCAATGCAATGACCTTTGTCGCAGACCGCAGCCCCGAAACTGGCCACGCGGAATCATTCTGGGCGATTACTCACGCCCTGCACAATGAACCGCTGAACTATGAAAACAAACCAAAATCCCGCTGGGGAGTGAAGAAGGCAGCATGAAGAAAAAGAAATTTGTGAAACGCGGGCAGCGCGCCGAGCAGTCAAAAAAAATGAGCATCATTTCTTTCGGCAAACCGGAACCGATTCTGACCACCGGCACGGATTACCGTGATATCTGGTATGACAATGGCGCAGACCATTTCACCCTGCCGATTGACCGGCTGGCACTGTCACAGCTGATTAACCTGAATGGCCAGCACGGCGGCATCATCCACGCCCGAAAAAATATGATTATGTCCGACTATCAGGGCGGCGGTCTGACGTATGACGAACTGGAAGCGGCAACCTTTGATTTTTTGACCTTTGGCGACGTGGCGATAGCCAAAGTGCGTAATGGCTGGGGTGACGTTATCGGGCTGGAAGCGCTGCCCGGTCTATACCTGCGCCGCCGCAAGGTACGCGAGGAAGATCGCAACGTGCCGGGGGATTACGTGGTACTGCAGGAAGGTGAGCCGCTGATTTACCCGGAAGAGGACATTATTTTTATCAAGATGTACGACCCGCAGCAGCACATTTATGGCCTGCCGGACTACATCGGCGGTGTGCATTCCGCGCTACTGAACAGTGAGGCAGTCATTTTCCGCCGTCGCTACTATCACAACGGCGCACACACTGGCGGCATTCTGTATACGCGCGACCCCAGCATGACAGATGAAATGGAAGAAGAGATTGAACAGCAGCTGCGAGACAGCAAAGGGATCGGTAACTTCTCCACCATCCTGGTGAACATCCCGGGCGGAGAAGGTGACGCCATCAAGTTCATCGAAATGGGGGATATTTCCGCAAAGGATGAATTTGCCAGCGTGAAGAACATCAGCGCGCAGGACATTCTGAACGCCCACCGCTTCCCGGCCGGGCTGGCGGGTATCGTTCCGCAGAATACTGCCGGACTTGGCGACCCTGAAAAAGCAGAGCGCGTGTATAAAAAAAGCGAATCGCGCCCTATCCAGCGCCGATTTGCGGCAGCGGTTAACAGCGATCCCGAAATTCCTGCACACCTGCACCTGAATTTTGCCGATGAATCAACTGATAAGGGTGCGGCATGAGGCAAAACAGGCTAAAATCCAGGCATATTTTGACGGCCGGAGAATGGAATATGCGCGTACTAAAAATTGAATGCCCGGAATGCGGCGCAAAGGCCATCATTCGTAAAACTAACCGGAAACACCGGCAGATTGCGGATATTTACTGTGCCTGCTCAGATGTGGAGTGTGGGCATACTTTTGTAATGAATTTAACTTTCTCCCACACTCTCAGCCCCAGCGCGAAAACGGGTGATGCTCTGGTTCAGCAGCTGCTTAGCTCGCTTTCACCGAACCAAAAGCAAATGGCGCTGGACTTACTTAAAGCCGCACCCGCCGCGTAAAACGCCCCCGTTCTGGGGGTTTTTTATTTCCACTCGCATTCCTTCAACAATCTCACCAATCCAAACTAGTGCGATCGTCTTTTCCTTTGTGCTGCTGTCGCTGACATGGGCGATTTTTGCCAGCAGTTCAATGCGCTCCAGCTGTGCTGTCGCCTCTAACATATCCATGAAGCCCTCACGAAAACGATATACTGTATAAATACACAGTATACATTAAAGCACTAAATGTAAATTGAAACATCCACATTTACCGGGATAACTTTATACGGATCATATGATTATCAATTTACTGCCATCCCGGCCATTGTTCATGGATAACATCCCCTCTGCGCTCCTGCAGCTGCCCATTTCGATAAATCAGCGCCCCGCTGCCATAAATCAGCCCACCGCCGCGCATCAGAATGGCTATTTCATCATCAGAACCAACGTAACCCCGTTTATTCAGTTCCAGTTTTAACCGCCTGCGGGTTCCACCCTCCGTACAGTTATTGACAGAACTCCGAGGGTGATTAAGGTCAAGGTCAAAACCAGCCTCCGCTGGCGCTTCGGCCAACTTCGCAACCTTCTGCCACTTAACCAGGCGGGTGCAAACTTCGGAATCAGGAATAAGGGGAGAATAAACACCCTGTACGCGCTGGACGTCCTCCGCGTATTCGTTTCCCTGTTCGGTAATTTCATAAGCCAGGCGAACAACCAGATCACGACGGGCAACCAAAGCGCCGCCTTGTTCCCGCGTGTATGATGCCCAGCACCCGACATCTGCAGCAGCCAACACTGCATCCATTCGCTTATCCACCAGGCGTTGATCACGCAAGCGGCGCAACTCCCGCCAGACAGTGACCGGCGCACCGCCTATTTGCTGAAATTGACGAATACGCCAGCGGGATGCCCATGCCGTTACAGCTTTGGCCATATCACGCAGGCTTTCCCCGGTTTCATCATCCGTTTCGCCGTCTAGGGAGAATCCATCAATGTTTTTTGAAATATATTTAGCGATGTAGCCAGTGGCGGAACCTTTTTCCGGATCGATTGGCTCAACGTGAAAACGCGCCTTAAGCGCCTGGGGGGTTTGTAACTCTTCTGAATCAGTTACACGGGCGTGATAACAAAGAATATCACGCACTTCCGCCACATGTTCCGGGCGCATAAACAGCAGCATATGCCAGTGGGGAGTGCCATCATGGTGCGGCTCCACAACACGAAAACCAAAGACATGAATACCCGCACGGGAAATAGCAGCGCGGGCTTTTGCCCATACATTACATAAATAACGCTGGGTATCCTGTGGGCTTGCGCCATTCCACTGGCTAACAAAACCACCTTTGTTGTAAACCGCGTGATAACTTGATGGCGCGGTGATCGTATAGAACTCTCCGGCCAGCCCCTCTTCATTAGCCATATCTTCAAATCCTCTCATTCGTACCATTAATTCACAGCGACGGATCGCAGGGTTGGCAACGCTGCGGTGAACCATGCTATCCAGCGCAATGCGGTTGCCTTCATCATTCATCAGGTCAAACTTTTTGAAGAACTCCAGATTGCGTTTTTTCTGCTCTATCCACTCACCCAAAGTTTTGCGGGAAACATAGGCACTAGCCGCTTTCTGCACCTGGCCAACAGCAATGGCCATATGTTCCCGCTGCAGATCACGCGCCCTTTTAATGCGCACATACCACCATTCCGGCGACATCATGCGCAAAATGCCCGACTCAGCCTGGCGAACCGTCAAATTGTCAGCGACCAGGGCAGACCAATAAGGCACAGCAAAATTGATACTCAACACCAATTCACCCAGATGGATGTAAGCCTCACCGGTTCGGCGGGAAATTTCTTTATCGTCTTTGGCTTCACCAGGAAAGCGATCGGTGAACTCGTAAAGCGCTTTGGCCAGCCAGGTAGCTACCTGGCCAGCTAGTTTTTTCAAGTCGGCGCGATCCAGTGAAGGCAGGCGGGCAAGAGATTTACCAAAGGGGAGATCTGAAACATCTGCGGGCAGCTGATAGCGCGCCGCAACTTTGCGCAGGCGTGGCAATACGTTCCCGCCGATGGTCTTGCGCAGGAACGTATTGGCACGGCGACGCCCGTCACTGCCAGCCAATAGCTTTTCGTAACGATTGCCAAAATACCCGGCTAGCCAGTCGGGTATCTCGTGAAGGTATTGTGAACGCCAGGCGTAGTCCTGTGGGTTTTTCGCCCACAAGCGCCGCTCTGTGATAGTTGCATCTGCAGGCGTACCCGGCGCGAATGTGTCACGCCGCCAACTATCGACGGCATGGCTATTTTCATTAACGGCCAGCGTCATACGCCAGCCTTTAAAATAAGTTCAGCGGCAGTTTTCACGCTATCCGCGGCAGCGCCAACACTACGCGGCGCACTTATGCTTACAGCCTCAAAACCAGCATAGAGAGAACGCACAGTATCCAGATTACTGTTTGAAGCAATAACGCTAATTCCCTTCCCTGCCAGGCGGCGGAGTTTACGCGCTAAGCGACCTTGATCCATATGGTTAAAACCGCGCTCATGGTAGGCGGTAAAGTTCCCGGATTCGGTCAAATAAGGCGGATCGCAATAAACTACATCGAACCCATCCCTAACCATATCAAGCGTTTCGGAATAATTTGCGCATACGAAAGTGGCGCGTTTTGCCTTTTCAGCAAACGCTTTTATTTCATCCTCAGGAAAGTAAGGCTTTTTGTATCTGCCATAAGGCACATTGAAACGACCTGATTTGTTGTAGCGGCACAGGCCGTTAAAACCGTGGCGGTTCAGGAAAAGAAACAGTGCCGGCCGCCATTCCAGATCGGCGTCATGATTGAAAGAATCACGACTATCGTAATAGCCATCCTCAGTATTAAATGTTTCAAACAGGTGCTTTGCACGGTCAATCAAATCAAGCGGTGCAGCAGCTGCTGCACGATAAAACCCGATTAAATCCGGGTTAACGTCTGCAATAAGGTATTCGTCATAATTGGTATTCATCATGACAGAACAGGAACCGGCAAACGGCTCAATAAGGCGTTTACCTTCCGGCAGGTGCTGCTTTAGCTGCGGCATGATTCGGGCTTTGCTGCCAACCCACTTAAGCGGAGTTTTAACGGTCATATGCAACCCCGCTATTCAGCAGGTCAGCTACGCCGCCAGATACAACATAGGTCAACGCCTCAAGCGGTGACATTGTGCGGATAGACAGAACCACCCAGCCATCAGTACCCGCGATGACTTCATTTACCGGCAGAACATGGGTAATAGCTGCAGCCCACTCCCGGCCAGTAAATTTGCCGTGTTTCCACTCGCACAGCGAAAGAAGATCGCCCACTTTGTAGGCTCGGTCATTCTTACGCAGTTCGGCTTTCTTCTGGCCAGCGACAACTGCGCCAAAGTATTTAGGGGCGATTTTCACCTGGTGAACGATTACTGCCATGCTGCACCACCTTTACTACAGATAGCTGCAGCCTCTTCGCGGATAAGTTCAATAATTTCAGCGGCGCTCAAGCCCTCAACTGCAGCATGAGCGGCCAACTTATCCAGGCGGGTAGAACACAAATCCGCTGCAGCGGTTTTGCCGTCATTAACGGCTATTTTCAGCATCTCCTGAAAGTTCGCTGCTGAGGCTGAAACGGTTACATCTTTACGAATCTGAGCCATATCGGTTTCCTTAAGGCAAAAGAATCCCCGGCCACCGAAACGATGGCCAAAAATTCAGGCGGTTAATTAGTGAAGAAAGGCGGTTTTTGTTACGGCGGTGTAGTTCGGTGCCGGTATGTGGTGCAGCTCAAACGTATTGCGCCACCACTCCTGGATCAGCGCTTTAATTTCTCCCGCACCTAACCCGCCAGCTGCATAGAAGATCGCGCGGATACCTGCTATCGCTTCAATCTGCGCTTCTTTGCTTTCGGCCTCGCGATACACGCAGCACCAGAAGGCGGCGTTTATAGCAAGCCAGTGGCGCTGGTTAGTTAGATGTTCAGTGTCATTGAAGAAGAAAGAGTGCAGCCCAATGCGGCCATTCTTAACAATGCTTTTGCCTGCAAAGGCCATCGCATAATTGTGTGGTACGCCCCAGGCGGCCAGCTCCTGCCCCAACGTTTTACTATCAACTGAAATAACGCTCATTCCTGAACTCCCTGCTGTTTTGCCAACATGTTTTGTACTGCAGCCGGTGCAACAACCATTTGCACCGTCCCTGAAAAAATTGGATTGCCTTGCTTGCCCTGTTCCGGCCGTGCAGCTGTGCGACGGGAAAAATCGCTATCGCGCAGCGAACCGAACCCCTCAAACGTGGCGCGCGCGTGGGAAATACCCTGGCGCAGCTGAATCATCGCCCGATAGTCGAGGCGCTCGAACAGCTCCCGCCAGCTGCAGCGACTTAATGCCGCTTTGAACACATCCGAACCGGAGTTAACACCAGCGGCGTGAAGCACCACCCCGCGCCATTTTGGTGTTAACTTGTCCCACCAATCCGCTGCGGCGCTGCTGTTACTGAAATACTTGCGCTTAATACGCGCCAGCTGCGCCAGGTTCTTTTCCTGCTGTGTCTGGTTAACGGCCATTACGCCCCCCTTGCCAGAATCGTGACGACGGATGAAACAAAACGCAGGACACGGCCAGCCTTCTGCGGCTGGTGAGCATCGGTATTGAATTTATAGGTATGGCCAGGATTCCAGCGCTGCCCGTTCGGCAGCTCCAGCCAGCCAGTGGAACCGCTGGCCAACTGTGGCGGCGGTGACTGGCGCTTGAGGTAAGTAACAAACGGTTTAATGTTCATGGCGATCCCTCACATCAAGCCAGCTGCGCCGCTGGTCACAACATCGACAGCAGCGGCCAAAACTGGCGCGGATTGGAAACGGCTTTCGACGGCATACGCCAGCACGGAAAGGCTGCGAATAGCGTCACGGGCGCGATCAAGGATTTGGTTCTTACGTTCGGCGGTCATGCGCTCTTCTGATACCGCTTGCCCAGCAATCGCGCCAACGTTGGCGGTAGCTGTCAGCGCGCAATACTGCATGTTTTCGCCGGTGGCGTTATTTACCGGTACAGAAGGCAGGCAGTTGATTTGGCTCAACAGCCCATCGAGCAAGCGCGCATCTTCTGTAAAGTCGGTAATGGCCAGCAGCTCATCACAGGTAAGGCGGTGCGGCTGCAGTGGGTTCAGCTTATTGCGGAGCATCTGCGGGCGCATACCAACGGCAGCGGCCACATCTTCCAGATTGTGTTCCAGCGCGAACACTCGGCAAGCGGCATCAAAATGCGCATGTTTAGAGGTGAGATAATCAAACATTGTTAGTCTCTCCCTAATCCGTAAGACTGATTACGCATTAAGCGAAATATTGCATTCGCTTAATGCTTCGACGGTTAGAGCGGCCATATTGATTTCAACACGGCCTTTAGGCATATCGCCTTTTCCACGGATAGGTAAACGTCCATCGCGAATCATGTCACGGGCGGTACTTTCCGCAGTATTGGTCAACTTGCACCACTCTTTTAGTGGCAGATATGGGGTAGGGATGGTGATTGTAATGTTAGGACGCATAAGGCAAACTCCCGTATTCGGTTGAATGCAGCAACATTCAACAACATTCGATTTAAACTACAACACGGAGAGACTCTACTTCGACTTAATCGAGAAATCAACATGATTTCGACTTAATCGAGAGAGCTAGCGATATGAGCAAATTCCCTTTTGAGCAGATAGGGCACAGTAGTGAGGTGCTTGATCGAGTAGTAGAGGCTTACGGCTTCACATCAAAACTGCAGCTCGCCGAGCATTTCGATATGGCTTCAAGCAGCCTTTCCGCTAGATTTAAACGCGGCATTTTTCCCGCTGATATGGTTGTACGCTGTGTAGCTGAAACTGGCGCATCCCTTGAATGGCTATCTACTGGACAGGGAAAAAAATTCGATGATGACCAGTTAGACATAATGAAATTCCCACGCAAAAAACTAGTCGATGGGCAGCTTTATGAATCTGGCTATGCAATGTTTGATAAAGTCTTTTTTAGAGCTGGCTCGCCTCTTCCCGCCACACCATTCTGCGTTCTGGATGAAAAGGCGCAGTACATTCTTGATCAGGAATTTGCCGAGGTTTTTGATGGTGAGTGGCTGGTGAATATCGAAGGTAAAATCAGCATTAGGACTCTAACGCGAATCCCGGTAAGAAAGGTTCGCGTTAGCGGTGTAGGCATGGCTTTTGACTGCGGGCTGGAAGATATAGAAATTGTCGGGCGCGTTGTAATGACTATCGTGAACTCATAATGGGCATAAGAAAGCAGGCAGATGGTAAATGGCTGCTGGATTTTTACCCAGAAGGAAAACCTCAGGGAAAAGCCAGCAAACGCATCCGTAAGACGTTCTCCACCAAAGGTGAAGCGCTAGCTTATCAAAATCACATCATGGAAAACGTCCATGTAAAACCCTGGCTGGATGGAAAGGAAGATCGCCGTAAGTTACGCGACCTTGTAAACCAGTGGTTCGATGAACACGGGGTAACTCTGGACGATGGCGAAAAACGCAAAGGTGCGATGGAATTTGCCTGCGAAAGTATGGGCGATCCCCTGGCTCATGAATTTGATGCAACCATGTTTTCCCTATACCGAAAAAAACGCCTATCTGGTGAGATATCCCGAACGGCTCGCGTTAAGCAGGTTTCCCCCAGAACTATGAATTTAGAGCTGGCGTATTTTCGTGCAGTATTCAACGAATTGAAGCGACTAGGCCACTGGAAGCTAGACAACCCGTTAACCAATGTTCGGCCATTCAAATCAGAGGAAGCTGAACTGGCATACCTGGAACATGAAGAAATAACCAGGCTCTTGGCTGAATGCCTGAATAGCCGAAACGAAAGCGCTTATTGGGTAGCTTGCTTATGCCTTTTAACTGGTGCGCGATGGGATGAAGCTGAATCTGTAACAACTAAGCAAATCAAAAACCTGAAAGTCAGCTTTTTCAAGACAAAAGGCAACAGAAACAGAACGGTGCCAATCAGTCAGGATTTTTTTGAAGCACTACCAAAGCCGGAGAAACCCGGGCGCTACTTCAAATCATGTTATTCAGCATTTCGGAAAGCCGTCGAACGTGCCGATCTGAATTTACCGGATGGCCAACTTTCGCACGTTCTACGCCACACTTTTGCCAGCCATTTTATGATGAACGGTGGAAATATATTGGTGCTAAAAGACATTCTCGGGCATACCGATATAAAAATGACTATGCGTTATGCGCACTTTGCTCCCAGCCACTTACAGGAAGCGATCACGCTTAACCCACTGGGGCAAAATGTCCCTTTTCTGCCCCCTCAGAACTCAAACATCCAATAACATCCAATAACATCCGTTGCTTAAGCTTTTGTTTTAACTGTAAGTTATTGTTTTATAAAGGCGGGGCAGCGTTCTCATAATCGCTTGGTCGTTGGTTCAAACCCAACAGGGGCCACCAAATACAAAAAGGGCTGACGAGAAATCGTCAGCCCTTTTTGCTTGAATCAGATGATAACAAGCGCTCCCACGAGGCGGGTGAGAGCGACTTAAGCAGGGTTACACTAGCGAGCTCAGTTCCTCGCGCATGTAGTCAGAGAAGAATTCAGGGTGTTTAATCACAATACGCTCGCCGGATTCGACTCGCTCGGCCCAGTTGGCTACTTTATCCGTAAACCCGGCATTCCAGCCGTCATGCTGACCGCGTTCGGTCACATCGGTAGAACTCACCGGCGTCCCCAACTCTTTTAAATAGTTCAGAATTCCCTTCGCTGTACTTTCATCCATGGACTGTGGTACTGGCTCAGACGTGTTCATACCACCAATGAAATCCAATGCTTTATCAATGACTGCTGGCATATGCTTGTCCTTAAATTAACCACGTAGTAAACAAGTTTATACTATGGACTGAAACAGGCTGCCATTTCAAAGAAACCGCTCACGTTATTGCACTTTTTCGTGAGCTAAAACGGATTTTTGCCTCATTTTTTTTCGTGGTGACGCCATTCAGCACAAAAAAAAGCCAGCGCTACAGGCGCTGGCTTTCGTCATACAGGTGAGATTACGCGTTGGTGGCCGAATTTTGTCCAGCGCTGGATTTGGTGTTTTCCAGCATGCGGCGTACCGGCACAATCAGCACGCACAGTACGGCAGCACAAATCAGCAGCGCGATAGAACAACGGGCGAACAGGTCTGGCAGCATATCAAGCTGATCGGCCTTCACGTGACCACCAATCAGGCCCGCCGCCAGGTTGCCCAGCGCACTGGCGCAGAACCACAGTCCCATCATCTGGCCACGCATTCTTTCCGGCGCCAGCAGCGTCATGGTTGCCAGGCCAATTGGGCTTAAGCACAGCTCGCCGAGCGTCAGCATCAGAATACTGCCTACCAGCCACATTGGCGAAACACCAGCCCCGCCGTTACTCAGCACGTTCTGAGCCGCCAGCATCATCAGACCAAAGCCCGCCGCGGCGCACAGAATACCGATAACAAACTTGGTGATACTGCCTGGACGCACGTTTTTACGCGCCAGCGCAGGCCACGCCCAGCTAAATACTGGGGCCAGCAGGATGATAAACAGGGCGTTAATCGACTGGAACCATACCGCCGGGATCTCAAAATCACCGATCATACGGTTGGTGTAGTCGTTGGCGAACAAGTTAAACGACGTTGGTTTCTGTTCAAAGGCAGACCAGAAGAACGCTGCGGATACCAACAGGATGAAGCACACCAACAGGCGCGCACGCTCTTTGCGGCTAAGACCAGCAAAAGCGAACAGGTAGATAAAGTACAGTGCGACCGATGCAGCAATCACGTACACCAGCACGCTTGCTACCGCGACCGGGTTAATCACAATGACACCCTGCGCAATCAGCGTGATGATAACCGCAACGCCAACGGCCAGCGCCAGCAGCCATGCGCCTACACCGCGCTTCTTCGCCACCGGGTTATTCCAGGTCGAATCCAGCCCCACTTCGCTGTCATAGCGTTGCATCGCCGGTACAGCAAAGATGCGGAAGATAACCAGCGCCACCAGCATCCCGATACCGCCGATACCAAAGCCCCAGTGCCAGCCGTGCGATTTAATCAGCCAGCCGGAAATCAGCGGCGCGATAAACGATCCCATGTTGATACCCATATAAAACAGAGAGAAACCGCCATCACGACGGGCATCGCCCTTTTTATACAGCGTACCGACCATCACCGAGATACAGGTTTTAAATAACCCGGAACCCAGCACGATAAACATCAGGCCGATAAAGAACAGGTTGTCGCCCATAAAGGCAGACAGCGCGATAGCCAGGTGGCCCAGAGCTATCAGAATCGAACCGTACCATACGGCCTTTTGCTGGCCGAGCCAGTTATCAGCCAACCAGCCGCCCGGCAGAGCCGCCAGGTACATTGTCCCGGCAAAAATCCCGACAATCGCCGAAGCATTTTCACGCGCCAGTCCCATGCCGCCGTCATATACGGTCGCCGCCATAAACAGAATCAGTAATGGGCGAATACCGTAAAACGAGAATCGCTCCCACATTTCGGTAAAGAACAGCGACCCCAGCGGATAAGGGTGACCGAAAAAGGTTCGGCTTTCGTTTTTGTTAACAGAGGAATGCATAGTTTCTCCAGAGAAGGTGCGCCGCAACGCGTGTAAGTTGTGTAAGCGGACTAGCCATTTTTTAATTTTGTCGATGATTTACATCTAACGCGGTATTTTTTAACCATTTGATAACCATATTATGGTCATGTCTAGCCCGTCGCCCCATACTTTTAGACGAAAAGTCGATAAACATCTACTTTTACAGATTTTTTATTGGCATCAAAGCAAAGGTGATTGACATCATCACCAG
>NZ_JAKCNS010000088.1 GCF_021440345.1 Kluyvera intermedia
GGTGATGCTGCCAACTTACTGATTTAGTGTATGATGGTGTTTTTGAGGTGCTCCAGTGGCTTCTGTTTCTATCAGCTGTCCCTCCTGTTCAGCTACTGACGGGGTGGTGCGTAACGGCAAAAGCACCGCCGGACATCAGCGCTATCTCTGCTCTCACTGCCGTAAAACATGGCAACTGCAGTTCACTTACACCGCTTCTCAACCCGGTACGCACCAGAAAATCATTGATATGGCCATGAATGGCGTTGGATGCCGGGCAACTGCCCGCATTATGGGCGTTGGCCTCAACACGATTTTACGTCACTTAAAAAACTCAGGCCGCAGTCGGTAACCTCGCGCATACAGCCGGGCAGTGACGTCATCGTCTGCGCGGAAATGGACGAACAGTGGGGCTATGTCGGGGCTAAATCGCGCCAGCGCTGGCTGTTTTACGCGTATGACAGGCTCCGGAAGACGGTTGTTGCGCACGTATTCGGTGAACGCACTATGGCGACGCTGGGGCGTCTTATGAGCCTGCTGTCACCCTTTGACGTGGTGATATGGATGACGGATGGCTGGCCGCTGTATGAATCCCGCCTGAAGGGAAAGCTGCACGTAATCAGCAAGCGATATACGCAGCGAATTGAGCGGCATAACCTGAATCTGAGGCAGCACCTGGCACGGCTGGGACGGAAGTCGCTGTCGTTCTCAAAATCGGTGGAGCTGCATGACAAAGTCATCGGGCATTATCTGAACATAAAACACTATCAATAAGTTGGAGTCATTACC
>NZ_JAKCNS010000009.1 GCF_021440345.1 Kluyvera intermedia
ACCATTCCCCATAGAGAATTTTATTTCACACATTTATTACTAACAAAATAAATTCACAACATCAATATCAAGTAAGGATTCATATGTATAACTCTACCTCATTCCATTTAATCCGGGTTTTTATTGCGATTAGTGCAACATTTTTTCTTCCCAAGTCGAAACAAATGTATGTCTCATGACAATAAAAACCATATAAAACAGAGCCATAACAAACCAATGAATAAATGAAACGTATTGCCATCAAAACAATCATTGTTGACAAAAAGAGATACCATTCACTGCAGTATGTCTCTCATTCATATTAAAAATAATTCACAATGAAAAATATAACAAATAAATAAGTTATGAATGCTGTGGCGTAATAAAGTTATATTTCTTAAATTAAAAAATCGCCATACTGGGCTTTCTGTTTTTATTTCACATTCACTCCGGATATTGTTAGCAATACACAGGATGTCCTTCTTTATGCCAATAGTTAAATCCAGAATAGTGAGGCGGCTGAAAAAATGCGGCTGGCTCACGCTCGCGACGCTCTTGTCAGGATGCTCGCTTCCCCCGGCCATTCCCGTTATAGGCGCTTATTATCCCGGCTGGCTTTTTTGCATGATTGCCGGCGTCATTCTTGTGCTCATCACCCGGCGGCTCATGCTGCAAAAATATAACGTGATTTCATTCGCGGGCGTTATTTATACCGCCCTCTTTGCCCTGTACTCCATGCTGTTCTGGCTGGTGTTTTTTTAACTCAAATTGAGATGCGCCCATGGAAAGCTCGCAGAAAAAAGTTTCTCATAACAAAATCCCGGCTCTGTTTCTGGTCATACTCGCCCTGGTGGTGATGGTTTATGTCATCTGGCGTTTGGATAGCTCACCTTCGACCAACGATGCCTACGCCTCTGCCGACACAATAGATGTGGTCCCGGAAGTCAGCGGACGTATCATCGAACTGGCCGTTAAGGATAATCAGTCGGTTAAGCAGGGCGACCTGCTATTTCGCATCGACCCTCGGCCGTATGAAGCCAATCTGGCGAAAGCACAGGCCATGTTGCATGCCCTTGATGAACAGATCATGTTGACACAGCGCAGCGTTGACGCGCAGAAGCTGGCCGCCAACTCTGTTCAGGCGATGGTCGCCAAAGCACGGGCGGCAGAAAAACAGGCCAGCAGTACGCTTAACCGCACGGCACCGCTGCTGTCGCAGGGATTTGTCTCGGCGGAAGATGTTGATCGCGCGCGCACCGCGCAGCGCGCCAGCGCAGCCGATCTCAATGCCGCGCTGTTACAGGCTCAGCAGGCCGCTACCGCCGTGAGCGGCGTTGATGCGCTGGTCGCTCAACGTGTTGCGATTCAGGCAGATATCGCCCTCACCCAGCTGCATCTGGAAATGGCCACCGTCCGTGCGCCGTTTGATGGTCGCGTGGTGTCACTAAAAACCTCGATCGGTCAGTTCGCTTCGGCAATGCGCCCTATCTTTACCCTGATCGATACGCGCCACTGGTACGTCATCGCCAACTTCCGCGAAACCGAGCTGAAAAATATCCACTCCGGCTCGCCAACCACCCTGTACCTGATGAGCGACAGCGGTAAAACCTTTAGCGGCAAAGTGGACTCCATTGGCTACGGCGTGATGCCTGAAGACGGCGGCCTGGTACTGGGCGGCCTGCCGCATGTCGCGCGTTCAATTAACTGGGTACACGTCGCCCAGCGCTTCCCGGTCAAAATTATGGTCGATAAACCGGACCCGGAGATGTTCCGTATCGGTGCCTCGGCGGTTGCCACCCTTGAGTCACAATAATGAACGCACTCAATTATCTGCCGCTGCCGGTGGTTCGACTCCTGGCATTTTTCCATAGAGAACTGAGCGAAAAGCGTCCCGGACGACAGTCGCAAATGCTTCAGCTGTGGGTGGGTTGCCTGCTGGTGACGCTGATTTCCATGACCTTTGAGGTCCCTTTTTTGGGCATCTCGCTGACGGTACTGTTTTACGGCGTACAGTCGAATGCGTTTTACACCAAATTTGTGGCAATCCTGTTTATCGCCGCGACGATAATGGAAATTGGCTTTCTGTTTATGATCTACAAGTGGTCATACAGCTATCCCTTGCTCCGCATGATCATCGCCAGCCTGATTGTCTTTGGCAGCATGTTTTTGATGCGCACCTATAAGCTGGGGCTAATATTTTTTGCCCTCGCGATTGTTGGCATATACGGCCAGACCTTTCCCGGCATGATTGATTATCCCGAGGTGGTCGCGCGCCTTACCCTGTGGTGTATCGTCGTTGGACTTTACCCCACGCTGTTGATGGTCCTGCTGGGCGTCCTCTGGTTCCCGAGCCGAGCCGGGCAGCAAATACAGGAGTCATTGTGCGCGAGGTTGGATGATGCACTGAGCCATCTGGCGGTACCGACGCCAGCGCTGGCGGAAAAGTACGTTGAGCGCGAAGTGCTGGCGCTGCAAAAACTCAGCGCCTTCTGCATGCTCGACGATGCCGACTGGAAAGCGCATAGCGCCTGGTGGAAAAATTGTGTCGCCACCGTCAGCTATCTGTATACCACTCTCAACCGCTACAGCGACGAAGCCGCCAGACATCCGGCCCTGACGTATAAGCTAGAGTATGAAATCACGGCACTACAGAGCGCTATCGCACAAGGGGAGCCCTGGCAAACTCAATGGCAGCTGAGCGCCGAAGACCGCATTATTGCCCGGGAATGTGGACTGGAAGGTCTCTGTGAACGTCTGCTCCAGCTTGGTCATATGGATCCAAAAACGCCGCCAGCCCCCGCGGTGAAAGAGTCGTCGATGGTACCGGACGCCTTCAGCAATCCGGCCTACGTCCGCTACGCGCTGAAAACACTGCTGGCCTGCATGATCTGTTACATCTTCTACTCCGGCGCCGATTGGGAAGGTATCCATACCAGCATGCTGACCTGCATCATCGTCGCCAACCCCAGCATTGGCTCAACCGGCCAGAAAATGGCGCTCCGTTTTGGTGGCGCGTTCATGGGCGCAGTCCTGGCGCTGTTGGTGACCATTTGTATCATGCCGTGGCTGGATAATATCGTTGAGCTGCTGTGCGTGCTGTCGCCTGTTTTCCTGCTCGGCGCATGGATAGCCACCGGATCGGAGCGATCCTCCTATATTGGAACGCAGATCATCGTGACCTTCTCACTGGCAACCCTCGAAAACGTATTTGGCCCGGTTTACGATTTAGTCGAGATCCGCGATCGTGCGGTTGGCATCCTGATCGGTACGGCCGTCTCGGCGGTGATCTTCACCTTTATCTGGCCGGAAAGTGAAGCCAATACTCTGCCGCGTAAGCTGGCGAGTACGCTGAACATGCTGGGTAAGCTGCTGCGCATTCCGCAGCAGGATCCTGTCGATCGGCGAGCCTATCTCCAGCTGCGTGTCGGCTGCCATACCGCCTTTAACGCTTGCGAAGAGATGTGTGCACGCGTGGCGCTGGAACGGCAGCTTGATGATGATAAACGCGAGCATCTTCTCGCACTCAGCCGCGACACGCTTCAACACAGCCGGGAGATCCTCTACGGCTGCGACAGCGCCACGGCGCCACTTCCTGCCTTCGCACAAGCGTTGGAACAATACGCCGCAGGGCTGGAAAACGGCGAGGCTACGCCCGTATCGCTATCCAGTGAAATATCCCCCACCTTACCCGCACAAACGCAGCGCGTTATACAGCAGATAGTCAGTTTACCCGACTGGACCCGTCCAGCGACCACCGTCGCTGAGGCCCAGGCGCAAGGAGCCACATTACAATGACCCGTAACTTTTTCCGCATTCTCCTGTGCGGCCTTATCGGCAGCGCCACGACGCTTTCCGGCTGCGCATTGATCCGCAACGACTCTGCTGCCCATTCCCAGCTACAGCCCACGCAAATCAAGCTGGCGGACGATATTCACCTGGCGAGCCAGGGGTGGCCCCAGGCGCAGTGGTGGCGGCAGCTTAACGACCCTCAACTCAGTTCGCTTATCGACAAAGCGCTGTCCGGCTCCCATACCCTTGCCGAAGCAAAAATGCGTGAAGAGAAAGCCCAGTCGCAGGCCGATCTGCTGGAAGCAGGATCGCAGCTCCAGATGGCGGCGCTCGGAATGATTAACCGGCAGCGTGCATCCGCCAACGGTTTCCTCGGCCCTTACGCGCTGGACGCTCCCAGACTCGGAATGGACGGCCCTTACTACACCGAAGCGACCGTCGGTCTGGTTGCTGGGTTGGATCTCGATCTGTGGGGCGCTCATCGCTCCGCCGTTGCGGCAGCGATCGGCGCACAAAACGCGGCACTCGCTGAAACGGCGGCGGTGGAACTGGCTCTCTCAACCGGCGTGGCGCAGCTCTATTACAGCATGCAGGCAAACTATCAGATGCTCGACCTGCTTGAGCAAACCCGTAGCGTAATTGATTACGCGGTTCAGGCGCACCTGAGCAAAGAGTCTCGTGGATTAGAAGCGAAGATCCCTTACCACGGCACGCGGGCGCAGTTGCTGGCGGTAGATAAACAAATTGCCGCAGCGCAAGGGCAAATTAAAGAGACGCGCGAATCGCTGCGCGCGCTCATCGGAGCCAACGGCAACGAACTGGCAGAGATCAAACCGGTCGCGCTGCCGCAGGTACAGACGGGCATTCCTTCAACGCTTTCCTACGATCTGCTCGCCCGCCGCCCGGATCTGCAGGCGATGCGCTGGTATGTGCAGGCTTCGCTCGATCAGGTCGATGCCGCGAAAGCGCTGTTTTATCCAAGCTTCGATATCAAAGCATTCTTCGGCCTGGATGCCATTCACATTGACGATCTGTTCAAAGCCCCCAGCAAGCAGATTAACTTTATCCCCGGCCTGCGCCTGCCGCTGTTCGACGGTGGTCGTCTGAACGCCAACCTGAAAAATACCCGCGCCACCAGCAACATGCTGATTGAACACTATAACCAGTCGGTGCTGAACGCCGTACGCGATGTGGCGATTAACGGTACGCGTTTGCAAACCCTGAACGAAGAACGCGAACTGCAGCTTGAGCGCGTCGATGCGAGCCGCTTTAGCCAAAGCGCCGCCGAAGCCGCGTTTAATCGCGGACTCGGTAGTCGGCTACAGGCCACAGAATCCAGCCTGCCGGTGCTTTCCGAGCAGATGTCGCTGCTGGTGCTGGACACTCAGCGCGTCATTCAAAGCATTCAACTCATCAAAACGCTCGGCGGCGGTTATCAGGCGCCGGTGTCCTCTCACTAATCTTCTCGCCGCGTGATAAATGTCACGCGGCTTATCATTTCGACACGTCAAATATGACGATGGCCTGTTTTTCGTCAGGGTTTTGACCAAATTTTGCCCGTAACATCAGGGAATGCCCACAATAAAAAAGTGGCATAAAAGATGCATACTGAGGGCGACAGCGCGTATGCGCGATTTGATTAACTGGAGCGAGACCGATGAAAAAAGTCGTCACGGTTTGCCCGTATTGCGCATCAGGTTGCAAAATCAACCTGGTGGTCGATAACGGTAAAATCGTCCGGGCTGAGGCGGCGCAGGGGAAAACCAACCAGGGTACTCTGTGTCTGAAGGGCTATTATGGCTGGGACTTCATTAACGATACCCAGATCCTGACCCCGCGCCTGAAGACCCCAATGATCCGTCGCCAGCGCGGCGGCAAACTGGAATCCGTTTCCTGGGATGAAGCGCTAAATTACGTTGCTGACCGCCTGAGCGCGATCAAAGCGAAATACGGCCCGGATGCTATTCAGACTACCGGTTCCTCACGCGGGACGGGTAATGAAACCAACTATGTAATGCAGAAATTTGCGCGCGCCGTTATTGGTACCAATAACGTTGACTGCTGCGCTCGCGTCTGACACGGCCCTTCGGTTGCAGGTCTGCACCAATCGGTCGGTAACGGCGCAATGAGTAATGCGATTAACGAAATTGATAACACCGATTTAGTGTTTATCTTCGGGTACAACCCGGCGGATTCCCACCCTATCGTGGCGAATCACGTGATTAACGCTAAACGTAACGGGGCGAAAATCATCGTCTGCGATCCGCGCAAAATTGAAACCGCGCGCATTGCTGACATGCACATCGCGTTGAAAAACGGCTCAAACATCGCGCTGCTCAACGCCATGGGGCACGTCATTATTGAAGAAAACCTGTACGACAAAGCGTTCGTCGCTGCCCGTACCGAAGGTTATGAAGAGTACCGTAAGATTGTCGAAGGCTATACGCCGGAGTCCGTTGAAGCGATTACCGGCGTTAGCGCGCAGGAAATTCGCCAGGCCGCCCGTATGTATGCCTCGGCAAACAACGCCGCCATCCTGTGGGGCATGGGTGTCACCCAGTTCTATCAGGGCGTGGAAACCGTGCGTTCACTGACCAGCCTCGCGATGCTCACCGGCAACCTCGGTAAGCCAAGCGTTGGCGTTAACCCAGTCCGCGGCCAGAACAACGTTCAGGGCGCCTGTGATATGGGTGCGCTGCCGGATACCTATCCGGGCTATCAGTACGTGAAGTTCCCGGAAAACCGCGAGAAATTCGCCAAAGCCTGGGGCGTAGACAGTCTGCCTGAGCATACCGGCTATCGCATCAGCGAGCTGCCGCACCGCGCGGCGCATGGCGAAGTGCGCGCGGCGTATATCATGGGTGAAGATCCGTTACAGACCGATGCCGAACTCTCTGCGGTTCGTAAAGGCTTCGAAGATCTGGAACTGGTTATCGTCCAGGATATCTTCATGACCAAAACCGCTGCGGCCGCAGACGTTATTTTACCGTCTACGTCATGGGGCGAACATGAAGGCGTCTTTACCGCCGCTGACCGTGGCTTCCAGCGCTTCTTTAAAGCCGTTGAGCCGAAGTGGGACCTGAAAACGGACTGGCAGATCATCAGTGAAATCGCCACCCGTATGGGCTACAAAATGCACTACAACAACACTCAGGAAATCTGGGATGAGTTGCGCAGCCTGTGCCCTGATTTCTACGGTGCCACCTACGACAAAATGGGCGAGCTGGGCTATGTGATGTGGCCATGCCGCGATGAGTCTGACGCAGACCAGGGGACGTCTTACCTCTTTAAAGAGAAGTTCGACACGCCAAACGGTCTGGCGCAGTTCTTCACCTGCGACTGGGTTGCGCCTATCGACAAACTCACCGAAGAGTACCCGATGGTACTGTCAACGGTGCGTGAAGTCGGCCACTACTCTTGCCGTTCGATGACCGGCAACTGTGCGGCGCTGGCCGCGCTGGCGGACGAGCCGGGCTATGCCCAGATCAACACCGCCGATGCCGCCCGTTTAGGCATTGAAGATGAAGCGCTGGTGTGGGTGAACTCCCGTAAAGGTAAAGTCATTACCCGCGCCGCCGTCAGCGATCGCCCGAACAAAGGTGCAATTTACATGACCTATCAATGGTGGATTGGGGCATGTAATGAGCTGGTAACCGAGAACCTGAGCCCGATTACCAAAACGCCTGAGTACAAGTACTGCGCCGTGAACGTTGAGCCGATTGCCGACCAACGCGCCGCCGAGCAGTATGTGATTGATGAGTATACGAAGCTGAAGGCCAGTCTGCGCGAAAGCGCGATGGGCTAAGCGGACTCGTTTCAACGCCCCCATTCGGGGGCGTTTTTTTATCCTCGCTTTATCTTTATACTGCCCACTTCCTCGGTCACCTACACAATAAAATGAAACACATTTTTGCATTGCTATGGCTGGTTGCGCTGTTCGCCCATGCGGATGAGCCGGGTAGCCAATATTTGAAAGCCGCAGAGGCCGGAGACGCCCGCGCGCAATACTATCTGGCGGATACCTGGTTTAGCTCACGCGATTTGAGCAAAGCCGAGTTCTGGGCGCAGAAATCCGCTGACGGCGGTGATGCAGATGCCTATGCCCTTCTGGCGCAGATTAAAATTACCAACCCGGTGGATCTGGATTATCCTGCCGCCAAAGCGCTGGCGGAAAAAGCCGTGAAGGCGGGAAGCCGGGCGGGTGAAGTGATCCTCGCGCGCGTGCTTATCAACAGCCAGTCGGGGCAAACCGACTACCCACGCGCGGTGACGCTGCTTGAGCAGGCATCTGCCAACGCAGAAAGCGATTTTGCCGTCGATGCGCAGATGCTGCTAGGGCTGATTTACGCCAACGGCACCGGTGTGAAAGAAGACGATGAAAAGGCGACGGACTACTTTAAAAACAGTTCAGCGCTGTCGCGTACCGGCTATGCCGAACACTGGGCCGGCATGATGTTCCTGAACGGTGAGAAAGGCTTTATTACGCCGAATAAACAGAAGGCGCTGCAGTGGCTGAACCTGAGCTGTACCGAAGGGTTTGATACCGGCTGCGAAGAGTTTGATAAGGTGAGCGCGGAGTAACAGCTCGCTGCTCCACCCTCACCCCAACCCTCTCCCTCAAAGGGAGAGGGTTGGGGTGAGCTATATGTATGGCTGGGTGCCAAAGCGGTTAGCCAGGCCAGCGCTAAACCGCCGCGAATCGCACCATTCGGTCCCCTCGCCCCTTTGGGGAGAGGGCTAGGGTGAGGGGAAAATCAGTTCGGTGCCCCAAAAACAACAACGCCGGGAAATCCCGGCGTTGTTTTTCTTTCTATTATTGGTCGGCTGTTTTATCAAACTTGCCGAGCATCTCACGCTCATAGGCTCGCGCTTTTTTAACGTCGAACTTGTGTTCCCACTTAGCGATGACCAGCACCGCCAGCGCGTTACCCACCACGTTCAGCGCGGTACGCGCCATATCGAGGATACGATCGACACCGGCAATAAACGCCAGACCTTCCAGCGGTATCCCCACGCTACCTAATGTCGCCAGCAGAACCACGAAGGAGACGCCAGGTACGCCCGCGATACCTTTCGAGGTCACCATCAGCGTCAGTACCAGCACGATTTCCTGCCAGAGAGACAGGTCGATACCGTACAGCTGGGCAATAAAGATAGCGGCAATACTCTGGTACAGCGTTGAACCATCGAGGTTAAAGGAGTAGCCGGTCGGCACCACGAAGCTGGTGATCGACGCCGGTGCGCCGTAGGCTTCCATCTTCTCGATAATACGCGGCAGCACGCTCTCGGAGCTGGCGGTGGAGTACGCCAGAATCAGCTCGTCTTTAAGGATGCGAATCAGGATCCAGATGCTCAGCCCGCAGATGCGCGCCACAATCCCCAGCACCACCAGCGCGAAGAACAGAATCGCGAAGTGCACCAGCAGCACCAGCTTCGCCAGCGGCCATAGGGAGGCAAAACCAAAGTTCGCCACCGTCACCGCAATCAGCGCGAACACCCCAACCGGCGCGTAGCGCATCACCATGTGGGTCACTTTAAACATGGTTTCGGAGATAGAGCGGAACACTGTCACCAGCGGTTCACGATGCGTAGCGGGCAGCGAGGAGAGGCCGAGGCCGAACAGTACCGAGAAGAAGATAATCGGCAGCATTTCGCCTTTTGCCATCGACGCCACGATATTGGTCGGCACCAGAGATAGGATTGTCCCCATCAGCCCATGGGCGTGACTTTGTACTTCCGCAGTGGTGCTTTGGTATTTCGAAATGTCCGCCGTCGCCAGCTGAGACATGTCGATCCCAGCCCCTGGCTGGAAGACATTCGCCATGGTGATACCGATAATTATCGCTATCGTGGTGATCACTTCGAAATAAAGAATGGTTTTAGCGCCAATTCGCCCAAGCTGTTTTGCGTCACCGACGCCGGCTATTCCCACGACCAGCGTAGAAATAACAATCGGCACGACGATCATTTTAATCAGATGGATGAAAATATCGCCAGCAGGAGACAGAAGATTCATAACCAGCCATTCGCGGCTATCGCTATGATAATGAAGATAACTACCCAGAATAATACCTAGCACCAGGGCAATGAGAATTTGCCACGCCAGGCTGATTCGTGTTTTTTTCATAACTGCAGACTTCCTCAATGAAAAATACCATACCGAACGGGAATGATATCCACTTGAAAGGGGGTGATTTGTGTTGCGTTTACTTTTAGAGGTTTTTAACGCGCAATATCAGTATCATCTGTACGGTGTCCCGCGCAACCCTTTCAGTTCAGGGCTTTTCACCACAGAAATCGATATTACTACTAATTTCTACCAGTAATTATTTATAAGTTTTTGTTATAAAAACAAAAAATTTCCGCCATTTTCTATAAATCCCCTTCCGCAATTATTTCTGTTCAAAGAATCAAATGAACGTTATTTGAACAATTCCACTAATGCGTGATCTGCCGCGCAAATAGTAAACAAAGCTTCCCCTCCCTCTGTTATTAACTTTTGTGCGACATATTATTAACATCCTACATGGAGAAAAAAAGCATGAGCCAAATTCACAAACATTCTATTCCTGCAAATATTGCAGAACGCTGCCTGATTAATCCGGAACAATACAAGACCAAATACCAGCAGTCCGTCACCAGTCCTGATACGTTTTGGGCGGAAGAGGGTAAAATCCTCGACTGGATGCGGCCTTACAGCAAAGTCAAAAACACCTCTTTTGCCCCTGGCAACGTCTCCATTAAGTGGTACGAAGACGGCACCCTGAACCTGGCCGCCAACTGTCTTGACCGCCACCTGCAGGAACGCGGCGATCAGACCGCCATCATCTGGGAAGGCGACGACGCCACTCAAAGCAAACACATTACCTATCGCGAACTGCATCGCGACGTTTGCCGTTTCGCAAACACCCTGCTCTCTTTAGGCGTGAAGAAAGGCGACGTGGTGGCTATCTATATGCCGATGGTACCGGAAGCGGCCGTGGCGATGCTGGCCTGCGCCCGCATTGGCGCTATCCATTCCGTTATCTTCGGCGGTTTCTCGCCGGAAGCCGTTGCTGGCCGTATCATCGACTCCAGCGCGCGTCTGGTAATCACATCTGATGAAGGCGTTCGCGCCGGACGTAACGTGCCGCTGAAGAAAAACGTCGACGATGCGCTGAAAAATCCGAACGTTAAAACCATTGAAAACGTGGTAGTACTCAAGCGCACCGGCGGCAAAATTGACTGGCAGGAAGGCCGCGACCTGTGGTGGCACGACCTGCAAGAAAACGCCAGCGACCAGCATCAGCCGGAAGAGATGAACGCAGAAGACCCGCTGTTTATCCTCTATACCTCCGGTTCCACCGGCAAGCCAAAGGGTGTATTGCACACCACCGGCGGCTATCTGGTGTATGCCGCGACCACCTTTAAATATGTCTTCGACTACCATCCGGGCGACATCTACTGGTGTACCGCCGATGTCGGCTGGGTTACTGGTCACAGCTATTTGCTGTACGGTCCGCTGGCCTGCGGCGCGACCACGCTGATGTTCGAAGGCGTGCCAAACTGGCCAACGCCAGCACGCATGTGTCAGGTGGTTGATAAACATAAAGTTAACATTCTGTATACCGCACCGACGGCGATTCGCGCATTGATGGCTGAAGGCGACAAAGCCACGACCGGAACCGATCGTTCCTCCCTGCGCATTCTTGGCTCCGTGGGCGAACCTATCAACCCGGAAGCCTGGGAGTGGTACTGGCAGAAAATTGGCAACGAGAAATGTCCGGTGATGGACACCTGGTGGCAAACGGAAACCGGTGGTTTCATGATTACTCCACTGCCGGGCGCCATCGAGCTGAAAGCAGGCTCTGCCAGCCGTCCATTCTTCGGCGTTCAGCCCGCGCTGGTCGATAACGAAGGCCATCCGCAGGAAGGCGCCACCGAGGGCAACCTGGTGATCACCGACTCCTGGCCGGGCCAGGCGCGTACGCTGTTTGGCGATCACGAACGCTTTGAGCAGACCTACTTCTCGACCTTCAAAAACATGTACTTCAGCGGTGATGGCGCGCGTCGTGACGAAGACGGCTATTACTGGATAACCGGTCGCGTTGATGACGTGCTGAACGTCTCCGGCCACCGTTTAGGCACCGCGGAAATTGAATCGGCGCTGGTTTCCCATCCGAAGATTGCCGAAGCTGCGGTTGTCGGCATCCCGCACAGCATTAAAGGCCAGGCAATTTACGCCTACGTCACGCTGAACCACGGTGAAGAGCCAACGCCTGCGCTCTATACCGAGGTGCGTAACTGGGTGCGTAAAGAGATTGGCCCGCTGGCGACACCGGACGTGCTGCACTGGACAGATTCGCTGCCAAAAACCCGTTCAGGCAAGATCATGCGCCGCATTCTGCGCAAGATCGCCGCTGGCGACACCAGCAACCTGGGCGATACCTCGACCCTCGCCGATCCGGGCGTGGTGGAGAAACTGCTGGAAGAGAAGCAGTCCATCGCGATGCCGTCATAAGCGAAGACTTCCCCCTCTCCTGTTACCGGGAGAGGGCCGGGGTGAGGGTGTCACTACCGTACACCGCCCCTCGCCCTATCCTTCTACCCTCGGAAGAAGGAAGCGTACGGTGTTCTGATTTGCACAAAAAACACTACCAATAAAAAACCTCTGGAGACTCTGTGATGAATGATCAAATTTGTCAGCAGATAGAAGATAGTGCGCATTTCAGGGAGCTGGTTGAAAAACGGCAACGGCTTGCCACCTTCTTATCGCTGATCATGTTAGTGGTTTACGTCGGTTTTATTTTACTCATCGCTTTTGCCCCGGGCTGGCTGGGCACGCCGCTGCATGCGGGCACTAGCGTTACGCGCGGTATCCCAATCGGGATCGGCATTATCGTTATTTCTTTTGTCCTGACCGGCATTTATGTCTGGCGGGCTAACAGCGAATTTGATCGCCTGAACAAGGCCGTACTGCGCGAGGTAAAAGCATCATGAAGAAAGTCCTGACGGCGCTCGCCGCCACACTTCCTTTAGCCGCCAACGCGGCAGACGCTATCAGCGGCCACGTTGAGCGCCAGCCAACCAACTGGCAGGCGATTATCATGTTCCTGATTTTCGTCCTCTTGACGCTGTACATCACCTACTGGGCCTCAAAGCGGGTGCGCTCGCGCAGCGACTACTACACCGCAGGCGGCAACATTACCGGTTTCCAGAACGGGCTGGCGATTGCCGGTGACTTTATGTCGGCGGCGTCGTTCCTCGGCATCTCTGCGCTGGTGTACACATCGGGCTACGATGGGCTGATTTACTCGCTCGGCTTCCTCGTCGGCTGGCCGATTATTCTGTTCCTGATTGCCGAACGCTTGCGTAACCTCGGCCGCTATACCTTTGCCGACGTGGCGTCCTATCGCCTCAAGCAGGGGCCAATTCGTCTGCTCTCCGCCTGCGGTTCACTGGTGGTGGTGGCGCTTTACCTGATTGCGCAGATGGTGGGTGCCGGTAAGCTTATCGAGCTGCTGTTCGGTCTCAACTACCACGTCGCCGTGGTGCTGGTTGGCGTACTGATGGTGATGTACGTGCTGTTTGGCGGCATGCTCGCCACCACGTGGGTACAGATTATCAAAGCGGTTCTGCTGCTGTTCGGCGCCAGCTTTATGGCCTTCATGGTAATGAAGCACGTCGGCTTTAGCTTCAACAACCTGTTCACCGAAGCGATGGCGGTACACCCGAAAGGCGCGGCCATCATGAGCCCTGGTGGGCTAGTGAAAGACCCAATATCCGCGCTGTCGCTCGGTCTTGGCTTGATGTTTGGTACTGCCGGTCTGCCGCACATTCTGATGCGTTTCTTCACCGTAAGTGACGCCAAAGAAGCGCGTAAAAGCGTGTTCTACGCCACCGGGTTTATGGGTTACTTCTACATCCTGACCTTCATCATCGGCTTTGGTGCCATCATGCTGGTCGGCGCAAATCCGCAGTTTAAAGATGCGGCGGGTGCGCTTATTGGTGGTAACAACATGGCGGCGGTACATCTGGCCGATGCGGTCGGCGGCAACCTGTTCCTCGGCTTTATCTCTGCGGTCGCCTTCGCCACCATTCTGGCGGTGGTCGCGGGTCTGACGCTGGCAGGGGCTTCGGCGGTCTCTCACGATCTCTACGCTAACGTGTTTAAGAAAGGCGCCACCGAACGTCAGGAGCTGAAGGTTTCCAAAATCACCGTACTGGTGCTGGGCGTGGTGGCTATTCTGCTGGGCATCCTGTTTGAGAATCAGAACATCGCCTTCATGGTGGGTCTGGCGTTCTCGATCGCGGCCAGCTGTAACTTCCCGATTATTCTGCTCTCCATGTACTGGTCGAAATTGACCACGCGTGGCGCAATGGTCGGCGGCTGGCTGGGCCTGCTGACGGCGGTGGTGCTGATGATCCTTGGCCCAACCATCTGGGTCACCATCCTCGGCCACGAAAAGGCGATTTTCCCGTATGAGTATCCGGCACTGTTCTCTATCGCCGTCGCCTTTATCGGTATCTGGTTCTTCTCCGCCACCGATAACTCTGAAGCAGGCAACCTCGAACGTGACCAGTTCCGCGCGCAGTTTATCCGCTCGCAGACCGGTCTGGGCATCGACCAGGGCCGTGCGCACTAAAATCCCCTCCCCGGCCGCTGGTCGGGGATCACATTTTTTGCCCCTTCAGGTGATGTTTATCACGTCATTTAAATGAAAAAAGCCAACGCGCATCACAAGTTTTATCTGTGATTCGCGTTGGCTGTCACGCTTTTCCGCTTTCCACGCCAATCCTCGGTTTTACCTCTACGACGTTTGCAGACAATCCCCGCCGCAGTTTTTATTCTTTACTCACAGCGAGTGATTCAGGCTGCTGGCAAAACGAGCCAAACGCTCTGGGCTTAGCAGCAACGGCAGAAACAGCGGGCCGCTAGCTGGCGGATTGACCAACCAACGCTCCAGGGTGTCGGTATAGCGCAGCAGATGCTGTTGGTGCTTTTGCAGCACGTCTGCCGGCAGACTTTGCGGGCCGTAGCGATCGATCCACAGAACATCGGTCATCGCGGCGGCCACCCGGGAAAACATCTGGCTGTAGATTTCCGCGCTACGCCAGGCGGCCAGCAGGATCTCCAGCGAATCGTTGGGGCAAGTGATACGCGGCATCAGCTCACGCAGGTTTTGTACCGTGCGTGAAGCTAAAAAGCAGGCGGCCTCTTTTTCCAGCGCCACCCGCTCGCGCTGCTCTTTGCCCAAACCCGGATCGTCGGTGGGCATCAGCGGTTGCCAGGCATGCATCCAGTTTGCGCTGCGGGTATCCATGTGCAGAAGCTGCTGCGCCTGAGCCACGCTTTCCGGGATCTGGCTTTGATAGTGCAGGCGGCGGCCCAGAAAGTTCGGCGTTTTGCACAGCCAGTCGTAGCTGGCATGCATGATTGCCGACAGCTGGTGTTTGTCCTGCATTGAGCGAAAGCCAATCTGCTGATTCTCCGCCCAGCGCTCAAAGGCGGAAGGCTGAGATTCCTCCGCAGTCTGGTTGGCCGCGGAGAGGCCGAACAGGTTAACGGCATTGGCGGAGTCCATCACCCGGCTATCGGGCAGCCACTGCCAGCTGACGCGCGAAGTGACGGCTTCAATCTCGTTTTCGGCGGCACTCAACGCCCAGCTTAACCGGCCGCTGATTTCATCGGCCAGATAGCACGGCAGCGCGGTCCAGCCGTAGCCGGTGCCAAAAAGATCGTACTCGATCCACTTTTTATGCCCCGGCAACGTAGCAATGTGCGGGTGGTTGGCAAACCCGGGGTGATAGTCCAGCTCGGTGGCTTTTATCGAGGCACGCACATCGTCGGGAAGCGTCGCCAGCAGGTTGGAAAGCTGCTGCCGGGGCCAGCTGTCATCAATGTAGTCGCGCAGCACCAGCTTTTTACCCTGGGCGCGCAACAGGCTCCAGACATCATGCAGGCTTTGCTGCCAGCGGGTGGTCTGAAATTCCGGGGTGGTCAGGCTCAAAATGAGGCCGCTGAGATGCGGCAGCGCATGAAGTAGTGGATGCAATATTGCGGCATAAAAATGCTGCCAGAAATCCGGTGAGCTTTTTTCATCGAACGTCAGTTCGGGAAATTTACGCTTAATTATATCGTCGCTCGGCGCGGCTTCGCCCTGCAGCCAAAACGATAAATTATTTTCCGCCAGATATTGGTCGACGCGTTTTAAATATTGCAGGGCGTAATTTTGTTGATGAATCAGGTTCTCGACGTTGAGCTTTTGGCTTAACGGCGAGGGCGTAGCAAGAAAAGAAAGCAGTTCCTGTTGGTGCAGGATGATGCCGGTGAAACCGTGCTGTTTCGCGCTTTTAACGCCCTGAATAAACCAGGGCCAGTGCCAAATAAAAGTGCTATTCAGCTCCATCAATTGATGCGGAATACGTTTCATTGCGTCGCCTTGCTGATATTTGAATTTATATCTTAATCGAGGATGCCATGAAAAAATATGCTCTGGTCGGTACCGGGGGTCGTGCGGGTTTATATATTTCCGCGATTGGTGGAACCTGGCGTGATAATGCCAAAATGGTCGCGTTTTGCGATACCAATCAGACCCGAATGAATTACGCCAACACGTTATTGCAGAAAGAAGGCGCAGAGCCGGTATCCACCTGGAAAGCGGCACAGTTCGAAGAGATGATCCGCGAAACACACCCGGATATCGTCATCGTCACCACCATGGACCGCACCCACGATGATTACATCGTCCGGGCGCTGCAGGCGGGCTGCGATGTGATCACCGAAAAACCGATGACCATTGATGAAAAACGCGCGCTGCGTATTCTCGATGCCATCGAAGAGACCGGCCATACCGTGCGCGTGGCGTTTAACTATCGCTACGCGCCGCACCACAGCAAAGTGCGCGAACTGCTGATGCAGGGCGTGATTGGCAACGTCACTTCCGTTCACTTTGAGTGGCTGCTCAACACCGAGCATGGCGCGGATTACTTCCGTCGCTGGCACCGTGAAAAACGCAACAGCGGCGGCCTGCTGGTGCACAAATCCACCCACCACTTCGACCTGATGAACTTCTGGCTGGCCAGCTATCCAGAGCGCGTTTACGCCGAAGGCAGCCTGCAATTCTACGGCAAAGAAAATGCAGAAAAGCGCGGTGTCTCGCAGTTCTACCCGCGCACCCATGGCTATGCCGAAGCCAAAAACGATCCCTTCGCGCTGAATATGGCGGACAACGAACAGCTTAAAGCGCTGTACCTCGACGCCGAGCATGAAGACAACTATTTCCGCGACCAGAGCGTGTTTAGCGACGGCATCACCATCGAAGACACCCTGTCGGTGCTGGTGAAATACCAAAACCAAGTTCAGCTCACCTACTCACTCAATGCCTATCTGCCGTGGGAAGGACTGAACGTGGTGTTTAACGGCACCGAAGGCCGTCTGGAGATGAAAATCATCGAGAAATCCTACGTCAATGCCGGCGGTGAACGCGAAAACGAAGGCAGCCTGGAGCAGTGTGATATCACCGTCTTCCCGATGTTTGCCGAGCCGTGGAAAGCGGAGTTCAACTTGGGTGAAGGCGGACACGGCGGCGGTGACAACGCCATGCTGGCGGATTTGTTCGGCGAACCGGGCAACGACCCACTGCAGCGTGCAGCCGACCACCGTGCCGGCGCGATGTCTATTCTCACCGGGATTGCGGGCAATATCTCCATGCAGCAGCAGCGCCCGGTGAATTTTAAGGAGTTCGAGCTGGTTTCCCGCCTGGCGAAACGCTAAGCCCCTCGTTCCGGCGCGGCAGGAGGCTGCGCCGGGAAAGACGGTCAGTATTATGCTGTTACTCACCTGTTTAATAACAATATTTCTGCCTCTCCCCGGAGACAAGTAATGAACAAAATCGCATCAGGTGTCATCGCATCACTGTTACTTTCCTGTACCACTGCCTGGGCGCAGCAGCCCGTTGAATTACGCATGTCATGGTGGGGTGGCAACAGCCGCCACCAGTCAACGCTCAAGGCGCTGGAAGCCTTTGAGAAAACGTATCCCGAGATCAAAGTGAAGGCGGAATATACCGGCTGGGATGGGCATCTTTCACGCCTGACCACCCAAATGGCCAGCGGCACCGAGCCGGACGTAATGCAAACCAACTGGCCGTGGCTGATTATTTTTTCCAAAAATGGCGAGGGATATTACGACCTGAATAAGCTCAAAAATGAGCTGGATTTGAACCAGTATCAGGCCAAAGATTTACAGTCCACCACCATCAACGGCAAGCTCAACGGCCTGCCTATCTCGGTCAACGCGCCGGTGTTCTATTACAACGACGTCACCTGGAAAAAGGCCGGGCTGGCGTACCCGAAAACCTGGGATGAACTTTTTGCAGCCGGGAAAAGCTTCCAGCAGAAACTGGGCAAAAACTACTATCCGTACAGCATGGTCGATCAGGATGTCATCCTGCTGCTCAACGCCTACATGATGCAGAAATATCAGAAACCGATGTTCGACAGCCGCGGTAAATTTACCTGGAACGATGCGCAGTGGCAGGAAGCGTTCCGCTTTGTGAAACGCCTTAGCGATGACCACGTGGTGCCGTCGCCAAAAACGCTCTCTTCTTACGGCAAGGGCAATCTGTATGAAATGAAGCCGTGGATCAACGGTGAATGGGGCGGGACTTTTACCTGGAATATTTCCATTCGCATGTACATCAACAACCTCACGCCACCGGCCAAACTGGTGCTGGGCGATTACGTGATGCTGCCGGGCGTGACGGAGTCCGGCGTGTACTTCAAGACCGCGCAGATGTTCTCGGTGGCGAAGTCGAGCAAACACCCCAAAGAAGCGGCCATGCTGGTGAACTTCTTACTCAACGATCCGCAGGCTATTGAGGCGCTGGGCCTTGAGCGCGGCATTCCATTGAGTAAAACCGCCGAGACGCTGTTAACGCAAAAAGGCGTGATTGACCCTAACGATCCGGTTGTTGCCGGTTTACGACAGGCGCAATCGCTGCCCACCACCGTGGTCGCGACGCCCTATATTGAAGATTTGCAGGTGGTCGATCAATTTATGTCCGCGCGTGAAAAGCTCGATCAGGGTAAGCCTATCGCCCAGGTTGTCAGCGATTTTCGCCAGCAGGTTGAACGTATTGTTCGTCGTTTGAATCGTTAAGCCGTTCGTTGCTGGGTCGCGTTGCGCTGACCCAGCAGCAACCTAAAACATCAGCCAGCCAACCATCGGCGCGACCAGCACCATCACCACGCCAGACAACATCATCACCAGGCTCGCCACCACACCTTCCTGCGGGCCGAGTTCATACGAGCGCGCCGTCCCGGCACCGTGCGAGGCGGCACCAAAACCGGCGCCTTTTGCCATCCCTTCACGAATCGACAAACGCAGGAACAACACATCACCAATCGCCATGCCGAACACCCCGGTCACCACCACGAACAGCGCCACCAGCTCCGGTTGCCCACCGAGTGATTTTGCCGCCGCCAGCGCAAACGGCGTGGTGATGGAACGAACCGCCAGGCTGCGCTGAATCTCATCAGGCAGAGTAAACAACCGCGCTAGCCACACTGAGCTCGTTACCGCCACCACCGTGGCGGTAATCACGCCGGCGGAAAGTGACATCCAGTGGCGTTTAATAATCGCCAGGTTATCGTAAACCGGCACGGCAAACGCGATGGTCGCAGGGCCCAGCAGCCACAGCAGCCAGTGCGCCTCGCCCATATAGTTCTGATAGGAGATATGACCAAATACCAGCAGCAATACCAGCAGCACCGGGGTCAGTACCAGCGGCATTAGCGGCAGTTTACGAAAGCGGCGATACAGACGTTTATTGGCGAAATAGAGCACTAGCGTGATAACCAGACATGCCACGCTCAGCTGAAAGTTAGTCATGGTGCATCCGTTTCATCTCATAGCGATACACCTTGTCGACGACCCAGGCGGTCGCGCCCAACACCATCATCGTGCTCAACGCGATCACCAGGAAAATCCGCCAGCCGTCAATCATCAGCAGCTGCGCGTAATTCACCACCGCCACCACTGCCGGAACGAAAAACAACAGCATTTCCGCCAGCAGCCAGCGCGACCCGGCGCGAACCCATTTTAGCGGCACGATATGGCAGACAATCAGCGCCAGCAGCAGGATCATCCCCACGAGGTTGGCAGGCAGCGGCAGATTCCACCAGCTCACCAGATATTCAGCAAACACAAACAGTCCGGCGTACAGCAATACCTGCACCGGAATCTGAAGACGGTTTAAAACGGAGGGCACAACGCGCCCTAAGGCCTCAGCCATGGAGGGATGTCCAAAAAAATCACAGGCGCACAGTATAGTGAGACAACGATGATGACAGAAATGAATTAAACTCATCGGTAGCATAGTTTAGAGGCATAATCATGGACATAAGAACGCTACGCTACTTTGTCGAAGTCGTTCGTCAGCAGAGCTTTACCCGCGCCGCGGAGAAGCTGTTTGTGACGCAACCGACCATCAGCAAGATGCTCAAAAATCTGGAAGATGAGCTGAACTGCACCCTGCTCATTCGCGACGGCCGTAAGCTGTTAATGACCGATACCGGGCAGGTGGTGTTCGAGCGCGGGTTGGCGATTCTGGGCGAATTCCGGCAGCTGGAAGCTGAACTCAGCGATATCAATCACCTCAATAAAGGCGTGCTGCGGCTGGGTATTCCGCCGATGGTCGGTATGCTGATGGCGGGGCCCATTGGCCTGTTTCGCCAGCGCTACCCTGGCGTAGAGCTCAAGATTTCCGAATTTGGCGGCCTGACCGTGCAGCAGGCGGTAATCAACGGCGAGCTGGATTTAGCCATCACCGCGCTGCCGGTGGAAGAAGAGAGCGCCCTCACCACTCAGCCGCTGTTCAGCCATCCGCTGTGCGTGCTGGTACCGCGTTCCGGCGATTGGCTGGAGCAAACCTCGGTGTCACCGCAGCAGTTAGCGGCCCATCCGCTCCTGATTTATAACGAAGATTTCGCCCTTAGCCGCCAGCTCATGCAGCTGTTTACGCGGCACGACGTGAAGCCGCGGATTGCGGTACGCAGCGGACAATGGGATTTTCTCGCCGCCATGGTGCAGGCCGGCGTCGGTGTTGCCATTTTGCCGGAGCCTATTTGCCGCCGTTTGGATGCGAAAACCCTGCTTTGGCTGCCGCTGGAAAGCAAGCTGCGCTGGCAGTTAGGGATGATTTGGCGGGAAGGGGTGTATATGTCGCACAGCGCCCAGGCGTGGCTGAAGTGCTGCGAGGGATTTACGCTACCGTAATGCCCATTACCTGAGGGTTCTGGGCTTACCCGGCCAACGGAGAATGAACGATGGGCGGGTAAGGTGCAGCCGCTATTCGGCGGCCGCACAAGAACTCACTGACTAGGCATCTTCAATCAGCAAAGCTTCCAGCAGGTCGAGGTCATGCAGCAGCTTCTGCAAGGTCTCGTTGCTGATCTGCCGCGTGGCGCGCAGGTGGTACAGCTCACCGCGTTCAGAACGTAATGCGGCAAGACGGAAGCGGCGCTCCAGCTGCTCTTCCAGCATCGACGTTTCGACATCATTACGCCCATCAACCCGACGACGCAGGTTGCCGATGACGCGCGAACTGACCTCGGTCAGCAGCTGGTTATCGATATTCTCATCGGTATCCGCCGCCAGACGCTCTTCCATTTTCTGGATAGCGACAATCGCCACATCTGCCGTCGCCGCCCGCGCCAGCTGTTCTTCTTTGCGTTGCTGAACGTTGTCGGTCGACTCGATATGACGCAGCAGAATCGGCAGCGCAATCACACCAACGAACAGCGAGAACAGAATCACCCCGGCAGCAAGGAACACCAGCTCATAGCGCGCCGGAAATACATCGCCGGACGGTAATAGCAGCGGGATAGAGAGCACACCGGCAAGGGTAATCGCCCCGCGCACCCCGGCCACAGAAGAAATCAGCAGCTCGCGAGTGGTCCAGGAACCAAACTCCATCGGTTTCTTTTTCAGGAAGCGCTGGCTTAATTTGCGCATCGTCCACAGCCAGCCAAAACGCACCAGCATCAGCGCCGCGTAAATCAGGATGATATCGGTAAACAGCATCCAGGTTTCGACGTTCGGGTCGGCTTCAGCGGCCACCAGCGAGCTCTGGAGAATATCCGGCAGCTGCAGGCCCAACAGCAGGAATACCATGCCGTTAAACACAAACTCAAGCATCGCCCAGGTGCTGTTGGCGCGCAGGCGCATCGCCAGCGGCGCGGTGCGCATCACGCCGGAGCGGGTAATGGTCATCCCCGCAGCAACGGCCGCCAGGATACCGGATACGCCGATATGTTCGGCAATCAGATATGAAGCAAACGGCAGCAGGAACAGCAGCACAATCTGCGTGGCCGGCTCATCGCCGCCCCAGCGGCTGAGGAAACGCATTGAGCGCCCGTACAGCCAGCTGACCACGAAGCCCGCCAGGATGCCGCCAATGGCGACTTTCAGGAACTCGACCGTAGCACCGCCAACGGTAAAGACCATGGTTCCCATCGCTACCGCAACGGCAAATTTCAGCGATACCAGGCCGGAGGCGTCGTTCATCAACGCTTCGCCCTGCAAAATACCCATGATTTTTTTCGGGATGCGCCCTTCGCCGACAATCCCGGAGAGCGCGACCGCATCGGTCGGTGACAGCACCGCTGCCAGCGCAAAGGCCGGAATAAGCGGGATGCCCGGTACTATCCAGTAAATCAGGAAGCCAATCCCCACCACCGTCACCAGCACTAACGCCAGCGCCAGCCCGAGGATCTCCCTGCCGTGCTCGATAAATTCGCGCGTTGGCGTCTTCCAGCCGTCGGCAAACAGCAGCGGCGGGATGAACAGCACGAGAAACAGTTCAGGGTCAAATTCAACGTGCAAACCGAAGGTGGGCCACGCGAGCAGCGCGCCGATAGCAATTTGCATTAACGGAAGTGGGACCTGGAATGGCAGTACGCGTGTAACCACCCCAGACAGCGAAACCACGAGGGTCATGATGAGTATGGTGAAGAATATTTCCATGCGTTCCCTGTTTACAGCGTTGTCTTATTATTCAAAACATGAAGCGTCGTGCTTCTGATTATACGGTTTCCAGAGTAACGCAAAAGGAAACGAGGTGCGGCTGAAAATGGAAAAAAAGTCCCATTTTTCAGCCTGACTACCAACAAAAAACCCGCCAGCAGGCGGGTTTTTATGATGACGATGACGAGATTAAATCGCCCAGCCACCGGCGTAGAAGATAACCAGCGCCGCGGCGATCACCACGGTACCGATGTTCAGCTTGCGCCATTCGCCGGAGACCACGCGGCCGATGACCAGCGTCGCGAAGCCAATCATGATGCCGGTCACGATGTTACAGGTCAGGACGATCATCACCGCGGTGATAAGGCCAGACATCGCATCAACGAAATCGTTGAAATCGATACGCGCTACGTTGCTCAGCATCAGCAGACCCACGTACATCAGCGCCGGAGCGGTGGCATAACCTGGGACCAGGTAGGACAGCGGAGAGAGGAACAGAATCAGCAGGAACAGGATGCCGACGGTCACGGCGGTTAAACCGGTTTTACCGCCTGCCGCCGTACCCGCTGCGGATTCAATATAGACCGCCGCCGGAGCCGCACCTACCACTGCTGAGAACACGCTGCTCAGGGAGTCGGTGGTCAGCGCTTTACCGCCGTTGATGATCTGGCCGTCTTTATCCAGCAGGTTTGCCTGACCGGCTACCGCACGGATAGTCCCGGTGGCATCAAACACCGCGGTCATCACCAGCGCCAGAACGCTTGGCAGAACCACAGGATTCAGTGCGCCCATAATATCCAGGCTGCCGATCAGCGAGTGACCGTTCTCATCGCTCAGTGACGGCATCGCGAAGATACCGGAGAAGTGCACGTTCGGATCGAAAATCAGGCCCACAATGGAGACACCGATGATGGTCAGCAGAATCCCGCCTGGAACCTTCATTTTTTCCAGACCGATAATCATCGCCAGACCAATCAGCGTCATGATCACCGGGAAGCTGTCAAACTGACCCAGCGCCACCGGCAAACCGTCGATTGGGTTCTTAACTACCATGCCCACGCCGTTTGCCGCGATCAGCAGCAGGAACAGGCCAATACCGATGCCGGTACCGTGCGCAATGCCCTGCGGCAGATTGCGCAAAATCCAGCTACGAATCCCGGAAGCGGAGATGACGGTGAACAGCACCCCCATCAGGAATACGGCGCCCAGGGCAACCGGAATACTGATCTGCTGGCCTAGAACCAGGCTAAACGCGGTGAAGGCGGTCAGTGAAATGGCGCAGCCAATGGCCAAAGGCAGGTTCGCCCACAGCCCCATCACGATAGAACCCACACCGGCAACCAGACAGGTTGCCACGAAGACTGCCGCTGGCGGGAAACCGGCTTTACCCAGCATTCCTGGAACCACGATAACCGAGTAAACCATCGCCAGGAAAGTCGTAAGACCGGCGACAACCTCCTGACGAACGGAGCTACCACGTGCAGAAATTTTAAACCAGGCGTCTAACGAACCGCCGGTACGCGCTGAAGGCGTAGACATAGAAAACATCCCCTGAGAGTTTTTATCATTCGTTGGTCTGCGTGGTGGAACATCCACTGCCAGTTAAGCGTCATCTCCATGTGCTACGTTGCGGCAATAGGGGAGCCACAAAAAAGCAAACGATTAACTCCGCGCAGACAAAACGAGAATCGGATTCCTCATTTACGCGACTGCGCAATGAGGTGAGCCAGGTCATTTTCGGCGTAAGATGCGTCCGAAAATTCGAGGCAAACGATTATCTGGCTTTTATACCCTCTTTTTCAACAGAAGTTTGCCCTGCTTTATCAAAATTAACGATTGCCGATGAAGAAATGGTCAAGCCATGCGCAAACGTTATCGTGAATGCGCAATCTGGCAACAATTCTATGGCAAAAATGTCGCAATCCCCGGATGGGGATCGCGGCGGGTTATTCTTCTTCCAACAGGCGGGCGCCGGTGCCCTCTTCGCCCAACTTATCGCCAGGGTTACGCAACGGACAATCGCGCAGCGACATGCAGCCGCAGCCGATACAACCGTTCAACTGATCGCGCAGCGCTTCCATCGCGTGAATACGTTTATCCAGCTCTTCGCGCCACTGGGTGGTGAAATGCTTCCAGTCTTTCGGCCCCAGAGTATGGTTTTCCGGCAGGACGCTAAAAGAGTCGCCGATGGTCGACAGTGGAATGCCCAGCCGCTGAGCGATTTTTATGATCGCCACGTAGCGCAGAACATCGCGCTTATAGCGCCGCTGATTACCACTATTTCTTGTGCTGCGAATAAGCCCTTTGCTTTCATAAAAATGTAACGCTGATACCGCAACGCCAGTTCGTTTCGCTACATCGCCGGGTGAAAGCAGCGTTTTTATACGCGTCGATTTTTTTTCCATAATCCGCTTTACCTCAAGTTAACTTGAGGAATTATACTCGCCAGCAGAACAGAAATCGACGCAAAAATAGACAACGGGGAGAGCCTTATGTCCCATCGGGAAATTATTCAGACGCTAATTGAATGGATTGATGAACATATCGAGCAACCGCTTAACATCGATATCGTGGCGAAAAAATCAGGTTATTCGAAGTGGTACCTGCAGCGGATGTTCCGCACCGTGATGCATCAGACGCTGGGAGATTACATTCGCCAACGCCGTCTGCTGCTGGCAGCAGAAGCGCTACGCACCACCCAGCGCCCGATCTTTGATATCGCTATGGACCTTGGCTATGTCTCGCAGCAGACTTTCTCGCGCGTATTCCGCCGCGAGTTCGACCGTACGCCAACGGACTATCGTCACCAAATCTCCGCTTAACGCCCTTAGATTGCTGTCGCTGCGCCTGCGCGACAGCAACAAAACCATACAATAAATATGGTTAATGTGTTGACAAAAATCCCGCGCCTGCCTCTGGTGAATAAAACGACAAATGTGATATAGTTCACACTATCGATTGAAACAGGAACGCTGTTTCATCTCCGTTTTGAATGCCTTCAGATAGCCAGAGCGCCTCGGGCCTCAATAAACAATGCGCTGTCAGGGCAATGTCTTGTTTATTTTTGAGGATAAGGTCTCATGGTTTCCATTACCGCGGGCGTCGCGCTGTTACGCTGGCCGTTAACCAGCGCGGTACTGATGTTTATCGCCAGTACCCTGAAAATTCAACTTCGTAAATCAGACTACGCCGGGCTGGCGGTCATCAGCGGTATGCTGGGTGTCGCAGCGGCCTGTTGGTTTGCAACGGGGTTGTTGGGTATTACGCTGGTCGATATCAGCACCATCCTGAACAATATCAAAGATGTGATGGTTGAAGTCATGAGCCACGCGCCGCCGGAATGGCCTGTCGCGATGTACTAAGCGCCGACCACCGTGCATAAACCCCTATTTTTCGGGGTTTTTTATTGCCTGAATCCCGCGAGAAAAAGCCCTGGCAACCCCAGGCTTTTTACTCCCGCTCGACTAAAATTAAGGGATGCGCCCTGCGGAGTGCCGCACCATGAACGCCATCCCTTTTCATCGTTTCATTATCCCCTGTCTTAGCGCCCTGCTGCTGGCCTTTCCTGCCTATGCCGCCCAGGAAACAAAAGCGGCCGCCGACACCTTAGAGGTGAACACCGAGACCATCATGCAACCCTGGAAAGGCGACCTCCCAGGCATGCTCGACAGGCGGGTGATCCGAGTACTAACGACCTACAGCAAGACGTTCTTTTTCATCAACAAAGGCCAACAGCGCGGGGCAACCCACGATATATTTGCGGCCTATGAGCGCAGCCTGAACGCGCAATTAGCCAAAGATAAAAAGCTCAAACAGCGGCATCTAAAAGTGCGCATTATCTTCGTACCAGTGACGCGGGATACGCTGTTTACCGCGCTTAATGAGGGTAAAGGGGATATCGCCGCGGCCAACCTGACCATCACATCCGCGCGCCAAAAAGAGGTCGCCTTCACCGACCCGCTCTACAGTGGAATTCAGGAACTGCTGATCTCCGGCCCCAGCTCGCCGACGGTGAAAAGCGTGGACGATCTCGCCGGTAAAACGGTATTTGTGCGTCAGTCATCAAGCTATTACGAGAGCCTGCTCGCCCTGAACGCGCGTTTCAGCAAAGAAAAACGGCCCCCGGTGATTATCAAACCCGCCCCTGAAGCGCTGGAAGATGAAGACCTGCTGGAGATGCTCAACGCCGGGCTGATTCCGTTGACCGTGGTCGATCGCCACAAAGCGCTATTCTGGAAACAGGTTTTCCCGAAAATTACGGTGCATGAGGATGTGGTACTGCGCGATGACGGCAGCATTGCCTGGGCCGTCCGCAAAGACAATCCGTTGCTGCTGACCGAGCTCAATCACTTTGTGAAAGACCATCGCCAGGGCAGCACGCTGGGCAACACGCTGCTGCTGCGCTATCTAAAAAGCGCCAAATACGTCAAAAATGCCGCCGCCGAAAAAGAGCGGCGCAAGTTTTTGAAAATGGTCGAGGTGTTCAGGAAATACGGCGATCGTTACGACGTCGACTGGCTGCTGATGGCCGCCCAGGGCTACCAGGAGTCGAGGCTCGATCAGTCGGTGCGCAGCCATGTCGGTGCTATCGGCGTGATGCAGGTGATGCCAAAAACCGGTAAAGAACTGAAGGTTGGCGATATCAAGCAGCTCGACCCGAACATTCACGCTGGGGTGAAATATATGCGCTGGATGATCGACCGCTACTACGGCGACCAGCCAATGACCCAGCTGGACAAAGCCTTATTCTCGTTCGCCTCCTACAACGCCGGCCCTGCGCGTATCGCTCGCCTTCGGGCCGAAACCCAAAAACGCGGCTTTGACCCCAACATCTGGTTTGGCAACGTGGAGAATCTCGCCGCCGAAAAGATTGGCGCCGAAACGGTAACCTACGTCAGTAATATCTATAAATACTACATCGCCTACCGACTGATTCTCGACGAAATGAACCGTAAGCGAGCGGCAACGGGCAAACCGCCCATTATCCCGGCGGCCGATAAAAGTGCCTGACCGACCATCCTGATAAGCGCTGCGCCATCCGGCATTTTCAGCTCCGCCGGATGGCAGCAAAACGGCTGCCCTGCCGCGCTTAACGTATCTGCTGTGCGCGAACGCCCTGCAAACGGCGCAGCGTAATGGTGCTGGCACCTTTGTATGCATCCTTGATGTGCGCAGAAATCAGCGCCACGGCCCGTTCCTCATCCCGCTGCTCAATGGCGTCCAGCAGTTCCGCGTGTTCCTTGTAGGTTTGCGCGATTCGCGTTTCATATTCAAAGTCGAGCCGACGCATGATGCGGATGCGGTTGGTGATGTTGGTCAGGATCGTGGCCAATTCCCGGTTGCCCGCCGCCTCGGTCAGGGCGATGTGAAACTGCTCATCTAAAGAGGCGATATTATCGCACTCCAGAAGTTGAGCTTCCGGCGTAACCACCCAAATAGCCTTGAGGCTCGCCAGTACATCCCGGTTGACCTTCGGTGATGGCGAGCTGCACAGGCTTCTGACCGAATTCATCTCGATCAGCGCGCGCGTCTCATAGAGATCCTCATACACGTCGAAATCTATCGGGAAGACCTCCCAGCCGTTACGCAAGCAGCGCCGTACCAGACCTTCATTTTGCAGCAGCAGCAGCGCTTCACGTACCGGCGTGCGGGAGCATCCCAGGCGACGGGCAATGTCCACCTCGGTAAAGCGGTCGCCGGGCAGGAGAACGAATTGGTAAATTTCCTGCCGCAGCTGCAGGTAGACACGTTCCGAATGTGCCAGCAGCGGCGTGGGTTCAGATGTCATTGCCGTCATGGGATACTCCGCAATTAGCTATGCTGGCGGATAAACCGCGCACGCCAGGGTTTTAATACACACAGTGCCAGCCCGGCAGTGATGAAATCAAGGGCTATCGCACAGCCAAAGACCACGTGCCAACCCTGCGTGTGTTGATACAGCAGCGCCGCCAGCGGCCCACCAAAAATGGAGCCAATGCCCTGTGAAATATACAGCCAGCCGTAGTTAGAGGCGGCATGTTCGCTGCCAAAGGTATCGGTTAACGTCGATGGGAACAGGGAGAAAATTTCACCCCAGCCGAAAAATACCACGCCGGAGAGCAGCACAAACAGCAGTGGATCTTCGCGGCAGGCCAGCCACAACGTCATGGCGCAGCCTTCCAGCGCAAAGGCGATAAACATGGTTTTCTCGCGGCCGTAGCGGTCGGAAATAAACCCAAACAGCGGGCGCGTTAAGCCGTTGGTGAAACGATCGATGGTCAGCGCCAGCGGCAGCGCCGCCATGCCGAACACCACCGCTTTGCTGATACCAAAGTCCTCCGCAAACACCGCCATTTGTGACGTCACCATCAAGCCGGAAGTCGACATCATCGCCATCATCGCAAACATCAGCCAGAACAGCGGCTGGCGTAGCATCTCCCGCGAATTGAACTGACGAGTGCTTTGCGCAACTTTGCGGCTGACCGGCATCGCCGCCATGCTCGGCGGTAGACTTAACCCCTGGCTTGCCAGCAGGCCAACGGCGGCAAAAATCAGACCGAACACCGTCATCGTCTGCTCAAGGCCATAGCTGCCCAGCGAAATCGCAATGGGGAAAGTGGTTAAAATCGCCCCCATTCCGTACCCAGCCGCGACGGCGCCGGCGGCAAAGCCGCGGTTTTGCGGGAACCATTTCACCATCAGCCCCACCACGCCGATATAGACAATCCCGGTGCCCAAGCCGCCAATACAGCCATACACCAGATACAGCGCCATCAGGCCGTTAATATGCGCGGAAAGCACCCAGCTCAAACCGGCCATCACGGTACCGATAGAGATCAGCAGACGCGGGCCAAAGCGCTCTACCAGACGCCCCTGGAACGGCGAAAAGAAGGTCTGCAGAATAATCAGCAGCGAGAACGTCACCTGCAGTTCCGGTAATCCTACGCCCAGCTTTTCGGTCAGCGGTTTGGTCAACAATGTCCAGACATACTGCGGGCTGGAGATGGATGCCATGCAGATAAGGCCGAGGATCAGCTGCGTCCATTTGCCAAATTTTGGCGCTACCAAAGGTTCTCTAAGAACGGTCATATTACGCTCCAATAGACGAAAAAAAGTTGCCAGAAAGCGGGCGCGCATCGCGCACCTCATCATTCCTGCAATGTTTCTTTTGGAAAATGCTGGGGTTACCAGCGGGCTACGCCACCGTCACTGCGTGGGTCGCTGCCGCCTTCCAGCATGCCGTTGCGATGCCGGAGAATAGCTCCGGCATGCCCCATGAGGTCGTCATAAGGGGGGTAGATCTCGACGTCATGGCCGTACTGTTTGAGGGTGTCGGTAGTCGCCGCTCTATGACGGCTTTCAATCTTGAGAGTGTCGCTGCTTTCACCCCAGGTGCGGCCGAGGAGCCAGCGCGGGGCGGTGATGGCCGCCTGAGGCGTCATATTCTGGTAGACAATACGGTCAAAGACCGCCGCCAGCGTTTGCGGTTGCCCGTCGCCGCCCATGCTGCCGTAAACCAGCACCCCGCCGTCGGCAAGCCGTGCCAGCGCGGGGTTGAGGGTATGAAACGGGAGTCGCCCCGGTTGCAGTGGGTTGGTCGCGTTGGGATCCAGCGAGAAGCTGCTGCCGCGGTTTTGCCAGATGACGCCGCTGTCCGGTAGGATCACCGCACTGCCAAATTCGTGGTAAATGCTCTGGATAAAGCTGACGGCGGTCCCCGAGCCATCGATAACACCCATCCAGATGGTATCGGCCGGGCCGCGTCCTTTGCCCCACGGCAACGCGCGATCGACGACGATCTGCGCGCTCAGCTCACGAATACTGTCGGCGGTCAGTAAGGACTGCGGATCGAGTGTCATGTGGGCGGGATCGGTGATATGGCTATCGCGCAAGTTAAAGGCCAGCTTGGTGGCCTCCACGCACTGATGAATAAAGTCGGCCTCGTCAGTTATCACGCCCTTTTTACGCTGCTGTTCAAGAATGCCGGTGATGAGCAATGACACCAGCCCCTGCGACGGCGGCGGCAGGTTATAGACCGTTCCCACATCGGTTTGCAGCGCCAGCGGTTTCACCTGCGAGGCGCAGAAGCGGTCGAAGTCAGTAAAACGCAGCAGGCTGCCTGCGGCCTCCAGCTCAGCGCTCATCAACCGCGCGGTTTCACCGTGGTAGAAATCCGCCAATCCATTGGTCGCCAATCGCTCAAGCGTGTTTGCCAGTGCGGGTTGCAGGAGCAGTTCATTTACATCTAACGCTTCGCCAGTTGAGGCAAACAGGCTGCAAAAACCGGGATGCTGACGCAGCTGATCCAGCCGCGAGGTGATTTGCTGATGCAGGCCGGGCGAAACCGGTACGCCCCGGCGCGCGTAGTGGATGGCATCTTTTAACAGCCGAGGCAAAGGAAGAGATTTATTCGCCGTATTTTGCTCAGCCCACGCCAGCGCCTGTTCCCAGCCGGATACCGTACCAGCCACGGTGTTGGCTGCCAGCGGCCCACGCACGGGAATGTGCTGATAGCCTGCCTGGCGGTAAAAATCGAGGCTCGCTTTTTCTGCCGCAAACCCACAGGCCTGAATCGCCACCGGCTCTTGCCCCGGTGTGGAAATCAACCAAAAGCCGTCACCGCCAATGCCATTCATGTGCGGGTAGACCACGGCAATGGTGGCAGCCGCCGCGACCATCGCTTCAACCGCGTTGCCGCCATCGCGCAGCACCGCTACCGCGCTTTCCGCAGCCAGCGAGTGCGGCGCCACGGCCATCCCCTGCATACATTTTGCTGATTGGTAATGAGTCATTGCCGGTCACCTTGCCTACATGAGTGTATACATCAATGTAGGCACAAACCGTGCCAGTTATCATTTTCTTTATTTATCTGAATGTTACGAGATTAAGTCGCTTTGGGTGACTTTTTTTGGCGGGCAATGCACGCACCGAAACGGTGCCGATGTGGGTTCATGGTGCGCAATTCAGCGGGAGGGATAAACAAAAAACCCTGCCGAAGCAGGGTTTCATATTCCAGGTTAGCGAAGCGCTAATCTTAGAATGGGATGTCGTCGTCGAAGTCCATTGGCGGTTCGTTAGACGGTGCCGGAGCGGACTGCTGCTGCGGACGGGACTGCGCGCCGCCGCTGAACTGGTTGCCGCCCTGTGGCTGCTGAGGCTGACCCCAACCGCCCTGCTGCTGCTGGCCGCCACCTGCTGGTGCTGCGCCGCCGCCCTGACGGCCACCGAGCATCTGCATGGTGCCGCCGACGTTAACCACCACTTCAGTAGTGTATTTTTCTGCGCCGGCCTGATCGGTCCATTTGCGAGTACGCAGCTGGCCTTCAATATAAACCTGAGAGCCTTTACGCAGGTATTCACCCGCAACTTCCGCCAGCTTGCCAAACAGCACAACGCGGTGCCATTCGGTCTGCTCTTTCATTTCACCGGTCGCTTTATCACGCCAGGATTCGGAAGTAGCCAGCGTAATGTTGGCAACTGCGCCACCATTCGGCATGTAGCGCACTTCCGGGTCCTGGCCCAGGTTACCGACGAGAATCACCTTGTTTACGCCTCTGCTGGCCATGTTTGTCTCTCCTGAAAATGTATCTTGATTAAGTGTAAACGCGCCAGTGTATCATTTCCAGACCGTATTTTAATAGCCGCGATGCATATTCCAGTAAACATCTCGTCACTCTACAATTTTTCATCGACCACCCGAATCGGCATTCTAATACTGTATATTCATTCAGGTTAAGTTGTGTCATAATTAGCCGTTTCTGCCGTTTGTCCTTCGAACAAACCAGGCAATCCGTGTATCTTCTACCGGGAAAGGTGAATGGATAAGATCGAAGTTCGGGGCGCCCGCACCCATAATCTCAAAAACATCAACCTCGTCATCCCTCGCGACAAACTGATTGTCGTGACCGGGCTGTCTGGGTCTGGTAAATCTTCATTGGCTTTCGACACCCTCTACGCCGAGGGGCAGCGTCGCTATGTGGAATCGCTTTCTGCCTATGCGCGTCAGTTCCTGTCGCTGATGGAAAAGCCGGACGTCGATCATATTGAAGGGCTGTCGCCGGCTATCTCCATTGAGCAGAAGTCGACCTCGCACAACCCGCGTTCTACCGTCGGTACCATCACCGAAATCCACGACTATTTGCGTCTGCTGTACGCTCGCGTCGGTGAACCGCGCTGTCCGGATCACGACGTGCCGCTGGCGGCGCAAACCGTCAGCCAGATGGTCGATAACGTGCTGTCGCAGCCGGAAGGCAAGCGCCTGATGCTGCTGGCACCTATCATCAAAGAGCGTAAGGGCGAGCACACCAAAACGCTGGAAAACCTGGCAAGCCAGGGCTATATCCGCGCACGCATTGATGGCGAAGTCTGCGATCTGTCCGATCCGCCGAAGCTGGAACTGCAAAAGAAACACACCATTGAAGTGGTTATCGACCGCTTCAAAGTGCGCGATGATTTGTCACAGCGCCTGGCGGAATCGTTTGAAACCGCGCTGGACCTCTCCGGCGGCACGGCGGTAGTCTCCGACATGGACGACCCGAAAGCGGAAGAACTGCTATTCTCCGCCAACTTCGCCTGCCCAATCTGCGGCTACAGCATGCGCGAGCTCGAACCGCGCCTGTTCTCGTTCAACAACCCGGCCGGCGCCTGCCCAACCTGTGACGGCCTGGGCGTACAGCAGTATTTCGACCCCGACCGCGTTATCCAGAATCCAGAGCTGTCGCTTGCCGGTGGCGCGATTCGCGGCTGGGATCGCCGTAACTTCTATTATTTCCAGATGCTGAAATCGCTGGCGGAACACTACCAGTTTGATGTGGAAGCGCCATGGGACAGCCTGGGCGCGGTCGCACAAAAGGCCATTCTGTACGGTTCAGGCAAAGAGTCGATTGAATTCAAATACATCAACGACCGTGGCGACACCTCCGTGCGCCGCCATCCGTTCGAAGGCGTGCTGCATAACATGGAGCGCCGCTATAAAGAGACGGAATCGAGCGCGGTCCGCGAAGAGCTGGCGAAATTCATCAGCAACCGCTCCTGCACCAGCTGTGACGGGACGCGTCTGCGCCGCGAAGCGCGCCACGTGTATGTAGAAAACACACCGCTGCCTACCATCTCCGACATGAGCATCGGCCACGCGCTGGACTTTTTCACCAACCTGAAGCTGGCCGGTCAACGGGCTAAAATTGCCGAAAAAGTGCTGAAAGAGATTGGCGATCGCCTGAAGTTCCTGGTGAACGTCGGCCTGAACTACCTGACCCTTTCCCGCTCCGCAGAAACCCTGTCCGGCGGTGAAGCGCAGCGTATTCGTCTGGCTAGCCAAATTGGCGCCGGGCTGGTAGGCGTGATGTACGTGCTGGATGAACCGTCCATCGGCCTGCACCAGCGCGATAACGAACGTTTGCTGGGAACGCTGGTTCACCTGCGTAACCTCGGTAATACGGTGATTGTGGTCGAACACGACGAAGACGCCATTCGCGCCGCCGACCACGTTATCGATATCGGTCCGGGCGCGGGCGTGCACGGTGGCCAGGTGGTTGCCGAAGGGACGCTGGACGACATCATGGCGGTGCCAGAGTCGTTAACCGGGCAGTTCATGAGCGGCAAACGCAAAATTGAAGTGCCAAAAAACCGCGTTCCGGCCGATCCGGAAAAAGTCCTTAAGCTGACCGGCGCCTCGGGTAACAACCTGAAAGACGTGACCCTTACGCTGCCTGTCGGTCTGTTTACCTGCATCACCGGCGTTTCCGGCTCAGGTAAATCAACGCTGATTAACGACACGCTGTTCCCGATTGCGCAGACCCAGTTGAACGGCGCAACCATTGCCGAACCGGCGCCGTATCGCGACGTTCAGGGGCTGGAACATTTCGATAAAGTTATTGATATCGACCAGAGTCCAATCGGCCGTACGCCACGCTCTAACCCAGCGACCTACACCGGCGTCTTTACACCGGTGCGCGAGCTGTTTGCCGGCGTGCCTGAGTCACGTTCGCGCGGCTACACGCCGGGACGCTTTAGCTTTAACGTCCGCGGCGGGCGCTGTGAAGCCTGTCAGGGCGATGGGGTTATCAAAGTTGAAATGCACTTCCTGCCGGATATCTACGTGCCGTGCGACCAGTGCAAAGGCAAACGCTATAACCGCGAAACGCTGGAGATTAAGTACAAAGGCAAAACTATCCACGAAGTGCTGGATATGACCATTGAAGAAGCCCGTGAGTTCTTCGATGCGGTGCCAGCGCTGGCGCGTAAGCTGCAAACCCTGATGGACGTGGGTCTGACCTACATCCGTCTTGGTCAGTCGGCGACTACGCTGTCCGGCGGCGAAGCACAGCGCGTGAAGCTGGCACGCGAGCTGTCAAAACGCGGTACCGGCCAAACGCTGTACATTCTGGATGAGCCGACCACTGGTCTGCACTTTGCCGATATCCAACAGCTGCTGGAAGTCCTGCATCAGCTTCGGGATCAGGGCAATACCATCGTGGTGATTGAGCACAACCTGGACGTCATTAAGACGGCCGACTGGATTGTCGACCTCGGCCCAGAGGGCGGTAGCGGCGGCGGTGAAATCCTCGTTTCCGGCACCCCGGAAACGGTGGCTAACTGCGAAGCATCGCACACCGCGCGCTTCCTGAAGCCGCTGCTGTCGTAATTACGAGTACATCTGCTGTCGGAGCGTTTCCGGCAGCAGTTCTACCGCCAGCTTATACGAAGCATCAACCAGATAGTAAATCTGTGAATTAGGCAGCGAACCGTCGAGATAAACCGTACTCCAGTGCGCTTTATTAAGATGGCGGCTGGGACGTACATCGCTATGCTGCTGACGCAGCAGGTCTGCCAGTTCGGGGCTGGTTTTCAGCGACACCGCCGGGCGGTCTTCCACATCCTTTACCATCGCGAAAAGCACATCGGCCACTTTAATCTGAGTTGCCTTCCAGTCGCTGTGCACGCTCTGTTCCGCGCCACGCTTAGCCATGCAGTACAGCAGAAGATCCGAGCTGGTCATCGTTATACTCCTTTGTGTTACCGCCATCTGTGCAAAAAATCATCACCTTCAGTGTGCAACAAGACGCCGAAAGGTTAAACCTTCCGACGCATTATTTTGCCTAAAAAAGCATCATTTTTTGGTAGGGCGCTCAGTACTCGGAGTTAACGATCACTTCTTCATTGAAAGCGCCAGCCTGCGGCAGCGGTCGGTAAGTAGAGTTGGAGGCGCGCAGCACGCGGATCCCTCGGGCACCGGCTTCACGCGCGGCGGTGATGTCGTTGTCTGAATCACCATAAAACACCCGAATATTCTTCTCTTTTAGCCACTGCGTTTTGCTGTTCTGCCCCGGATGGTCGCCGGCAAAAATCACCGGATTCATGCTCGCAGCCGGGATCAGGAAATCATCCTGCAGCGTTTTGGAGACGGTTTCGGTTTTGGTCGGGCTACGTCCGGTGACAAAGTAGATGCTGTCGCCGCGCTTCACGTGCATCGCAATCAGTGAACGCGCGACCTCTTTAGGAATGCTGAACGCATCCCAGCCGTTGTTCATCTTTTCCCAAAACTCAGGGTTCTTCAGATAGTCCTGGCTGTCCGGTGAATAGGTTCTTTGCCCGCGCCAAAAGCCAGGACTGGAGAACAGCACGGTATCGTCGATATCAAAACCGACGGCCATCGGCGGATGACCAAGCAGACTATTTTCAATCTGTGCCACAGAAACCCAGTGGATAGGCGCTTGCTCAGCAAGTTTCGCGATATCGGTCCCTGGGTATAGTGGAGAGGGTGACGACGCATGGGCCGTCACCGAAGCATTCAGTGCAAATAACAAGCAGACGGCACTGAGAGCCTGCGTAATCTTGCGCATGTTTTCCCTTAATTCGTCGATTCGTTATTGTTTTAGAGTCAGTCGTGCTTTAAACAAAGCACTGCGACCTTACCGTCTGAGGTCGACGAAAGGAAGGAATATCTAAGAATAATCCCAGAAAAAGTAAGGAGATCACGTTTTGATTTCGGGAAAACACTCTGGCTCAGCGCTTACCTTAGAGCCAGAGTGAGCACATACTTACATCACAGCAGCAAAGGCTTTGGCAACCCGCTGAACGTTCCGGCTGTTGAGCCCTGCCACGCACATACGACCGCTGGCGATCAGGTAAACGCCGAACTCGTCGCGCAGTCTATCAACCTGTTGCGCGCTCAGGCCGGTGTAGCTAAACATCCCGCGCTGCTTGAGCAGATAGTCGAAATTACCGTTCGGCATCTCTTCTTTCAGCACGTTGACCAGCGCCTGACGCATTTCCAGAATACGCGTACGCATCCCTTCCACTTCCGCCAGCCAGTTGGCTTTCAGCTCCGCGTCGCCCAGCACCGCTGCCACTACCTGCGCCCCAAAGTTCGGCGGGCTGGAATAGTTACGGCGCACCGTCGCTTTCAGCTGGCCCAGCACGCGCAGCGCGGTTTCGTTATCTTCACAGATAATCGACAGACCGCCGACGCGCTCGCCGTACAGCGAGAAGATTTTGGAGAACGAGTTGCTGACCAGTGCAGGCAGCCCGGCCGCGGCAATCGCGCGGATCGCGTAGGCGTCCTCATCCATACCCGCGCCAAAACCTTGATAAGCGATATCGAGGAATGGAATCAGCTCACGGGCCTTGAGCACCTCAACCACCGCGTCCCACTGCGCAGGCGTGAGATCGGCACCGGTTGGGTTATGGCAGCACGGATGCAGCAACACGATGCTGCGTGCAGGCAGCGTGTTGAGTTTTTCCAGCAGCGCATCCACGCGCACGCCGTTGGTTTCGCTGTCAAACCACGGGTAGGTACCGACGGTAAAGCCCGCACCTTCAAAAATCGCGATATGGTTTTCCCAGGTCGGGTCGCTGACCCACACACCGGAGTCCGGGAAGTAGCGCTTGAGGAAATCCGCGCCAACCTTCAGCGCGCCGGAGCCGCCGAGGGTTTGAATGGTCGCCACGCGCTGTTGCTGGAGAACCGGGTTGTCCGCGCCAAACAGCAGCGGCGCCACGGTGTGACGGTAGCTGTTAAGCCCTTCCATCGGCAGATACAACGACGCGCCGTGCGGCTGCGCGTTCAGACGCGCTTCGGCTTTCGCCACCGCCTGCAGCTGCGGAATGATGCCGTCTTCGTTGTAGTACAGGCCGATGCTGAGGTTAACTTTGTCGCTGCGCGGATCTTCTTTGAAGCGTTCCATTAACGAAAGAATGGGGTCGCCCGCATAGGCGTCAACTTTTTGAAACACGCGATGGTTCTCCAGGTTTACAGAAAGGCAGGAAATAACACAATAAACCGGATGCAGTGGAAGGTCGAGAGGTAGTTGCGGGTTTTGCCCGGCATCGCATAACGACGCCGGGCGGTGTGGCGTTAACGCTTAATCAATATACTTCATCGCCACGCGCGACGTCAGCCGCGTAATAAGTTCGTAAGCACTTACTTTCGTGATTTCAGCGATGCGTTCAACCGGCAGTCCCTGACCCCACATAATGACCGTATCACCGGTTTTGTCTTCCGCTTCTGGCCCTAAGTCGACGCAAATCATATCCATCGCCACGCGGCCAACAATCGGCACTTCACGACCGTTCACCAGCACCGGCGTTCCGGATGGTGCGGCGCGAGGATAACCATCGCCATAACCCATCGCCACCACGCCCAGGCGGGTGTCACGCTCGCTGATCCAGGTACCGCCGTAGCCAACCGCTTCACCGGCTTTGTGCTCGCGTACCGCAATCAGGCTGGAAGTCAGCGACATCACCGGCTGCATGCCAAAATCCGGGCCCCACGGCTTTTGCTCAAGCGGCGATACGCCGTAGAGAATAATGCCCGGGCGCGCCCAGTCGAAATGCGATTGTGGCCACAGCAGAATACCGCCGGAAGCCGCAATGGAGCGCAGCCCCGGTTTGCCGGCGGTAAAGGTGTTGAAGATATCCAGCTGGCGTTCCGTGGCCCCACAATCCGGCTCGTCGGCACGGGCAAAGTGACTGACAATATTCACCGGCTGGCGGACGTTTTTGCACTGGCTCAGGCGCTGATAAAAAGCTTCGGCTTCTTCCGGGCGAACGCCCAGGCGATGCATGCCGGTATCGAGCTTCATCCACACGGTGACCGGCTCACTGATTTCGGCGGCTTCCAGCGCTTCAAGCTGCTCTACGTTGTGCACTGCGGTATGCAGCTGCTGCATCGAGATGGTCGGCAGGTCAGTGGCGTTGAAGAAGCCTTCCAGCAGCAGGATCGGCTGGGTGATACCGCCGTCGCGCAGACGCAGCGCCTCTTCAAGGCGGGCAACGCCAAAAGCATCGGCGTCGGGGAGCGTTCGCGCGGTCTCGAGGAGGCCGTGTCCGTAAGCGTTCGCTTTCACCACCGCAACCAGCTTGCTGGCAGGTGCCAGTTCACGCAGACGTTGCAGGTTGTGTCGCAGAGCGCGGCGGTTAATGACTACAGTTGCCGCTTGCATTTGTGTTCCTTGATAAGTGTTTGCTTGAATGACCTGATTTAGTGTTGTTATTCGTCGTCGTACTGCGGGCCAGCGTAGTTATCGAAACGCGACCACTGACCGTTAAAGGTCAGGCGTACCGTACCGATTGGGCCGTTACGCTGTTTACCGATAATAATCTCGGCGATGCCTTTTAAGTCACTGTTTTCGTGATAAACCTCATCACGATAAATGAACATGATTAAGTCGGCATCCTGCTCGATGGAGCCGGATTCACGCAGGTCGGAGTTGACCGGGCGTTTATCCGCGCGTTGTTCCAGGGAGCGGTTAAGCTGCGACAGCGCCACCACCGGCACATGTAACTCTTTGGCTAACGCCTTGAGAGAGCGGGAAATTTCCGCAATTTCCAGCGTACGGTTATCGGAAAGCGACGGCACCCGCATCAGCTGGAGGTAGTCGATCATGATAAGACCAATACCGCCGTGCTCACGGGCGATACGACGCGCGCGCGAACGCACTTCCGTCGGCGTCAGGCCGGAGGAGTCATCAATGTAGATATTCCGTTTTTCCAGCAGGATCCCCATGGTGCCGGAGATACGCGCCCAATCCTCATCGTCAAGCTGGCCGGTACGAATACGGGTCTGGTCAACGCGCGACAGCGACGCCAGGGAACGCATCATAATCTGCTCTGATGGCATCTCGAGACTGAAGATCAGTACCGGCTTATCCTGCAACATCGCCGCGTTTTCGACGAGGTTCATCGCAAATGTCGTTTTACCCATCGATGGACGAGCGGCAACGATAATCAAGTCCGACGGCTGTAAACCTGCGGTCTTTTTATTGAGGTCATCGTAGCCGGTATTCACCCCGGTGACGCCGTCGTGCGGCTGCTGGAAAAGCTGCTCAATACGCGCCACGGTGGCGTCGAGCACTTCGGTGATGTTTCGCGGGCCTTCGTCTTTGTTAGCGCGGCTTTCGGCGATTTTAAATACCCGGGACTCAGCCAAATCCAACAGGTCTTCGCTGGTACGCCCCTGCGGGTCGAAACCGGCTTCGGCGATTTCATTGGCGACCGCAATCATCTCGCGAACAACGGCACGTTCGCGGACGATATCGGCGTAAGCGCTAATGTTCGCCGCACTTGGCGTATTTTTTGATAGCTCGGCCAGATAGGCAAAACCACCGACGCTGTCCAGTTGGCCCTGTCGCTCCAGCGATTCCGCGAGCGTTATCAGGTCAATCGGGCTACCGCCTTCCTGCAGGCGACCCATCTCCGTGAAGATGTGGCGGTGCGGACGCGTATAGAAATCATCGGAGACCACGCGCTCGGCGACATCGTCCCAGCGCTCGTTATCCAACATTAAACCGCCCAACACCGATTGTTCCGCTTCAATCGAGTGCGGCGGTACTTTCAGACCTGCCACCTGAAAATCGCGTTCGCGAGCTTCGGTTTGAGGTTTGTTGAAGGGTTTATTTGCTGCCATAGTGAATGGTATTACCGAGATAAAGAGTGGGTCGAAAGATTACCACATTGTTCTGGAGGAAGCATGGCAACCCGTATTGAATTTAGCAAACATGGCGGCCCCGAAGTGCTCAACGCCGTCGAATTCACCCCCAACGCCCCTGCGGAAAATGAAGTGCAGGTGGAAAACAAAGCTATCGGCATTAACTATATCGATACCTATATTCGCAGCGGCCTTTACCCGCCGCCGTCGATGCCAAGCGGTTTGGGCACAGAAGCTGCGGGCGTAGTCAGCCAGGTAGGCGGCAACGTTAAGCATATCAAGGCGGGCGATCGCGTGGTCTACGCGCAGTCAGGGCTTGGCGCCTACAGTTCGGTGCATAACGTCGCGGCGGATAAAGTCGCCCTGCTCCCGGCGGCCATTTCTTACGAACAGGCCGCGGCCTCGTTCCTCAAAGGTCTAACAGTCTTTTATCTGCTGCGCAAAACCTATGAAATCAAACCCGGCGAACCGTTCCTGTTCCATGCGGCCGCAGGCGGCGTCGGTCTGATTGCCTGCCAGTGGGCCAAGGCACTAGGTGCGAAGCTGATTGGTACCGTGGGTAGCGCAGAAAAAGCGCAGCGTGCGCTACAGGCCGGTGCCTGGCAGGTGATTAACTACCGTGATGAAAATATTGCCGAGCGGGTGAAGGCTATCACCGGCGGCAAGAAACTGCCGGTCGTCTACGATTCGGTCGGGAAAGACACCTGGGAAGCGTCGCTCGACTGCTTGCAGCGCCGTGGCCTGATGGTCAGTTTTGGTAACTCGTCCGGGCCGGTAACCGGTGTTAACCTCGGCATCCTCAACCAAAAAGGCTCGCTGTTCGTCACCCGCCCTTCTCTCAATGGCTACGTCACGACCTATGACGAACTGAAAGAAGCCAGCCACGAGCTGTTCTCACTGATTGCCAGCGGGATCATTAAGGTGGATGTCGCAGAGAGCCAGAAGTATCCGTTGAAAGAAGCACGACGCGCGCATGAGATTCTGGAGAGTCGGGCAACTCAGGGCTCAAGCCTGCTTATCCCGTAGAGATTCTGCGGCACAAAAGACTAGGGCTTCCCGTAGGAAGCCCTTTCTTTTTTTAGTTCGGCTGTATGTAGGGTACAGCTCGATGAGTTCGTTAACGCCAGCCATAGTGACAGATTTTTTACGCGAATCCTACGGCGTTTTATGCAAAACTTTTGAGGTTGTGACGAATCCCTCAATACCTCCGGTAGTTGTCGCGCCAGGTCTGTTTTTTCGGTGAATTAATCGCCCGAACGATCCACACCACCACCACCGCCAACAGCAGCCACGGTAGAAGTTTTATCATCAGCGCAAACAGCCCGCCGACAAACATCAGCACCGTTGCCACCACCAGTGCAGCGATAATCCCGAGCAGCGAAATGCCCGTGACCAGCAGCATGACAAAAAATCCAATCACAAATAATAGTTCCAGCATCGTTGCTCTCCCAGAATGCACACGTATCTGTCAGAACTATTACAAAAATCGTGCCAGAACTAAATTATTGAATATAAACAAAAACGCTCCGCAACACTGTGCGGAGCGTGGTGAATTTGACCAGGTTTTAGCGAAATAATTAACGCTTATCGGCAACCAGTTTTAATGCGTGCTCGAGCACGTCAATTCCCGCGCCGGCCTTGTGCGCATTTTCACTCAGATAACGACGCCACTGACGAGCCCCCGGAATGCCCTGGAACAAGCCCAGCATATGGCGCGTCACGTGGCCCAGATAGGTCCCGTTACTCAGTTCACGTTCGATGTACGGATACATCGCGCGGACGATCGCCACCGGGTCAGCATCGACATCGCTCGCGCCGAAGATCTCACGGTCCACCGACGCCAGGATACCTGGATTCTGATAGGCTTCGCGCCCGACCATCACGCCGTCCATATGCGCCAGATGCCCTTTGGCCTCTTCCAGCGATTTAATGCCGCCGTTGATAGACATGGTCAGATGCGGGAAATCACGCTTGAGCTGGTATACGCGCGGGTAGTCCAGCGGCGGGATCTCGCGGTTTTCTTTCGGGCTAAGCCCGGAAAGCCAGGCTTTACGCGCATGAATAATAAACATCTCGCACTCGCCGCGCCCGGAGACCGTATCAATAAAATCGCAGAGGAATTCGTAGCTGTCCTGGTCATCAATACCAATACGCGTTTTGACCGTGACCGGAATCGACACCACGTCGCGCATCGCCTTCACGCAATCCGCGACCAGCTGCGCATTACCCATCAGGCAAGCACCAAACATGCCGTTCTGTACGCGGTCAGACGGGCAGCCGACGTTGAGGTTAATTTCGTCATAACCCCGCTCCTGCGCCAGCTTCGCACAGTGCGCAAGTTGAGCCGGATCGCTGCCGCCAAGCTGGAGAGCAACCGGATGCTCTTCCTCGCTGTAGGCCAGATAATCGCCTTTACCGTGAATAATCGCCCCGGTAGTCACCATTTCGGTATACAGCAGGGTGTGCTGCGACAGCAGACGCAGGAAGTAGCGGCAGTGTCTATCCGTCCAGTCGAGCATCGGCGCGATGGAGAAACGGTGAGCAGGGAAAGCGGCGGTCGAGGATTCTGACAACATGGCGATTATTTAAGCATCCGGAAAAAAGGGGCGGCTACTATAGCATAAAGCCTGAGCAGAAACGTAATGCTAGAGGGGAATCCCCCGGCGGCGCTAAGCTTAGCCGGAGGATGTGATACGGCTTAGAACGTGACGCTAACCTGCGCCCCGGCCCCCCAGGTTTGATCTTCCCCGTACAGCCCCATCAGGTCGAGGTGTACCCGGTTGAACGGCGCAAAACCCACGCCGCCGGTGAAGACGTTGCTGTCGTTGTTTTTCAAATCCGCACGATAGCCTGCGCGTACCGCCAGCCAATCGAGCGGACGTACTTCCGCACCGACGCCCACGTACTGTGAACTCTCCTCGCTCTTAAAGCCTTTGGTTTCGGTCAGATCGCCGTCGGCGCTCAAGGTCAGCATATCGGTGTGCCACGCCACGCCTGCGGTCACTAATGGGTGAATCTGGTAGGTGTCGCGCACCCCCGCCACCTCTTTGGTGTCGATATCGCGGGAGAACAGGTTCTGTCCGCTCAGCCCCACCGTCCAGCTATCGCCAAAATCGGCGGTCATCCCTGCGTCGACGTTAAAACCGGTATCGTCGTTACGATAGCGGCTACTGTTGATAGCATCGCTGCTGAAGTTGTATATCGACACGGTGTAGTTGTAGAGCCAGGTCTGTTGCAGTTTTGGCGTCACGCCAAATGATACCGGCACACCACCAAAATCGAACTGCCGTGCAATGGCGACACCGTAGTCAGAAACAATGGCCGCTCGCCCATAACCTTTCGATTTCAAATCTCTAGCTTTGACACTCAATACGTTGGATGGTGTGGCCTCAATACCGCGCAGAATATCGATATCACCTTGGTCGATATAGGAGCTGAGCCGTGCTCGGGCATCAGCCTTCGCGACAAACGCAACCGCCAGCACATCGTTTGGAATAGTAATCGCCAGACCCGCTCCGGCTTTCGTTCGCGCGGTCTTTCCTTTGACCGACGAAAGCTGATCGGCCAAATCGCCGGCCGCCGAAGAAACGCGCCGATAGCCGGGGCTGCCAGGATTAGTAAGGTCGGAAAGATTAATATTGTTCAACGAACTGATGTAGTCCTGTATATCATCGCTAATATCGTCGATCTTAGTGCGCAAATTATCCTTATCGGAAATCTGCGCACCAATCGTCGGTAGGATTAACGTAATATCATCATCAGGTTTGGCTTTCGCCAGTAATGCCGGGTTAATCAACACACCGCTGCCATAGTGTGCTGAAGCCACCCCTGTACCACCCATTGCGTCGTTCCGGGCCTCCGCCCAGCCATTTGCGGCTTCAGCCGGAGCTGCCACCAGAAAAGAGACAGCGATCCCTATCAGAGAAAATTTCTCATTTTGTTTCATAGTTTGCCCATCTTATTGTCTGTTATGGAACAACCCCCCATCCGTTATCGCCTGGATGGAGACAAACTATTGCTGCGAATAACAGGCCAAAAAATGGCCAATTCCCTGAAATGAAATTTTCGATAGGTTTATTATTATTAATAAGCGCTCTAACTTCTTATAGAAGAAGATATTTAGTTTCGCCCAGGTTTTCCGTCATGCGGTCCAAAAAATTGCGGCGGATGATCCACCCAACGATCTTCGCGGGTGACGGCATACGAGGCGTTTAACGGGTAATAGATACGGTTGGATCGTTTATTCGCCTCCCCGACCACCAGCAGCCGCACCTCTTCCGACGTATTGTTAATAAAAGTGTGACAAACCCCGGTCCCCGCCGGAAAACCGACGCTATCACCGGGCTGAAGTTTCCACAGATAGCCGTTAATCCAGGCCTGTGGATACCCTTCCAGCACGTAGATAAACTCCTCTTCATCGCTCTCCGCATGCGGATAGGACGTCCGCCGCCCCGGCGGTAAACGTTCATGGTGAATGCCAATGTGTCGGAGTCCCAGCGCGCGGGCCAGCGGCGCACCGATAGAGAAACGCTCCTCGCTATCGGGATAGGTGGAATTGTCGGGCCCTTCGACGTCATGCCAATGGCGAATGCAATCGGGTCTTTTCATTGTTTTTCGTCCTGAGTGTGAAGTACACCTGCTATAACACACCTATAGCACACCGGTGGAAACTCGGCGTTTCTGCCATAACATGATAAAGTATGTGTTTGTTTCACCCGTAACCCGAGGACGCCAATGGATAAGACCACTACGCAAGAACTGCTAGCGCAGGCTGAAAAGCTGTGTGCGCAACGCGGCGTGCGCCTGACTCCTCAACGTCTGGAAGTGTTGCGCCTGATGAGTCTGCAGGAAGGGGCAATCAGCGCCTACGATCTGCTCGACCTGCTGCGCGTCAAAGAACCGCAGGCTAAACCGCCGACGGTATACCGTGCTCTGGAGTTTCTGCTCGAGCAGGGTTTTGTTCACAAAGTCGAATCCGCTAACAGTTACGTGCTGTGCCATCTGTTTGATCAACCGACTCACACCTCCGCCATGTTTATCTGCGACCGCTGTGGCGTGGTGAAAGAAGAGTGTGCGGAAGGGGTTGAAGACATCATGCATGCGCTGGCGGCGAAGATGGGCTTTGCCCTGCGCCACAACGTGATTGAAGCGCACGGTCTGTGCTCAGCCTGCGTTGAAGTCGAAGCCTGCAAGGCGCATGAACACTGCCAGCACGACCATACGATTCAAATTAAGAAAAAATCCCGCTAGCAGGCGCTAAGCGGGATAGTGTACTTCCCTGTACGCGCTCGCTGGGTTTACCAGCGGTGGTTATGACGTTTATCCCAGCTATCGACCTCTTTTTCGGCCTGATCCTTCGCGTAGCCATAGCGCTCCTGAATTTTACCGACCAGCTGATCGCGTTTCCCTTCGATCACCGTCATATCATCGTCGGTCAGTTTGCCCCATTGCTCTTTCACTTTGCCTTTAAGCTGTTTCCAGTTGCCGCCGACTTCGTCTTTATTCATCATCAAATCCTCGGGAGTCAGTGAGTGAATAGCGAAAGTGTCTCTACAGAACACACATCTTTTTCGCTAAGCGTGAGGTTAATTGTAGTCAGTCATTCCGACATCAATTCACTATTCGGAATCTTTAACCATCACGTCAGGCAAACCAGCTGTTGTTTCGCCAGTGACGACGCCAGATAAACGCCAGCGATAGGCCGCGCAGCGCCAGGAAGACGGCAAGCGCCAGCCACAGCCCGTGGTTGCCAAGCACCGGTAGCGCTAACAGCGTGAGCGCAAACCCCGCCGCCGCAACGGCCATGCTGTTACGCATCTCGGCGCCGCGCGTCGCACCGATAAACATGCCATCAAGCAGATAACACCACACGCCGATTATCGGGAGCACCATCTGCCAGATCACGTAGCGGTCAGCAAGCTCGCGTAGCTCGGGAATGGACGTCAGCAGCGCCACGATATGTTCCCCCAAAACGGCATAAACCAACGCAAAGGCCAGTGCGACCACACCGGCCTGACGGCATGCCGCTCGCCAGACCTCCAGTAGTTTACTGCCGTCGCGCGCGCCGTAGGCCTGACCAGAATGGGCTTCAACCGCATAGGCGAAGCCGTCCAGCGCGTAGGCGGTGAAGGTAAGCATGGTCATCAGCACGGCATTCACCGCGACAATATCGCTGCCAAGACGAGCACCAAAAACGGTTACCGCACCAAAGCACAGTTGCAGCAGCAGCGAGCGCAGCATGATGTCACGGTTCAACGCCAGCAGACGCCGGAAGTTGCCGTGCCAGGCCATTTTCAGCATCGCCCAGGAAATCCCGCGCATCACCAGTACCTTACGTACCATCCCTAAACCGACCAGCAAGGTCGCGTACTCGGCGATGGCCGTCGCTAACGCCGCCCCCTGCACGTTCATATGCAGCCCCATCACCAGCCACAGGTCGAGGACGATATTGAGTACGTTGCCCACCACCAGCAGCACGACCGGCGCGCGGGCATACTGAACGCCCAACAGCCAGCCCAGCAGCACCAGATTTGCCAGCGAAGCCGGGGCGCTTAGCCAACGGATGGAGAGAAAGCGTTGCGCCTGCTCCAGCACTTCACCGCTGCCACCGACGATAGACAGCGCGAGATGAATCAGCGGATTTTTAAACAAGATGATCAGTAGACCAGCACCTAGCGCCAGCAGCAGCGGTTGTACCAGCGCACGGGCCAGCGCCTGCGGGTCTTTGGCGCCAAACGCCTGCGCCGTCAGGCCGGTGGTGCTCATACGCAAGAACAGCAGCAGCATAAACAGGAAGCTGGTTGCGGTCGCGCCAATGGCCACGCCACCCAGATAGACCGGGCTGTCGAGATGGCCAATCACGGCGGTATCTACCAACCCCAGCAGGGGCACGGTGATATTTGAGAAGATCATTGGTAGCGCAAGGCGCCACAGGGCCTTATCGGCGGAAGTCAGTAGCGGCATGAGTGAGAACCAGAAAGAAAAAAGGCTGTGATAACGGAAGTATCACAGCCATTTGAGAGAAGGGAGTGTTACAGCCACTCGCCGTTGCGGATAACGCCAACGGCCAGCCCTTCGATGGAGAAACTCTGCTGACGCAGATCGACCACGATAGGGGAAAACTCGCTGTTTTCCGGCAGCAGTTCGACGACGTTACCTTGTTTTTTCAGGCGTTTCACCGTCACTTCTTCATCGATACGCGCGACGACAACCTGACCGTTACGCACATCCTGGGTTTTATGCACCGCGAGCAGATCGCCATCCATAATACCGATATCTTTCATCGACATGCCGCTGACGCGCAGCAGGAAGTCGGCGCTCGGTTTAAACAGCGATGGATCGACCTGGTAATGGCCTTCAATGTGCTGCTGCGCCAGCAGCGGCTCGCCCGCCGCAACGCGGCCAATCAGCGGTAGGCCCACTTCTTCTTCCACCAGCAGGCGGATACCACGAGAGGCTCCGGAGACAATCTCAAGAACTCCTTTGCGCGCCAGCGCTTTCAGGTGTTCTTCAGCCGCATTCGGGGAACGGAACCCCAAGCGCTGAGCAATTTCCGCACGCGTCGGCGGCATGCCCGTCTGGCTGATATGATCCCGGATGAGATCAAACACCTCTTGCTGCCTGGTCGTTAACGCTTTCATTCCGCCCCCTGGGTGTATATACAGTTATGCTGTGAGTATATACAGCTAGTGCCTATTTTGGAACCATAAAACGCAGGAAATCAGGCAGTTTTCACAGCTTTAGTGGAAATGAGCCCACAGCAGGATAGCCCAGGTGATCAGCGCGACAAAAATCGACAGCAGCACGGCGGCTGAGCCCATATCTTTCGCTCGCCCTGACAGCTCGTGATATTCCGAGCCAATACGGTCGACGACCGCTTCCAGTGCACTATTGAGAATTTCCACTATCATCACCAACAGAACGGAGCCGATAAGCAGCACGCGGGTGATAGGGTCAACATCCAGCCAGCAGGCAATGATAATCGCCAATACGGATGCAACCCCCTCCTGGCGAAATGCGGCTTCGTTGATCCATGCCGCGCGAAATCCTTTCCAGGAATATCCAGCTGCTTTGATAATTCGGGTGAGCCCAGTGGTATTATTGGCCATCTCAAGAACCTTTTACGTTATGACGTCAATGACAATGCGTACTTCACGTTGCTGCTGGGTTTACCGCCTTGCCGCCGCGCGAATCACTTAGTGTATTATTAAGAACCGGTAGAACAGAAATTCTGCCGACTTTCTGATATTCTTGCCGCGCATTTGCATGATTAACCAGAGGCTTTACATCGTTTATGTCCGGCTGGCCACGAATTTACTACAAATTACTGAATTTACCATTAAGTGTTCTGGTAAAGAGCAAGTCTATTCCGGCAGAACCTGCCCAGGAATTGGGGCTTGATACATCACGTCCAATTATGTACGTCCTGCCTTACAACTCTAAGGCCGACTTACTGACTCTGCGCGCCCAGTGCCTTGCGCACGACCTGCCCGATCCGCTTGAACCGTTAGAAATCGACGGCACCCTGCTGCCGCGCTACGTGTTCATTCACGGCGGCCCGCGCGTGTTCACCTACTACACGCCGAAAGAAGAGTCGATCAAACTGTTCCACGACTACCTCGACTTGCACCGCAGCAATCCGGATCTGGATGTGCAAATGGTGCCGGTGTCGGTGATGTTTGGGCGTTCTCCGGGTCGCGAGAAAGGTGAAGTCAATCCGCCACTGCGGATGCTGAACGGCTTCCAGAAATTCTTCGCCGTTTCCTGGCTGGGTCGCGATAGCTTCGTGCGTTTTTCTCCGTCCGTTTCTCTGCGCCGCATGGCCGATGAACACGGCACGGACAAAACTATCGCCCAGAAGCTGGCCCGCGTTGCCCGTATGCACTTTGCTCGCCAGCGTCTGGCGGCAGTCGGCCCACGCCTGCCTGCCCGTCACGACCTGTTCAAAAAACTGCTGGCATCCAAAGCCATCGCCAAAGCGGTGGAAGATGAAGCGCGCAGCAAAAAAATCTCCCACGAAAAAGCGCAGCAGAACGCGATTGCGCTGATGGAAGAGATTGCCGCGAACTTCTCCTACGAGATGATCCGCCTGACCGACCGTATCCTGAGCTTCACCTGGAACCGTCTGTATCAGGGGATTAACGTCAATAACGCCGAGCGCGTACGCCAGCTGGCGCACGATGGGCACGAGATTGTTTATGTTCCCTGTCACCGCAGCCACATGGACTACCTGTTGCTCTCTTACGTGCTTTACCACCAGGGGCTGGTGCCGCCGCATATCGCCGCCGGTATTAACCTGAACTTCTGGCCAGCAGGCCCGATTTTCCGCCGCCTGGGCGCGTTCTTCATTCGCCGTACCTTTAAGGGTAACAAGCTGTACTCCACCGTATTCCGTGAATACCTCGGCGAGTTGTTCAGCCGCGGTTACTCCGTGGAGTACTTTGTGGAAGGCGGTCGTTCCCGTACCGGTCGTCTACTGGATCCGAAAACCGGCACATTGTCGATGACCATCCAGGCGATGCTGCGCGGCGGTACCCGTCCAATCACCCTGGTGCCGATTTATATTGGCTACGAGCACGTGATGGAAGTGGGCACCTACGCGAAAGAACTGCGCGGCGCGACCAAAGAGAAAGAGAGCCTGCCGCAGATGCTGAAGGGTCTGAGCAAGCTGCGTAATCTCGGTCAGGGCTACGTCAACTTCGGCGAACCGATGCCGCTGATGACCTACCTGAACCACCACGTGCCGGAGTGGCGCGAGTCTATCGACCCGATTGAAGCCGTACGTCCAGCGTGGCTGACGCCAACCGTCAATAAAATGGCGGCAGAGCTGATGGTGCGTATCAACAATGCCGGTGCGGCCAACGCCATGAACCTGTGCTGTACCGCGCTGCTGGCCTCTCGTCAGCGCTCGTTGACCCGTGAGCAGTTAACGCAGCAGCTGGATTGTTATCTGGCCCTGATGCATAACGCGCCTTATGCGCCGGATGCCACCGCACCGAAAGCCTCTGCCAGCGAGCTCATCGACCACGCGCTGCAGATGAACAAGTTCGAAGTCGAGAAAGATACCATCGGCGATATCATCATTCTGCCGCGCGAGCAGGCAGTACTGATGACCTACTACCGCAACAACATTGCGCACATGCTGATTATGCCTTCGCTGCTGGCGTCGATTATGACCCAACATCGGGAGATCACCCGTGGGCAGGTTGCGGACTATATCGACACTCTGTACCCAATGCTGAAAGCCGAGCTGTTCCTGCGCTGGGAGCGTGAGGAGCTGCCGACGGTTATCGATACGCTGATTGCCGAGATGGAACGTCAGGAGCTGATTACCGTAAGCGGCGATGAACTGCGCATCAACGCTTCGCACTCCCGTACGCTGCAACTGCTGGCGGCCGGGGCGCGCGAAACGCTGCAACGCTACGCCATCACCTTCTGGCTACTGAGCGGTAACCCGTCGATGAACCGCAGCACGCTGGAGAAAGAGAGCCGTACGCTGGCACAACGTCTGTCCGTGCTGCACGGCATCAACTCGCCGGAGTTCTTCGATAAAGCGGTATTCTCATCGCTGGTGTTAACCCTGCGCGATGAAGGCTATATCAGCGACAGCGGCGATGCCGAACCAGAAGAGACGATGAAGGTTTACCAGATGATGGCAAGCCTGATTACCTCGGACGTGCGCCTGACGATTGAAAGCGTGACGCAAGACGAAGAACCTACGCCAAAAGATGCCTGATAGCGCGTCGCTTGGTTGAGTGTATGTCGTGCGACATCACTCTGCGCACGACACAAAAAAGCCGGATAATTATCCGGCTTTTTTTATCGCATCAGAACTGCCAGTAACTCATCGCCAGCCCAATAAACAGCACCAGACCGACGTAGTTATTGTTGAGGAATGCCTGGAAGCATGGCCCACGCTCGCGGTTGCGGATCAGCTTTTGTTGATAGACAAACAGCGCCCCGGCAATCAGGATTGACCAGTAGAATTCCCAGTGCAGCCCGTTCAGCCAGCCAATAACCGCCATCAGCCCCAGCACGCATGCCTGGAGAATACCAATAATTAAGCGGTCGTTTTCACCGAACAGAATCGCCGTCGATTTGATACCGATTTTCACGTCGTCATCACGATCAACCATCGCGTATTGAGTATCGTAGGCCACCGCCCACAGGATGTTCGCCAGCAGCATCAGCCAGCAGCTGAGCGGCAGCGATTCGCTGACCGCCGCGAACGCCATCGGAATCGACCAGCCAAACGCCGCCCCCAGCACCACCTGCGGCAGATGGGTATAACGCTTCATAAACGGATAAACCCAGGCCAGCGCCAGACCGGCAACCGACAGCAGGATAGTCATGGTATTGAGCGTCAGTACCAGCAGGAATGACAGCAGCACCAGCACGGCGAACAGGATCCGCGCCTCTTTCTCACTGACGGCACCGCTTGGCAACGGGCGATTGGCCGTGCGTTTTACATGGCCATCAAATTTGCGATCCGCGTAGTCATTCACCACACAGCCTGCGGCGCGCATCAGCCAGACGCCAGCCACGAACACCGCCAGGATCCACAGCGGCGGCACGCCCGGTGCTGCGATCCAAAGCGCCCATAGGGTTGGCCACAGCAGCAGCAGCGCGCCGATCGGTTTGTCCGTGCGCATCAGTTGATGATAAGCCAGCAGCTTGTTCGGCCTAAGACTCCTCTCCATTTTTCTTCTTCCTCTTAGTACAACGGCGATGCCGGTAAAAACAGCTCTGTCAGCAGCAGCGGTTTTCCACTCAAGCGGAGGCGGGAACGACGCCCCCACAGCGCATCATGACGGCCAATTTCGATAAAATCGCGGGTCAACTGGGAGGACGTAAACAGATACCGGCCCAACGGCGTCTGCCCCAGTTGCTGTAGCGCCAGCTCAGGCCCGCACAGGGTCGATTCCGGCACCACGGTACGCCCGGCAAGCCACGGCTCACCCCCGACGCACAATAATATTTCTCGCAGCCAATAGCGAGGTTCATCCGCAAGCAAATGCTGTTCATCGACCAGCGCATCGCGACAGATAAATTCTTCGTTTAATAGCGTAACGCTAACCGGTTTCCCGTATTGCTCAAACCGTTTGGTCATCGAGTCTTCCAGCATCAGCCAGTCGCGCTGAGCCGGTTCAAGCGGGGGAACGACGTCAAAATAGCGCAAAGCACGCAGCTGCGTCAGTGCAGAGTGCGACATGCCTGTCTCTCCAATACATAGCGTTGGGTTATTGTATCGCAGAAAGGCGCGTGAGGGGGTGCAGGAATGGTCAAATACGATCAAGAGCGCAACAGCACTGCAACAGTCGCCGTGACGCGCCAGGCACACCTCATCAGGAATATCTCCAACGCCGAAGTCGCCTGAAGAGTGAGGTGTATAAAAAAGGTGCGCCCCTAAGGGCACACCGAAAGGCTTCGCCTAAACATCGGCGCTGTGGGGAGAACTTACCCCTTGCCTTTTACAGCGCCGATAAAGGTGGAACGAGCAGATTTGGAGCCCAGGCGTTCGGCTTCATTCATCAGCTTCAGGGCCTTGTCGATATCCCCTTTCGCCACGGCCTGTTTAATACCGTTATTGAAGTAGCTTTCCGTATCGTTGAGCATCGGCTCGGCTTTCGCCGCCGGAGCCGGAGCTGCCACCGGCGCGGCGACAGGCGCTGCGTAGGCTGGTGCAGCAGTATTACCCACGGTTACCGGTGCTGGGCCGGAGGAGCCGAACAGCGGGCCAACCAATACGCTGGAGCTGCTGTTGGTTTTCACCTTCAGCTTCACCAGGCCATCGGTAGTGTGTTTCGCCACCGGGTCAGGAATATCCGGCACCGCGTTGCCGATACCTTTGGCATAGGCTTTGGCCGGATCCAGCAACGTAGTGGTCTGCTGGAGATCTTTAGCGGTCGTGAAGACCAGCACGTAGAGTTTTTGCTGGCCCAGCGCCGGCGTCAGGCGCATTTCACCTTCCAGACGGTCAGCGCTCATCACGCCCGGTGCCTGATAGGTAAAGTAGCTGCTTGGGAAGTAGGCCGAAGGAGTCATATTCTGGTCAAGAATCAACACATTCGGCGCAAAGACGTTAGTTTGTTTATTCACTTCGCTGGTCAGGGTCAGCGTTAGCTCGCCAATATTAGCCGGCACGCTGTAGGCGACCACTTTACCGGTAATGCCCGGGACGTTAAGCGTTTGCCCGCCCACGGCAATCTGCGTGGACTGCACTTTAGATTGATCGACCGGCGTCCAGGTAAGCTGTTGCAGGTCGCTGGTTGGGATGGTTGGCGCAGCGCTGGTATTTTGCGGCACATAGTTGACGTCGGCGAGGCTGATACCCGGGACGCTCGCCAGCAATCCAGCGGATAAGCACAGAGCAACGAGACTTTTTTTCATTTTCATTATGATGACCTCAGAAATCGTCAGTCTAGCGGTGGCCAGGCAATAGCGCGCTAAACCTTACGGAACAGAGGGGCTTGCGCCCCTCGTCGGTTGTTACATCAGGCTAGTACTGAATTACCACCAGATTTCCATCTGTGCACCGAAGGACCATTCGTCGTTATCACCACGGCTGTAGGTTTTCGCGCTGGTATCTTTGTATGCGATACCGTTGTCATAACCCCATTTCTCATCCCACTTCGCATAGGTTGCGAAGACACGGATTGCCGGACGGGACCAGATGCTATCGCCCGCCTGCCATTGCTGTGCCAGGGTGATTTTATACTGGTTGTTGGTGTCGCCGGTTTTCTGGGACTTCACGTTGTCATAGCCCACTTCCATCAGGGTGCTCATGATTGGTGTCCATTTGTACATAGGACGAACACCAACGGTCCACCACTTGGTACCGTTACCGTCATCACGATCGATGTTCTGGTACATACCAACGTACATCAGGTCAACTTTCTCACCCAGAGAGATTGCGCCGTGGTCAAGAACACGCCACAGGTCACCGTTGTTATTGATTCTGTTATCTACAGCACCAATTTCAGCGTCTTTGTCGTAGTCGTTGCCGGTGAAGGAGCCCTGAGACAGGCCTTTACCCTGAGTGGTCATTGCATCAGTGGCGTACTGAACAACAAACTTGTTGTAGCCCTTCAGCATGCTCTGGGTGTGTTCAGCGGTGAACATCCAGCCATCTTTAGATGCGCCATCTGCAAAGCTATAGCCGTCAGTTTTGTTCGCACGACCATAGTCAACGCCAAGCTCCAACACGCCGTCTGGGTTAGTTTCCAGACCCGCTAAACGTACGTCGAATACGTCGTTCGCCGTGTCTTTGTATTTGCTATAGATATCGTTGCTAGTGAAGATGTAAGAACCGCCAGCTTCCTGAGAACGGGTCGCTGCCAGAGACAGTTTACCGAAGCCCAGATCGACGTTTTCGATACCTGCACCAGGACCTGAAATATCCCAGTAGTAGAAGTCGATCATGTGAACGTCATGACGCTGGTAGAAGCGCTTACCGGCCCAGATGGTGGAGCCTGGCAGCCATTCAATCAGGTTTTTACCCTGCACGTTCGCTTCACGGAACGCTGGGTCAGTCGCTTCCCAGTCATTCTGCTGGGCGACGGAGTAAGCCACGTTAGTGTCGAAGTAGAAGCTCTTATCGCCCTCTTTCCACACTTCCTGACCTAATTTAATTTCGGCGTAGGTTTCACATTCGTTACCGAGACGGTATTTACTGCCGGCACCGGTTGCCTGGAAACACTGTTGTTCGCCACCGCTACCCGTCCAGCCAATGCCGGAACGTGCGTAGCCATGAAAATCTACAGCCATTGCCTGAGCAGACATAATGCCTGCTGCTACGGCAACCGCCACGGGGAGTTTGCGCAGAGTAATCATCTATTCTATCTCCTGAGATCATTGCTTTTCTTTAACATTCCACCCGGTAACGCCTTATCGCTGGCGGTGTAAGGGCTTCGTGCTTGTTTTGTTATGGGACTCTTAAACGCCGGGTTCTTTATGCAGCCGACGACATGCGGTGCCATCTTCACGGAACAGATGACAACGCTCTGGCGGCAAACCGATGGCGAATGTGGCACCCTCTTCTACCAACACCACGTCGTTCTGGCGGTACACCAGGTTTTGACGAATGGCGGGGATCTGGATATGAATTTGTGTTTCGTGACCAAGCTGTTCAACAACATTCACCACGCCTTCCAGCGTCACATCGGCGATGTGGCTAGGCAGCAGGTGTTCAGGGCGGATACCCAGCGACATGTTGGTTCCCACGGTGACGTTGTTGCTCTCCACCGGTAGCCAGATTTGCTGGCGGTTTGGCAGTTCAACCTGTACCTGCTCAATGGCGGTCGCCGTGACTTTAACCGGCAGGAAGTTCATCTTCGGCGAGCCGATAAAGCCCGCGACAAAACGGTCGGCCGGATAGTGATACAGCTCCAGCGGTTTACCCACCTGCGCCACGCGACCGGCATCCAGCACCACGATTTTGTCGGCCAGGGTCATCGCTTCGACCTGGTCGTGGGTGACGTAAATCATCGTGCGACCAAGGCGTTTGTGCAGACGGGAAATTTCAATACGCATCTGAACGCGCAGTGCGGCATCCAGGTTAGAAAGCGGTTCATCGAGCAGGAATACGCGAGGTTCTGCCACCAGCGTACGGCCAATAGCGACACGCTGACGCTGACCGCCGGAAAGGGCTTTTGGCTTACGTTCCAGCAGATGAGCCAACTGCAAGACTTCAGCAACCTGAGTCACACGCTGGTTGATAACTTCTTTTTTGGCACCAGCCAGCTTCAGGCCAAAGGACATGTTTTCAGCGACGGAAAGATGGGGATACAGCGCATAGGACTGGAAGACCATGCCCACGCCACGCTCGGCGGGCGGGATATCGTTCATGCGGGTTCCACCGATCATCAGATCGCCGCTGGTGATGGTTTCGAGGCCCGCGATCATACGCAGCAGGGTTGATTTACCGCAGCCCGATGGCCCGACAAACACCACGAATTCCCCTTCCTGGATATCGAGGTTGATATCTTTCGATACCACCACATCGCCCCAGGCTTTCGTTACATTGCGTAGCTGTACGTTCGCCATGCCCTTCTCCCTCGTTACAACCTGTCACCAAAAGACACAATCAAGATGGCCTGACTATGCAACAGCCATCATTTTGGTGAATCCTCCACCCCCCCGGTTTTTTATGGGGGAGGAGGCGGGAGGATGAGAAGGCATGCTCTGCCCCCGATAACATCTCGTCGGGATGAAGATCGTGATGGGGCTTGCAAAAAACGGCGCATTTTTTTGTGCGCTGGGACTCATAACCGGGGATTTTGTTACCAGGATCACACTATTAGCCCCGAGGGCGTAGACTCCAGGAGGATGGAAAGGGGTTGCTAAAAAAGGAAACTCATCGACGTTAAACCACCTCTGTGTATCCACGAGTACATCACCAAAAAAAGGACGGGATATATGAAAATCAAAACTGGCGCTCGCATCCTCGCGCTGTCCGCATTGACCACGATGATGTTTTCCGCCTCTGCCCTGGCAAAAATTGAAGAGGGAAAACTGGTTATCTGGATTAACGGCGACAAAGGCTATAACGGTCTTGCCGAGGTAGGTAAGAAATTCGAAAAAGACACCGGCATTAAAGTCACCATCGAACACCCGGACAAGCTGGAAGAGAAATTCCCGCAGGTTGCCGCCACTGGCGATGGCCCGGATATTATCTTCTGGGCGCACGACCGTTTTGGTGGTTACGCACAGTCTGGCCTGCTGGCTGAAATCACCCCGGACAAAGCGTTCCAGGACAAACTCTACCCGTTCACCTGGGATGCGGTACGCTACAACGGCAAGCTGATTGCTTATCCAATCGCGGTGGAAGCACTGTCGCTGATTTACAACAAAGACCTCGTTCCTAACCCGCCGAAAACCTGGGAAGAAATTCCTGCGCTGGATAAAACCCTGAAGGCGAAAGGCAAGTCGGCGCTGATGTTCAACCTGCAAGAACCGTACTTCACCTGGCCGCTGATTGCCGCCGACGGTGGCTATGCGTTCAAGTTTGAAAATGGCAAGTACGACGTGAAAGACGTGGGCGTGGACAGCGCTGGCGCGAAAGCGGGTCTGACCTTCCTGGTTGACCTGATCAAAAACAAACACATGAACGCGGATACCGATTACTCCATCGCTGAAGCAGCCTTTAACAAAGGTGATACCGCGATGACCATCAACGGTCCGTGGGCGTGGTCCAACATCGATAAGAGCAAGGTGAACTACGGCGTAACGCTGCTGCCAACCTTCAAAGGTAAAGCCTCTAAACCGTTCGTAGGCGTACTGAGCGCCGGTATCAACGCCGCTAGCCCGAACAAAGAACTGGCGAAAGAGTTCCTCGAAAACTACCTGCTGACCGATCAGGGTCTGGATGAAGTGAACAAGGACAAACCGCTGGGCGCTGTAGCACTGAAATCCTTCCAGGATCAGTTAGCGAAAGACCCACGTATCGCGGCCACCATGGATAACGCCCAGAAAGGCGAAATCATGCCGAACATCCCACAGATGTCCGCATTCTGGTATGCCGTTCGTACCGCAGTGATCAACGCAGCAAGCGGCCGTCAGACCGTTGATGCCGCGCTGAAAGATGCACAGGGTCGTATCACCAAGTAATGCTTTTATCCCCTCTCCCCTAGGGAGAGGGAGAAAAGAACAATCGTTGTAGAGGAAGATCCCCATGGATGTCATTAAAAAGAAACATTGGTGGCAAAGCGACACGCTGAAATGGTCAGTGATTGGTCTGCTTGGCCTACTGGTGGCTTACCTTGTTGTTTTAATGTATGCACAAGGGGAATATCTGTTCGCCATCATGACGCTGATTTTAAGTTCAGCGGGCCTGTATATTTTCGCCAATCGTAAAACCTACGCCTGGCGCTATGTTTACCCAGGCGTGGCCGGGATGGGGCTGTTCGTCCTGTTCCCACTGATTTGTACTATCGCCATTGCCTTTACCAACTACAGCAGCACCAACCAGCTGACCTTCGAACGCGCCCAGGAAGTTCTGATGGACCGTTCCTATCAGGCAGGTAAAACCTACAACTTTGGCCTGTATCCTGCGGGCGATGAGTGGCAGCTGGCCCTCACCGACGGCGAAAGCGGTAAAAACTATCTCTCCGACGCCTTTAAATTTGGCGGCGAGCAAAAACTGCAGCTCAAAGAAACCGACGCCCTGCCAACCGGCGAACGCGCGGCATTACGCATCATCACCCAGAATCGTCAGGCGCTAAACCAGCTGACGGCGGTTCTGCCGGATGAAAGCAAAGTCACCATGAGCTCGCTGCGCCAGTTCTCTGGCACCCAGCCGCTCTATACGCTGGCCGATGATGGCCTGCTGACCAACAACCAAAGCGGCGTCAAATACCGTCCTAACGGCGATATTGGCTACTACCAGACCATCAACGCCGACGGTAGCTGGGGCAGTGAAAAGCTGAGCCCGGGCTACACCGTCAGCATCGGCTGGGACAACTTCACCCGCGTCTTTACCGATGAAGGTATCAAGAAACCGTTCTTCGAAATCTTCGTCTGGACGGTGGTCTTCTCGGTTCTGACGGTGGTACTAACCGTGGCGGTCGGCATGATTCTGGCCTGCGTCGTCCAGTGGGAATCGCTGAAAGGCAAAGCCATCTACCGCGTGCTGCTGATTCTGCCGTATGCCGTACCGTCGTTTATCTCGATTCTGATTTTCAAAGGGCTGTTCAACCAGAGCTTTGGTGAAATCAACATGATGCTGAGCGCGCTGTTCGGTATCAAACCGGCCTGGTTCAGCGACCCAACCACCGCCCGTTCGATGATTGTTATCGTCAACACCTGGCTTGGCTATCCATACATGATGATCCTGTGCATGGGCCTGCTGAAAGCGATTCCGGACGACCTGTACGAAGCATCGGCAATGGATGGCGCAGGGCCGTTCCAGAACTTCTTTAAAATTACGTTCCCGCTGTTGATTAAGCCGCTAACGCCGCTGATGATCGCCAGCTTCGCCTTTAACTTTAACAACTTCGTGCTGATTCAGCTGTTGACCAACGGTGGCCCGGATCGTCTCGGCACCACCACGCCGGCCGGCTATACCGACCTGCTGGTCAGCTACACCTACCGTATCGCCTTTGAAGGCGGCGGCGGCCAGGACTTTGGTCTGGCGGCAGCGATTGCAACGCTTATCTTCCTGCTGGTGGGGGCGCTCGCGATAGTGAACCTGAAAGCCACTCGTATGAAGTTTGATTAAGGGAGACAACGATCATGGCTATGGTACAACCGAAATCTCAGAAACTGCGGCTCTTCACCACGCACCTTCTGCTACTGATTTTTATTGCGGCGATTATGTTCCCGCTGCTGATGGTTATCGCGATTTCTCTGCGTGAGGGTAACTTCGCGACGGGCAGTCTGATCCCAGAAAATATCTCCTGGGAGCACTGGAAACTGGCGCTGGGCTTCAGCGTTGAGCACGCGGATGGCCGCGTAACGCCGCCGCCGTTCCCGGTACTGCTGTGGCTGTGGAACTCGGTGAAAATCGCTGGCATCACCGCCATCGGTATCGTCACGCTTTCCACCACCTGCGCCTATGCATTTGCCCGTATGCGTTTCCCGGGGAAAGCGGCGTTGCTGAAAGGGATGCTGATTTTCCAGATGTTCCCGGCGGTCCTGTCGCTGGTTGCGCTGTACGCATTGTTTGACCGTCTGGGCCAGTACATTCCGTTTATCGGTCTGAACACCCACGGTGGGGTAATCTTCGCCTACCTCGGCGGTATTGCGCTGCACGTGTGGACGATTAAAGGTTACTTCGAAACCATTGATAACTCTCTGGAAGAAGCGGCTGCGCTGGATGGCGCAACCCCGTGGCAGGCGTTCCGCCTGGTACTGCTGCCGCTCTCCGTACCGATTCTGGCGGTGGTGTTTATCCTGTCGTTTATCGCCGCCATTACCGAAGTACCGGTTGCATCACTGCTGCTGCGTGATGTGAACAGCTACACCCTGGCCGTAGGTATGCAGCAATATCTCAACCCACAAAACTACCTGTGGGGCGACTTTGCCGCCGCGGCAGTTCTTTCCGCCATCCCTATTACCGTGGTCTTCCTGCTCGCGCAGCGTTGGCTGGTAAACGGCCTCACGGCCGGCGGCGTGAAGGGCTAAGTTTCATCGTTAAATGCCACTGTTATCATCCTCAACTTGCAAGAACCCTAACTTGTGACTGTTTGGCGCTCTCCGGAGCGCCCTTTTTTTCGAGTGCCTCCGAGAAAATTTACTCTCGCTTTAAGCGCTTCGAATTACACAACCACAGCGTAATCACCAGCAGCAAAATCGCGGCAGAGTAAATCAGCACATCCATCGGTGACTTATGATCGACAATAATCAGCCGCACTATCGCCGTAATACCGATATAGACAAAGTAACGTAGGGGGAAGTGAAAGCCTGACTGAAAGTACTTCACAATCAGCGCGATAAACTCGAAATAGAGAAAGTAGACCACCAGCCCTTCCACCAGCTCATACTTGCTGGTGCTTTCCGGCGCGAACAGCACGTCCGCCAGATGCAGTGTCTCTTTACCGAGAAAAACCACCAGGATCAGGCCAAGACTGAGCAAACCTAAATTCAACACGGTCTGCAGAATGGTGGAGATAAACTCTACGCGTGGACGAGATAGCGACGTCATAGCTAACACCTCTTTCGCTGGGCCGAGATCTTTGTATAGCGCAAAAATGTGATCCAGATCTAGTTTTTTATCGTGCCGGAATCATGACCAATCTCAACAGCGCGGCAACTCTGCGCTTGCGCACATTATTTCCCGGCAAATTACCGAATCTCACCGCGGGCTGGCACAATTACCGCTGACTTTGTGCTTTGAAGGTACGAGACATGCTCCATATTCGCCGCGCAACCCCCGACGATATTCCGTTGTTACAACACATGGCTATCACCAGCTACCGCCACCATTTCGCGCATTTGTGGAAAAATCCCGATGAGCTGGCGCATTTTTTGACCGAAGAATATGGCGAAGCGGCCCTGCAACGCTCGCTATCCGACACCCGCTGCGTCTGGCTCATTGCCTGTGCCGGGGCGCCGATTGGTTTTGCGAAGTACACGCGACAACAGCGAATTGAGCCAGAGAATATTGTCGGCACCTTGCTGCATAAGCTGTATCTCATGCCGGGCGAGACGGGGAAAAACTACGGTGAGCAGATTTTTGCCGAGGTCAGTCAACAGGCCAAAGCGCAGGAAGAAACGCATCTTTGGCTGGAAGTCCTGGCCGATAACCCTCACGCCCGCCGCTTTTATCAGCGCCTGGGTATGGAGCACGTTAAGGACATCACCTTCACCACCGCCACGCAAACCAGTACCTTGAACATACTGGCCAAACTGCTTTGAGAGGACAGGATGAACGCTTTTCGTCAGGCCGCGATTCGCAACGTTACCCGCGGTAATAATATCGTTATCTACGAGCCGAGCAATCTCTACGACTGCACGCTGGGCAACAACGTGTTTGTCGGGCCCTTCGTAGAAATTCAGGGCAACAGCTGGATTGGCGACAACAGCAAAATCCAGTCGCACACCTTTATCTGTGAATACGTCACTATCGGTAGCCACTGCTTTATTGGTCACGGCGTGATGTTCGCGAACGATATGTTTCGCGAGGGGAAGCCCGATGCCGACCGCGATAACTGGGGGCGGATTACCCTGGGGGATAATGTCTCCATCGGCAGCGGGGCCACGATTCTGTCGGTATCGATTTGCGACGGCGTGGTGATTGGCGCAGGCAGCGTTGTGACCCGCTCGATAACGGAAAAAGGGGTTTATGCCGGCAACCCGGCACGCCTGCTGCGCCGTTTATAGCCAAGCTGATTACCGATAGCCGGGTCAGCTATCGGCAATCACCCGCTAGCGGAAGTTCTGGCTCTTATCGCCGGTCATGCTGTAGAGCTCAAACTTACGTCCCAGCATCTGCCCGCCGTCGCGCGTCAGCGGCGTCCAGCCGACGGAAGCCCGGCTGCGGGTTGGGCCGGAGGTGAAGAGATCCATCGGGATATTGACATACACCCCTTTGGTGAACTCCCCTTCTCCGTACTCGTCCGCCGACACGTTGGTAATTGTGGCGTAGGCTCCCACGATGATACCGCTGTCAAAGTGCTTCGAAATGTCCAGGGTGCCGCCTTTATCGCCTGCCAGATACTGCCCGACGCTGGCTTTCACCAGCACGTCCTGGGCAAACGACGGCGTCCAGTACGCAGTGAGATGCCCGGTTTTGACGCTGTAATCGGTGAACTTCATCATGTCCTGCGCGCTGCGCCAATCACGCTGCTTCACGTAGTTGGCATTCAGGCCAAAGGCCCAGTTGCTGTCGACCGGACGGTAAAGCACTTCCGCTCCTGCGCCGCCGTACATGGTTTCCAGATAGCCGCCGTAAACCTGGCCGTAGAAATCATTCCCCAGATACTGGAAGTAGTTGGCCTGCAGGTTATTCACATAGACATCGTTCTCAACGTATTCACGAATGTGCGTACGCACGCGCGGCAGCGCCGAGTCCTTCGGCGGATTGGTGTAGTTAAACTTATCGTAGTTGTTGGCGATATTGGCGAACACGCTGCCGCTGGTCAGCAGGTGGTCCGTAACCCACCAATCCGCGGTGCCCATCACGCCGACCTGATACATGTAGAAGCTTTCCGGACCACCGATAGACTGGCTCAGCACCGGATCAAGATGGAAATCGAAGCGCGATTTATCGATATACCAGCCCTGCTCGGTTTTCTCCGGCATTACCGGCGCCATGCGTTTATGCACCAGCGGCGTTTCCTGGCCTAGCGGCTCACCTTCCAGATGACGTTTAAGGCTAGCCACATCCGTTTCGGTAGTCACTTCCGGCAGGTTAAGACGGGTTTCGGTAATACGGATCGTGCGGATCCCATCGGGAAGATCGTTCATGACGATCCGATTGGCGCGTTCGATCCCTTCACGAGAGTCGCGGTACTTCACCTGCTCGCCGGTTACGTACAGCGTATCGCCTTTCACCTGCATGTTCGGCGCGGCAAATCCGGCGTTATACTTCAGCATGGTCAGCTGATTTGCCACCACCGAGTGCTGCAGGATCGCGTCCTGCGGCTGCGGGCGGTAAGTTGGCCGCGCGTTGTCGTTATAGGACGGGCGCAGATCGTTAAAATTAGTGCGCAGGGTAAAACCAAACATCACGGTGTTACCGCGCTCGTAGCTAAGGTTCACGTCGGCCCAGTCGGTGACGCGATAAATGGCGCCGACGTTAAACTTGCTCTTTTGCTCAATCTTGCCGGCAAAGTCCTGCTGATAGTTGTTGCCCTCATATTCCAGCTTCAGACGCAGCGGCTGCCACGGCGTCTGGTATTCAATACCGCCGAACCACGCCGCGGGGCCGTGGAACATTTGGCTACCATCGACCGAACCCGCTTTGCGATAGCTGTTATCGCGGTAGCAGTATTTATCACTGTACGAACAGAACGGGCTGGTGGCGTTACCGCTGGTCCCCAGATAACCCCAGCCTAAACCGAGGGAGAAATCGAACGGCCCCCAGGCTTTACTGGCGACGACATATTCCGAGTCAAACAGCCCGGTACCGCCGATATCACGCGCCCCCACCGCCACCTGCGGCAGCCAGTAGCTCTCCTCCCACAGCCGCAGCTTCACGTCGAAGGCTTTATCTTTGTAGGTCTGCGAGCCAGAAAATGACTCCACGCTGCTGTAATTTTTGGTACGCACGTCGGTGTAGCGCAGGGTGGTTTCCAGCCACGGGAACAGCTGGGCCGAAGCGGAGTAATAGCGGTACTGGTCATTATTGCGATAGTTGGCGCTGAACTCGCCCTCGCGCGCCATACGCGCCGTTGGGGTTTGCAGCAGGCCGACGCCGCCGAAATCCGACTGCGACGGGCCGATTGGCGCCGGATAGGTTTCTGCATGGCAGGCCGCGCTCACCGACAGGGCGAGCAGGCTATACAGACAGGTTTTTTTCATTATTCAGGTCTCCGCTGCGACAAGGAGCGAAGAATGGCGGCGTTGAGCGTCTCATACTTATTCGTCCACAATGAGTCAGCAAAGCCGACAAAAAGGATGCTGCCGGGCATGGGTTCGATATGACGTTTATTCCAGTAGGCCACCGGTGCTTTCTGCGTGCGTCCATCCGGGTAAATCACCCAGGCGTAGCTGCGGTCCGCACCGCTGAGCAGGTTTATATCTTCAAGATATCCCGCGGCATCTTTTCCCGGGGTAAACGCGATATTCCCCGGTTTATCCACCAGCCCGACCAGCGTAATCGTCGAGGGCTCACGCCCAAGCCAAAGGGTGTATTTCCCCTGCAGCGGCGGGTTATTTTGGCTGTGGACACGTACGGTATCCGGGTCAAGCGGCACCATTAAACGCCCGGTGACCGGTATCGCCTGCAGCTGATTGCGCAGTGCGTTGATGGCCGCAGCCGCGCTATCACCTTCATCCGCCGCCAGCGCGCTTAGCTGTGCCAGCAAGGCCTGATGTTCGCGCGTGGCCTGTTCCGTGGCCTGCGGAGTGGCGATAACCGCACCGGGCCACCAGCTTCCCGCCAGCCGTGGCTGCCCGACTAAATCCACCAGCCGCTCGGCGTTTGTTAGCGTTAGCGGTTTCGCCACGCCCGCCTGATGAACCTCAACGGTGCCTGCGGCCAGAACGGAGGCAGAAGAAAGAAGACTGACGATAGCGGCAGCAATAAGCGTTTTTTTCATGATTTTGCCGCCTTGATAAGCGTGGTGTTCACCGGGAAAGTACCCGCCCCCAGATACTGCTGCGATTGGCGGATCTGCCCTTCGCTATCCACCCAATAGCGGTTACGCCAGTGGGCTTCGGAAGTGCTGACTTCTTCCTCCAGAATGCGCACCGCCGTTTGCGTGCCCGCCATGGTCATCGTATCGCTACCGTCCCAGCGGAAGGTGGATATTGCCGTGGCGTAGCGAACCTGCTGGTGCTCGGTCCAGCCCATCGTCCGCGTCCAGGTCGCGCCGTCGGTAATCTGATTTGCATGGCTCAAAGGATCGTTATCGAGGTTATTCACCGTCAACAGGTTGTCACCCTTGAGCTGTGTTTTCACCAGACGCCCGTGCTGAGTCACCAGCATCGCCCGGTCCTGGGTCAGCCATTTTTGTTGGCCGTTTTCCGAGAACGCCAGCACCACAAAAATCTGCGGTCCACCGTTGAGCTGCATATATTGGCTGGCATACGGCATATTCTGGATATCGTCGTCGGTCAGCTGTACGCCCGGCGAACCCCAAATGCTCTCCCAGAACGAGTGCCCCAGCCCCTTGGTGCTGGGTGAACACGCCTGAAGCAACAGGCAAAAAAGAGGGATAAAAAGTCGCTTCACGGCGCATCTCCAGGGGCGAAATAACCACACCGAAGTGTGGTTAGAATTAACGTACCTTTAATTACTGGGTACTGGTTGTCGTGCTGGTGGTGGTAGTGGTCCCGGTATTGGAACCATCGCCGCCAGCCGCTGCCAGCGCCATACCGACAGCAGAACCTGCGGTGCTGGCACTGGTGGCGGTTGAACTCCCGGCAGACACGGACGTTGCCGCAACGCCAGCCGCTTCACCGGTTTCAATCGGTGCCGCGCTAACGCTTGCCGCAGCAAACGCCGAAATGGCAAAGATGCCATAGAGGATTTTCTTCATAATAATTTCCCTTCAATGATTGAATGGATATTTGCCCAAGAGAATTCAGGCGTCATCGAGTATACACAACCCAATGAATAGATTTGGCGCAGGGAAAATAGACAGGGGTACTTTAGGATAATAAGCAAAAGCAATAACGCAAAATAAATATAGCAATTAAAAACATATACTTATTTATTAATTAAAAAATAGCAATATACGGTTATTCCGAAAGAGAAGCCAAGTTGAATGGATATTTAGGATTATGCTCAATGCCAATATTAGGCAAATTTCAGGAATAAGCAGAATTATCTGACAAAAAAAATGCCGGCATCAAGCCGGCATTGAGAATATATAACCTTACGCGCGCCAGGACTTATAACGGTTAATCAGACCGTTGGTCGAGCTATCGTGGCTGTTGATGGCTTTATCATCATTCAGCTCCGGCAGGATGCGGTTAGCCAGCTGTTTACCCAGCTCAACGCCCCATTGGTCGAAGGTGAAGATGTTCAGGATTGCGCCCTGAGTGAAGATTTTGTGTTCGTACAGCGCGATCAATGCACCCAGGCTGTAAGGCGTGATTTCACGCAGCAGGATGGAGTTGGTCGGACGGTTGCCTTCGAACACTTTGAACGGCACCACGTAGTCCAGAGTTGCCGGATCTTTACCCTGGTCACGGTATTCCTGTTCAACCACTTCGCGAGATTTGCCGAACGCCAGCGCTTCGGTCTGTGCGAAGAAGTTAGACAGCAGTTTTGGATGGTGGTCGGTCAGCGGGTTGTGGGTGATAGCCGGGGCGATGAAATCGCACGGTACCACTTTGGTGCCCTGGTGAATCAGCTGATAGAACGCGTGCTGGCCGTTGGTACCCGGCTCGCCCCAGATGATTGGGCCGGTCTGGTGCGCCACTTTGTCGCCGTTACGGTCAACGTACTTACCGTTGGACTCCATATTGCCCTGCTGGAAGTACGCGGCAAAGCGATGCATGTACTGATCGTACGGCAGAATCGCTTCAGTTTCGGTGCCGTAAAAATTGTTGTACCAGATGCCGATCAGCGCCAGCAGTACCGGCAGGTTTTTCTCAGCCGGGGTGGTGGAGAAGTGTTGGTCCATCGCGTGGGCGCCGGACAGCAGCTCAACAAAGTTGTCAAAACCAACGGACAGGATGATCGACAGGCCAATCGCTGACCACAGAGAGTAGCGGCCGCCAACCCAGTCCCAGAACTCGAACATGTTGGCAGTATCGATACCAAACTCAGAGACCGCTTTACCGTTGGTGGACAGCGCCGCGAAGTGTTTCGCCACGTGCTTCTGGTCTACCGCGCTTGCCAGGAACCAGTCGCGCGCGCTGTGGGCGTTGGTCATGGTTTCCTGAGTGGTGAAGGTTTTTGAAGCCACCAGGAACAGGGTGGTTTCCGGGTTCAGCGTTTTGAGCGTTTCGGCGATGTGGGTACCATCAACGTTAGAAACGAAGTGCATGTTGAGGTGGTTTTTGTACGGACGCAGCGCTTCGGTCACCATGAATGGACCCAGGTCGGAGCCGCCGATACCGATGTTCACCACGTCGGTAATCGCCTTACCGGTGTAGCCTTTCCACTGACCGGAGATGATCGCTTCGGAGAACGATTTCATCTTCTCCAGCACCGCGTTCACTTCTGGCATCACGTCTTTGCCATCAACCACAATCGGGGTATTGCTACGGTTACGCAGCGCGACGTGCAGCACGGCACGGTCTTCGGTGCGGTTGATCTTTTCGCCGGAGAACATGGACTTGATAGCACCGCTCAGATCGGTCTCTTTCGCCAGATCTAACAGCTTCGCCAACGTCTCTTCGGTGATGCGGTTTTTAGAGAAATCGACCAGCATCTGATCGTCGAAGGTCGCGGAAAACTTAGCAAAACGATCGCCATCTTTGGCGAACAGTTCCGCAATAGTAACGTCCTTCATTTCATCGAAGTGTTTCTGTAGTGCCTGCCACGCAGCGGTCTGCGTTGGGTTGATGTTTTTCATTAGCAATACCCTTCTGATTTAAAAATCGTAACTGTCCTCGATTGTAGCGCCAGTCACAAAAAATTGTGATGGTTTTAATGTTATCCCCCTGTCGGATGACAAAATCGTGCACAAAACAGACAAAAACATCGCCTTTATAAGCCTCGTTACTGAGGGTTACAGCTGCATGAAAAATCCGCATAACCCCAGCGTTGACAACTTACCCACTAACCCTTTATTTATAAATGTACTACCTGCGCATACGCAGGCCAGAAGAGGCGCGTTGCCCAGGTACACGGTGTTTGAGGAACCAGTCCTGTGAAAACATCTGAAGGGGAGCAACGCCGAGATGATTGAACAACCGGTTATGTTCATCATCGGCTACAGGGGCTGAATCCCCTGGGTTGTCACCAGAAACGTTCGCAGTCGCACGTTTCACAAGTGGTGGAGCACTTCTGGGTGAAATCGTAGCTGTTTATCGCTCTGCGCCCACCCGTTTTTCGCTCTTCCCTTGTGCCAAGGCTGAATAATTTGGACTGACTTATCTAAGCCAGCCCTCCCCTGACACGAGGTTATTATGACAGCATTAGTAGTCGCCAAATTTGGCGGAACCAGCGTAGCCGATTTTGATGCTATGAACCGCAGCGCCGACGTGGTGCTTTCCGACGCCAGCGTGCGCGTTGTTGTGCTGTCTGCCTCTGCAGGTATCACCAATCTGTTGGTTGCCCTGGCTGAAGGGCTGGAACCCGCCGAGCGTCAGGTCAAGCTCGACGCGATTCGCGCGATTCAATACGCCGTCCTCGAACGTCTTTCCAACCCGGCGGTTATCCGCGATGAAATCGAGCGCCTGCTGGAAAATCTGGCAGCGCTGGCAGAAGCCGCCGCGAGCGAAACCTCCACCGCCCTGACCGACGATCTGGTCAGCCACGGCGAACTGATGTCGACCCTGCTATTCGTTGAAATCCTGCGCGAACGTAGCGTTCAGGCACAGTGGTTTGACGTGCGTAAAGTGATGCGCACCAGCGACCGATTTGGCCGCGCCGAACCGGACGTTGCCGCGCTGTCTGAGCTGGCAACCCAACTGCTGGTACCGCGTCTGGACGAAGGTCTGGTCATCACCCAGGGCTTTATCGGGAGCGAAAGCAAAGGCCGCACCACTACGCTGGGCCGTGGCGGCAGCGACTACACCGCGGCTCTGCTTGGCGAAGCTTTGCATGCCACTCGCGTTGATATCTGGACCGACGTTCCGGGGATCTACACCACCGATCCACGCGTAGTACCTGCCGCAAAACGCATTGATGAAATTGCCTTTGAAGAGGCCGCAGAGCTTGCGACCTTCGGCGCGAAAGTCCTGCACCCAGCAACGTTGCTGCCTGCCGTGCGCAGCGATATCCCAGTATTCGTCGGCTCCAGCAAAGATCCGAAAGCGGGCGGTACGCTGGTGTGCAATGAAACCGCTAACCCGCCGCTGTTCCGCGCGCTGGCGCTGCGTCGTAAGCAAACGCTGCTGACCCTGCACAGCCTGAATATGCTGCACTCCCGTGGTTTCCTCGCCGAGGTGTTCGGTATTCTGGCGCGCCACAATATCTCGGTAGATCTGATAACCACTTCAGAAGTAAGCGTGGCGTTAACCCTGGATACTACCGGTTCCACCTCTACCGGCGACACGCTGCTGACGCAGTCCCTGCTGATGGAGCTGTCGGCGCTGTGCCGCGTTGAAGTGGAAGAGAATCTGGCGCTGGTCGCGCTGATTGGTAACGACCTGTCCAAAGCCTGCGGCGTGGGCAAAGAGGTATTTGGCGTACTGGAACCGTTCAACATCCGCATGATTTGCTACGGCGCATCCAGCCATAACCTGTGCTTCCTGGTGCCTGGCGCAGAAGCCGAGCAGGTGGTGCAAAAACTTCACCATAATTTGTTTGAATAATATTTCAGCACGCGATAAACAATAACTATAGCCGGGCTCGAACCCGGCTTTTTTATAACAACACAACATCAAGATACGCAAAATCACTCACGTTGAATCACAACACGCTTGTGCTGGCCCCGAAGGGGCGAGGCGGTAAGCCGAGTAATGCGGCAGGCAATCAAATCACCGGGAGCGTACGGAAGTACGTGACTGGAGTGAGCGCGCGCAGCCAACGCAGAGGCAACGTGAAGGATGAAGTGTATAAATCGCAAGGAATACAACATGCTCGCCGTTCTCACCCGGCTGTTCCCGCTATGGGCGCTGCTGCTCTCTGTTATTGCCTACTTCACGCCGTCGACCTTCACGCCGATTGGTCCGCTGGTGCCTTCACTGCTGATGCTGATTATGTTTGGCATGGGCGTCCACCTGAAGGTGGACGATTTTAAACGCGTGCTGTCACGCCCGGCACCGGTCGCGGCGGGGATTTTTCTGCACTACCTGGTGATGCCGCTCGCCGCCTGGCTGCTGGCACTGGCGTTTCATATGCCGCCGGAGCTTTCCGCCGGAATGGTGCTGGTCGGCAGCGTCGCCAGCGGTACGGCATCTAACGTGATGATCTATCTGGCGAAGGGGGATGTTGCACTGTCGGTCACCATTTCCTCTGTCTCCACGCTGGTTGGCGTTGTTGCCACGCCGCTGCTCACCCGTCTGTACGTCGACGCACATATTCAGGTCGATGTGATGGGTATGCTGCTGAGTATTCTGCAAATTGTGGTGATCCCCATTGCGCTGGGTCTGGTGATTCATCACCTATTCCCGCGCGTCGTGAAGGCGGTTGAACCTTATCTGCCGGCGTTCTCCATGGTGTGTATTCTGGCGATCATCAGCGCCGTGGTGGCCGGCTCCGCATCGCATATCGCCTCGGTGGGTTTTGTGGTGATTATCGCGGTAATTCTGCATAACACCATCGGCCTGCTTGGCGGCTACTGGGGCGGGCGCCTGTTCGGCTTTGATGAGTCGACCTGCCGAACGCTGGCGATTGAAGTCGGGATGCAGAACTCAGGGCTGGCAGCGGCCTTAGGCAAGATTTACTTTGGCCCGCTGGCGGCGCTGCCCGGCGCGCTGTTCTCAGTGTGGCACAACCTGTCCGGCTCTCTGTTGGCAGGCTACTGGTCCGGCAAACCTATTGAGAATAAAAAGCGTAAATAACGCACAGCCCGTTCGGGACTTCACGAACGGGCGATAATTCCCTGTCAGATTCCCGCTCCTTTGCCGTACACTGGGTAAACCATCCGATAGAGGGCACCCCTATGGCACTCCCCCGCATTACGCAAAAAGAGATGACCGAGCGCGAACAGCGTGAACTGAAAACGCTGCTCGACCGCGCGCGCATCGCGCATGGTCGCCTGCTGACCAACGCAGAGACTAACAGCGTGAAAAAGGAGTACATCGATAAGCTGATGGCTGAACGAGAAGCCGAAGCGAAGAAAGCCCGCCAGTTGAAGAAAAAGCAGGCTTATAAACCGGATACCGAAAGTTCATTTTCGTGGTCGGCGAATACGCCGACGCGCGGTAGACGTTAACGCCCTTTCTTTTTACGCCCCGGTGACACGAAACGTTTACCGTTCGACGCCGGGCGCGCAGGTTTTTCGCTGGTTTTTTCCATCTTCACCACCGGACGCTTAATGCCCGCGGTTTTTGGCTTAGCCTTCGGTTTCGGCTTGGCTTCCGACGATGACCCCTCAATCAACTTGAAGAGGTCGATAAGCTCGTCATCGGTCAAATCGCGCCATTCACCGAGCGGAATGCCCGTCAGGCTGACGTTCATGATGCGCGTACGCTCAAGCTTGGTCACTTCAAAACCAAAGTGTTCACACATGCGGCGAATCTGGCGGTTCAGCCCCTGAACCAGGGTGATACGGAAGACGAACGGCGCCTCTTTCTTCACCTTGCACTTCTTGGTGACCGTCCCCAGAATCGGCACGCCCGCGCCCATTCCGCGAATAAAGTCATCCGTCACCGGCTTATCGACCGTCACCAGATACTCTTTTTCGTGATCGTTACCGGCACGCAGGATCTTGTTCACCAGATCGCCGTGGTTGGTGAGGAAAATCAGCCCCTGAGAATCTTTATCCAGACGCCCAATAGGGAAGATACGTTTGCTGTGGTTGACGAAATCAACGATGTTGTCGCGTTCGCCGTCTTCCGTGGTACTGACAATGCCGACAGGTTTGTTTAGCGCAATCAGCACCAAATCATCCGCTTCCCGCGGCTCAATCAACTGACCGTTAACCTTCACCACGTCGCCCGGCTTCACCTGATCGCCAATCGTGGCGCGCTTGCCGTTAAGGAACACGTTGCCTTGTTCGATATAGCGATCGGCCTCACGGCGTGAGCAAATCCCGCTTTCGCTGATGTATTTATTTAATCGGGTTGATGAGTCTGGCAGCATAAATTCTCCTGTAAAAGCGAAATATACCTCACCTTGGCGGTGAGGAAAAAGAGTCCGCCGGAAATCAGTGCCAATATCCTGCGGTGTTTGCACAAACGTGCAAAAACGCTCTATCCCCTCTCCCATAAAAGAGCCTTGAACTCGCCGAATGATGGCGTTATACCAGATCGAGAATCGCTTTTTATGTTTTGCACATATGTGCAGGAGCCCGTTAGCACGATGGAAAACAGTGACGATATTCGGTTGATCGTGAAAATAGCCCAGCTCTACTACGAGCAGGAGATGACGCAGGCACAGATCGCGCAAACGCTCGGGATTTACCGCACCACCATCAGCCGCTTGTTGAAACGTGGGCGCGAGCTGGGGATTGTCAGCATCGCTATCAACTATGACTACAACGACAGCCTGTGGCTGGAGCAACAGCTCAAGCTGAAGTTTGGCCTGAAAGAGGCCGTGGTCGCACCGCAGGAAAGCGAGACGGGGCTGTACGGCGCTCATCTGGTGGAACGACTGCTGACACCCGGCATGGTTGTCGGGTTTGGCTGGGGGCGCGGCGTCAGCGCGCTGGTTGAGCAATTGTCGCCATCGAGCCAGCCTCACCGCCTGGTGTGCGTGCCGGTGGTGGGCGGGCCTGCGGGCAAGCTGCCCAGTCGTTTTCACGTCAACACCCTCACCTACAGCGCGGCAAGCCGGTTAAAGGCAGAATCGCATCTCGCTGATTTTCCCGCGCTGCTGGATAACGCCACAATTCGCAACGGCATCATGCAATCTCAACACTTCAAAACCATTGCCGAATACTGGCAGCAGTTGGATATCGCGCTGGTTGGCATTGGTTCCCCGGCTATTCGCCACGGCGCAAACTGGCAGGCTTTCTACGGTAATGAGCACAGCGATGACCTGGTCGCCCACCGGGTGGCCGGTGATATCTGTTCACGCTTCTTTGATAGTGAGGGGCTGCCCGTCCACACCGCAATGCAGGAAAAGACGCTCGCCATTGAGCTGGATACGTTACGCAAGGCCCGTTACGCCATTGGCATTGCCTACGGTGAGGAAAAACACGCGGCCCTGCTCGGCGCGCTGCGCGGCAAACACATCAACAGCCTGGTCACCGACCGGGCTACCGCTGAATATTTAGTGCAGTAATACAAGACGAGGACATGACCATGATCAACCGCGATACCCAGCTGTGCATGTCGCTTGCCGGACGCCCCGGCAACTTCGGCACCCGCTTTCATAACTATCTTTATGAAAAGCTGGGGCTGAATTTCATCTACAAAGCCTTTACCACCCAGGATATTGAAGCGGCGGTAAAAGGCGTTCGTGCCCTTGGCATTCGCGGCTGTGCGGTCTCCATGCCGTTTAAAGAAAGCTGCATGGCCTTTCTCGATACCATCGACCCGTCGGCCAAAGTCATCGACTCCGTGAATACCATCGTCAACGATGGCGGCAAACTGACCGGGTTCAACACCGACTATATCGCGGTCAAAAGCCTGATTAGCAGCCACCAGCTGGATACATCCGCTCGCGTGATGATCCGCGGCAGCGGCGGCATGGGAAAAGCGGTGATTGCCGCCTTCCGCGATGCCGGTTTTCGCGAGGTGATTATCGCTGCACGTCATGAGGCCAACGGCAAAGCGCTGGCGCAGCAATATGGTTTTCAGTGGCAGGCACAGCCGGAAGCCAATGGGATAGATATTCTGGTTAACGTCACGCCGCTGGGCATGGCGGGAGGAAACGAAAGCGAGAGCCTGGCCTTCAGTGAAGCGATGGTCGAGCGTGCCAGCGTGGTGTTCGACGTGGTGGCGCTACCCCCGGACACGCCGGTGATAAAACTAGCGCAGCATCTGGGGAAAAAGACCATCAGCGGGGCGGAAGTGATTGCGCTGCAGGCCGTTGAACAATTCGTCATGTATACCGGCGTGCGGCCAGATGCCGAGCTGATTGCTGAAGCGGCGAAGTTTGCGCGGGAAGGGTAAGCAGCATGAGCGCCTTAACCGGCGCTCTAATACCCGTTTAACAGAAAATCGATCGCATCCCGTAGCTTCGCCCTTTCTGATGTTAGGTCAGACACCCGATCGCCCAGTTCTTTGATAGGTATTCCAGCCATCATGTGCGTCATAACGACATAAGCTTGGCCTGAGATCTTCACGACAGGACAAATTTTAACCGGTGCATTTCCGGGGAGTTGTTCTAAGGAAACCGCTGGAGCCACCAGCACATGCTGTAACACATTGGCAATGGGGTGCTGTAAATTGATCAGGTAGGGATAAACTTTCCTCCCGCTACCGATATTCTCATAAGCACAGAACTGTTCCATTAGAACGACCGCTGAAAATCACTGAACGAACCGTTTTCATCAACCCATTGGTTAACGGACTCAATGGCTTTCTCGTTGTCCCGCAGCCACTCTTCGCGTTGATTTTCACGAAACTTTTCCAACAACGCCTCCGTTAACACCGTCGACAAGTTAATTTTCAGCTTACGGGCCTCTTCCAGAATTTCCGGCGCCAGAGAGACATTCACGGACTTTTTAGCATTCGACATCGCGCGCATGATAACCCCCATTGCAATGCGCATAGCTTGTCTGAGATTAGCGTAATAAGCGAGCATTTCCTATTCCTGACTCTGTGGAGGTAGAGAGAAATTAACCGCCGAAGCCACCGCTGTCATGCTCGACAATTCATTCCTGCGAGCAGCATTCCGCAACATCGTGAACCCCATCAGTGAGCCGTCGGACGTAGAGTGATAACATCCTGCCCTGACTGATTATTTTTTCATTAAAGGGATAAACCATGGAACTGCTATTGCTGAGTAACTCGACGCTGCCGGGCAAAGCCTGGATGGAACACGCGATGCCGCTGATTGCCTCACAGCTGAACGGCCGCCGCTCTGCGGTGTTTATTCCGTTTGCAGGCGTCACGCAGACCTGGGACGAGTACACGGCGAAAACCGCGGCGGTCTTTGCGCCACTCGGCGTCACCGTGACCGGTATTCATACTGTCGCCGATCCCGTCGCAGCGATTGAAAATGCCGAACTGGTTATCGTCGGCGGCGGTAATACGTTCCAACTGCTCAAAGAGAGCCGCGAGCGCGGTCTACTGGCACCGATTGTTGATGTGGTCAAACGCGGAGCGCTGTACATCGGCTGGAGCGCTGGGGCGAACCTTGCCTGCCCAACCATCCGCACCACCAACGACATGCCGATTGTCGATCCAAAAGGGTTTGATGCGCTGGGTCTGTTCCCGCTGCAAATTAACCCGCACTTCACCAACGCCCTGCCGGAAGGACATAAGGGCGAAACCCGCGAGCAGCGCATTCGCGAACTGCTGGTGGTGGCGCCAGAGCTAACGGTCATTGGTCTGCCGGAAGGCAACTGGATTCAGGTAGCACAAGGCCATGCCACGCTCGGCGGGCCGAACACCACCTACGTGTTTAAAGCGGGAGAAGAGGCGGTGGCACTGGAAGCTGGCCACCGTTTTTAAACATGATTCGGGGCTGACCATACAGCCAGCCCCGCACGGGCCCGATGTTTATCGGGCCTGTTGTTTTACAGCACTCAATAATCGTCGCGGTCGTCGTCTTCATCCGGCTGCTCCAGCACGCTGTAAGCCACCGAACAGAACAACGAGTTCAGGCGCAGCATATCGCCCAGCAGAGCCAGGTGCAGCGTACTGGTTTCAATACTCTGCACGTTTTGCTGATGCAGACGGTCAACGTGCGCGTGCGCGTAGCGGCGGTTCATGATGCGGAAGCGGTGCTTGCTGCGGCGCAGTCGACGCGCACTGGTCACATCGCCGGAGAAGAATACCGACATCGCCAGCTGCAGATTACTCAGCAGCAGCTCATGCAACCCGTCGAGCTCCTTTAAGCCTTCCACCGAGAACGCGCGACGGGCCGCCAGCGATTTATCCGCAATCTCACTGCCCATACGCTCCACAATGTCCGACGCCTGCTCAAGGTTGAGCGACATCTCGATAATCTCTGCCCAGCGCCGGGACTCTTCCTCCGCCAGCTCATCTTTCGGCATCCGCGCCAGATACAGTTTGATAGCGGTATAGAGCACGTTGATGTCATCGGCCTGTTTGCGCAGGTTTTTCTCTTCGCGCGGCTCGCCGTTCATCACCTTTTTTAAGCCATCCAGCATCTGCTCCGTCGCATCGCCCATGCGCAGGGTTTCGCGCGCGGCATTGGCTAACGCCAGCGTTGGGGTATCCAGCGCGGTGACATCAAGATGTTTCGGCTTCAGATGACCGTCCAGCTCCGGCTCATCGCGAATCAACCGTTTACACAAGCGCGCCATCGGCTCGGCAAACGGCACCATCGCCACGCAGCGAATCAGGTTGTAGAAGACGTGGAAGTAGATAACCAGTTCGGATTCCGGCAGCGGCAGTTTTTGCAGCGTCGTTGCCAGCACGTGAACAAACGGCAGGATCAGCAGACTGCCCACCAGCTTAAACAGCAGGCTACCGAGCGCAACGCGGCGGGCTGAGGCGTTGGCGGCGCTGTTATTGAGCATCGCCAGCAGGCCAGAACCGAGGTTGGCACCAATAACCAGACACAGCGCGACCGGGAAAGAGATAACACCCGTGGTGGTCAGCGTGGCGGTTAACAGCACCGCCGCCAGGCTGGAGTAGCTGATTATCGCGAATACGGCACCAATTAGCGCATCCAATAGGATATCGCCGGTCAGCGAGGCAAAAATAACCTGCACGCCGTTGGCCTGGGTAATCGGCGTGACCGCCTGCACAATCAGCTCCAGCGCCAGCAGGATAAGACCGAGACCAATCCCCACGCGGCCAAGTTGACCCTCGCGCGTCTGTTTGCGGCCGAGGAAGAAAGTCACCCCGATAAAAATCAACAGCGGCGACAGCCAGGAGAGATCGAAGGTCAGGATACGGGCCATCAGCGCGGTACCCACATCGGCACCGAGCACAATCACCAGCGCAGGCGTCAAGGCGACAAGATCCTGGGCGACAAATGAGGTCACCAGCATGGTGGTGGCGTTGCTGCTTTGAACCAGCGCGGTCACACCAATACCCGCGCAGAAGGCGAGCGGCTTTTTCTCAACGCTGCGGCTGAGGACGGTACGCAGGCGGGCGCCAAAGACGCGCATCACCCCGGTACGAACAATGTGGGTGCCCCATACCAATAGGGCGACGGCAGAAAGCAGATGTAGCAGAGTTAACACAGAATCCGGTTCTCCTTATCGTTATATGTTCCTGGAGCCATCAACCATCGTCGGCTTGCTAAGCGTACGTCTTCAGGGTTCATCCCGGTGCCTGATGACGCATCAACATTCCGGCCAACCATGATCTCAGGTTATTTCAGTATAAGGGTTTACGGGCAATAAAGAGACAGGGCGCTCATTGAGCGCCCTGTTAGTTGTAAGAAAAGATGACGGTTTTGTGAATCAGTCGGCATCGTACCCAAGGTTCGGCGCTAGCCAGCGCTCCACTTCCGTCACGCTCATCCCTTTGCGGAGGGCGTAATCCTCGACCTGATCGCGCTGAATCTGCGCCACGGCGTAGTACTTGCTATCCGGATGGCTGAAGTACCAGCCGGAAACCGACGCGCCAGGCCACATGGCGAAGGATTCAGTCAGCTTCATCCCAGTGTGGGTTTCCACGTCCAGAAGCTCCCAGATGGTGCCTTTTTCGGTGTGTTCCGGACAGGCCGGGTAGCCCGGCGCCGGGCGAATCCCCTGATAGTTTTCGCGGATCAGCTCTTCGTTGCTCAGGTTTTCATTCGGCGCATAGCCCCAGTAAACCTTACGCACGCGCTCATGAAGATACTCGGCGAACGCCTCTGCCAGACGGTCAGAAAGCGCCTTCACCATGATTTTGTTGTAATCATCGTGCTGAGCTTCGAAGGCATCGGCCAGCGCGTCTTCTTCCAGACCACCGGTGACCGCGAAGGCACCGATATAGTCGGCCTTGCCGGATGTCTTAGGCGCCACAAAGTCAGACAGACAGTAGTTAGCAAAACCGATTTTTTCGGTCTGCTGACGCAGATGACGGCTGACGGTCAGCACATGGGTGCGCGTCTCGTCGCGGTAGATTTCCACGTCGTCGCCGACGCGGTTGGCTGGGAACAGCCCTACCACGCCGCGCGGGTTCAGCAATTTCTCCGCACTCAGCTTATCCAGCATGTCGTTAGCGTCTTTAAACAGGCGCTTGGCCTCTTCGCCCACCACCTCGTCTTCCAGGATGCGCGGGTACTTACCGGCCAGCGACCAGGTCATAAAGAACGGCGTCCAGTCGATATAGTTACGCAGCGTTTCAATGCTGGCTTCCACTTCCTGTACACCCAAACGGTGCGCCACCGGTGGCGTGTAATTTTCCCAGTCAAACGCCAGATCGTTCTCGCGCGCGGCAGCCAAAGTGACCGGCGGCGTGCGCGGTTTCTTACGCCCGTGCTGGATACGCACGGTTTCGTACTCTTTACGGGTTCGGGCGACAAAATCGTCATGCTGCGTATCGGACAGCAGCGCGGCGACCACGCCCACGGTACGCGAGGCGTTCTGCACATAAACCGTTGGGCCGCTGTAGTTCTGCTCGATTTTCACCGCCGTGTGGGCCTTCGAGGTGGTCGCACCGCCAATCAGCAGCGGAATGGTGAAGCCCTGACGTTCCATCTCTTTCGCCACGTTGACCATTTCGTCCAGCGATGGCGTGATAAGCCCGGAAAGGCCAATCAGATCGGCATTCACTTCGCGCGCGGTTTTGAGGATTTTATCCGCTGGCACCATCACGCCGAGATCGATGATTTCGTAGTTGTTGCACTGCAGCACCACGCCGACGATGTTTTTGCCGATGTCGTGAACGTCGCCTTTCACCGTCGCAATCACCATCTTGCCGTTACTGGAGCCTTTCTCTTTACTGGCTTCGATATACGGTTCGAGGTAGGCCACCGCCTGTTTCATCACGCGGGCCGATTTCACCACCTGCGGCAGGAACATTTTGCCCTCGCCAAACAGGTCGCCGACCACGTTCATGCCATCCATCAGCGGCCCTTCGATAACCTGGATCGGCCGCTCGGCCTGCTGACGTGCCTCTTCGGTATCCAGCTCAATGAATTCGGTTATGCCTTTGACCAACGAGTATTCGAGGCGTTTTTTCACGTCCCAGCTGCGCCACTCCGCCTGCTGGGCGTTGGCGCTGTCGTCAGTTTTACTGCCGCGATATTTCTCGGCCAGATCCAGCAAACGTTCGGTGCCGTCATCGCGGCGGTTAAGCACGACATCTTCTACCGCATCGCGCAGCTCGGCGGGCAGATCGTCGTAAATCGCCAGCTGGCCGGCGTTAACGATCCCCATGTCCATCCCGTTGCGAATGGCGTAATAGAGGAACACCGCGTGGATGGCTTCGCGCACCGGGTCATTGCCGCGGAACGAGAAGGAGACGTTGGAGACACCGCCGGAAATCAGCGCATGCGGCAGCTCGCGCTTAATGTCTTCACAGGCACCGATAAAGTCCTGCGCGTAGTTGTTGTGCTCTTCAATCCCGGTCGCCACGGCAAAGATATTGGGGTCGAAGATGATATCTTCCGGCGGGAAGCCGACTTCTTTGGTCAGAATGTTGTAAGCGCGGCGGCAAATTTCGATTTTGCGCTCGCGGGTATCGGCCTGGCCCACTTCGTCGAACGCCATCACCACCACGGCGGCACCATAGCGACGCACTTTTTTCGCGTGCTCGATAAACGGTTCAATGCCCTCTTTCATCGAAATCGAGTTGACGATACCTTTGCCCTGAATGCACTTCAGCCCTTTCTCGATGACCTCCCATTTCGAGGAGTCGATCATAATCGGTACGCGGGCAATATCCGGTTCACCGGCAATCAGATTGAGGAAACGCACCATCGCCGCTTCGGCATCGAGCATCCCCTCATCCATGTTGATATCGATAATCTGCGCGCCGCTTTCCACCTGCTGACGGGCGACATCCAGCGCTTCGTTATATTTTTCTTCTTTGATCAGACGCTTGAACTTGGCCGAGCCGGTAACGTTGGTACGTTCACCGACGTTCACAAACAGGCTGTCATCGCCAATATTGAGCGGCTCAAGGCCGGACAGACGGCAGGCCACCGGCAATTCTGGCAGCTTACGTGGTGGAAGACCTTCCACCGCGCGGCTCATGGCCGTGATGTGTTCAGGGGTGGTGCCGCAGCAGCCGCCAACAACGTTGAGGAACCCGGCTTCGGCCCATTCACGAATCTGCGTCGCCATGGTGTCAGCGTCAAGATCGTATTCGCCGAAGGCGTTTGGCAGCCCGGCGTTCGGGTGCGCGGTAACGTAGCACTCGGCAATACGCGACAGCTCCTGCACGTACTGGCGCAGCTCATCCGGGCCTAAGGCACAGTTCAGGCCAAAGGTCAGCGCGTCGGCGTGGCGCAGCGAGTTATAGAACGCTTCGGTCGTCTGACCGGAGAGCGTACGCCCGGAGGCATCGGTGATGGTGCCGGAAATCATGATCGGCAGATCCACGCCCAGCGCTTCAAACTCTTCTTTGACCGCAAAAATTGCCGCTTTGGCGTTGAGGGTGTCAAAGACGGTTTCAATCAGAATCAGGTCGCTACCGCCCTCCACCAGCGCTTTGGTGGACTCACGATAAGCGGCCACCAGCTGATCGAAAGTGACGTTACGATAAGCGGGGTCGTTCACGTCCGGAGAAATTGACGCCGTGCGGTTGGTTGGGCCAAGCACCCCCGCGACATAGCGCGGTTTGTTCGGCGTGCGTGCCGTCCACTCGTCGGCGCAGGCGCGCGCCAGTTTTGCTGCCACAAAGTTGATTTCCGCCGACAGGGATTCCATCTGGTAATCCGCCATGGCGATCGTCGTGGAGTTAAAAGTGTTGGTTTCAATGATATCCGCGCCGGCTTCAAAGTAGGCGTTATGGATAGCACCGATAACCTCTGGCTTGCTGAGCACCAGCAGGTCGTTATTGCCTTTCAGGTCGCAGGGCCAGTCGGTGAAACGCTCACCGCGGAAGTCCTGCTCGCTCAGACGATAGCCCTGGATCATGGTGCCCATGCCCCCGTCCAGAACCAGAATACGTTCATTTAACTGCGCACGCAGTTGCTCAACTTTGCTGCTCACAGACACTCCCGACAACGCTCAACGAAACCCAGAAAAAAGGTAATAAGGCATACTGGCATAAACCGGGGTGGCGGAAAAGAAAACAACCGTCTACATGAGACAAGTTCAACATGACTCATCGGAGCAGTAATCTGAACGGTTGTATTATAATCAATAAAAACGAAAACAATTTCCACGATACAGAAAGGAGTTGCGATGGTTGCCAACGTTCCTGCTAAACGCGGCAGAAAGCCCGCCGCTGCCGCCGCACCCGCGACGGGCCAGGTGCAATCCCTCACCCGTGGCCTGAAGCTGCTGGAATGGATTGCCGAATCTCACAATAGCGTCGCACTGACCGAACTGGCACAGCAGGCCGGGTTACCGAACTCCACCACCCACCGTTTGCTCACCACCATGCAGCAGCTGGGCTTTGTCCGTCAGGTGGGCGATTTAGGGCACTGGGCAGTGGGTGCGCATGCGTTTATCGTCGGCAGCAGTTTCCTGCAAAGCCGCAATCTGTTAGCCATTGTCCACCCGATTTTACGTCAGCTGATGGAAGACTCCGGTGAGACGGTCAATCTGGCGGTGCTTGATAAAAGCGATCATCAGGCGATTATCATCGACCAGGTCCAGTGTACGCAGCTGATGCGTATGTCCGCACCCATTGGCGGCAAGCTGCCGATGCATGCATCCGGCGCGGGTAAAGCCTTCTTATCGCAGCTAAGCGAAGAGCAGGTTACCGGCCTGCTGCACCGTAAGGGGCTGCACGCTTACACCCACGCCACGCTGGTGTCGCCGCTGCATCTGAAGGACGATCTGGCCCAAACGCGTAAGCGCGGTTATTCGTTTGATGATGAAGAACACGCGCTCGGGTTGCGCTGCGTGGCATCGTGCATTTATGACGAGCACCGCGAACCGTTCGCAGCCATTTCCATTTCCGGGCCCATTTCGCGAATCACCGATGACCGCGTGACCGAGTTTGGCGCGATGGTGATTAAGGCCGCGAAAGAGGTGACGCTGGCTTATGGCGGGCTGCGTTAAGATGCGCGATATGAAATCCGCCTGGCAGGAAAAATATCCCCAGGCGTGGTGCTGGTCGTTTGGCGACTCCCCCGAGCTGGCTGATGAGTTGGCCGATCTGGTGGTTGCCGGAAAGAAAACCGGGACCTGCGGCTCGTTTGCCAGCTACCAAAAAGAAGAGCCACGTTTAACGCCGGGCACCTACCATATTGTGCTCAACGGTAGCGGAGAAGCGGTGTGTGTGATCCGTACGCTGGCCATCAGGCTCATTCGGTTTAATGAAATGAGCCCGGCGCTGGCTGCGCTGGAAGGTGAAGGCGATTTGAGTCTGGCCTACTGGCAATCGGCGCACCAGGCCTTCTTCGAACGCGAAGGCAGCTGGTCGCCGGATATGGAACTCATCTACGAAGAATTTGCGGTCATCGAAACCGCCAGCGCCGAGTAGCGAACGCTAAACCGTTGACGGCGGCGGTAGGCGTAAACATCCTCCACGTGGCCGTTTTTAATCCGCGTTTGCAGGCCGCGCCAGTAGTCAGCGCTGAATAAGTCGGCGTGCATTTCCTCAAACAGCGGCCCAATTCGCGGGTCGGCGCACAGCCAGTGGCGAAACTCTTCCGGAAACACATCACCGGGCGAGACGCTGTACCACGGCTCGCTAGACAGCTCATCTTCCGGGTAACGTGGCGGCGGAATATGGCGGAAGTTCACCTCCGTCATGTAGCAAATTTCATCGTAATCGTAGAACACCACGCGCCCGTGTCGGGTGACGCCAAAGTTTTTAAACAGCATATCGCCGGGGAAAATATTGGCAGCAGCCAGCTGGCGGATGGCGTTGCCATACTCTTCGATAGCATCGCGCAGCTGCTGGCCTTCCACGCGCTCCAGCCAGATATTGAGTGGTACCATTCGCCGCTCGATATAGAGGTGACTAATGGCGATTTTATCCCCCATATCGACGATTTTCTCCGGCGCTTCTTGTAATAGCAGCGCCATCAGTGCCGGAGAAATTTGTTGTTTATCCAGCACGAAATTCTCAAATTCCTGGGTATCCGCCATGTGCCCGACGCGGTCGTGCTCCTTCACCAGTTGATAGCAGGCGCGAACGTGGGCGGCAGACATCTCTTTTTGCGGCGCAAATTTGTCTTTGATGACTTTAAACACCCGGTCAAAACCCGGCAGCGTGAACACCAGCATCACCATGCCGCGAATGCCCGGCGCCTCAATAAACGGTTCATCAGCATTGGCAATGTAGTGTAAATATTCACGGTAGCTTTCGGTTTTCGCATGCTTCTGGCAGCCAATCGCCATGTACAGCTCGGCGGTGGTTTTACCCGGAAGGATCTCCCGCAGCCATTCGACCAGCGCAGCCGGTAGCGGGGCGTAAACCATAAAGTAAGAGCGCGCGAAGCCAAATACGATGCTGGCCTCTTCCGTGGTGGTGAGGCAGGTATCGACAAACAGTTCGCCTTCATCGGTACGATGAATCGGGATCAGAAACGGCAGCGTGGCGTTGGGCGTAATCAGCTTGCCAATCAGCCAGGCGGCCTTATTGCGATAAAACAGCTCATTATTGATTTGCAAATGCGAGTGGCGCAAGGTTTCCGTATCCAGCGTTTCACTCAGATGCGCCATGATGTAGCCTACGTCGCGAAACTTATTTTGCCAGGGCAGGCGTAACGGCAGGTCGCTGAGCATTTTAAAGATCACCGCCTCCCAACCGTGCTCCGGGAAAAAATCTTTGGCCAGCGGCCGGGGAATGGCGCGAAAACGTCGCTCGGGCTGCGAGCTGAAAATAAACAACCGCTCAGGGCTAAGCGAGCGGTGGTCAAATAACCGGCAATAGACGGAGTTGAAAAAGCTCTCCGCAATCTCGAAGCGTGGGTAATCAGGTAACAGGCGCGTGTACTGCGCTTTTACCCGCAGCAGAAAATCGGCATCGGTACTTTTGCCGTCGGTAATGCAGCGCAGCTGTTCGACCACCAACCCCACGTGGTGATCGTACAGATGGATACGGCTTTTCATCGCCTGCTGCACCGCATGCCAGTCAGCCTGTTCAAAACGCTGCTGTGCACCGGAAGTGACTTCCAAAAATCGACCATACTGCGCGTCAAAACCTTGCAGGATGGTTTGAGCAATCAGTAATTCCAGGCCACGCGACATCTTTCACCCTCATTTGCCAGATGGCGGATTACGCCTTATCCGGCCTACTCGATTATGTAGGCCGGATAAGCGCAAGCGCCATCCGGCAACCATTAGAACTGCGACTCTTCCGTCGATCCCGTCAGCGCCGTCACCGAAGAAGCACCGCCCTGAATAATCGTAGTGACCTTATCGAAGTAGCCGGTGCCCACTTCCTGCTGGTGAGAGACGAAGGTATAGCCATCTTTCGCCGCCGCGAACTCCGGCTGCTGAACCTTCTCAACGTAGTGCTTCATGCCTTCGCCCTGCGCGTAGGAGTGCGCCAGATCGAACATGTTGAACCACATGCTGTGAATACCCGCCAGGGTGATGAACTGGTATTTGTAACCCATGTCGGACAGCTGCTGCTGGAAGCTGGCAATAGTTTTGTCGTCCAGCTTTTTCTGCCAGTTGAACGATGGCGAGCAGTTATAGGCCAGCAGTTTGCCTGGATATTTGGCGTGGATAGCGTCAGCAAAGCGCTTCGCCAGTTCCAGGTCAGGCGTGGAGGTTTCACACCACACGAGATCGGCATACGGGGCATAGGCCAGGCCACGGCTAATCGCTTGCTCAATCCCCGACTGGGTGCGATAGAAACCTTCGCTGGTACGCTCGCCGGTGATAAAGCCGCTGTCATAAGGGTCGCAGTCGGAGGTAATTAAGTCGGCTGCATCCGCGTCGGTACGCGCAATCAGCAGCGTTGGAACGCCCATGACGTCGGCTGCCAGACGCGCTGCTACCAGTTTCTGAATCGCTTCCTGGGTCGGTACTAATACCTTGCCGCCCATGTGACCGCACTTCTTCACCGATGCCAGCTGATCTTCAAAGTGTACCGCCGCTGCACCGGCCGCAATCATCGATTTCATCAGCTCAAACGCATTCAGTACGCCGCCAAAACCCGCTTCCGCATCGGCCACGATCGGCAGGAAGTAATCCACATAGCGTGGATCGTTCGGCTCGATCCCATTCGCCCACTGGATCTGATCGGCGCGGCTGAAGGAGTTGTTGATCCGATCCACCACCGCCGGCACCGAGTTCGCCGGGTAGAGTGATTGATCCGGGTACATGCTGGATGCCAGGTTCGCGTCCGCCGCCACCTGCCAACCGGAGAGATAAATCGCTTCAATCCCTGCCTTCGCCTGCTGCAGCGCCTGGCCACCGGTCAGCGCGCCCAGGCTATTCACGTAGCCCTTTTTGGACTCGCCGTGCAGCAGTCGCCACATTTTAGCCGAACCCAGCTGCGCCAGGGTGTGCTCCGGTTTAACCGAGCCGCGTAATTTCACCACTTCTTCCGCGCTGTACGGGCGTTTGATGCCTTCCCAACGAGGCTGCGTCCATTCTTGCTGTAATTCTTCGATTTGTTGAGTACGGGTTTTCATGTGCAGATGCTCCATTTTGTTATGTGGTGAATTAAGCCAACAGGCGGTAGCCTGGCAGAGTCAGGAAGTCGATCAGTTCATCAGAGGTGGTGATTTGCTCCATCAGACGCGCGGCATCGTCGAAACGACCGCCGTTAAAGCGGCTATCGCCCAGCTCGTTTTTGATAACCAACAGCTCTTCAGCCAGCATCTGGCGGAACAGCGGTTTGGTTACCGGCTTGCCGTTGCTGAGCGTTTTCTGATGGTGAATCCACTGCCAGATAGAGGTGCGGGAGATTTCCGCCGTCGCAGCGTCCTCCATCAGGCCATAAATTGGTACGCAGCCGTTGCCGGAGATCCACGCTTCGATGTACTGCACGGCGACGCGGATATTGGCACGCATCCCCTCTTCGGTGCGTTCGCCATCGCATGGCGTCAGCAGCTGTTCAGCGGTAATCGGCGCATCATCGGCGCGCGAGATGTTCAGCTGGTTTGCACGTGAGCCCAACACTTCGTTAAAGACTGCCATCGCGGTATCAGCTAAGCCCGGATGGGCAACCCAGGTACCGTCGTGGCCGTTGTTCGCTTCCAGCGATTTGTCCGCTTTAACTTTGTTCAGCACCTGCTCATTACGCTCGGCATCTTTGCTTGGGATAAACGCCGCCATGCCGCCCATCGCAAATGCGCCGCGCTTGTGGCAGGTTTTGATCAGCAGGCGAGAGTAGGCGCTGAGGAAGGCTTTATCCATCGTCACCACCTGACGATCGGGCAATACGCGATCCGGGTGGTTCTTCAATGTTTTGATGTAGCTAAAGATGTAATCCCAGCGGCCGCAGTTCAGACCGACAATATGGTCGCGCAGCGCGTGCAGAATCTCGTCCATCTGGAAGACTGCGGGCAGCGTTTCAATCAGCAGCGTCGCCTTGATAGTGCCGCGCGGCAGGTCAAAACGGTCTTCGGCGTAGCAGAACACATCGTTCCACCAGGCCGCTTCCTGCCAGGCCTGAGTTTTCGGCAGGTAGAAGTAAGGGCCGCTGCCTTTCGCCAGCAGAGCTTTATGGTTGTGGAAGAAGTAGAGCGCGAAATCGAACAGGCTGCCCGGGATTGCTTCGCCACGCCAGGTGACGTGTTTTTCCGGCAGATGGAGGCCGCGCACACGGCAAACCAGTACCGCCGGATCTGGTTTGAGCTGGTAAATCTTGCCCGCGTCGTTGGTGTAGCTGATGGTGCCGTTGACCGCATCGCGCAGGTTGATTTGCCCTTCGATGACTTTGTTCCAGTCTGGCGCCAGCGAGTCTTCAAAGTCAGCCATAAAGACTTTGACGTTGGCATTCATGGCGTTAATCACCATTTTGCGCTCAACAGGGCCGGTAATTTCCACGCGGCGATCCTGTAAATCAGCGGGAATACCACGGACGGTCCAGCTTCCGTCTCGAATGGAAGCGGTTTCCGAAATAAAATCTGGAAGCTTTCCATCGTCAATATCTTGCTGCTGCTGAATACGCGCAGCCAGCAGCTTATTACGTTTAGGCGTAAATCGGGTCACCAGTTCGGTCAGAAACTCCACCGCTTCCGCAGTCAGAACCTGCTGTTCCTGCTCGCCATAGGGCTTCAGAAAAGCCAGTTCATCGGTTGTTGTGGCCTGTTGTGTCATGCTGCAGCTCCTCGTTAATGATCCGAATAGTGTCCCGAAAAGATGGGCTAACGATCGTTGTCGTTTTTTCGCCCAACGTGTTTAAGACTAATCAATAAAAATAAAAAATCAAAAACGATTTCCATTTTTAATTAAAATTAACCTCAATTCATTGATTAGTATGGAATTAAAAATTTATTATTTACTGGTGTGGTTTTCGGAAACAAAAAAGGCACC
>NZ_JAKCNS010000089.1 GCF_021440345.1 Kluyvera intermedia
TGATGTAGCCCCCTGAAACACCGGACAGTAGCTGTATCTCCAGATAAGAGATAGGCTTGAATATATGTCTAACACTAACGCCAATTTTGAGATGACCGGGATCCTGTTAGGGCAAGAAGTCCGTAAACGTAAAACTCCTCAGGAGAAGATCGCCATTATCCAGCAGACGATGGAGCCGGGTATGAATGTCTCCCATGTCGCCCGCCTGCATGGTATCCAGCCCAGCCTGCTGTTTAAGTGGAAGAAGCAATATCAGGAAGGCAGCCTCACCGCCGTTGCGGCTGGAGAGGAAGTCGTTCCTGCTTCTGAGCTTACTGCTGCTCTGAAGCAGGTCCGGGAGCTTCAGCGCCTTCTGGGCAAGAAAACGATGGAAGTTGAGATCCTGAAAGAAGCCGTGGAGTACGGTCAGTCGCGAAAATGGATAGCGCACGCGCCCTTGTTGCCAAAGGACGGGGAATAGCCATGGTCAGCCGGACCATGGGCGTGTCGCGTGCGCAACTGTCACTGCGGATTAACCGTTCTGCCGACTGGCAGGACAGGCGCTGTAACCGGCGTAATGAAGAAGCAGACGCAGAAATACTGTCGGCTATCCTCAACATTATCAGCGATATGCCGAGTTATGGTTATCGACGCGTGTGGGGCATCCTGCGCAAGCAACGTCGCACAGAGGGACAGCCACCTGTGAATGCCAAACGGCTTTACAGGATAATGAGCGAGCATAACCTGTTGTTGTTGCATCACAAACCAGAGCGACCGAAGCGTGAACATAAGGGCAAGATAGCGGTGGCAGAAAGCGATATGCGCTGGTGTTCAGATGGCTTCGAGTTCGGCTGCGACAACGGCGAAAAACTGCGGGTAACGTTCGCGCTGGACTGCTGCGACCGTGAGGCCATAGACTGGGCAGCAAGCACGGGAGGCTATGACAGTTCGACCGTGCAGGATGTGATGCTGAGGTCGGTGGAAAAGCGCTTCGGCGACAGGTTGCCCGACACAGCGGTGCAGTGGCTGACGGATAACGGTTCAGCGTATACCGCGTATGAAACGCGGAGGTTCGCGAGAGAGCTGAATCTGGAGCCCTGCACAACAGCGGTGAGCAGCCCGCAGAGTAATGGCATGGCCGAACGGTTCGTGAAAACGATGAAAGAAGACTATATCGCGTTCATGCCAAAACCGGATGTGAGAACAGCACTGCGAAACCTTGCAGTAGCGTTCACGCATTACAATGAAAACCACCCGCACAGCGCGCTGGGATATCACTCCCCGAGGGAATACCGGCGGCAGCGGACATCGTTAACTTAAGATACAAAAGCTGTTCGGAGATGGAGGGTCAAGATCA
>NZ_JAKCNS010000090.1 GCF_021440345.1 Kluyvera intermedia
CCGCAGCAACCGGCTTACGAACAGCCGCAGTATGCTCAGCCGCAACAGCCGGCTTACGAGCAGCCGCAGTATGCTCAACCGCAGCAACCTGCTTACGAGCAGCCTCAGTATGCTCAGCCGCAACAGCCGGCTTACGAGCAGCCTCAGTATGCTCAACCGCAGCAGCCAGCTTACGAACAGCCGCAGTACGCTCAGCCTGAACCGCCAGCATATGAACAGCAGTATGCGGCTCACGAGCAGAGCGCGCCGGTGGTTGAGCCTGAACCTGTAGTGGAAGAAGAAGTTAAACCAGCCCAGCGTCCACCGCTCTACTATTTTGAAGAAGTGGAAGAGAAGCGTGCGCGTGAGCGTGAACAGCTGGAAGCATGGTATCAGCCTATCCCTGAACCCTTAGCGCCAGTTGAACAACGCGGTATATTCCCATCCGCGGCCGCCTCGGTCCCTGTACCTGAACCAACGGCTGCGGTTGCGCCGGTTGCTGCTGGCGTCCGTAACGCCTCTGTGGCCGCAGGTGCTGCCGCGGCCGTAGCGGCTTCTGCGCCGTTATTTAGCCCTGCAGAAGGTCCGCGTCCGCAGGTGAAAGAGGGCATTGGCCCGAAACTGCCACCGCCGAACCGCGTCCGTGTACCAACGCGCCGCGAACTGGCTTCTTATGGCATTAAATTGCCGTCGCAGCGCATGGCCGAAGAACGTGCAGCGCGTGAAGCCGGGAACGATCAGCATGACGGCGTCGAGAATTTAACCGACGATGAAGCTGAGGCTATGCATCAGGATACGCTGGCACGTCAGTTTGCCGCTTCTCAGCACAGCCGTTACGGCGAAACTGACGCTGATGACAACGATTATACCGTTGAAGACGATGCGGATACCGCAGAAGAAGCCGAACTTGCACGTCAGTTTGCCGCATCACAGCAGACCCGTTATTCCAGCGAGCAGCCACAGGGCGCGCGTCCATTCTCCGCTGAGGATTATGAATTCTCGCCGATGAAAACGCTGGTTGATGATACGCCGAAAGCGCCGCTCTTTACGCCGAGCGTAATGCCGGAACCCGCGCAGCCTCAGCAGCAATATCAACAGCCGCCGCAGCATGCTCAAAGCTACCATCAGCCGCAGCACGCTCCGCAGCCATCGCAATATGTGCAGGCACCGGCCCAGCAGCCAGTCGCTCAACCGCCGCAGTACGCGCAGCCGCAGGCACCGGTTCAGCAGCCTGTAGCCCAGCCTCCGCAGTATGCGCAGCCGCAGCCGCAGCATCAACCCACTACGCCGCCGCAGGAAAGTTTGATTCACCCGCTGCTGATGCGTAACGGCGACGATCGCCCGCTGCAGAAGCCGACGACGCCGCTGCCGTCGCTCGATCTCCTGACGCCACCGCCGACGGAAATTGAACCGGTTGATACCTTCGCGCTGGAGCAAATGGCGCGTCTGGTTGAAACTCGCCTGGCCGATTACCGTATCAAAGCCGATGTGGTGAACTATTCCCCAGGCCCGGTTATTACTCGCTTCGAGCTGAACCTGGCTCCGGGCGTGAAGGCTGCGCGTATCTCTAATCTTTCGCGCGACCTGGCGCGTTCGCTTTCAACTGTCGCAGTGCGCGTGGTGGAAGTGATCCCCGGCAAGCCTTACGTTGGCCTGGAACTCCCGAACAAAAAACGCCAGACCGTTTATCTGCGTGAAGTGCTGGATTGTGACAAATTCCGCGATAACCCATCACCGCTGACCGTGGTACTGGGTAAAGACATCGCCGGTGAGCCAGTGGTTGCCGATTTGGCGAAGATGCCGCACCTATTGGTGGCAGGTACTACTGGTTCCGGTAAGTCGGTTGGCGTGAACGCCATGATCCTCAGCATGCTGTATAAGGCGCAGCCTGAAGACGTGCGTTTCATCATGATTGACCCGAAAATGCTGGAACTGTCGGTCTATGAAGGCATTCCACATCTACTGACTGAAGTTGTCACCGACATGAAGGATGCAGCCAACGCTCTGCGCTGGAGCGTCAACGAGATGGAACGTCGCTATAAGCTGATGTCCGCGTTAGGCGTGCGAAATCTAGCCGGTTATAACGAGAAAATTGCCGAAGCGGCCCGCATGGGACGTCCGATTCCGGACCCATACTGGAAGCCGGGTGACAGCATGGACGTTACCCACCCTGTGCTGGAAAAACTGCCGTATATCGTCGTGCTGGTAGATGAATTCGCCGACCTGATGATGACCGTCGGTAAAAAAGTCGAAGAGCTTATTGCGCGACTGGCGCAGAAAGCCCGTGCTGCGGGTATTCACCTGGTGCTGGCAACTCAGCGTCCGTCGGTGGATGTGATTACCGGTCTTATTAAGGCCAACATCCCGACGCGTATTGCCTTTACGGTTTCCAGTAAAATTGACTCCCGTACTATCCTCGATCAGGGTGGCGCAGAGTCGTTACTCGGTATGGGGGATATGCTGTATGCCGCTCCGAACTCCAATAACCCGGTACGTGTTCACGGCGCGTTTGTCCGCGACCAGGAAGTCCACGCCGTGGTTCAGGACTGGAAGGCGCGTGGCCGTCCACAGTATGTTGATGGCATCACCTCCGACAGCGAAAGCGAAGGTGGCAACGGTGGTGGCTTCGACGGCGGAGAAGAGCTGGATCCCTTATTCGATCAAGCGGTGAACTTTGTGACCCAGAAGCGCAAAGCGTCGATCTCCGGCGTTCAGCGTCAGTTCCGTATCGGCTACAACCGCGCGGCGCGTATCATCGAGCAGATGGAAGCGCAGGGAATTGTTAGCGAACAGGGGCATAACGGCAACCGAGAGGTGCTGGCACCGCCGCCGTTTGACTAATTGCAAAGATGGGTAAATAAGGCAAAATTAAGCATTTTCTTCTGTCACCTCACGAAATGGCATCATAGAGTGGGTGACAGAGGCTCTCCAGGCGGGAGCATGAGGCTATTTAAGGAATAACAATGAAAAAGTTCGCGATCACCTGTGCATTACTTTCCAGCTTTGTTGTTAGCAGCGTTTGGGCTGACGCCGCCAGTGACCTGAAATCTCGTCTGGATAAGGTCAGCAGCTTCCACGCGAGTTTTACCCAGAAAGTGACCGATGGCAGCGGTAATGCAGTGCAGGACGGCCAGGGCGATCTGTGGGTTAAGCGCCCAAATCTGTTTAACTGGCACATGACTCAGCCGGATGAAAGCGTTCTGGTATCAGACGGTAAAACCCTGTGGTTCTACAACCCGTTTGTTGAACAGGCGACCGCCACCTGGCTTAAAGACGCGACCGGTAACACGCCATTTATGCTGATTGCCCGCAACCAGGCTAGCGATTGGCAGCAGTACAACATCCAACAGACGGGTGATGACTTTGTTCTGACGCCGCGTGGTAATAACGGTAACCTGAAGAAATTCACCATTAACGTGGGCCGTGATGGCACGATTCATCAGTTCAGCGCCATTGAGCAGGACGATCAGCGTAGTAGCTATCAGCTGAAAACCCAGCAGAACGGCGTGGTAGATGCATCTAAATTCACCTTTACACCGCCGCAGGGCGTGACGGTGGACGACCAGCGTAAGTAAGAGGCAGGCGTGGGCAATTTGTCGCTCGATTTTTCCGATAACACATTTCAACCTCTGGCCGCGCGTATGCGGCCAGAAAATTTAGCGCAGTACATCGGCCAACAGCATCTGCTGGCTGCCGGTAAACCGTTGCCGCGAGCCATCGAGGCCGGGCATCTGCACTCGATGATTCTGTGGGGGCCTCCGGGCACCGGGAAAACGACGCTGGCAGAAGTGATTGGCCGCTACGCCAACGCCGACGTCGAGCGGATCTCCGCAGTGACCTCCGGGGTGAAAGAGATCCGCGAAGCCATTGAACGGGCGCGGCAAAATCGCAATGCCGGGCGCCGTACCATTTTGTTCGTCGACGAAGTCCATCGTTTCAATAAAAGCCAGCAGGACGCCTTTCTGCCGCATATTGAAGACGGCACCATTACCTTTATCGGCGCGACCACCGAAAATCCTTCGTTTGAACTAAACTCGGCTTTACTCTCCCGAGCCCGCGTATATCTACTGAAGTCACTGACAACCGACGATATTGAACATGTCCTCACTCAGGCGATGGAAGATAAAACGCGCGGTTACGGCGGTCAGGATATCGTTCTGCCGGACGACACCCGGCGTGCCATTGCTGAACTGGTAAATGGCGATGCCAGACGAGCGCTCAATACGCTGGAAATGATGGCCGATATGGCCGAGCTTGATGCCGCTGGTAAGCGTGTACTACAGCCGCAGTTATTGACGGAAATTGCCGGTGAACGCAGCGCTCGTTTTGATAATAAAGGCGACCGTTTTTACGACCTGATTTCTGCGCTGCACAAGTCGGTACGCGGCAGTGCCCCTGATGCGGCGCTATATTGGTATGCCCGCATCATCAGCGCCGGTGGTGACCCGCTGTACGTGGCACGACGCTGCCTGGCCATTGCTTCTGAAGATGTGGGGAACGCCGATCCGCGGGCGATGCAGGTGGCTCTTTCGGCATGGGATTGTTTTACTCGCGTCGGGCCAGCTGAAGGGGAACGGGCTATCGCCCAGGCGATTGTCTATCTGGCCTGTGCGCCAAAAAGCAACGCCGTCTATACCGCATTTAAAGCGGCGATGGCCGATGCCCGCGAGCGTCCTGATTATGACGTGCCGGAGCATCTGCGTAATGCGCCGACTAAATTGATGAAAGAGATGGGCTACGGGCAGGAGTATCGCTATGCCCACGATGAGCCTAACGCCTACGCGGCGGGCGAAGAGTATTTCCCCAGCGAAATGGCACAAACTCGCTACTATCGTCCAACGAACCGGGGTCTTGAAGGCAAGATTGGCGAAAAGCTCGCCTGGCTCGCTGAACAGGATCAAAATAGCCACACAAAACGCTACCGCTAGCGCAGTCGTTGCGGTAATGTTGTCAATGTACCTCTGCGACCGCAGGCTGCGGTCGCATACTCCACTTTCAATTCGATAAGCATAGGATAAGCATGCTCGATCCCAATCTGCTGCGCACAGAGCCAGACGCAGTCGCAGAAAAACTGGCACGCCGGGGCTATAAGCTGGATGTAGATAAACTTCGCGCTCTTGAAGAGCGTCGTAAAGTACTGCAGGTAGAAACTGAAAATCTGCAGGCAGAGCGTAACTCGCGATCGAAATCCATCGGCCAGGCGAAAGCACGCGGGGAAGACATTGAGCCTTTACGCCTGGAAGTGAACAAGCTTGGCGAACAACTTGATGCCGCAAAATCTGAACTGGACGTTCTGCTGGCTGAGATCCGCGATATCGCGCTGGCGATCCCGAACGTTCCTCATGACGATGCACCGGTCGGTAGAGACGAAAACGACAACGTTGAAGTCAGCCGCTGGGGTACGCCGCGTGAGTTTGATTTTGAAGTTCGCGACCACGTAACGCTGGGTGAAATGCACAGCGGTCTGGATTTTGCCGCGGCCGTTAAGCTGACCGGTTCACGCTTTGTGGTGATGAAAGGCCAAATCGCCCGTATGCACCGCGCGCTGGCGCAGTTCATGCTGGATCTGCACACCGAGCAGCATGGCTATAGCGAAAACTATGTGCCTTACCTGGTTAACCACGACACGCTGTACGGTACGGGTCAATTGCCGAAGTTTGCTGGCGACCTGTTCCATACCCGTCCACTGGAAGAAGAGTCAGACAGCAGCAACTATGCGCTGATCCCGACGGCTGAAGTTCCGCTGACTAACCTGGTTCGCGATGAAATCATCGACGAAGACGATCTGCCGATCAAAATGACCGCGCACACGCCGTGTTTCCGCTCTGAAGCGGGTTCCTATGGTCGTGATACGCGTGGTCTGATCCGTATGCACCAGTTCGACAAAGTTGAAATGGTGCAGATCGTTCGTCCGGAAGACTCCATGGCGGCGCTGGAAGAGATGACCGGTCATGCGGAAAAAGTGCTGCAGCTACTGGGCCTGCCGTACCGTAAAATCATCCTGTGCACCGGTGATATGGGCTTCAGCGCATGCAAAACCTATGACCTCGAAGTCTGGGTTCCGGCGCAGAATACCTACCGCGAGATCTCCTCATGCTCCAACGTCTGGGATTTCCAGGCGCGCCGCATGCAGGCTCGCTGCCGCAGCAAGTCTGATAAGAAAACACGTCTGGTGCATACCCTTAACGGGTCTGGCCTGGCGGTAGGGCGTACGCTGGTTGCCGTGCTGGAAAACTACCAGCAGGCAGATGGCCGCATTGAAGTTCCTGCGGTACTGCGTCCTTACATGAATGGTCTGGAATTTATTGGTTAATCCTCACCATGTTGAAAAAAGCGCCGTGAGGCGCTTTTTTTATGTCTGACATTGATACCGAACAATACCTCTCCTGGCAGAACGTTTAATACTCCCTTCTAAGTACTACCAGCATATAAAACTACAATAATAGTATTTCGTTATATATATAACTATATAGCGATTGAAAATTTCAATGTCAGCAACGAAGTGAGTATCCATGAAAACTGAAACCCCCGATGCTTTACTGGCAGCCGAGGTCAGCCGTCGTGGTTTGATGAAAACTACGGCGATAGGCGGCCTGGCAATGGCCAGCAGCGCGCTGACGCTTCCCTTCAGCCGTATCGTCTGCGCCGCGGATGCTATCGCCCCAGCGACAGCTGTGGAACGCGTCACCTGGAGCGCTTGTACAGTTAACTGCGGCAGCCGCTGCCCGCTGCGCATGCATGTTGTCGATGGCGAGATTAAGTACGTTGAGACCGACAATACCGGTGATGATGACTACGAGGGGCTTCATCAGGTTCGTGCCTGTCTTCGTGGCCGCTCAATGCGCCGTCGCGTCTACAATCCGGATCGCCTGAAGTATCCTATGAAGCGCGTGGGTAAACGTGGGGAAGGCAAATTCGAGCGTATTAGCTGGGATGAAGCCTTTGACCTGATTACCGACAATATGAAGCGCTTAATCAAAGATTACGGTAACGAGTCAATTTATCTCAACTACGGTACCGGCACGCTGGGTGGTACCATGACGCGCTCCTGGCCGCCGGGAAGTACGCTGATTGCCCGCTTAATGAATTGCTGCGGTGGCTATCTGAACCATTATGGCGACTACTCCTCTGCGCAGATTGCTGCTGGCCTGAACTACACCTACGGTGGCTGGGCCGATGGTAACAGCCCGTCTGATATTGAAAACAGCAAGCTGGTCGTCCTGTTCGGTAACAACCCTGGCGAAACCCGCATGAGCGGCGGCGGGGTAACTTACTATCTGGAACAAGCGCGACAAAAATCCAATGCGCGCATGATAATTGTCGATCCACGCTACACCGATACCGGTGCCGGCCGTGAAGATGAGTGGATCCCAATTCGTCCGGGTACCGATGCTGCACTGGTTTCTGCGCTGGCGTGGGTGATGATCACTGAAAACATGGTCGATCAACCGTTCCTCGACAAATATTGCGTCGGTTACGACGAGAAAACGCTGCCTGAAGGCGCACCAGCTAACGGTCACTACAAAGCCTATATTCTGGGCCAGGGCAGCGATGCTATGGCGAAAACACCGGAGTGGGCATCCACTATCACCGGTATTCCGGTTGATCGTATTGTTAAGCTGGCCCGCGAAATTGGCAGTGCTAAACCGGCCTATATCTCTCAGGGCTGGGGTCCACAGCGCCACGCCAACGGTGAGATTGCTACCCGCGCTATTTCAATGCTATCGATTCTGACCGGTAACGTCGGGATTCATGGGGGTAACAGCGGCGCACGCGAAGGTTCCTATGAGGTGCCATTCGAGCGTATGCCGACGCTGGAAAATCCAATCGAGACCAGCATTTCCATGTTTATGTGGACCGATGCAATCGTGCGTGGCCCGGAAATGACCGCGCTGCGCGACGGCGTGCGTGGGAAAGACAAACTGGATGTGCCGATCAAAATGATCTGGAACTATGCCGGTAACTGTCTGATTAACCAGCACTCTGAAATTAACCGCACCCATGAAATCCTGCAGGATGATAAGAAGTGCGAAATGATTGTGGTGATTGACTGCCACATGACGTCGTCGGCGAAATATGCCGATATTCTGCTGCCGGACTGTACCGCGTCCGAGCAGATGGACTTCGCGCTGGATGCTTCCTGCGGCAACATGTCCTACGTCATCTTTACCGATCAGGTCATCAAACCGCGCTTTGAATGCAAAACGATTTATGACATGACCACTGAGCTGGCGAAACGTATGGGCGTGGAGCAGAAGTTCACCGAGGGGCGGACCCAGGAAGGCTGGATGCGTCACCTGTATGAAATCTCCCGTCAGGCCGTACCGGAACTGCCGGATTTCGACACCTTCCGCAAGCAGGGTATCTTCAAGCAGCGTGATCCGGAAGGGCATCATGTGGCCTACAAGGCATTCCGTGAAGATCCGCAGGCAAATCCGCTGACCACGCCGTCGGGTAAAATCGAGATTTACTCGCAGGAGCTGGCAAAAATCGCTGAGACCTGGGAACTGGCGGAAGATGATGTTATCGATCCGTTACCGATCTACGCCCCAGGCTTTGAAAACTACAACGATCCGCTCGCCGGGAAATACCCGCTGCAGTTAACCGGTTTCCACTACAAGTCCCGTGTTCACTCAACCTACGGCAACGTTGACGTTCTGCAGGCGGCCTGCCGCCAGGAGATGTGGATCAACCCGCTGGACGCGAAGAAGCGCGGAATTGCAAATGGCGATCGTATTCGAATCTTCAACGACCGAGGCGAAGTGCATATTGAAGCCAAGGTTACACCGCGCATGATGCCGGGCATCGTCGCGTTGGGCGAGGGCGCCTGGTACAACCCGGATGCGGGACGTATCGATCAGGCAGGCTCTATCAACGTGCTGACTACCCAGCGCCCATCGCCGTTGGCGAAGGGTAACCCATCGCACACGAATCTCGTCCAGGTTGAGAAGGTGTAAGGAGTAACCGATGACCACCCAATATGGCTTTTTTATTGACTCCGCCCGCTGCACCGGTTGTAAAACCTGTGAGCTGGCCTGTAAAGATTACAAGAACTTAACTCCGGATGTCAGCTTCCGCCGCATCTACGAATACGCGGGCGGCGACTGGCAGGAGGACAACGGCGTCTGGAACCAGAACGTCTTTGCCTACTACCTGTCGATTGCCTGTAACCACTGTGAAGACCCGGCCTGTACCAAAGTGTGCCCGAGCGGGGCAATGCACAAACGCGAAGACGGCTTTGTGGTGGTGGACGAAGATGTCTGCATCGGCTGTCGCTACTGTCACATGGCCTGCCCGTACGGCGCACCGCAGTACAACGCGGCGAAAGGCCACATGACCAAGTGCGACGGCTGCCATGAGCGTGTGGCCGACGGTAAGAAACCGATCTGCGTCGAATCCTGCCCGCTGCGCGCGCTGGACTTTGGCCCGATTGAAGAGCTGCGTCAGAAACACGGCCAGCTGGCCGCGGTGGCCCCGTTGCCGTCTGCGCACTTCACTAAGCCAAGTATCGTGATTAAACCCAACGCCAACGCACGTCCGTGCGGCGACACAACCGGCTATCTGGCCAACCCGAAGGAGGTGTGAGATGGGAAGTGGATGGCATGAATGGCCGCTGATGATCTTCACGGTCTTTGGGCAGTGCGTGGCCGGTGGTTTTATCGTCCTGGCGCTGGCGCTGATGAAGGGGCAACTGCCGCGTGAGCAACAGCAGCGCGTGGTGCTGAGCATGTTTGCGCTGTGGGTGCTGATGGGCATTGGGTTTATCGCCTCGACGCTGCACCTCGGTTCGCCGATGCGCGCCTTCAACTCGCTTAACCGTATCGGCGCTTCGTCGCTGAGTAACGAAATCGCCAGCGGCGCAATCTTCTTTGCGGTAGGCGGTATTGGCTGGCTGCTGGCAGTCACCAACAAGCTGTCGTGCGCGCTGCGCAGCCTGTGGCTGGTGGTGACGATGGTGCTGGGCGTGGTGTTCGTGTGGATGATGGTTCGTGTGTATAACACCATCGATACCGTGCCGACCTGGTACAGCGTCTGGACGCCGCTGA
>NZ_JAKCNS010000091.1 GCF_021440345.1 Kluyvera intermedia
GAGCAATGACGCCGCGCAGCCACAGGACAAATTAACGCTGCCGCTGCGTCTACGTTTAAAAGTCTTTATCCGCCCGGCGAATTTACAGGCACCACAAATACAAGATGAGGAAGCACTGCAATTTACCGCCACGAGTGATGCCGTGAAGATAACCAACCCCACGGCGTGGCATATGAGCCTGACGGTGACGCTGGCGGGACAGCCGCCAATCAATAATCTGATGGTCTCTCCCTTTGCCGAATTGGCCGTGCCGATTGCAGCCCCCGCGTTAGCGGGCAGCACTGTCGATTATCGTGTTATTACTGACGATGGTCATTTCCGCGAATACCGTAAGCGTTTGTGATTTGCCTGCGAGCCTGAAACTGTTGCGTACATGAGCGCCTTTATGCTTTGTTATTACGCGTACTGAATCCTCATACCCTCATAAGCGCGTATTCACAGGAGAAAGACAGGTGCCGGAAATCAATGAGTTTGGTCAACAGGTCAACGATCGCGTCCCGGATTGGCAAGGCGCGCAGGTGCTCCGCCGAGTGGCTCTCAACGGCCATTTTTGTCGGCTGGAACCGCTGGATGCGGCCCGTCACGCGGGGGATTTATTCGACGCTTACGCCTCTGGTGATGACAGCGATTGGACGTGGCTTGCGAGCTCAAAGCCAGAGAGCCTCGACGCCACTGTCCGTTGGCTTACCGGCAAGGTGATGGACGACGCCCTGGTGCCTTACGCGGTTATCTGTCTGCAAACCGAGCGTGCCGTAGGGATTGTCAGCTACATGGCTATCGACCAATCAATGGGGACGGTAGAAATTGGCCACGTCACCTGGTCGCGGAAAATGAAGGATACGCCGCTGGGTACCGAGGCCGTCTGGCTGCTGCTGAAAAACGGCTTTGCCAATGGCTACCGCCGCCTGGAATGGAAATGCGATTCGATGAACCAGGCCTCCCGTCGCGCCGCCGAGCGCCTGGGCTTTAGCTGGGAAGGGCGCTTACGGCATAAAATAGTGCGTAAAGGACGCACGCGCGACAGCGATATTCTGTCGATAATTAACGATGAATGGCCGGAGCGCGACGCCGTAATCCGCCGTTGGTTAGCGGCGAGCAATTTTGATGAGCAGGGACGTCAGCGGCAGCCGCTGGCCGCGTTTCGCTAAGTGACGGCCAGCAGCGCCCGTAGGGCTCAGCCTTAAATAGTGAGCCGTTTTGGCGGTGGGCGGCAAATGCGCGTCAGGGCAATCGCGCTGCACAGAGGAAACGCCGCCAGCAGCAGCCAGGGATAAACGGCCTGCGGTGAGGGCGTCAGCGCGTTATCCAACAACGGGCCAAATAGCAGATTACCCGCCAGCACGGCAACCCCTCCGGCGGTGGCGAGCGCGCCGTAGTGTGCGCCAAGCGTTGACTCCTCGGCAAAAGAGGGAATTAAATCTTTCGCCGAGGGCACCAGCAGCATTTGGCCTAGCGTCAACAGTGTGACCAGACACACCGAAGGCAGTAACCTCAGCCATCCCGCCAGTGGCGGCGAAGCGGCAAACATAGCCACGCTGGCAAAAGCTGCAGAAAGCAGCAAAAAACCGAGCGGCAAAATCCTTACCGCCCCCACTCGCCGTGCCAAACGCGCCAGCGGAAGCTGAAAAGCGATAATCAACACTGAGGCCAGCATAAACAGAGGGCCGAGATCTTTCTCACTGCCGCCTGAACGCTGGATCTCTACCGGCAGCGCCAGATACAGCTGGTTGTAGCTCAAAAGCCACGAACTGTAGGCGATAATAAAGGCGACAAAGCGCGGCTGGCGAAACGTCGTCCACCAGGGAACAATTTTTATCGACCGTGTATGGTGCTGCGAATTTGGCAGGCAAAAATACAGCACCATTAATGCGACGACGAAGACCCCAGCCCCGGCCAGCGCAACCTGGCGAAAGCCAAGATGGGTCAGCAGCGCGCCAGCCACCGGGCCCAGCACTGCACCTAGCTCACCGCAAACGGCAAAGAGCGCAAACCACTCGCTACGACTGCGTTTTCCATTCGCCTCGCTCTGCGTCCCGGCTTTAGCCAGTAGCGCTTCAATCGACGGCGAGAAGAGCGCCCCGCCAATACCCGTGAGGCACGCCCCGAGGATAATCGGCCACAGCGATTGGCCGAATGCCAGCAGCAGATAGCCAACGACACGAATGATGCAGCCGCACAGGATAATGACTCTGGCACCATACCGGTCGGAAAGGGCACCACCGACGATAAACATCCCTTGCTGTGAGAAAGTGCGCAGCCCGAGAATGAGCCCAATCAGCCCGCCAGAGAGCAGCATATCGTCGCGTAAAAATATCGCCAGGAACGGGACAACCGCGTAGAAGCCAATATTAAAAACAAACTGGCTGCCCAGTAAAACGGGTGGCCAGAGTGTGGTTGCGGGGCGCAGAGAAAAGCGGAACATGGAAATTACCCGCCGCTAAACGATAAAGTGAATATGCTTTTTGCCATGGAAGCGGGAGATCTCAATTTTGGTTTTCACCCGAAATACCTCCCAGAGAAGCTCCTCGGAGAGAATATCCTGTGGCGTTCCGGTGGCGATAATTTGCCCGTTTTGCATCACAATCAGCGAATCACAGAACATCGCCGCATGGTTAAGATCGTGGATGGCCACAATGCTAGTCACCGGTAACTCACTGATCAACTGCATTAATTGCATCTGGTGATGAATATCCAGGTGGTTAGTCGGTTCATCAAGCAGAATCTCAGTGGGTGTCTGCGCCAGCGCACGGGCGATATGTACCCGCTGGCGCTCCCCACCGGACAAACTGAGCCAGCCCTGATCGCTTTTTTCCAGCATATCCACTCTTTGCAGCGCCGCCGTGACGGTTAGGTCATCGTGGGTGCTCCAGTTAGAAAAAGCGGAATGGTGCGGAATACGGCCGAGTTTGACCACGTCACGCACGCGCATATTGGCATCGGTCATGCCGTGTTGTTCCACGAAGGCCACCCGCCGGGCGAGCTGTTTTTTCGCTATCCGGGAAATGTCCTGTCCATCCAGCGTCACGCAGCCAGCATCCGGGCGACGAAGGCCGGCGAGGATACGTAAAAGTGAGGATTTACCGCATCCGTTGGGGCCAAGCAGCCCGACCGTTTCACCGCGAGAAACGTTCAGCGAGACGCCGTTAACGATGACTTTTTTACCGACCTTCCAGGTAATATTTTCAGCGCAGATACTCATCACTTATTCCTTGAGCGGTAAATAATAATGGCAAAGAATGGAACGCCGACCAGCGCCGTCACCACGCCGACCGGAAGACTTTGTGGTGCAATCAGTAACCGCGAAGCGATATCTGCCAGCACCATCAGGATGGCACCGGCCAGCGCGCTAGCGATAAGCAACGTGCGATGCAGTGGGCCGAAGAAGAAGCGCATGACGTGAGGCACTACCAGCCCCACAAACCCAATCGACCCCGCCATACTGACGATGGTCGCGGTAATGAGTGCGGTAGTGGTGAAGAGGGCGAGTCGTACCCACGGCACGGCAATGCCTAAAGAGGCGGCGGCATCATCTCCAAAGGTAAAGGCATCCAGCGCGCGCGAGTAGTAGAGGCATACGGCAAGACCTGCCAATACCACTACCAGCACCAGCTGAAACTCAGGCCATCTCACGCCGCTGAAGCTGCCCAGCAGCCAGAACATGACATCGCGTGCCTGCTGCGTGCTGGCGGAGGTGCTGATGGTGTAAGCGGTGATAGCGTTGAAAAGTTGCGAAGCCGCAACCCCGGCCAGAATCGTCCGTTCGTTACCGCCCCTCGCGCCGTTGGTTAAAAAGGCAACAAAGGCAAAGGCAGCAAAGGCCCCGGCAAATGCGCCTGCCGACAACGACACCGCCCCGGTACCTATCCCCAATACTACGACGGATACCGCCCCCGTAGATGCCCCGGCCGATACACCGAGTACGTAGGGTTCGGCCAGCGCATTTTTCAGCAGGCTTTGTAAAACGGCGCCGCAAATGGCTAATCCGGCGCCACAGCATGCCGCTACCAGCGCGCGGCTCAGGCGGAAGTCCCAAATCACACTTTCATAGATGCGGTTGAGCGGGACGTCAGTCAGTCCCATGCGATTACTGATGGCGTAAAAGACGTTTTGCAGCGGGATGGATAATTCCCCCACGCTAACGCCAATGGCAATCACCAGCAATAACAACATGATTGACAGCAAACATGAGATGGTCAGGAACAGCCCCTGTCGCGACGAAAGAGCGGCAGCCGTCATCAGTTCAGCCCTAATTTTCTAAGCTGTTCGGCAACCTGTTCAGCACCGTAGATAGTCCTGATGGTCGGGTTCATTGCCTGACCGTCCATGACCACGATGTGTCCTTTTTTAACCGCGTCCAGTTGGCTAACGGCAGGATCGCTTTTCAGGAATTTGATTTTTTCTTCGGCATTATCAAGCGCCCAGCGATTACGGTCGAGGCTGGAGACGACGATGACGTCGGGATTGGCAGCGATAATACTTTCCCAGCCGACCGTCGGCCATTCGGTCTCAGAGGTGATGGCGTTATGTCCACCCAGCACGTTGGCAATAAAGCCGGATGCGCTGTTTTTACCGCCTACGTAGGCATCTGAAGAGGGGGATGCGCTGGAGAACCAAAAGACAAAGGAGAGATCCTTTTTATTCTTGCTGAATTCCGTGCGCAGGTCGTTCTCGCGTTTTTTGAAATCGGCAATCAGCGCATCGCCACGAGGCTGGACATTAAAAATGGTGGCGAAATCAGCGATCTCTTTATACAGATAGGTCATGTCCCACAGCTTTTGGCGGCTGCCGTACATATCGCCCGCGGCTTTTTTGGTGGCGCACATACCCGGTGATAAATAGCTGTTTACGCCGACGGTAGCCAGATCTTCACGTTTGGCGACTTTACTTTCCGGGCCGAGTAAAAGAGGAAGTTGTGCAGGAACAAAATCAGGGTTTTGCGAAAGGATAGATTCAAGCGTCGGAATTTCTACCGTCAGTAATTTGATTCTGGCATTTTGCTCCGCCAGCTGCGGCAGAACTTTGGTTGGCCAAAATGCGCTGGCAACCACGTGATTTTGCAGTCCTAGCAGGAGCAAAATCTCAACGGTATTTTGCCCCAGCGCCACGACGCGTTCAGGCGGTTTGCTAAATGTCTCTTTATATCCACAGTTTTCCATGGTCAGAGGATAAGTGGTTGCCAGAGCAGAGCTGACCGACGCAAACACCATACCTAACGCGCAGATGACCTTTTTCATTAAATGCTAGCCTTCATTAAAATAGTTATTGAGGAGACTGGATTTTTCTAATGCTAATGAAACTCATTACTGAGGCGTGGTTTTATACAATGACGTATTTATGATGTCAATGAGAGACGATTTTTGCCGATTTGTTAGCGAGAATCGCTAAATGTGAGAGGGTAGGCGCGTTTTAATTGTCGTCATAAAGAGTGAATTAACGCCCCGGATCTGGCCCAGAATGCTGGGCCACAGAGGCGTTGAATTGCGGTCTATTAGCGATGGCGGATTTGCAGAGTCGCAGGCAGATAGCGCTGTAGCGGCTGAGGCGTATTGCCGTCGATGAGCTGGCTAATCAAGTCATAGCAGTGCCAGGCCAGCTGGCGGTTATCCTGCCCAACGGTGTCTATGCGCAGCGACAGTGAATCGTAGAGATAATGATCGTCGAAACTTGCCAGATGAATCCCTGAATCCAGCAAATTGTGCTGGCTCATATAGCGCAGAACCCCTTCCAACAGCCCACACGCGGCGGTAAACAGCGCCTTTGGCGGACGGCCAAGGCGTGCGCAAAGGGCGGCGAACATCTCGTAGCCAGAGCTGGGATGGTAGTTGCCGTTGAGCACCCATTCCGGGCGGAGTTCAACGCCCGCCTGAGCCAAACCCTGGGTGAATCCGGCCAGACGGTCACGTGATGGCGACAGGCGCGGCTGGCCGCCTAAAAACCAGAATTCATCGCGGTGCAAAGGCGCAATACGTGAAATCAGATCGGCCGTTGGGGTGATAGAGTCGGTCATCACCAGCGGAAGGTTGCTCTCATTGGGGCAGCGGTCAAATAACACCACCGGCAGTTGCTCGCTGAGTTTCAGGTAGTCGGCATCGTTGTGCATGCAGGAAGCGACGATGAGCCCGTCGACCTGACGGGCTATCATATTGTTAACCACCACGCTCTCCTGACCGGGGTTCTCATCGGTACAGGAGATAAGAAGCTGTACGCCCGCTTCGCGACACAGCATTTCAAGCTCATGGGAGAAGACGGCAAAACCGTAGTTGGTTATCTCCGGCACCACCAACCCGATGGTATGACTGCGGTTATCGCGCAACGAGCGGGCGTGAATACTTGGCTGGTAGTGCTGCTCGCGGGCTATCGCCTGCACGCGATCGCGCGTTTCCTGCGCCACGCGCAGCTCCTTGCCACGACCGTTCAGCACCAGGCTGGCGGTGGCTTTGGAAACCCCCGCCAGTTCGGCGATATCTTTAATGGTAACGCGTTTGGTTTTCATCACTACGCCATGAGCCTGAAATCAATACGCTTATTCTACCATGCATGGGCGCAGCGGCCAGTAACAGAATGCGCCCGGTTTGCTGCCGTTAAAAATCAGTTGCCCTGGATAGGTCGGGAAATAGCGGCTGCTCATCACCCCTTCGCCGTCATTGATGAATATTTCTACGCTTGAGCTATCGATGTAGATCCGCAGCGAACGTACATCTCCCTGCCAGTAGCGATAGTGCGTTTCATCCCCAACCAAACTGCGCCGCGCCAGACGGATGCCGCTGGCATCGTGCTTCAGCATTAACGCACCGCCGAAATCAATCGAAAATTCTTCGGCGTTGGCTGTCTCGAGGAAAATTTCCATTGGCGCAAGCGGTAGGGCTGTTTCCTGCCAGCCTTGCGCTTCGCCGCGCAGTGCGGTTAGCTCGCGCAACGGGCGTTGATAGAGCTTGCCGTCGATAAATTCCAGCTCACGCAGGCAGGTCATCTGGTGGATCCAGCCGTGGGCGAGCGTTGGCTGGTGCATCTCTTCGCCATCCGGGACGCCCATCCAGCCGACCAGCAGACGGCGACCATCATGGGTCTGCATGGTTTGCGGGGCGTAAAACTCAAATCCCGCGTCAAGTTCATGCAGTGGCCCATGATTGAACGTCGCGCGGCTGTAATCAAACTCACCGGCCATCCACACCGCGGGGTAGGTGTTGAGGTAGCGCTGTTCCTCGTGAGGAATGCCCTGAGGGCAGCAGATTAAAATGTGCTGGTCATCAAGGGGAAACAGGTCCGGACATTCCCACATATACCCGGCATCGTGCAGGGCGTTGATGCCATAACCGGCGATTTCGCCCTCGCTTGTCCATTGCTGGAGATCTGCGGAGCTAAAGAGCAGCACCTTGCCGTTTTTTTGCAGATCCTGCGCACCCAGCACCATGTACCAGCGACCGTTATGCTGCCAGACTTTTGGGTCGCGTACGTGCCCGGTGTAGCCCGCGGGTAGCGGCAATACGGGGCCGAGCTTGGTAAAGGTACCGTCGGCATTTTGCGTTGCCAGACACTGCCAGGCCGTTCTCCCGCCATCGTCAAATTTGACGTTGCCGGTATAGCACAGAGTGAGCGTGCCGTTGTTATCTACCGCGCTGCCAGAGTAGCAGCCGTTGCGGTCGTACTCTTCGTCCGGCATCAGGGCTAGCGGCTCATGCTGCCAGTGCAGCAGGTCGGCGGAACTCCAGTGTCCCCAGCATTTGAACTTATGATCGCAGGCGAGAGGATTCCACTGATAAAACAGATGATAGCGCCCGGCAAATTCAACAAAACCGTTAGGATCGTTCATCAGCCCGGTGACAGGCGCGTGATGCCAGTGCGGGTAGTGGCTATCGGCCAGCGCGCGAGGCTGGCCTTGCATAACGGCCTGCAAAATTGCAGGCAGGCGTGATGGAAGTGACATTATTCAGCGTCCGTGTTGTATTTCAGCGCCAGGGAGACGATAAAGGCGACGCCAAAGGCGATGACCATCCCGATAATGTAGTTTAGCAACGAACTAGCCTGCACGATGGCCATACCCGGGATTGCCGTCAGGCCAACCGCAGTCATATAGACGTGCATGGATACCACCCACGCACCGCCTGCAGCACCGCCGATAAGTGCGGCGATAAAGGGTTTCACGAAACGTAAGTTGATACCAAAAATGGCCGCCTCGGTTATTCCCAGCATGGCAGAAAATGCCGACGGCAGGGTAATGGCCTTAATTTTCGCATCCTTAGTTTTAAACCAGACGGCCAGACATGCACCGCCCTGGGCGACGTTTGCCATGGCCCAAATCGGCAGCAGGAAGTTGACGCCAATAGAGGGATTACCCAGCAACCCGGCTTCGATGGCGTGGAAGCTGTGATGAATCCCGGTGATGACAATCACGGAATAGAGGCCGCCAAACAGCAGCCCGGCCAGCCAGCCCGCGTGAGTAATAAGGGTACTCAGGATAAACGAAATGCCATCGCCGAGGGCACGACCGGCGGGGCCGATAATCAGCAGGGCGATAAAGCCGGAGATGATTACCGTCAGGAATGGCGTCAGGATCAGATCGAGCGCATCGGGGATCACGCGGCGCAGCTGTTTCTCAACGATGCTCATAAACCACACCGCCAGCAGCACCGGGAACACCGTACCCTGATAGCCAATCATGGCAATCTCAAGGCCGAAGAAGTTCATGCTGTGGAAACCCGCGGCCACGCCCCAGGCGTTGGTGAGCGCCGGATGGGTCAGAATACCGCCCAGCGTAGCGCCGAGATAGGGGTTGCCGCCAAACTCGCGGGCGGCGGTGAAGCCAATCAGAATCGGCAGAATAATAAACGCCGCCGAGCTGCACATATCCAGAATGATATAGATGGCATTGCTGGAATCGACCCAGCCGTAGGTTTTAACCATTCCCAGCAGGCCCATCAACAGACCCGAAGCGACGATAGCCGGAATAATCGGCACGAAAATATTCGACAACAGGCGAGCGATACGCTGGAAAGGATTAAGCTTTTGGGCCGCAATATCGGCAGCTTCCGATTTGCTGGATTCGCCGATACCTGCCACCTGGATAAAGGCGGCGTAGACTTTATTCACCACTCCGGTACCGAAAATAATCTGCATCTGTCCGGCGTTACGGAAACAGCCCTTAACCCCTTCAATTTTGCCAATAGCCTGCTGGTCTGCGAGCGAATCATCTACGAGGACCAGACGCAGACGTGTGGCGCAGTGTGCGGCGCTGGCGATGTTTTCCTTGCCTCCCAACAGGGGAAGCAGCGAGCGGGAAATTTGTTCAAAATCCATAATACCCTCTGAATACGTCATGATGTGCGAGATATGTTTCCGTGATTACGGGTGCAGTTTCTGCGTTGTTATTGTGTCCGGGGCGACGAAGCGCGCATCGCCACCCCGGTTATGACTGGCATCAGGCGTTCACCATCAGAACCAGGTTTCCATCTGAATACCGAAGTTCCACTCGCCGCCAGCGTTGAAGCCGCTGCTGCCGAAGGCATCGTTGCTGGCGTAATTATCCAGCTTTTTGCTCCAGTCCATCCAGGTCGCGAACAGGCGAAGTTCGGGACGGTTGAAGAAATCGCCAATGTCGCCGACTTTAAACGTCGGGGCGAACGTGAGTTTATAGAAACTGCCGTTCACCGCGTTGCGATCTTTATAACCTTCTGGATGCAGGTCCATATATTGGTAGCTGCCTTCGTAGGCCAGTGCGAAATTCTGGGTGAGTTCCTGAATCAGGCGGACGTTGAAAGTGACCCATTCATAGCTATCGCCTTTGACGTAGCGGTCTTTACTGCTTTGCGCCAGTACAGCCGGTGCAATATGCCAGCGTTCGCTGAGCGGCGTGGTGCCGTAGCTGGCAAAACGCCAGGTATTGGCATCTGAGAGCAGCGCGCCGTCCGAACCGATACCTTTAACTTCCGCACCCAGACCGTGACCGTAGAGCAGGGCGGTTTTGCTGCTGCCGTCGCGCAGGCCGTAGAAACTGTCGTTATGCAGGCCAACCAGCGCATGCACGCCGTTATTGGCGGCGTCGGTCTGGATAAGATCGCCATTGGCGTCTTTACGGTCGTCATTATCTTTTGCTCGCAGACCGCTGACCATCACCTGCACTGGGCCGATAAAATGGTTCATGCTCAGAATGTAGTTCTGCACATTGTTATCAATGTCTTCAAGATCGCCGAAGTTACGCCCGTAAAGAGAGAAGTTACTGCGAATACTGTCGTTCCACTTCACATCATAAATACCGCCACCGGTCCCGGCGAGGAACAGCACGTCGGAATCGAGCCAGTGGATATCAAAGTTATCACGGTCAAAGCGTTTACCCGCCCACAGGGTGGAGCCTTTAAACGGCCCCTCGAAGCTCGGTAAGCTGCCGAGTTCGGCAAATGCCTGACGGATATTGAGATCGCTTGAGTCTGCGGACCAGTCGTTATAGGTTTTCTGGCCATCGGCCAGCATGGCTTTGAAGCGGGTGGTTGCGCCGTTGTCCAGCGTCTGTTTATGTTCAAGGTTTAGCTCGACGTAGGTATCGGCTTCATTACCCAAGCGGCCAATAGCACCGCCGGTTTCCCCGGCTGGCGTCACGTAGGGGCCGCTTTTGCTACTGGAAGCTGCATCGTTCATCAACAGACCGGAGCGGGCGTAGCCGTGGAATTCAAAACCACTTTTCTCATCAGATTTCTTCTCTAACCGGGCAGTACGCTGGGCGACTTCCTGAGTATTGTCCTGATTTTTTTGCTGCTGGGTGGTGAGCTGCTGGACTTTTTGCTCCGCCGACTCCGCGCGGTTTTCTGCCGTTTGTGCTCTATTTTCAGCATCTTGTAGGCGTTTCTCCATCGCGATTAAACGGGCTTCAATGGTGCTGAGATCGGTTTGTGCGTGGGCTGAGGCGGTGCCGGTTAGCAAAGCGATAAGAACCGCGAGTGTGCTTTTTTTATACATGCTGGTCGCATCCCAAAAGTAAAATTGAAAGAAATGTGTTTTAGCTAAACCGGTTTAGTGGCTATGTTAAACATGCGCACTACGATCTTGAAATATAATTTGCTAAACCGGTTTAATAATTGTGATGCGGGCGACAAAGTGGGCCGCATGAAGCGGCCCGACGGAATCAAAACTGGCGATTAAGATCGTGCTGGTAGGGGAGAGCCGTCATTGCGCCTTTGGCGGTGGTGGCTAATGCGCCGCAGGTTTGCGCCAGCGCGATGGTCGGTTCTAACGAGGCAATATCTGTCGGCATTCCTTGTGCGGCAAGGCTGGCGAGCAGGCCGGCAACGAAGGCATCGCCCGCCCCCGTGGTATCTACGCTAACGACGGGTTTAGCTTTGAAGTGGATAAACTGTTGCTGGAAGGCGGCAAGTACGCCCGCTTTCCCTTGAGTGACGAGCAGTAATTCAGGCTGGTAGCGTTCGGCGACGCAGGCGATGCCTCTTTCTAAATCTTCACTACCGCTGATAAAAACAAGCTCCTCTTCAGACAGTTTTATGACGTTGGCAAGATGCAACGCACGGTCGAGGCACGCTTTTAGTAGCTCCTGATCCTGCCAGAGGTCGGGGCGGATATTGGGATCAAAACTGACTCGGCCTCCGGCAAGTTTTATTTTCTCCATCGCCGCGAAGGTGGCGCTACGGCTGGGTTCAGCGCTGAGCGCGATGGAGCAGACGTGCAGCCACTGGTGGGCCGCAAACGCCGGTAAATCTTCTGAGGTTAAGAAAAGATCGGCACTAGGGCGCACCATAAAGGTAAACGTCCGTTCGCCCTGATCGTCAAGGTCGACCACTACGGTGGAGGTGCGGTGGTGGGCATCGAGATGCATATGGCTGATGTCCACCTGTTCTCGTTGCAGGGTATGGCGCATAAAGCGGCCAAACGGATCGGCGCCGACGCGCCCGATAAACCCGCTATTGCCCCCAAGACGAGCAACACCCACCGCCACGTTAGCCGGTGCGCCACCGGGACACTGTAGCAAGCGGCCCTCACTTTCAGGCAGCAGGTCAATGACTGCATCCCCCAGAACCCATACTTTTGCATTCATGCTGATATTTCCCTGTTTGCTAAACTTAATTAAATCGGTTTAGCATATTAAAGCACAGCAATAAACTCAGTAAAACGATGTGATGCGAAAAATCAAAGCCACCGCGTGTAATTCATGGTTTTTGTGGTTATCCCGAGGCTCAATGGCCTCTTCTGAGAAAACAGAGTCTACAGGTATAAAGTTTCCCTCTTTCTGGTCGCTATTTATTGTTTAGATTAGTGATTTTCTGGAGAGGGACAATGGCATTTAAGGTTGGTGAAAGCTACACATTCAAGGACGCGCAAACGCTCTATAAATCAATGAAACCGGGTGAAAAAGGGCTGACACAGGGAGGCTTTTTAAATCCTTCACGCGGTAATCCCTCGACGCTAATACGCGCTATTTTTGCGCGTAGGGAGATTAACGGCCCGCTGGATAATTTGCTGTTTGTTGCCGGTGATAATGAGTACCGGAACTACTTAAAACGCATGGAAAAGGTGCAACAGGAAAGCAGTCCGTTCCACTATTTTAAAGAACGTAGTGGGAAATGGTTCTATATGGGGAATGCTAAGATTGCGGGTTTGCTGATGCCTGGTGACGAAGAATTAACCCTCCTACTTGAAAAAATGGGCCATACGCTGGCAAAAGTGGGTGAGGCTGATGGACGTCCACTGTGGCAGCTTTCAGCACCGGGAGGATACGGTTTTATCAGGCCACGCAAACTGGAGTTTATTGCGGTTCTACAACAGGATATCCAGATATAGACTGTTGGCGATTTGCTCCGGGCATCTGGGAAATCGGTGGATGCCACGTAAGCAAAACAGAGATAAATGGCGGTAAGAACTGAATTATGACAAATCTAAAAATCCACGTATGAGCGTGGATTTTTATTCCGTCGTTTGCGGGAAACGGTGAGAGTCAGCAAAAAATCATATACATTTTGCGTTAAATGGTGGGGCTTCATTTAATTTATTCATTGTAGTTGCTGATTTTTGACGTAATTACTTTGGCTGGTAAGCAATCGCTTAACACAAAAGCTCATCTCATCTGGAAAAGCCGGGACCTTGTCGTTTCCGAAAGTGGCATGGCTATACAGCCAACGGCCACATTTAACACCTGTCCATAGCCAATGTCATCATTGCATCTATGGGGATACGATCTCATTTTCACATATGTTTTTTCGTATTCATCGTTGCACATCTTACTGTGAAGAGTATCCTGTCCAGAGATTATCTGGAGGAATGATGCAGTTAACTTCCCTACAACTTTTTAAAAACCTCTCGGATGAGACCCGGCTCAGTATTGTTCTTTTACTACGTGAGATGGGGGAGCTATGTGTGTGTGATTTATGCACTGCACTCGATGAGTCTCAGCCCAAGATCTCCCGCCATCTGGCGATGCTTCGGGAAAGCGGTCTATTGCTGGACAGCAAGCAGGGGAAGTGGGTTCATTACCGCTTATCCCCACATATTCCTTCCTGGGCCGCTCAGGTGATTGAGCAGGCCTGGTTGAGCCAACAGGATGACGTCCGGGCCATTGCTCGTAAGCTGGCATTGGCTAACTGCTCTGGTAGCGGCAAGGCTGTTTGTATCTAAAAAATTTGCCTGAATATATATGTTTTATCGAATATGAAATGCATAATGCGAAAACGTTAACGGTGTGCGACCCGGCGATGTGCAATGGCTGAAAGGGCGTGCAGTGCCGGTTGAACGTTACAACCAGGCATCGACAAACTCAGAAAGTGAGCAGTTTAATTTTTGTGTATACAGGGCGCGAGAACGGCTCTGACTGGAGGATTTATGCTACTGGCAGGCGCTATTTTTGTCCTGACCATCGTTTTGGTTATCTGGCAGCCGAAAGGATTAGGGATCGGCTGGAGTGCGACGCTGGGCGCGGTATTAGCGTTGATTTTTGGTGTTGTACACGTTGGCGATATCCCGGTGGTGTGGAATATTGTCTGGAATGCAACCGCGACGTTTATTGCCGTTATCATCATTAGCCTGCTTCTGGATGAATCCGGCTTCTTCGAATGGGCGGCGCTGCACGTTTCACGTTGGGGCAATGGTCGTGGGCGTTTGCTGTTTACCTATATTGTTCTGCTCGGTGCCGCAGTGGCGGCACTGTTTGCCAACGATGGCGCGGCACTTATTCTGACGCCGATAGTCATCGCCATGCTATTGGCATTAGGGTTTAGCAAAGGCACGACGCTGGCATTTGTCATGGCCGCCGGGTTTATTGCCGATACGGCCAGCCTGCCGCTTATCGTCTCGAACCTGGTTAACATCGTTTCTGCCGACTTTTTCGGGCTTGGGTTCACTGAGTATGCGTCGGTAATGGTGCCGGTGGATATTGCCGCTATTATCGCCACGCTGGTGATGCTGCATCTGTTCTTCCGCAAAGATATTCCGCCGACTTACGACCTGGCTCTCCTGAAAGCACCGGCAAAAGCGATTAAAGATCTGGCAACCTTCAGAACCGGCTGGGTAGTGTTGATTCTTCTGCTGGTTGGATTCTTCGTCCTCGAGCCGCTGGGTATTCCGGTTAGCGCGATTGCGGCTGTTGGCGCAGTAATCCTGTTTGCAGTAGCTAAACGGGGCCATGCCATTAACACCGGAAAAGTGCTGCGCGGCGCACCATGGCAGATAGTCATTTTCTCGCTGGGGATGTATCTGGTGGTCTACGGCCTGAAAGTGAGGGCCGCTNNATCTGGTGGTCTACGGCCTGCGTAACGCCGGGCTAACGGAATATCTCTCCGGCATACTGAACGTGCTGGCCGATAAAGGCCTGTGGGCCGCGACCTTTGGTACTGGGTTCCTGACGGCGTTCCTCTCTTCCATCATGAACAACATGCCTACCGTGCTGGTTGGCGCGCTCTCTATTGATGGCAGCACCGCAACCGGTGTTATTAAAGAGGCGATGATTTATGCCAACGTGATTGGCTGCGATCTTGGGCCGAAAATTACACCTATTGGTAGTCTGGCAACGCTGCTCTGGCTGCATGTGCTTTCACAAAAGAATATGACCATCACCTGGGGATACTATTTCCGCACTGGCATCGTCATGACTCTGCCGGTGCTGTTCGTAACGCTGGCCGCGCTGGCGCTACGTCTCTCTGTCACTTTGTAATGAGATACTGATATGAGCAACATCACCATTTATCACAACCCGGCCTGCGGCACCTCGCGTAATACGCTGGAGATTATCCGCAACAGCGGTACTGAACCGACGATTATTCTTTATCTCGAGACCCCACCTTCACGTGATGAACTGGTCAAACTCATTGCTGATATGGGTATTTCCGTCCGGGCGTTACTGCGTAAAAACGTTGAGCCGTATGAAGAACTGGAACTTGCCGAAGATAAATTTACTGACCACCAGCTCATCGATTTTATGCTGCAACATCCGATTCTGATTAACCGTCCGATTGTGGTGGCGCCGCTGGGAACCAAGCTGTGCCGTCCATCCGAGGTGGTTCTGGATATTCTGCCAGATACGCAGAAAGCGGCTTTCGCTAAGGAAGATGGTGAGCAAGTCGTTGATGCAGCAGGTAAGCGATTGAAATAAAAAGAAGGGGGCTGATGCCCCTTTTTGTTACTACGTAAGGAACACCTGTCCATAAATATCTGAAAGAAGGGCGAGATGATTCACCGATCCCAAAAAACTTTCACGGTTAAAAATCTCAATAATTTTGGTGAGCTTACAGGCGCCCTTAGTTCTTGCAGTTGTTATCATTATGGGGCTTTGGGGACGTTGTTTGCCGGAAATGGTGGGCCTGTACAGCCTCAAGAGCCCAGACTTGTCTTCTGAGTGGAGTGAGTGCCCTAAAGCAGGCAATGGCACGATTTTAATGGCAGTATCAAAATGTCCATCACCGTAGAATGGGGATGATGTTGACGCTCCAGCGACAGCAGCCTAAATGCGGCTATCCGGCGACGACGGCTGACCTATTGATCGTTGCGTCAGCATTGACCTTTCTTATTTAATTTCCTTTCATGCTCTATATCGTCAGGCCCTGTGCGGTTTGATTTTTGATGCCCTATCTTTTTCGGCTTAACGAAAAACACCTCATGCTAACTACGAAATATATATTACGTACAATGATTATTGTTATGGTATCACGTGCTTTATTCTCATCTCTATCTGAGAAATAACGTCTTTCATTCCTAATGCATTGTTTTCTTATCCTTTACTGAGTGCTCACTTCATCTTTAGAGTTTTATGCCAAAAATCACCAATATCAGCGTTTAGAGGGACTATCGACAAAACTTTACGCATCAGAAAATTACCATTTTGTATGTCTAAAAGACAAAAATTGATCCAGGCATGCAAAAGCCTACAAAACTTTAAGTCAAAACATTGCTTCATGACGATTTTAGTTAAATTAATGATATATATGCATTTTTATTTATTTCATTCATTGTTCATCATTATGTTTTACTGCTTTGTTACGAAAATTTTGTATGTTTTAGTAATTTTTTTTTTTGACTATTCCTAAAATAATTTTGTCAGCGTACAATCTTTTTA
>NZ_JAKCNS010000092.1 GCF_021440345.1 Kluyvera intermedia
GAAAAGCGAAATTAAACGCTTGACTCTGAAAGAGGAAAGCGTAATATACGCCACCTCGCAACAGTGAGCGAAAGCCGTGTTGCACTGCTCTTTAACAATTTATCAGACAATCTGTGTGGGCACTCGAAGATACGGATTCTTAAACGTCGCAAGACGCTAAATGAATACCAAGTCTCAACGAGTGAACATACGTAATTCATTACGAAGTTTAATTCATTGAGCATCAAACACTTTTAAATTGAAGAGTTTGATCATGGCTCAGATTGAACGCTGGCGGCAGGCCTAACACATGCAAGTCGAACGGTAGCACAGAGAGCTTGCTCTTGGGTGACGAGTGGCGGACGGGTGAGTAATGTCTGGGAAACTGCCCGATGGAGGGGGATAACTACTGGAAACGGTAGCTAATACCGCATAACGTCGCAAGACCAAAGTGGGGGACCTTCGGGCCTCACACCATCGGATGTGCCCAGATGGGATTAGCTAGTAGGTGGGGTAACGGCTCACCTAGGCGACGATCCCTAGCTGGTCTGAGAGGATGACCAGCCACACTGGAACTGAGACACGGTCCAGACTCCTACGGGAGGCAGCAGTGGGGAATATTGCACAATGGGCGCAAGCCTGATGCAGCCATGCCGCGTGTATGAAGAAGGCCTTCGGGTTGTAAAGTACTTTCAGCGAGGAGGAAGGCGTTGTAGTTAATAGCTGCAGCGATTGACGTTACTCGCAGAAGAAGCACCGGCTAACTCCGTGCCAGCAGCCGCGGTAATACGGAGGGTGCAAGCGTTAATCGGAATTACTGGGCGTAAAGCGCACGCAGGCGGTCTGTCAAGTCGGATGTGAAATCCCCGGGCTCAACCTGGGAACTGCATTCGAAACTGGCAGGCTAGAGTCTTGTAGAGGGGGGTAGAATTCCAGGTGTAGCGGTGAAATGCGTAGAGATCTGGAGGAATACCGGTGGCGAAGGCGGCCCCCTGGACAAAGACTGACGCTCAGGTGCGAAAGCGTGGGGAGCAAACAGGATTAGATACCCTGGTAGTCCACGCCGTAAACGATGTCGACTTGGAGGTTGTGCCCTTGAGGCGTGGCTTCCGGAGCTAACGCGTTAAGTCGACCGCCTGGGGAGTACGGCCGCAAGGTTAAAACTCAAATGAATTGACGGGGGCCCGCACAAGCGGTGGAGCATGTGGTTTAATTCGATGCAACGCGAAGAACCTTACCTACTCTTGACATCCAGAGAACTTAGCAGAGATGCTTTGGTGCCTTCGGGAACTCTGAGACAGGTGCTGCATGGCTGTCGTCAGCTCGTGTTGTGAAATGTTGGGTTAAGTCCCGCAACGAGCGCAACCCTTATCCTTTGTTGCCAGCGGTTCGGCCGGGAACTCAAAGGAGACTGCCAGTGATAAACTGGAGGAAGGTGGGGATGACGTCAAGTCATCATGGCCCTTACGAGTAGGGCTACACACGTGCTACAATGGCATATACAAAGAGAAGCGACCTCGCGAGAGCAAGCGGACCTCATAAAGTATGTCGTAGTCCGGATTGGAGTCTGCAACTCGACTCCATGAAGTCGGAATCGCTAGTAATCGTAGATCAGAATGCTACGGTGAATACGTTCCCGGGCCTTGTACACACCGCCCGTCACACCATGGGAGTGGGTTGCAAAAGAAGTAGGTAGCTTAACCTTCGGGAGGGCGCTTACCACTTTGTGATTCATGACTGGGGTGAAGTCGTAACAAGGTAACCGTAGGGGAACCTGCGGTTGGATCACCTCCTTACCTTAAAGAACCTGCCTTTGAAGTGCTCACACAGATTGTCTGATGAA
>NZ_JAKCNS010000093.1 GCF_021440345.1 Kluyvera intermedia
CTTATTCGCACCTTCCCTAGCCAACACCTTTCTGCCATTCGGCTCCCGTTTCCTGATCGCATTTAACAGTGTGAAGCTGGCGCCGGGTTATACAGACAGCTGCAGTCTCATCCTGCCGGGCTAAACCTGCAGTACACAGGGGAACGGATACCGTCAGGTAACATGACCGTCTCAGCACCCGATTGAGATTTTCGTAAGGGATATAGAGCGTTACTGAAAAATTGACTGTGGCATGTTATCCCCCATGGAATGGTGAACAGACCAGGGATTACCCCCATTAAACCCGCATTCCGTAGTCAATATCTGCGTATCATGACCCGAAATCACATATGACAGTCAATATTGTTCGATCCGGGCAGACATGATAGAGAATAAATATTGACTGCGGTATGCGTGATGCATATCACAGTCAATGGAATGTCCTTAGCGGCATACGGCAGTCATGATATGCATATCGCAGTCAATTTTCTGGCTTCATCGCTGAGAGGGCTTCAGCCAGTTTAAGAGGATCGATGCCAGCAGCCTTCAGCGCCTTAATGACTTCGTCATAATTTTGCTCTGGCGCCTTCTCTTCTTCCTCTTTGCGCGGAACCTTCACAGGACTACTGATGAGTTTGGGGTTGCGATAATGCACGCTGAAATAGGTGGCTCGGCCACGTTTAAACTCGGTGTAATCCAGATAACCAATATCACGCAGCTGCTCCATCGCCTTACGCACCGTGTGGTTCTGTGTATAGACATTTGAGGTGAGATTCAGCCGGTCACGCATCCGTTTCATGGAAATAGGTGCAGGATTCTGGGGAAGACTTTCGATGTAGGTATAAAGCGCCTGGGCTGATTCCTTGCGCTGCAGGGCGTCAATGGCTTTCAGCCGCAGCAGTACCCTTCTGTCCATGTGGTAAAGCTCAAACAGCTTAGGTTCAGCCTTGATCTCAACGATATCCTCGTTGATGTCATAATAGGCTGACTGCACCAGATGGGTGGTCCATCCTTTGGTCTCGCTCTGGAACTTCAGCGTAACCGAGGCGAGTTTAAACAGGGAATTACTGATGCGATCGCGCATTTTTTTGTTTGAACGACGGGAGTCAAATCCGCACATCTTAACGAATTCGACGAACGACAGTTCCAGGGTGTCACTTTTTACCCCATACTCCGACATGGAGCGAATTATCCCCAGCCAGACTTTAAAATCCGTGTCCATATCAAGACGCGAACCGGTGATCTTAACGTCAGTGTATCCTTCGCTTTTGGCAATGGCCAGCTGTACAAGCTCCTCAGTCGCGTCTGTAACGTTTTTCCGGTTCGCCTTGCTCTTCCCTGTTGATTTCAGAGTTGGGACGAAGAGACCGAGTCTCATGAGCGCTACTGGCTGCACGGTACTGGTGCTGTTGACATCCAGCTTAACAACTTCACCGGTTGTCTTATCAACTTCCTGAAGGTTCAGAAGTAAGCTATTATTTTCGCTCGTCATCTTGATCCTCAACGGTTATCCACAAAAGGATGTAGTAATACGTATCGCAGTCAACGGATATACATACCTCAGTAAATACCGTTGCATATCACAGTATTAGATTATGCATATAACAGTCAACATTTTACATTCCGCAGTCGATCCAGACAGACGTTAAAGCCAGTTACAGCGCATGCTGGAGCGATCCGGGGATCTCTTTTGGATCTCACTATGATCTCCTTGGGATCAATTATTGGATCGAGACCATGAATAACCCAGATACAAGGCCGGAAGCGCCACACCAGATATCCAGAACCCTGGCCTGATTTTCCTGAATACGCTCTGGAAGATTGAGATCTACAGGTACAACAATGAAACATTGACTGCGGTATGCTGAGTCGTCTTTCCTACAGATGCGGTAAGCATCATACCATAGTCAATATATTACATACCGCAGTCAATTTCATTATAACTGGCTGATCCCGAGTCATCTTTAGCAACCCGACGTACGTGCAATCTGTGAGTTCTGTGATTTTCTGCTTCCTCGCCGCTTTCTCACTGTGTGAGATCGCTTACTGCGGCGAGCGGCAGTGATTAATATTGACTGCGGTATGTACTCTTTTGTAATCCCCTGCGTTCTTTCATTACCCAATGTGGTTCACTTTGCACTTTTTCGTGTGCTTTGCGATTTTATTGTTGCTTTGCAATAAATTCCAAGATTTAATAAAATAATGCAAAGTGATGATTAAAGGATGTTCAGTATGGGACTCATGGATACACTCAACCAGTGCATAAGTGCTGGTCATGAAATGACGAAAGCAATCGCCATTGCACAGTTTAATGATGACAGTCCGGAAGCCCGGAAAATAACCCGGCGCTGGAGGATTGGTGAAGCGGCAGATTTAGTTGGCGTGTCATCTCAGGCTATCAGGGATGCCGAGAAAGCTGGCCGGCTGCCGCACCCTGATATGGAAACCCGTGGGAGAGTTGAGCAACGCGTTGGTTATACCATCGAACAAATCAATCACATGCGGGATGTATTTGGTACACGACTGCGCCGTGCTGAAGATGCGTTTCCGCCGGTGATTGGCGTTGCAGCTCACAAAGGTGGTGTTTACAAAACCTCAGTATCCGTTCACCTGGCTCAGGATCTTGCTCTGAAAGGACTCCGTGTTCTGCTTGTTGAAGGCAATGACCCACAGGGAACTGCTTCTATGTATCACGGATGGGTGCCCGATCTTCATATTCATGCTGAGGACACTCTCCTGCCCTTTTATCTTGGGGAAAAGGATGACGCCAGCTACGCTATAAAGCCCACCTGCTGGCCTGGCCTTGATATCATCCCGTCCTGTCTGGCACTGCACCGCATTGAAACCGAGCTGATGGGGAAATTTGACGAAGGCAAATTACCTGCTGACCCGCACCTGATGCTCCGTCTGGCCATTGAAACTGTCGCTCATGATTATGACGTGATAGTTATCGACAGTGCACCCAACCTTGGTATCGGTACGATAAATGTTGTATGCGCTGCTGATGTTCTGATTGTCCCTACTCCGGCAGAGCTGTTCGACTACACCTCCGCACTGCAGTTTTTCGATATGCTTCGTGACCTGCTTAAGAACGTGGATCTTAAAGGCTTCGAGCCAGATGTCCGTATTCTGCTTACCAAATACAGTAATAATAATGGCTCACAGTCCCCGTGGATGGAAGAACAAATTCGGGATGCCTGGGGAAGCATGGTCCTTAAAAATGTTGTGCGCGAAACGGATGAAGTCGGTAAAGGTCAGATCCGTATGAGAACCGTTTTTGAACAGGCTATTGATCAACGTTCTTCAACCGGTGCCTGGCGTAATGCCCTCTCTATCTGGGAGCCTGTTTGCAATGAGATTTTTGATCGTCTGATTAAACCACGCTGGGAGATTAGATAATGAAGCGTGCTCCTGTCATTCCAAGACATACCACACATACTCAATCGACTGAAGATACTTCATCACCGGCGCCGGCCGCGCCGATGGTGGATTCATTAATTGCGCGCGTGGGTGCTATGGCCCGCGGTAATGCAATCTCTCTTCCGGTATGTGGACGGGAAGTGAAATTTACCCTTGAGGTGCTCCGGGGAGACTCTGTTGAGAGCGCTTCACGCGTATGGTCAGGCAATGAGCGCGATCAGGAACTACTTACCGAAGATGCTCTGGATGATCTCATTCCTTCATTTTTACTGACCGGTCAGCAGACTCCAGCTTTCGGCCGCCGGGTTTCTGATGTCATAGAAATTGCCGACGGCAGCCGTCGCCGTAAAGCCGCAATCCTGACGGAAAGTGATTATCGCGTTCTGGTTGGTGAACTGGACGATGAGCAGATGGCTGCATTGTCCCGACTGGGTAACGATTATCGGCCGACGAGTGCTTATGAACGTGGCCTGCGTTATACAAGCCGGCTGCAGAATGAGTTTGCAGGAAATATTTCTGCGCTTGCCGATGCGGAAAACATCTCTCGTAAGATCATTACCCGCTGTATCAATACGGCCAAATTGCCTAAATCCGTTGTTGCCCTGTTTGCACATCCTGGAGAACTGTCTGCCCGGTCAGGTGAAGCCCTTCAGAAGGCTTTTGCAGATAAAGAAGAATTACTGAAGCAGCAGGCTGAGACTCTCCACGATCAGAAGAAAGCGGGACTAATCTTTGAAGCTGAAGAGGTCATTAGTCTTTTAACATCCGTACTGAAACAATCTCCCGCATCAAGAGTTAATCTGAGCTCACGTCATCAGTTTGCTCCAGGGGCAACAGCATTGTATAAGGGCGATAAAATGGTGCTTAACCTGGATAGGTCCCGCATTCCTGCGGAGTGTATAGAGAAAATAGAAGCCATTCTTAAGGAGCTTGAGAAACCAGGAGTCTGATGCGGACACGCTTTAGTCTACGGTGATCTCCCTTTACTTCATTTCCTTTCTCACAGGCCAGAAAACATAACTGGCCTGAATATTCTCTCTGGGACCACGGTCCCATCTGTATCGCCGCTCAGGTTATCTCCCTGGGACCACGGTCCCACCTGCGTCGTCGGTCAGCTTATCTGCCTGGGACCACGGTCCCACCTGTATCGCCGGTCAGGTTATCTGCCTGGGACCACGGTCCCACCTGCATCGTCGGCACATTATTAGTTAGGGACAACGGTTCAATCAATGCCTGTCACGAACAGGTATTGGCTTGTCGCCAGCAACCCGTTGAGCGGAGTAATCACGCAGCAGGACGGCTGTTACAGGCGATGGTGAAAGCTCTGTTGGGATCTGAACGAAGCATGTTGAGTGAAATTTGCAAAATTTCGCAGAGTATGCAGCTTCATCTTTAAATTTCCGCCAGCATTTTTAAAGCCAGCTACCGACGCTGCGCGTTGGCCGGCCCTTCGTCCGGCGGGTAACCAGTACCGGCCGATCTTACGACCCTGGATGAACATCATCCCGTCAGCAGCGTCTCCACTGTGATGTCGTTTTTCACACTGTCCGATCACAAAATAGAACGGGCAGGGACAACATATGGTAGGAAAAGCAGCTGCCAGAGACACAATATATTGATTACCCACAGTAACGGGGGATAACCATGTGGGTAACATATTGAAAGTGCAACACGTTATCTGATTAATTGACTTTGTAAACGCCGCTGAACCATGAAAAAAAACCGGGGGAATCATCACAGCGCATAAACATACCGTTTTGTTTTTGGGTGACGGCAAGGAGGCCCCTTTTATCACCACATACCTTGTCAAAGGTTTCCATTTCTATCCTTATCAGGCTCTTGTCGTTATTTTCAGGAGAGATCCGGAGATGTTTTGTCAGCCAGACAGGATAGGTATCAGCGTTACGCCAGTACTGCAATTCAATCACTGAAGCCATTCCCCAGACAGCGAAGTATAAGAAAACCACACCTGCGATTTTGCTACCCATATTGTTCCTTAACATTGGCTTAATACATTCCTTGCTCCTCGCACCGGAGCACATCACAGATACTGATTGAGATCCACTTCACGCAGCGGCTGGTTTTGACGTTCTGTTATCGTTTGCACCAGGTCTTTTTCGTCCAGCTCATCGAGCATTTGTTCATACAAAGCCGCGGGCACACAATAAAAAACAGGGCGGTTACGGTCAATTATCTCGACCGGGTAGCCGCCGCGGGCACTGGCGGTGGCCACCGGATCGTTTTTAAGTTCGCTGACGCTGGCAGTCACATCACACAGAATGATATTTGTCATGGTTCCCCCCTGAGACAAGTCACCTGTATGATCGGTAAAGTAAGCTCTGGCGGCAAGTCCCTTCTGTCATTTCAACGGTCAGAAACGGGCAACCGGCAGCTCCTTCCAGCGTGTGGTATATGCCGGTGACAGCATCTCCCGTTTCATCTGCCAGTCCGGCGCAATACCCCGTCCGGCAAACCAGACTTTCCCGAGTCCGGAATGATTAATGCCGTCGAGTACCTTCATCAGCGCATCGCTGTGCGGCCGTGGCTGCACGTCATCGAACAGATTCAGCTGCGCGACGCCGTTCGGACTGAAATCATTGAGCATTATCCCCGCTTTTGCGTAGCGGTGGCCATCGAGCCAGATCCTGTCCAGAGACCTGACCGCTGCCGCGATAATGTCCCGGGTGTCACGGGTAGGGGTGTTCAGTTTTTCCGTGGCCACGTTACCGTAATACGGCTCATTAACCGCAAAAGGGGATGTCTTGATGAAGGTGCTGATATGCCGGCAGTACTGTCGCTCACCGCGCAACTTTTCCGCCGCGCGCTCGGCATACTGGCAGACGGCCTGGCGCATTTCTCCGTAGGTGGTGATCCGCTGCCCGAAGCTGCGACTGCAGACAATCTGCTGTTTCGGCGGCGGCGCTTCCTCCAGCGAAATGCAACTCTCGCCGTTCAGCTCACGTACCGTGCGCTCCAGCACTACGTTGAAGTTTTTCCGGATAAATGTAGGGTTCGTCAGCGACAGCTGCAGGGCGGTGGTGATCCCCATAACGTGCAGCTTTTTCGCTATCCGGTTCCCCACGCCCCAGATTTCTTCCACCGGCTGCAGGCTGAGTAATTTTGCCGTTCTGCGTGGATTTTCGGGCGACAGCGCCAGCACCCCACTGAATTGTGGCCATTCCTTTGACGCCCACTGCGCCGATTTGGCCAGTGTTTTTGTGGCGCCGAAGCCGACACCGATCGTCAGTCCGGTTCCACTGAGAACATGCCCACGCAGCTGCCTGCCAAAATCCTCCAGATCCATACAGTGGCTAATTCCCCGGGCATCCAGGAAACATTCGTCAATTGAGTATTGTTCGACGCGGGGCGACAGCTCTTCCAGCAGGGCGACCACACGGTTACTCAGGCTCGCGTAGAGCTCGTAGTTGCTGGAAAAAACGTACAGTTTTTCAGGAAACTGCGCCTCTTTGAGCTGGAACCAGGGGGTTCCCATCTTTATACCCAGCCGTTTGGCTTCAGCACTCCGGGCAATAACGCAGCCATCGTTGTTACTGAGAACGACGACAGGTTTGCCGCGCAAATCCGGCCTGAAAACCTTCTCGCAACTGGCGTAGAAGGAGTTGACGTCTGCCAGGGCGAACATCAGTCTGCCCTCCGGGTTTTATGAATGAAGGCCGTCACCACGCCGAAAATTTGCAGAGTTTCCGGATCCGGGTACAGGGAAGGGAAGTCCGGGTTCATCGCCTGCAGGGCTGGCCGCGGCGTCAGAAGCAGGCGTTTTACCGTAAATTCACCCTCAATTTCCGCGATAACAATATCCCCGTGCCGCGGCTGTTCTGCTTTATCCACGACCATCAGATCGCCGGAATAGAGGCCAATATCAGTCATTGAGTTGCCAATCGCTCTGACAAAATAGGTGGAGTGGCGCCGGTGAATGCAGTACTCATTCAGATCCAGTTCAGACTCAGTATAGTCTGCTGCCGGTGACGGAAAACCCGCAGGGCATCGCTCTGTGAACAAAGGAATTTTTACTATGCTGGCTTCTGATACTGCAGGAATGAACTTCATCGTTTTTTCCCTCGCTTAAAACTGTATATGCATACAGTATAAGGGGCGGTGAAATTTCTGCAAGTGATGGGGGGATAGCCGGTCAGAACGTCCCCGAAAACAAACCGCCCCCGGTTTCAGGAAGGGCGAACTGACCGGCAGAGGCAGTGTAACACCGCATGTCACAAAGGCAGCACTGACGTCGTCAGTGCTTTTTTTACCCGTCCTCCCGGACGCTGAAGGGCAGTTTCACCCGTGCAGCTAAAGGGGCGGTAAGTCCGGGTGTGCACATCGTCATTTTCTCCTGTGATGCCTTTCTCCTGCGTATCAGCTTCCGGTAATCGTCCCCCGTCACAACCTGGACAGCAAGGGTAAATGGCACGCTGCGCGCCCTTGCTGACCAGAACGACTCCGGGCAGGCCGAACCGTCAGGCGATACGAAGACGAAATTCACACTGACGGAGAAACAGCCATGACGATGAACCTGCACACTCAGACAACCGCCCCTAAAGCTTCACAGGCGACCAGCGTATCCCCGCTGGAGCAGTCAGGCTCCTCAAAAAGGGGTCGGTTCCGGCTGAGGGCGAAATGACACCCTAAGCGTTAGCTCTGTGTCGTTGCACGATGTCAGCGACGGTATTCTTGCTGATA
>NZ_JAKCNS010000094.1 GCF_021440345.1 Kluyvera intermedia
AATAAATGGTATGTAGGTCACTTTAATTTTCAGAGTGCGATTTTTTTATCACTTTAATTTATATATTAAAATTAAATACCTGAATTGATAGCGCAATTCATATCATATCTATATATTTAACATTAATAATTTATGACATGAATATATATAAAAAAAAGACAATGCCCGTAAGAGAGGGAAAAGCGCACGAGAAGATAAAATAGATGCAGGTATTGTGCGAGGGAGATCAATCAGCGGAGGTACGCCACCAGAATGGTGGCGTACCCTGACAACAACAAAAATTATCCAATCAGTACCGACAACATACTCAACGATCCCATTTCAATACCGTCTACCGGGATAGTGATGGGTTCTTCTCCATCCCACGCGCCTAAAACATACAGCAGCGGCAGGAAATGCTCCGCCGTTGGGTTAGAAAGCGAACCGCCTTCATGCTGCAGATAGTTCACCAGCGGATGCTGTTCAACCGGCCCTTGCCATTGCAGATTAGCCTTAACATAGTCGTTAAATGACGTGGCCCACGGATACGGCGCGGAATCACCGTGCCATTTTACCGTACGCAGGTTATGCACCACGTTACCGCTCGCCACCAGCATAATGCCCTCATCGCGCAGGCTGGCCAGTTTGCGCCCCATCTCCAGATGCCAGGCCGCCGGTTTGGTGCTGTCGATACTCAACTGCACCATTGGGATATCCGCGTTCGGGTACATCTTAATCAGCACGCCCCATGAACCGTGGTCAAAACCCCAGGCTTCCGTATCCAGCGCAACAGGAACCGGTGACAGCAGCTCCACCAGTTTCTGCGCCAACTCCGGTGAGCCCGGTGCAGGATAATACGTGTCGTACAATGCCTGTGGGAAACCGCCAAAATCGTGGATGGTTTTTGGTGTTTCCATCGCTGTCACACCGGTGCCACGGGTAAACCAGTGCGCAGAGACGACGACTATCGCTTTTGGCCGCGGCAACGTCTCACCGAGGTGCTGCCAGGTACGGGTATAGAGGTTATCTTCCAGTACGTTCATCGGGCTACCGTGACCTAAAAACAGTGCTGGCATTCGGCTACGAGACATGATGTTATCCTTCCAGAGGCATATTTGAATAACACCACATTAACCTGTTTTCCGTGAGGATAAACTCAGATAAGCATGATGATGATCTTCAGAAAATTTGAATGTAAGGATGCAGTAAAGAATCTATTCGCCTCTCGCCAGGCGTGATGAATTCCAATATCATGAATGATAATCATTATCACAAGGAGTAAGCGATGTCGGTACCGCTGATTCTGACATTACTGGCAGGCGCTGCCACCTTTATCGGCGCCATTCTTGGTGTTATTGGGCAAAAGCCGTCAAACCGGGTTTTGGCCTTTTCACTCGGTTTTGCCGCCGGGATTATGCTGCTGATCTCGCTGATGGAGATGCTGCCCGCTGCGCTGGGTACAGAGGGCATGTCACCGGTGTTGGGTTACGGCATGTTCGTGGTGGGACTTATTGGTTACTTCGCGCTGGATCGCGCGCTGCCGCATGCTCATCCGCAGGATCTGATGCAAGAAACGACTCAGCCGCTGCCGCGCAATATCCGTCGCACAGCTGTGTTGTTAACCCTGGGGATCAGCCTGCACAACTTCCCTGAAGGGATAGCCACCTTCGTCACCGCTAGCAACAACCTAGAGCTGGGGTTCGGTATTGCGCTCGCCGTGGCACTGCACAATATCCCGGAAGGGCTGGCGGTCGCCGGGCCGGTGTATGCCGCCACAGGGTCAAAGCGCAAAGCGGTATTCTGGGCCGGGATCTCCGGTATGGCGGAAATCCTCGGCGGCGTGCTGGCGTGGGCGATTCTCGGTAGCATGGTGTCACCGGTATTGATGGCGTCAATTATGGCCGCCGTCGCCGGGATTATGGTCGCGCTGTCGGTTGATGAACTGATGCCGCTGGCTAAAGAGATCGATCCCAACAACAACCCAAGCTACGGCGTACTGTGCGGGATGTCGGTGATGGGGTTAAGTCTGGTGGCGTTACAGTCGATGGGGATTGGTTAACAGCCATAAAAAAGCCCGGCACAGTGAGCCGGGCTTTTTCGTAAGGGAGCGCGATTAACTTGCTTTGCGCTCGTGCTCACGACGGTAGGCCACCAGATCTTCGATAGTCACCAGCGCCATATTGTGTTCCTTCGCAAACTTGATGCACTCCGGCGCGCGCGCCATGGTGCCATCGTCGTTGGTCAGTTCACACAGAACGCCAGCCGGTTTAAAACCAGCCAGGCTCACCAGATCGATAGTCGCTTCAGTGTGGCCACCGCGGGTCAAAACGCCGCCCGGCTGCGCGCGCAGTGGGAAAACATGGCCCGGACGGTTTAGGTCTGACGGCTTAGCGTCATCGGCAATCGCCGCACGCACGGTGGTCAGGCGGTCAGCGGCGGAAACGCCGGTGGTCACGCCGTGTGCTGCTTCAATGGTAACGGTAAAACCGGTGCCGTATGCGCTGGTGTTGTTTTCCACCATCATCGGCAGTTCCAGCTGTTTACGACGTTCATCGGTCAAACACAGACAAACGATGCCGCTACCGTGACGGATAGTCAGCGCCATTTGTTCAACGGTCATATTTTCGGCGGCAAAGATCATGTCGCCTTCGTTCTCGCGATCTTCGTCGTCCAGCACCATCGCACCGCGGCCTTCGCGCAGAGCAATCAGCGCGTTTTCAACGCGTTCGAAAGAAGTACCAAAAGAGGAAAGTAGCGTCTGATTCATGGTAAAAAAACCTCATTAATATTATGGTTACCAGAATCAGGGCAGTCTTAGGAGTGCCGATAAACGGCTAATAGATAACGCGAGCGGGCATAAACCCGACTGGATCGTTACTCTCTCCCATCCGGACTCTAACCGTCGGCCCCGGAATTACACCGGATCTGCTGACCTTCCCGTTGGACACAGGAAGCGCTCGCGGGCTTTCAGCCGTAGCTGATTTACCGCCGGTGGGGAATTTCGCCCCGCCCTGAGAATAAGCGTACTTACTATAACGCTATTGATTATCTTCGGCAATGCATAAGCTTCGAACAATTCTGGTTTATCGCACCGGGAGAAGCCACTACAATAGCGGTAATGCCGACAGAATCAGGGAAACACAGATGATCGACCCGAAAAAAATTGAACAAATCGCCCGCCAGGTCCATGAGTCCATGCCGAAAGGTTTGCGTGAGTTTGGCGATGATATTGAGAAGAAAGTTCGTCAGGTTATCCAGTCACAGCTGACGCGGCTTGACGTGGTAAGCCGCGAAGAGTTTGACGTGCAGACTCAGGTTCTGCTGCGCACCCGCGAAAAACTGGCACTGCTGGAGCAGCGTATTAGCGAGCTGGAAAACCGTGCGGCTGCACCGGCTGTAGACGATAAAGAGTAAAGCACGTCCCCTCTCCCGCCCGGGGAGAGGGTTAAAGTGAGGCCAACGCGGAAGCGTTACTTCTCACTGTCCTTCTGAATCTTCTTGATAATATTGGTCGTTGAGCAACCATCTTCAAAGTTCAGCACCAGCACTTCACCGCCGTTCGCCCAAACTTCTTCGCTACCGGCAATCTGCTCTGGTTTATAGTCACCGCCTTTGACCAGACGATCCGGCAGGATCCCGGCAATCAGACGCTGCGGCGTATCTTCTTCAAATGACACCACCCAATCGACCGACTCCAGCGCACCCAGCACGATCATGCGCTGATCCAGCGGGTTCACCGGACGGGTTTCGCCTTTCAGACGTTTGGTTGACGCATCGCTATTCACCGCGACAATCAAGCGATCGCCCAGCTTGCGCGCATTCGCCAGATAAGAGACGTGGCCCGCGTGCAGAATATCGAACACGCCGTTAGTCATCACCACTTTCTCACCACGGCGACGTGCCGCAGCGACAGCGTGTTTCAGCTCTTCTTCGCTCATCACGCCAAAACCGGTATCCGCACGGCCGCGCACGGCGTTTTCCAGCTCGATTGGCGAAACGGTAGAAGTCCCCAGCTTGCCCACCACGACGCCAGCCGCCGCGTTGGCAAAGAAGCAGGCTTCTTCCAGCGTTTTCCCGGATGCTAGCGTTGCCGCCAGCACGCCAATTACCGTATCACCGGCACCGGTGACGTCATACACTTCCTGCGCCTGAGTCGGCTGATGCAGCGGCGCTTTACCCGGTTGCAGCAGCGTCATGCCCTGCTCGGAGCGGGTGACCAGCAGCGCAGAGAGGTCGAAGTTGGCGATCAGCTGCATGCCGCGTTCCACCAGCTCTTCTTCGGTTTTGCACTTACCGACTACCGCTTCAAACTCAGAAAGGTTTGGCGTCAGTAGAGTGGCACCGCGATAGCGTTCAAAGTCAGTACCTTTCGGGTCGATAAGTACCGGCACTTTAGCCTGACGTGCCAGCTTAATCATCTGCTGCACGCTCTCCAGCGCCCCTTTGGCATAATCGGAAAGCACCAACGCGCCAACGTTCGGCAGACCGCTTTGAATACGATCGTGCAGCGGCTGTGGATCCACGCCGGCAAAACCTTCTTCAAAATCCAGACGAATCAGCTGCTGGTTACGCGACAGTACGCGCAGCTTGGTGATGGTCGGGTGCGTTGGTACGGAGACGAAATCGCATTTGACGTTCACATCGGCCAGCGCTTTGTTCAGCGCACGCGCCGCGTCGTCAATACCGGTCAAACCAACAAGACGAGAACCCGCGCCTAAAGAGGCAATGTTCATCGCCACGTTTGCCGCGCCGCCAGGACGTTCTTCGATAGTTTCCACTTTCACCACGGGTACCGGGGCTTCCGGGGAAATACGGCTGGTTGGGCCATACCAGTAGCGATCCAACATCACATCGCCAACCACCATCACTCCTGCGCGTTCAAATTCCGGCAGCGTTACTTTCATTCGTGTCTCCAAAGAGAATCAAAAATTTGGCGCGATAATAGCACATTTCACGGTTGAACCAGCCACTTCAGCCAGCTCTCGCTCACCAACTCGCGTTCGCGGGTAAAGCTTGCCAGATCGACATTCCCCGGCAGTTCCTGCAACGCCAGATGGTGTAACGCATCGCGCAGCGTGGTGTAGGCATGAGTCAACGCTTTGGCTTCCTGCTCATCCATAATGTCGTTTTGTGCCAGCAGTTCGAGGATACGCACATTATCCGACCAGCGGGTCAACTTCGGCTTATCGTGGGCGTAGCGCAGCACCAGATACTGGGTAATAAATTCGATGTCGGTAATGCCACCCGCATCGGTTTTGATGTCGAAACGATCGCGCTGCTTGCCGCCAAGATGGGCGCGCATTTTCTCACGCATTTCGCGGACTTCAGTTTGCAGTACCGCGCCATCGCGGGTATTGGTCAGAATCTGTCGGCGAATCGCGTCAAACTGCTGTTGCAACTGCGGATCGCCGTATACCACACGAGCGCGCACCAGCGCCTGATGTTCCCAGGTCCAGGCCTCATTTTGCTGATAATCAGCAAAGGCTTCGGCGGTAGTCACCAGCATCCCCGCCGCGCCGGACGGACGCAGGCGAGCATCGACTTCATACAAAATACCGGATGAAGTGCGAGTGCTAAACAAATGCATGATGCGCTGTGCCAGACGCAGATAGAACTGACGACCGTCAATTTCACGCTCGCCGTCGGTCATCGCATCCATTGGGCAGTCGTGGAGAAATACCAGATCCAGATCCGAGCTGTAGCCCAGCTCCCAGCCACCCAGCTTGCCGTAGCCAATAACCGCAAAACCGCGTCCGTGGCGCTCGCGCAGATGCGTAGGCTGGCCATAACGCGCCACCATCTGCACCCACGCCTGCTGAACAACCGCATCAATCATTGCTTCCGCAAGCCATGTGAGGTGATCGCTCACCTTCATCACCGGTAGCGTCCCAGCGATATCCGCCGCCGCAATGTGTAGCAACTGCGCCTGTTTGAACTGGCGCAGCGCTTCTAACTGCTGCTCTTCGTCTTCTTCCGGTACGCGCAAAAGATACTGACGCAGCTCATCGCGATAGGCGTCGGTGGCCGTCGGCTGGTACAGCGTGCTCGGGTCCAGCAGTTCATCCAGCAGCAGCGGATAACGCGCTAGCTGACTGGCCACCATCGGCGACGCGGCGCACAGCCGAATAAGGTGCTTTAATGCGCCGGGATATTCGCTCAGCAGTTCAAGGTAGGTGGTCCGGGTGACGATCCCGCTGAGCAGCGGCGTAATGCGGGTTAACAGCACCAGCGCATCTTCACGCGAGCACACTTCACTCAGCAGATGCGGCATAAGGGAGTCCAGCACCTGACGACCGCGCGGGCCGATGGTGCGCTTGTCCAGTTCTTTGCGGAAATCCGCAATCTGCGACAGCACGCGCTGACGATCGTCGCTACTGAGATGCATCAGCACTGCAGGAGTATCGTCTTCCTGCAGCGTGTCCTGCCACAATTCACGCCAATCTTCCGATAGCTGTTCTTCCTGTGACGACTCTTCGTCGTCGCCGATGAGATCGTTAAAGACGCGGCGCACTTCCGCCATCAGCGTATCGAGGCGCTCGGTTAAGGCATCCCAATTATCCAGATGCATGCCCCACGCCAGACGCGCGCGATTGAGCTCGTCGCCCGGCAGGGTTTGTGTCTGTTCGTCATTAATGCTTTGCAGCAGGTTTTCCAGACGACGCAGGAATAAATAGGCTTCACGTAGCGCCTGCGCGTCGGTGTTGGATAGCAGATTCAGTGCTTCAATCGCCGCCAGTGTTGGCAGCAGCGACCGGCTTTGCAGCGACGGCTCACGCCCACCGCGAATCAGTTGGAAGACCTGGACAATAAATTCGATTTCACGAATGCCGCCCGCCCCGAGCTTAATGTTGTCTTTCAGCCCCCGGCGGCGTACTTCGCGGGTGATCATCCCTTTCATGTTACGCAACGACTGGATCACGCTGAAATCAATGTAACGGCGGAACACAAACGGTCGCAGCATCGCGCGCAGCTCGCCGGTATAGACGCCATCGTCATCGCCCATAATCCGCGCTTTCACCATCGCGTAGCGTTCCCAGTCGCGCCCCTGCTCCTGGTAATAATCTTCCAGCGCCGCAAAGCTCAGCACCAGCGGGCCGCTGTCGCCAAACGGACGAAGACGCATGTCGACACGGTAGACAAAGCCATCCTGCGTCGGCTGGTCGAGCACTTTAATCAGCCGCTGTCCCAGGCGAGTAAAGAACTGGGCATTATCCAGCTCGCGACGTCCGCCTTGGGTACTGCCGTGCTCAGGCCAGGCAAAAATCAGATCGATATCAGAGGAGAAATTGAGTTCGCCGCCGCCCAGTTTGCCCATCCCGAGGATCAGCAGCGGTTGCGGAACGCCATCGGCGCTGCACGGTGTGCCCCAGTCGCGACAACAGGCGTCATAGAGCCAGTTACGCGCGTGGACGATCAGCGTCTCTGCCAGATGGCTCAGCTGTTGGAGGGTGTCCTCTTCGCTGACCAGCGAGAGCGCCTGCGACCACGCAATGCGCACCATCACCCGACGGCGAAAAACGCGTAGGGCGCGCATCAGCGCCGTTTCATCATGAACCTCGGCCAACTCAGCTTCGAGCCAACCCGCGTATTCTCGCCACTCATCCGCCTGGGGTGGTTCGCTTTCCAGCGACGCCAGCCACTCGGGATACGCCATCAAACTTTGCTGAACAAAATCACTGAAGGTGAAAACAGCCTGCGCATTTGCGCTGAGCGTCGCGATTGGAAAATCTTCCGGAGCGCGCTCCACCAGCGTGTGCCTGTGCTGCTGTAACTGCGAAGAAAGCGGCGTCATACACGGGTTCCCTGAAGTAAATTAACGTTTTCCGCTGTGTAGCCAGAACGGTTCGACCGCCAGTGCCTCGTTGCGGTAATGCTCAATTTCAATGTGCTGGCGCGTTTCGATGGCGTGGCGTAAGCCCTGCCAGTTTGCCAGCCAGCGCTGGGCTTTCTCGGCGTCGTAGTAACCCGCCAGAATCTGCACGCTGTTAATATCGCGCGTCAGACGCGGCAGCTGATCGCCGTAGCTATCGCCAAGCGGGTAGGCAAACGTGGTGCGCAGCTCGGCGGCCTGGCGAGAAAGGTGGGTATCGGCAAAACGTTTGAACGAATCGGCCATTTTTGCTTCGGCTTTCGCATCAAGGAATGCCTGCCAGCCGCGCGTCACCAGCCATTCGGTGAAGGCGAGCTTAGTGAGCGCCGTTTCACGGTTGAACGCCGCGTCGTGAGCGGAAATCTTACCGGCCATCAGCGCGTCAACCTGGGTCAACCCGTCACGCAGTTTGGCGCTCGCTTTACGCGGTACAATCCCGCCAAACAGCGTCAGAATGTGGCGAATCAGCCCCTGGGCGTTGAGCACTTCGATTTTCGCCTTCGTCTTACCACGCAGCCACAGCTCTTCGTGGTACTGCCAATGGGCGAGAGCGCTTTCCAGCGCGGCCTCGAACGCCTGGCCCACCGTCGCTTTTGGCGGCAACGCTAAAATAGTCAGCGGTTTTATCTCGCGCTCAGGATTGCCCTGCGCCAGATGGTATCCACGGGCGGCTTTGCTCAGACTGCCCTGACGCAACAGGCCGGTTTGCGCCAGTTGCTGAGCCAGCGCCAGCACGTCGGCAGTTTCGCCGCTCAGCAGTTCCAGCTCCAGCTCGCAAATAGCTTCCTGATGTTCACCGGCTTTGACTTCGCCCTGATCCAGTGCGATTTCAATCTGGCTTTTGCCCTGGCTGACAACCCATTTTTCACGATAGAAATCAGTGCTGAACAGCGGGTTAAGCTGCTCTGCCAGCCCTTGCGGCATTTCGCTATTTGGCCAGACTTCAGACGGCAGCTGGTCGAGCGCCAGCTCCGGCGTGCTAATCGCAATGTTGTATTCAGGGCGCTGATGCAAACCGCCAACGGTACGACCAGCGATTTTCATGGTCATCTCATAACGACCATTATCACCACGAATGCGCAGCCCCATATCATGGCGGCGCAGCCAGTTATCGGCGGTTTCGTAATAGATATTCAGCAACTGCCCCGGCGGGGTGTGCTCTGCATTCAGCGTTTGCAGGTGGTTGCGTAGCGCGTCAACGCCAGCGTCATCGACGATAAATTTTAATTCGATTTCTTGAGCCATGATTGAATTCTTTTGGTTTCGTTGCCCGGAAATACCTTTATGGCGAACTTATAGGTATTCTTTTTGTCAGTACATAGTATTTTGCGACAAATTGCCATGCAATGCGCAATTTGTCAGGTGGACAGCAGACGCCGGTTTTTTCTCCTGGAGGATTCCGATTGCCGCAGAATGCTTTGCGTCGTCAGACTGTTGCCACTACTATCGTTCCACTTATATGACAAAAACGATGATCTGATGCCAAAATTACGCTTAGTTGCCATTACTTTACTGACACTTACCGCTTCAACCATCGCCCACGCTGATGAAAAGCGTTATGTTTCTGACGAACTGAACACCTGGGTACGCAGCGGCCCGGGCGATAATTATCGTCTTGCTGGCTCCCTGAATGCCGGTGAAGAAGTCACGTTGTTGCAGACCAACGACAACACTCAATATGGCCAGGTGCGCGACAGCAACGGCCGTACGGCGTGGATCCCACTGAAAGAGCTGACCGCCACCCCGAGCCTGCGCACCCGCGTACCGGATCTGGAAAACCAGGTCAAAACCCTAACCGACAAGCTCAATAATATCGATACCACCTGGAACCAGCGCACCGCAGAAATGCAGAAAAAGGTCGCTGAGAGCGATAGCGTCATTAACGGTTTGAAAAACGAAAACCAGAAGCTGAAGAACGAGCTCATCGTCGCGCAGAAAAAAGTGAACGCTGCCAATCTTCAGTTGGATGACAAACAGCGCACCATCATCATGCAGTGGTTTATGTATGGCGGCGGCGTGCTGGGTATCGGCCTGCTGCTGGGTCTGGTGCTGCCACACATCATTCCAAGCCGGAAGCGCAAAGACCGCTGGATGAACTAAGCCATTCCCCTGCGCCTTTGGCAGGGGATAATTCGCCTTATCGGCACTTCTTTCGTATTATCAGAAAGAAAATGATGAGGAGAAGCGTGGCGTGAAGAGTTATCTGGTCGGTGGTGCAGTTCGGGACGGGTTGTTAGGTCTACCGGTCAAAGATAAAGATTGGGTTGTTGTCGGCGCCACGCCGCAGCAAATGCTCGACGCGGGCTATCAACAGGTAGGCCGCGACTTTCCCGTATTTTTACATCCCAACAGCCACGAAGAATACGCGCTCGCCCGCACCGAGCGAAAGTCAGGTTCTGGTTATACCGGTTTTACCTGCTACGCTGCGCCAGACGTCACGCTGGAGCAGGATTTGCTACGTCGGGACTTAACCGTTAATGCATTGGCTAAAGATGCCGATGGCACGATTATCGATCCCTACGGCGGTCGCCGCGATCTTGAGTTGCGCATTCTGCGCCATGTTTCACCCGCCTTTGGTGAAGACCCGCTGCGCGTTTTGCGCGTGGCGCGCTTTGCCGCACGTTACGCCCATTTAAGCTTCCGTATTGCCGACGAGACCATGGCGCTGATGCGCGAGATGACCGACGCCGGTGAGCTGGCGCACCTGACGCCAGAGCGGGTGTGGAAAGAGACGGAAAATGCCCTCGGCACCCGCAACCCGCAGGTATTCTTCCAGACCCTGCGCGACTGTGGCGCGTTGAAAGTCCTGTTTCCGGAAATCGACGCGCTGTACGGCGTTCCCGCTCCGGCGAAATGGCACCCGGAAATTGATACCGGCGTTCATACGCTGATGACGCTCACCATGGCGGCGATGCTCAGCCCGGACATTGACGTGCGCTTTGCCACGCTCTGCCACGACCTAGGCAAAGGGCTGACGCCAAAAGAGTTTTGGCCACGTCACCACGGCCACGGCCCGGCGGGTGTAAAGCTGGTCGAGCAATTAAGCCTGCGCCTGAAGGTGCCTAATGAAATGCGGGATCTGGCGAAGCTGGTTGCCGAATTCCACGATCTCATCCATACCCTGCCCATCCTGCAGCCGAAAACGCTGGTCAAGCTATTTGACTCCATTGATGCCTGGCGCAAGCCGCAGCGCGTCGAGCAAATTGCGCTTACCAGTGAAGCCGACGTTCGCGGCCGTACCCATTTTGAAGCCTGTGATTATCCGCAAGGACGGTTGCTGCGCGAAGCGTGGGAGGTCGCCAAAAGCGTGGGTAATAAAGAGGTTATCGAGGCTGGATTTAAAGGCCCGGAGATTCGTGAAGAGCTGACGAAACGCAGAATTCAGGCGGTGGCGAACTGGAAAGAAAAACGTTGCCCCCAGCCGAAAGACTGAGGGCAAGTCTTTTTAGAAGAAGACGACGTAAACGGCTGCTGCGACGATGAAACGATAGATCGCAAACGGAATAAACGAGATACGTTTAATCAGCTTCAGGAAGGTTTTAATGGCCACTAGCGCCACGAGGAAGGCCATTACAAACCCGACGGCAAACATCGGAATGTCGCCAACGGTCAGGAAATGCCAGCTCTTGTAGAGATCCAGCGCCGTGGCGCCCATCATCATCGGCACGGCGAGCAGGAACGAAAACTCGGAAGCCGCATAGCGGCTCACGCCCATCAGCATCCCACCGGAAATCGTCGCCCCAGAGCGTGAAAAGCCCGGCCATAGCGCCAGACACTGGAAGCAGCCAATCATAAACGCCTGACGATAGGTCATATCATCAATCCCCACCGCGCGAGGCGTTTTTGGTTTCAGGCACTCCGCCGCAATCAGCAGCAGGCCACCGACCACCAGCGCGTACATAACGTTTATCGGATTAAAGAGCGATTTAATCGCATCGTGGAAGACCAATCCCAATACCACCGCAGGAATCATCCCCAGCAGGATGTGAATCAGCGACAGGCGACCTGAACCCTCGCCTTCATGCACCGGCGGACGGCCAAAATTGATGCCAATCAGCCCGAACAGGCGACGCCAGAACATCACGACCACCGCGAGAATTGAACCGAGCTGGATAACCACCTCAAACGTTTTCGCCGTTTCGCCTTCAAAGCCCAGCAAATGGCCAACGATGATCATGTGGCCGGTGCTGGAGACAGGCAGGAATTCCGTCAATCCTTCGACCACACCCAGAATTGCCGCCACCAGCAGCGAGTGTATATCGCTCATTAAATAAACCCTTAAAAGTAAACAATAAAATAAACCCGGCACTATGACCGGTATAAATCACTTTGGTTTAAGTTATATGACGTCTAATGACTTTATTTCAGATTATGGCCACGCTCGATAATAACCCCAACGTTGGCCGCCCGGGCGACAGCGCCAGGTTTGCTGACTTTAATACGCACCCACGGCGAGTTAAAGCGCGACATCAGAAGCTCGGCCACCTCTTCCGCCACGCGTTCAACCAGCGCAAAACGGCTGCCTTCCACGTGTTTCACCACCGCTTCACTGATATCAGCATAGCTCAGGCAATCTGCTACGTTGTCGCTGGCCGCCGCTTTACGGTTATCCCAGCCTAATTCGATATCGAACACCAGCTTCTGTTCAATGGTCTGTTCCCAGTCATAAACACCAATAGTGGTGATTACCGAAAGTTGCTCTATAAATACAATATCCATCACGACCTGCTTGGTTTTAGGCTAAACCGGATACCACTTCCGGCGAATTATGCGTATTATCCACAGATGCAGAGAATACTTCGACATTTTCAAAATGGAACAGCGTTATGAGTGCAATCGAGCCTGGAATGATTCTCCTTGCCTACCTTTGCGGCTCAATCTCCAGTGCCATTCTGGTCTGCCGCATTGCGGGGTTCCCTGATCCTCGCAGCAGTGGCTCGGGTAATCCTGGAGCCACCAACGTTTTACGTATTGGCGGTAAAGGCGCTGCTGTAGCCGTACTGATTTTTGACGTCCTGAAAGGGATGCTTCCCGTCTGGGGCGCGTACGCGCTTGGCTTATCCCCTTTCTGGCTTGGGCTGGTCGCTATCGCCGCCTGTCTGGGCCATATCTGGCCGGTATTTTTCCATTTCCATGGCGGAAAAGGTGTCGCCACCGCATTTGGCGCAATAGCCCCTATCGGCCTGGATTTGACCGGCGTTATGGCGGGCACCTGGCTGCTCACCATTTTGCTCAGCGGCTATTCTTCGCTGGGTGCCATCGTCAGCGCCCTGGTGGCGCCGTTTTATGTCTGGTGGTTCAAACCGCAATACACCTTTCCCGTCTCCATGCTCTCGTGCCTGATTCTGCTGCGTCATCATGACAACATTCAGCGTCTGTGGCGGCGCCAGGAAACGAAGATCTGGGAATGGTTTAAAAAGCGTAAGCAAAAAGACGCAGAATAGCGTAAGAGTTGGTGTAGCCCGGCGTCGCGACGCTCAGCCGGGTTACGGTAGATCAGGCGGCCGGTAATTCAGCCAGCGGCCAGCGCGGACGAACGGTCACGCCCAGCGAGGAATTCGCGCCCGTTTTCAGCCGCACCATTCCCGCATAAGCAATCATCGCGCCGTTATCGGTGCAGAACTCAGGACGTGCGTAGAACACTTCCCCGCGACGTTTTTGCATCATTTCAGCCAGTTTCGCCCGCAGCGTACGGTTAGCGCTCACGCCCCCCGCCATCACCAGACGTTTAAAGCCGGTTTGATCCAGCGCGCGTTTGCACTTGATCATCAGCGTATCCACCACCGCATCTTCAAACGCCCGGGCAATATCAGCGCGGGTTTGGTCGTCATTGTCGTTATTACGGATCGTGTTGGCGGCGAAGGTTTTCAGGCCCGAGAAGCTAAAATCAAGCCCAGGGCGATCGGTCATTGGGCGTGGGAAGACAAAACGCCCTTCCGTCCCCTGCGAGGCCATTTTTGACAGCATCGGGCCCCCCGGATAATCCAGCCCCAGCAGCTTCGCCGTTTTATCGAAGGCTTCACCGGCGGCGTCATCGATAGACTCGCCCAAGAGCGCGTATTCGCCAATACCGGTCACGCTAATCAGCTGCGTATGGCCGCCGGAAACCAGCAGCGCCACGAACGGGTATTCCGGTGGATTGTCTTCCAGCATCGGCGCCAGCAGGTGCCCTTCCATATGGTGTACCGCAATGGCGGGGACATCCCACGCGAACGCCAGCGAACGACCGACGGTTGCGCCGACCAGCAGCGCGCCAACCAGCCCAGGGCCAGCGGTATAGGCCACTGCATCAATATCTTTTGCCGTCAGATTGGCTTCTTTTAACGCCGCCTGAATCAACGGAACCGTTTTACGCACGTGATCGCGCGAGGCCAGTTCAGGAACAACGCCGCCGTAATCAGCGTGTAATTTCACCTGACTATACAGTTGGTTGGCTAACAGACCTTTTTCATCGTCATAGATCGCGATGCCGGTTTCATCGCAGGATGTTTCAATACCCAGTACACGCATGGCTAGATTTACCTCGTTTCAATACCGCGCAGTGTAGGGCGAATAACCCGGGATGTAAAACTTTGCTCACCCCTGGACGTCACTTCGTGTATACTCCTCACCCTTAAAAAGTCTATTTCAAAAAGAGCATCGGTGCTTTACAAAGCAGCAGTAGTTGCAGTAAAATTCCGCACCATTTTGAAATAAGCTGGCGCCGATGCCAGCGGCAAACCGAATTTATAAAGGTGAGAGTTACATGCCGGTAATTAAAGTACGTGAAAACGAGCCGTTCGACGTAGCACTGCGTCGCTTCAAACGTTCATGCGAGAAAGCAGGTGTTCTGGCAGAAGTTCGTCGTCGTGAGTTCTATGAAAAACCAACGACCGAACGTAAGCGCGCTAAAGCTTCTGCAGTGAAACGTCACGCGAAGAAACTGGCTCGCGAAAACGCACGCCGTACTCGTCTGTACTAATCTCTTGAGGGCGTCAGCTCTCAATTGTCAGACCGAGTTGTAGTTGCAAGGCCGTGCTTCCGAAAGGAATGCGCGGCTTGTTTTCGTTTATACGTCATTAAAATAAACGGGGCCTATGGCTGGACGAATCCCACGCGTATTTATTAGTGACCTGCTGGCGCGCACCGACATCATCGATCTCATCGATGCACGGGTGAAGCTGAAAAAGCAGGGCAAGAATTACCATGCGTGCTGTCCATTCCATAATGAAAAATCCCCTTCTTTCACCGTAAATGGTGATAAGCAGTTTTACCACTGCTTCGGCTGCGGCGCGCACGGTAATGCCATCGACTTTTTAATGAACTACGACAAGCTCGAGTTCGTTGAAACCGTTGAAGAACTGGCGGCCATGCACAATCTTGATGTGCCGTATGAAGCCGGAACGGGCCTGAGTCAAATAGAGCGTCATCAACGACAGAATCTCTATCAGCTCATGGATGGATTGAACGCGTTTTATCAGCAATCCTTCGCCCAACCCAACGCCGAGCCTGCCCGCCAGTACCTGGAGCAACGCGGCCTCAGTGCCGAGATTGTTCAGCGTTTTGCTATTGGTTTTGCACCGCCAGGCTGGGATAACGCATTAAAACGTTTCGGCGGAAATGTCGACAACAGAAAGCTGTTGCTCGATGCCGGAATGCTGGTCACCAACGACCAGGGTAGAACGTACGACCGTTTCCGCAATCGCGTGATGTTCCCGATTCGCGACAAACGAGGCCGGGTAATTGGTTTTGGTGGCCGTGTACTCGGTAACGATACGCCGAAATACCTGAACTCCCCGGAAACCGATATTTTCCATAAAGGTCGCCAGCTGTATGGCCTTTATGAAGCCCAGCAGCACAACGCTGAACCACCGCGTCTGCTGGTTGTCGAAGGTTATATGGATGTCGTCGCACTGGCGCAATACGGTATCAACTATGCCGTTGCCTCGCTGGGCACTTCGACCACGGCTGACCACATCCATATGCTATTTCGTGCGACAAACAACGTGATTTGCTGTTACGACGGCGACCGCGCCGGGCGCGATGCTGCATGGCGTGCATTAGAAACCGCCATGCCGTACATGACCGACGGCCGTCAGCTACGCTTTATGTTCCTGCCCGACGGTGAAGACCCGGATACGCTGGTACGTAAAGAAGGCAAAGAGGCTTTTGAGGCACGGATGGAGCATGCACAACCGCTCTCCATGTTCTTATTTAACAGCCTACTGCCACAGGTTGACCTGAGTACGCCAGATGGTAGTACCCAGCTCGCCGCACTGGCCTTGCCGCTTATCAGTCAGGTTCCAGGCGATGCGCACCGTATTCACCTGCGCCAGACGCTAGGGCTGAAGTTAGGGATTTTCGACGACGCCGCGCTTGATCGTTTAATGCCAAAACAGGCAGAAAGTGGTGTCGTACGCCCGACTCAACAGCTAAAACGCACGACCATGCGTATACTTATAGGGTTGCTGGTGCAAAACCCCGATCTCGCGCCGCGGGTGCCACCACTCGCCGGGCTCGATCCGAAAAAATTGCCGGGCCTGAAGCTATTTTCCGAACTGGTAAATACCTGTTTAGCCCAGCCCGGTCTGACCACTGGTCAACTTTTAGAGCAATATCGCGGGACAAATGAAGCCGCGACCCTTGAAAAACTGTCGATGTGGGACGATATAGCAGATAAGGATATTGCTGAAGAAACCTTCACCGACTCGCTCAACCATATGTTTGATTCGTTGCTTGTACTGCGACAAGAAGAGTTGATAGCTCGCGATCGCACACACGGTTTAAGCAGCGAAGAGCGCCGGGAACTCTGGACACTGAACCAGGAACTGGCCAGGAAATAGACAAAAGACAAAATCATTCACGTTGTATCAAGGCGGCAAGTGAACGAATTCCTGGGAGTGTACATCAGCACATGACCAGGATTCGGGAATACAGCTAACGCAGAGACAACGTGAAAGATAAAGTATTTAACGGCTTAACTGCCGAATACCTATCGGGTAGCCCCCGACAGCCGCACCGAGGCGCAGCGGCATTAATATAAGTACGCCCTCGCATTAAATGTCGGCGGTTCGTTCGCCGGCCGACACCAATCAAATGAATTAAGTGTGGATACCGTCTTATGGAGCAAAACCCGCAGTCACAGCTCAAGCTTCTTGTCCAACGTGGTAAAGAGCAAGGCTATCTGACCTATGCCGAGGTCAATGACCATCTGCCGGAAGATATCGTCGATTCAGATCAGATCGAAGACATCATCCAAATGATCAACGACATGGGCATTCAGGTGATGGAAGAAGCGCCGGATGCCGATGATCTGTTGCTGGCTGAAACCTCCAACAACACTGATGAAGATGCAGAAGAAGCGGCTGCACAAGTTCTGTCCAGCGTGGAATCTGAAATCGGGCGTACTACTGACCCCGTGCGTATGTACATGCGCGAAATGGGTACCGTAGAGCTGCTGACCCGTGAAGGCGAAATCGACATCGCCAAGCGTATTGAAGACGGGATCAACCAGGTACAGTGTTCCGTTGCCGAATACCCGGAAGCAATCACCTATCTGCTGGAACAGTACGATCGCGTTGAAGCAGAAGAAGCACGTCTGTCCGACCTTATCACCGGTTTCGTCGATCCAAACGCTGAAGAAGACATGGCGCCAACCGCGACTCACGTGGGCTCCGAACTGTCTCAGGAAGAGATGGATGACGACGAAGATGAAGAAGAAGACGACGACGACGATAGCAGCGACGATGACAACAGCATCGACCCAGAGCTGGCGCGTGAAAAATTCGGTGAGCTGCGTACTCAGTACGAACTGACTCGCGATACGATCAAAGCCAAGGGCCGCAGCCACGCAGCCGCTCAGGAAGAGATCCAGAAGCTGTCTGAAGTCTTCAAGCAATTCCGTCTGGTACCGAAACAGTTCGACTACCTGGTTAACAGCATGCGTACCATGATGGACCGCGTGCGTACCCAGGAACGTATCATCATGAAGATGTGCGTTGAGCAGTGCAAAATGCCGAAAAAGAACTTCATCACCCTGTTCACCGGCAATGAGACCAGCGATACCTGGTTCAACGCGGCTATCGCAATGAACAAACCATGGTCTGAAAAACTGCACGATGTGGCGGATGACGTTCACCGTGGTCTGCAGAAACTGCGTCAGATTGAAGAAGAAACCGGCCTGACCATCGAGCAGGTTAAAGACATCAACCGTCGTATGTCCATCGGTGAAGCGAAAGCTCGTCGTGCGAAGAAAGAGATGGTTGAAGCGAACTTACGTCTGGTTATTTCTATCGCCAAGAAATACACCAACCGCGGTCTGCAGTTCCTTGACCTGATTCAGGAAGGTAACATCGGCCTGATGAAAGCGGTTGATAAGTTTGAATACCGTCGCGGCTATAAGTTCTCCACCTATGCAACCTGGTGGATCCGTCAGGCGATCACCCGCTCTATCGCAGACCAGGCGCGCACCATCCGTATCCCGGTGCATATGATTGAGACGATTAACAAGCTCAACCGTATCTCCCGCCAGATGCTGCAGGAAATGGGTCGTGAACCAACGCCGGAAGAACTGGCTGAACGCATGCTGATGCCGGAAGACAAAATCCGTAAAGTGCTGAAAATCGCCAAAGAGCCAATCTCCATGGAAACGCCAATCGGCGACGATGAAGATTCACATCTGGGTGATTTCATCGAGGATACCACCCTCGAGCTGCCGCTGGATTCTGCGACCACCGAGAGCCTGCGTGCTGCCACGCACGACGTGCTTGCTGGCCTGACCGCCCGTGAAGCGAAAGTTCTGCGTATGCGTTTCGGTATCGATATGAACACCGATCACACGCTGGAAGAAGTGGGTAAACAGTTCGACGTAACCCGCGAACGTATCCGTCAGATCGAAGCGAAGGCGCTGCGTAAACTGCGTCACCCAAGCCGCTCTGAAGTGCTGCGTAGCTTCCTCGACGATTAATATTTCTCGTCAATTGAACGTAAAACGCCACCCTATCGGGTGGCGTTTTTTATGTCTACAATCTCATACACCCGGAATCAATATTTCCCCTACCGGAATTAACCACGTAGAGATCACATAACTCGCCAAAGACACTGCGTATTAATCATTATTTTTTCATTATTAAAGGCTCAACCATTTATAAGCGATAATAATATTTTATCTACCTAACTATTTCAAAAAAACAAGTCACACATGTTAGTAGTGCAATCCATCCCCTTCTCGTAAAAATGCTTCAATCGCTCACACTTAAACCATTAAATACATTAAAATCAATACGTTGAAATCATAAGATTTCGTTCCCACCCCATGTTTTCTACCCATCACTCAGACTAAATACTCGCAGAATTTATCAAGAAAATTATTCAAGATGCGAACCCCACCATTAATAATAGTAAGAATCATCCTAATGAGGTTGTTAAAGCACCTAGCCTGTGGTAAAAAAAGTCAAAATAAAAAATACGTCAAATTACACAATTATTCATTTGATTGTATCAATACATTAGCTGTGCTTTAGAGGCAGGGTGTTCTTTTGCCTTTTTAGAATTAGTGATGACTTCACTCCATCGGATTGGTCGGTACATCCGCCGCTTTACACCCCAACGCAAGGGCTTTGGTTAAGGGAAATGACACGGGCTATACGTAAGTAGAAGGACATGGAACTGTCGACTCAACAGGCTCCAGCACACAAAAAGCTAGCAAAGGCGCAGGCCATTATTCTCAGTCATAAAAGCCACATCATCATCCCTGGGATAAACAAATCGAATTTCGATTATTACCGCGTTAGCAATTAAAGATCTGCACGCGCTGGCGGTACTCGCCAGAGCTTCTTAATGTTGAAAGTGAAATGTTTAAAGATAAAGTAAAGGAATTGGTCAGCACACTGCGTGCCCGCACCTGTAAAATCAATCTTGCCTGGATACAGCAGCATCTCGCCCGCATCATTATTGTGGCCCCTATGTCGTTGTTGGTTGTCTATCTGCTGATCTTCAGCCAGCCGCGCTATATGAGCGAATCCACGGTCGCCGTCAAACGTCCTAGCGATATCGAAGGCAGCAGCCTCAACGTCGGCCTGTTGCTGGGTGCCTCTAACCCAAGCTCTGCGGAAGATTCCCTCTATCTGAAGGAATACATCAACTCGGCGGATATGCTGCGTGTGTTGGATAAAATGCTCAATTTCCACGATGCGTGGAGCCAAAGCGGGCTGGATTTTATCAACCATCTGGCGCAAAACACGACGGCCGAACAATTCCTTAACTACTATCGTGACCGTATCTCCATCACCTACGACGATAAAGCAGGGCTACTGGCTATTCAGACTCAGGGATTCACCCCAGAGTTCGCCCAGCTTTTCAACCAGGCGGTGCTGAAAGAGTCTGAGCGCTTTATCAACGAGCTGTCGCACCGTATCGCCCGTGACCAATTGAACTTTGCGCAAGAAGAATTGCAGCAGGCACGCCTGCGCCTTGATAACAGCAAAGCCGAGCTCCTGGCCTACCAGAACAAAAACAATGTCCTCGATCCGGAAGCTTCTGCCGTTGCAGCCAGCACGTTAATCAATACGTTGATGGCGAAGAAAATTGACCTGGAAGCAGAGCTGCGCAATCAGCTGACCTATCTGCGTGAAGATGCCCCGCAGGTAGTCAGTACCCGTAACTCAGTCAACTCATTGCAGGCGCAGATAGACAAAGAGCAGAGCAAAATTACCGCGCCTGGAACCAACAAGCTCAATAGCATGGCTGCCGACTTTGAAGAGATCAAAGCCCGTGTCGCCTTTGATACCGACCTCTACAGCATGGCGCTGAAGGCAATCGAGAAAACCCGACTTGAGAGCGCGCGTAAGTTAAAAGTTCTGTCCGTGATTAGCTCACCGCAGCTCCCTGAAGAGTCCAGTTATCCCAATAAACTCTATCTACTGGCTAGTTGGCTGCTGGTATGCAGCCTGCTGTTCGGCACGGTGAAACTGCTGCTTGCCGTCATCGAAGACCATAAAGATTAAAAGTAAAACGAGCATACAAGTGACCATGAAATTAGTGAAATCGGCGCTGGTGATTCTGGCATGCCAGGCCGCAGCGGCCAGCGCAGTCGGTATCAGCGCCGATCCGAATCTTACCGGTGCGGCACCGCTACCCTCGATAATCTCGGGAAAAAGCGGCGAGACACCTGTCGTCTCTGGCTTTGACGACACGCCATCACCGCTACCAGCCGTCGAGAACAGCCGCATGTTCGGCGCCCAGTTGTTTACCGCCACCAGTGCTGCCGGAGGCACAAGCATCGGTTTTAACCCGAGCTATGTTATCGGCCTCGGGGACACCATTCAGGTACGCCTGTGGGGTGCTTTTAACTTTGAAGGCGCGCTGACCGTCGATCCGAAAGGCAATATTTTCCTGCCTAACGTCGGGCCGCTAAAAGTTACCGGCGTGACGAATGCCCAGCTGAACAGCCTGGTTGAAAGCAAAATCAAAGAAGTCTATCAGGCTAACGTGAACGTCTACGCCTCCTTGTTACAGGCTCAGCCAGTCAAAGTCTTTGTCACCGGCTACGTACGTAACCCAGGCCTGTACGGTGGCGTGGCGTCTGACTCACTGCTCAACTACCTGAGCAAAGCCGGCGGCGTCGACAGCGATCGCGGCAGCTACGTGGATATCATCGTTAAACGCGGCACGAAAGTACGTTCTCGCGTGAATCTGTATGAGTTCCTGCTCAACGGCCAGCTTGGCCTGTCGCAGTTTGTCGATGGCGATACCATCGTCGTTGGCCCACGTCAGCACACCTTTAGCGTTGAAGGCGACGTTTTTAACGGCTACGACTTCGAATTTGCCAATAGCAGCATTCCGGTGACAGAAGCCCTGAGCTGGGCGCGACCTAAGCCGGGTGCCACCCACATGACCATCATCCGCCAGCAAGGCACGATGAAGCGCAGTGAGTATTTCCCGCTGAGCTCCGCGGCAGGCCGCATGTTGCAGGATGGCGACAAGCTGATCATCAGTTCAGATCGTTATGCGGGCACAATCCAGGTGCGTATTGATGGCGCTCACTCCGGCGAGCACGCTGTAGTACTGCCATATGGCGCGTCAATGCGTCAGGTGATAGCGCAAATTCGTCCGAACAGCATGTCGCAGCTCAATGCCATTCAGCTCTACCGTAGATCGGTCGCCGAGCGGCAGAAAGAGATGTTAACCGTTTCGCTGCAGAAGCTGGAACAAGCATCGCTTTCCGCCCAGTCAGCCACCCAGGAAGAAGCCCGCCTGCGCATGCAGGAAGCGCAGCTAGTCAGCCGTTTCGTCGCTAAAGCCCGTACCGTCGTGCCTAAGGGTGAAGTCGTGCTTAACGAAGCGAATATTGATTCCGTTCTACTGGAAGACGGTGACGTTATTGTCATTCCAGAGAAGAGCTCACTGGTGATGGTGCACGGGGAAGTTCTGTTCCCGAACGCCGTCAGTTGGGAGAAAGGAATGGATGCTGATGACTACATCAAGAAATGTGGCGGCCTGACTCAGAAGTCCAGCAAAGCGAAGATCATTGTTATCCGCCAGAACGGCGAAACGCTGAGTGCCAGCGATGCTGGATCGCTAAAACCGGGCGACGAAATTATGGTTCTGCCGAACTACGAGACCAAGAACATCGAAGTTACGCGTGGGATTTCGACCATCCTGTACCAGTTGGCGGTCGCCGCGAAAGTGATCCTCGATTTTTAAGTCTGACTTTTGATGTTCACGCTCTCCCTGTGCAGACAGGGGGAGCGAACCCGACAACCTGGGCGATATTTTTTCACCATCCAACCCATCGAATTAGGGACATAGATATACATGCTGGGCATTTATTCCTCAGGCATTTGGCGCATTCCATTCCTCGACAATTTACTGCCGGGTAATCGCGTCAAGTTAAGCACCCGCGCGCCCATTCCGGAAGGGGTGACGGCGGTGGCTGTCTGGGGCTACCGCCCGAGCGCGCAAAAGCCGGTCGAGCTGGCGACAGAGGCCGGGCTACCGGTCATTCGACTGGAGGACGGTTTTATCCGCTCCCTGGGGCTGGGTGTAGAAGGTGCGCCGCCGCTATCGATGGTTATTGATAACCAGGGGATCTACTACGATGCCTCAACGCCCAGCGAACTCGAAGCATTAATTAAAGATAGCGCTGGCAACGCATGCCATCACCAGCAAGCACGCGACCTGATGAAGGCTATCGTCGATAGCGATCTCTCGAAATACAACAAGGCGCCACCATTTTCCCCTCCGGTTACGATGGCCCCTTGCGTTCTGGTGGTTGATCAGACCTTTGGCGATGTCTCGGTCAGTAAAGGCAATGCTGATGCTGATGCTTTCCGCCGGATGCTCGATACCGCCTGCGCGGAGAACCCGGACGCTGAAGTCTGGGTCAAGGTTCACCCCGACGTGCTGTGTGGCAAAAAAGCCGGGTACTTCGCCGGACTAAAAAACAACGCCCAGGTACGGCTGTTCGCTGAAGACGTTAGCCCACAATCGCTACTGCGCCACGTCAAACATGTCTATGTCGTTACATCCCAGTACGGCTTCGAAGCATTGTTAGCGGGTAAGCCGGTAACGTGCTTTGGCCAACCCTGGTATGCCGGATGGGGGCTGACCGACGACCGCCATCAACAGGCTGCCACGCTCGCCGCCCGACGCGGCAACGCAACGTTAGTCGAGCTGTTTATCGCGGCGTATCTGCGCTACAGCCACTATCGTCATCCAGTGACCGGCAGCGCGAGCACGCTGGGAAGCGTCGTGGCCTGGCTGAACCAACAGCGCCAGCATCGCCTTACCCGTACTGGAACGCTATGGGCTCCAGGGCTCAGTCTGTGGAAAAGTGCCATTCTCAAACCTTATTTACAGACCAGCGATAACCGGGTTCGTTTTGCCAGCCAATGCCCGACCGCCACGGCGTTGATCGCCTGGGGGACGCGCGGAGAAGCGCGATGGCAGCAGCAGGCAGAGCAACAAGGGCTGCCGTTATGGCGGATGGAAGATGGGTTTATTCGCTCGTCGGGCCTCGGCTCCGACCTGCTCGCTCCGCTGTCGCTGGTGCTGGATAAAACCGGTATTTATTACGATGCCACGCGCCCAAGCGACCTGGAAAATCTGCTCAATGCCAGTCAGCTGAGCCTAAGCCAACAGCAACGTGCGGATACTCTGCGCCATTCACTGGTTGCGCATAAGCTCAGCAAATACAACCTCGGCGAAGATTGGCAACTTCCGCCGCAGGCACGGGGCAAACGTGTGTTGCTCGTACCCGGTCAGGTTGAGGATGACGCCTCCATTGCGACCGGCGCACTGTCCATCAATACCAACCGCGATCTGCTGCGCACGGTGCGTGAACGCAACCCGGATGCCTTTATCGTTTTTAAGCCGCATCCGGATGTCCTGGTTGGCAACCGTAAGGGCGCGGTCAGTGGTGATGACGTGGCGAAGTGGGCCGACTGCCAGGCTCTGGATGCCGATATTATTCAGTGCATTCAACACGCCGATGAGCTGCATACCATGACGTCGCTCTCGGGTTTTGAGGCGCTGCTACATGGTAAGAAAGTGTTCTGCTATGGCCTGCCATTTTACGCCGGATGGGGGCTGACCCATGACGAACACCACACCGACCGCCGAACTCGCCGGCTGAGTCTTACTGATTTGGTGTGGCAGGCGCTTGTCGCCTACCCGACCTACATTCATCCGCAACGGCTGGAGCCGATGGCGGTTGAAGAGGCGGTGCAGTGGCTACGCAACGCGCCACGTGGCGAGATGAAGGTGAGCCAAAAGAGTATTGGTCGCCTTGCCAGGCAATATCGAAAGTTGCAGATGTTTTACAAAGTGCGATTCGGCTGACGCCGTCGACAAAGATGCAAGGGAAAATGATGCATAACGCGACCGTAAAAAAACTGCTGGCAGGTAAAAAATACCTGCTGCTACAGGGGCCGATGGGGCCATTCTTTAACGACGTTGCAAACTGGCTGGAAACGCTGGAGCGCGAGGCTGTTAACGTGGTTTTCAACGGTGGTGACCGTTTTTACTGTCGCCAGCGTAACCACCTGACCTATCAGCAGACTCCGCAGGAGTTCCCTGGCTGGTTAAAAGAAACCTGGCAGTCCTACCCTTTCGATACGATTCTTTGCTTCGGCGACTGCCGCCCACTTCATCAGGCCGCTCGCGCATGGGCGAAGGCAAAAGGCATCCGTTTTCTTGCCTTCGAAGAAGGGTACCTGCGACCGCACTTTATTACCGTTGAGGAAGATGGCGTTAACGCCTTCTCACCTCTGCCACGAGATCCTGACTTTTATCGCGCACTGCCTGATATGCCACCCCCGCAGGTTCAGCCTCTGAAGCCATCCAGCGGTAAACGTTATGCCCACGCCTGCTGGTATTATCTGGTGAGCTGGCGCTCGCGTCATGAGTTTCCAGCCTACCGTCACCACAAATCGTTCTCCCCCTGGTACGAGGCCCGCTGCTGGACCCGCGCCTGGTGGCGTAAACACTGGTATGGTTTCAAGCAGCGCAAAGTTCTCGGCAAGCTGCAAACCACGCTGGATCAGCGCTATTATCTGGCGATCCTACAGGTTTATAACGACAGCCAGATCCGCAATCACAGTCCCTATAACGACGTTCGCGATTATATCAACGACGTGATGTTCTCGTTCTCACGCAAAGCGCCGATGAGTGAGTTTCTGGTGATTAAGCATCATCCGATGGATCGCGGCCACCGTCTGTACGGCCCGCTTATCAAACGACTGAGCAAAAAGTATGGTGTGAAAAACCGGGTGATTTACGTGCACGATCTGTCAATGCCGGAGTTATTAACGCACAGCAAAGCAGTGGTGACGATTAACAGTACGGCGGGGATTTCAGCGTTGATTCACAACAAACCGCTGAAGGTGATGGGCAATGCCCTGTACGACATGAAAGGCCTGACGTATCAAGGGCACCTGCACCAGTTCTGGACGGCGGGGTTTAAACCGGATATGAAACTGTTTAAGAAGTTCCGTGGGTACTTGTTGGCAAATACCCAGGTGAATGCGGTGTATTATGGTGGAGGACTGAAAATTGCTGAAACTGAAAAATATCAAAAAGCTACAGTGATAATTTCTCAGTCCCAGCAACAATAAGTTAAAAAATTTCGACATCACCATTTTTAAGGGTAATACGATTATTTATAGGATAAATAAACTCTCGATAATCGTAATAGATATGAAGTTTAAGATCAAATGAGCCTTCAGGTAAATGAAGTTGGACATCAAACCCATTTTTCCAGTATGAAACCAACAATTTATCAAATCTTTTATTCAACGATACTGAATATGATGAAGTTTCATTGAAAAATTCAATTTCTGCGTAGACTTTATTTATCTTTTTTTCATCATCAAATGAGCCAAGAACCCGCGTTATATATAGCTTATTTCCATCAAGTAATAACTTTACATCAATTGCATTTCTTACAACAGCAGGCTGCCCAGTCACTAATTGAATCACTTTGCTAAATTGCCGTTTTACAAGCTCCATAGCTGAGCCAGAATGCTCCATATCCTTTAACATAGCAACATTCATGCCAGAATATGACTTTAGAGGAATCCCTCGAGTATTATCAAAATCGTTTTCTGCAAATGAATACGTAACATTTTTATTTTTTATAGATGGCAAATACTCAGAAAAACTATAATGCTTTCTTACATCAACACCAAGGCTAAACCTCATAAGTGCATTCTGAGCATCATAATCATATAATTCAAGTTGCGGGATATCAATAAAAAAAATGGAATCCTGAAATATATCTATATAATCAATAGCAATGCTCCCACCTTTTGAATTCCCATAGAAAATCACATCGGATGTATTTATATTATATTTCTCAATGAGCTTATTTATGAATTCGGAAACCACTGGTTTTATTAAATCACCAGAAGTAGTTTTAAACATATAATTACCAAAGACGCTCTCTTTATCCTGAAACGCAACAATCAGTACGTTCTTTAATCTAGATTGAAGTGAAGTCATAGCACTGAGGCGATAATTAATATTATCAAAATTACTTACCCCAGGGAAAGTGACAAGTATTTTACTTGGTTCAACTGTTTCACCACTTAATGAGTAGTAAATGTTACCCTTCCCAGAATGATACTCTTCAATACCATATTTTTCATCAAAAGCGAGTTGGTCCGGGTGGTATACCTTCCCTTTGCAAAATATAAGTTTTACTTCGTCAGGATTTGCTTTTAATGAAAAAACATCACCATTATTCATAGGAATATTAGTGAACCACTTACCTTTTTTTCCAGAAACGGGAATCTCTTCATCATTTACAACCAAGACAGCTCTGATAGATTCATCTGATTGTTTAAACTTTATGTTGGCAAAGACATCTAGGGTTTCATTCATTAT
>NZ_JAKCNS010000095.1 GCF_021440345.1 Kluyvera intermedia
TGGTGGCGGCGGTCCTGGCGTCACTCTTGACCATCTACCAACCGTCTCGGGCAAGACTCCGATTATTCCGCAACATGGTACCTGGGATGAAGTCATCCATGTCTACCAGTCTGGAAACGGTAATGCATCCGGAGTCACTCAGACCAATGCGTCGCTTTCTACCGTTGACGTACACCAGTTCGGCAACTATGGCACTTCAAATGTGACCCAAACTGCATCCAATAGTGCAGTATTCCTGCAGCAGAAAGGATTTGGTAACCAATCAACGGCCAATCAGAGTGGCTCTAGCAACTCGATCAAGGTTCTTCAGGATGGTAACGGGAATAGATCTGAGGCAACTCAGGCTAATGGAAGCACGAAAAATGTCATCGATGTAGATCAAAAAGGTACCGGCAACTATTCCTGGGCTAAGCAAACCGGTAACAATCACTCTGCTAGCGTCAGACAAACTGGCGACTATGGCGTTTCAGAGATTAACCAATCAGGTTATAAAAACATTGTTGACGTAACACAGAGTGGTACGTCGAATAAATCTTACGTCACTCAGAACGCAAACCTCTCGACTGTTTTAGTTGAGCAGTCCGGTGCATATAACACCAGCACTGTGAATCAGACCCACTCCAATGCCATATCCTGGGTCCAGCAGGTTTCTGGCTCAGGCAACACTTCATATATTACTCAGCAATAATACCTACAAAGCCGGATGAGTCCTCATCCGGCTTCTCCTGTTTGTCACTCACTATTCGGGATTTTTGCTATGCACCTGCTCCTTATTGCCGCCGCCCTCAGTAATCAACTGTGGTTTGAAGCCCAGCCGCAGGCTGATTCAATGGTTATCACCCCAATGGCCACACTGACGGCCGATTGCGACTGTCAGTTAACCATCAACGTGGTACATCAAGGCCAATCCGGTACCAGCAACAGTAGCCAGAGCGGCAGCGTCAAACTTAAGGGTCAGCAGCCCCAGGCGCTCGCCAGCATGCGCCTCGATATTCCCCAGGGCGAATGGGCGCAAATCACCGTCACGCTCAGCAACAGCAGCGGCGTAATCTTGCAGCAAAGCTGGAGTTCACCGACGCGAGTTTGATTTTCCCCTCTTCTTCTTTATATCCTTGTCACCTACTCGCCTGATAAGGATGCCGCATGTTTAAGCCGCACGTCACCGTCGCCTGCGTGGTTCACGCTGAAGGCAAATTTCTGGTTGTTGAAGAAACCATCAACGGCAAGGCCTTGTGGAACCAACCCGCAGGCCATTTAGAAGCCGATGAAACTCTCGTACAGGCCGCCGAACGCGAGCTGTGGGAAGAGACCGGCATTCGCGCCACGCCGCAGCATTTCATTCGCCTGCATCAGTGGATTGCCCCGGACAAAACGCCGTTCCTGCGCTTCCTGTTTGTCATCGAGCTTGGCGAAATGTGCGCCACCGAGCCTCACGATAGCGATATCGACCGCTGCCTGTGGGTAAGCGCAGAAGAGATTCTCAACGCTGACAACCTGCGCTCAGCGCTGGTTGCCGAGAGCATTCGTTGCTATCAACAAGAACCCCGCTACCCGCTGTCGCTGCTCGGCGAATTTAACTGGCCGTTTACAGAGGGTGTCAAGTAAAAGGCTGCGTGATAGAATATGCCGCCTTGAAGTCCAATGTCGTGAGTATTCCAATGTCAGAAAGCCAGAAAAAAGTGATCGTCGGCATGTCCGGCGGTGTAGATTCCTCCGTTTCCGCCTACCTGTTACTGCAACAGGGCTATAAGGTGGAGGGCCTGTTCATGAAGAACTGGGAGGAAGACGACGGCGAGGAATACTGCACGGCTGCCGCTGACCTTGCCGATGCGCAGGCGGTGTGCGATAAGCTCGGCATCGAGCTGCACACGGTGAACTTTGCCGCCGAATACTGGGATAACGTGTTTGAACTCTTCCTTGAGGAGTACAAAGCGGGCCGTACGCCAAACCCGGATATCCTGTGCAATAAAGAGATCAAATTTAAAGCCTTCCTTGAATTTGCCGCTGAAGACCTGGGCGCTGACTACATCGCTACCGGCCACTACGTGCGCCGTGCCGATGTCAACGGTAAAAGCCAGCTTCTGCGTGGCCTCGACGGTAATAAAGACCAGAGTTACTTCCTTTATACCTTAGGTCACGATCAGGTCGCGCAAAGCCTGTTCCCGGTTGGCGAACTCGAAAAGCCGCAGGTGCGTAAAATCGCCGAAGAGCTGGATCTCATCACCGCGAAGAAAAAAGACTCCACCGGTATTTGTTTTATCGGTGAGCGTAAATTCCGCGAGTTCCTCGGCCGCTACCTGCCCGCGCAGCCCGGCAAGATTATGACCGTCGATGGTGAAGAGATCGGCACCCATCAGGGGCTGATGTACCATACTCTGGGCCAGCGTAAAGGTCTGGGCATCGGCGGGACGAAAGAAGGTAGCGAAGATCCATGGTACGTGGTGGATAAAGACGTTGAGAACAACATTCTGGTTGTCGCTCAGGGTCACGATCATCCACGCCTGATGTCCGTTGGGCTGATTGCCCAGCAGCTACACTGGGTTGACCGCGTACCGGTAACGGGCACTTTCCGCTGCACCGTCAAAACCCGCTACCGTCAAACCGATATCCCGTGCACAGTTACCGCGCTGGATGCAGAACGTATTGAGGTTCGTTTTGACGAACCTGTTGCCGCCGTAACCCCAGGTCAATCGGCCGTGTTCTATAACGGCGAAATCTGTCTGGGCGGCGGCGTCATTGAGCAGCGCCTGCCGCTGCCGGTAGAGTAACCATAATTAGCAACGTGACCTTCGCCGCGGCCAAGGTTTAACGTAGCCTGTCAGAGGCCACGACTTCTGACAGGCGCCAACAAGGAGTGAGCGTGGCGAAGAATTATTATGACATCACCCTGGCGCTGGCGGGCATTTGCCAGTCGGCCCGTCTGGTGCAGCAACTGGCCCATCAGGGGCACTGTGACGGCGACGCGCTACACGTTTCGCTAAACAGCGTTATCGATCTCAACCCGGACTCCGCGCTGGGCGTTTTCGGTGGCAGTGAAGCCAATCTTCGTCTCGGCCTCGAAACTTTACTCGGCGTACTTAATGCCAGCAGCCGTCAGGGCCTGAATGCCGAACTCACCCGCTATACGCTGAGTTTAATGGTGCTGGAACGTAAACTGTCTGCCGCGAAAGGGGCAATGGATACGCTCGGTAATCGTATTAATGGTTTGCAACGTCAGCTTGACCATTTCGACCTGCAGTCAGAAACGCTGCTTAGCGCGATGGCCGGTATTTATGTCGATGTGATTAGCCCGCTCGGTCCTCGTATTCAGGTGACCGGCTCCCCTGCCGTGCTGCAAAGCCCGCAGGTTCAGGCGAAAGTACGCGCCTCTTTATTGGCGGGTATCCGCGCCGCGGTGCTGTGGCACCAGGTTGGCGGCGGACGTCTCCAGCTGATGTTTTCTCGTAATCGCCTGACCAATCAGGCAAAACAAATTCTTGCTCATTTAACCCCGGAGTTATGATCTATGGAATTATCCTCACTGACCGCCGTTTCCCCTGTCGATGGACGCTACGGCGATAAAGTCAGCGCGCTGCGCGGGATTTTCAGCGAATATGGTTTGCTGAAATTCCGTGTACAAGTCGAAGTACGCTGGCTGCAAAAGCTGGCCGCACACGCAGCCGTCAAGGAAGTTCCTGCTTTTGCTGCCGACGCAAACGGTTACCTTGATAGCATCGTGGCAAACTTCAATGAAGAAGACGCCGCGCGCATTAAAACTATCGAGCGCACCACCAACCACGATGTCAAGGCAGTCGAATATTTCCTGAAAGAAAAAGTCGCGTCCGTGCCAGAGCTGCACGCCGTGTCTGAATTTATTCACTTCGCCTGCACCTCCGAGGACATCAACAACCTGTCCCACGCGCTGATGCTGAAAGCGGCTCGCGAAGAGGTGGTACTGCCGTACTGGCGTAAAGTGATTGATGCGATTAAAGACCTTGCCGTCCAGTATCGCGATATCCCGCTGCTCTCCCGCACCCACGGTCAGCCGGCAACGCCGTCAACCATCGGTAAAGAGATGGCTAACGTCGCCTACCGTATGGAACGCCAGTTCCGTCAGCTGGGCCAGGTAGAAATTCTGGGTAAAATCAACGGTGCGGTCGGCAACTACAACGCCCACATCGCCGCTTACCCGGACGTTGACTGGCATCAGTTCAGCGAAGAGTTCGTGACCTCTTTAGGTATCCAGTGGAACCCGTACACCACGCAGATCGAGCCGCACGACTATATTGCCGAGCTGTTTGATTGCATCGCCCGCTTCAACACCATTCTCATCGACTTCGATCGTGATGTTTGGGGTTACGTTGCGCTGAACCACTTCAAGCAAAAGACCATTGCTGGCGAAATCGGTTCTTCTACCATGCCGCATAAGGTCAACCCAATCGACTTCGAAAACTCCGAAGGCAACCTGGGTCTGTCCAACGCAATGCTTCAGCATCTGGCCAGCAAACTGCCGGTTTCCCGCTGGCAGCGCGACCTGACCGACTCCACCGTGCTGCGCAACCTGGGCGTGGGTATCGGCTATGCACTGATCGCCTACCAATCTACTCTGAAAGGCGTCAGCAAACTGGAAGTGAACCGCGATCGTCTGCTGGACGAGCTGGATCATAACTGGGAAGTTCTGGCTGAGCCGATTCAGACCGTGATGCGCCGCTACGGCATTGAGAAACCGTACGAGAAACTCAAAGAGTTGACCCGCGGTAAGCGCGTTGATGCCGAAGGCATGAAACAGTTTATCGACGGTCTGGCGCTGCCAGAAGAAGAGAAAACCCGCCTGAAAGAGATGACCCCGGCAAACTATATTGGCCGCGCCATCACCATGGTCGACGAGCTGAAATAACCTGCCCCTGCCCCTCCTTCTTCCGTAAGGAGGGGACTTTCCTGCCGATTTAGTTAATGTTTATCTCCACAACGCCATAATCAGCGTTAATATATTCATGTCATTAATTTAATGGAGAAACAGCATGCGCGTACTCGTCGTGGAGGATAACGCTCTGTTACGTCATCACCTGAAAGTGCAGCTGCAGGAAATGGGCCACCAGGTCGATGCCGCAGAAGATGCGAAGGAAGCCGATTACTATCTGGGTGAGCACATTCCCGATATCGCCATTGTCGATTTGGGCCTGCCCGATGAAGACGGTCTATCGCTGATTCGTCGCTGGCGCAGCCACGATATTTCGCTACCGATCCTGGTACTGACGGCCCGTGAAAGCTGGCAGGATAAGGTAGAAGTATTGAGCGCTGGTGCCGACGACTACGTCACCAAACCATTCCATATTGAAGAAGTCTCGGCCCGTATGCAGGCGCTGATGCGTCGCAACAGCGGCCATGCTTCACAGGTGATTTCCCTGCCGCCCTTCCAGGTTGACCTGTCACGCCGTGAACTCTCTATTAATGAAGAGGTGATTAAACTCACCGCCTTCGAATACACCATTATGGAGACGCTTATCCGCAACAACGGCAAGGTGGTGAGCAAAGACGCCCTGATGCTCCAGCTGTATCCTGACGCCGAGCTGCGTGAAAGCCACACCATCGACGTGCTAATGGGCCGTCTACGTAAGAAAATTCAGACCCAATATCCGCACGACGTCATTATCACCGTGCGAGGCCAGGGCTACCTGTTCGAACTACGAGAATGAAAAATATCCGTCGGCATATCCTGCCGCTTTCACTGCGCATGCGTTTCCTCTTGGCAACGGCGGCGGTAGTTATTGTGCTGTCGCTGTCCTATGGGATGGTGGCGCTGGTCGGCTATAGCGTCAGCTTCGATAAGACGACGTTTCGCCTGCTGCGCGGTGAAAGCAACCTGTTCTATACCCTGGCGAAATGGGATAACAACGTCCTGAGCGTCGATATTCCCGATAACCTCAATCGACAAAGCCCGACGGTGGCACTTATCTATGACGCTCAGGGTAAACTGCTGTGGCAACAAAAAGATCTTCCCTGGCTGGTCAACCGGATTCAGCCGGAGTGGCTCAAAGGCAATGGTTTCTATGAGATTGAAGCCGATGTCAGTTCCACCAGTTCACTGCTGCGCAACGATCATGAGATGCAAAAGCAGCTCAATGAAATGCGCCAGGATGATGATGATGCCGAGATGACTCACTCGGTGGCGGTCAATAGCTACCCGGCCACCAGCCTGATGCCGGCCATGGTTATTGTGGTCATCGACACCATTCCTATCGAGCTTAAACGCTCCTATATGGTCTGGAGCTGGTTCTCCTACGTGCTGGCCGCTAACCTATTGCTGGTTATCCCGCTACTGTGGATTGCGGCGCACTGGAGCCTGCGCCCCATTGCCGCGCTCTCGCGGGAAATTCGCGAGCTGGAAGATCATCATCGCGAGCATCTGAACCCCGATACCACCCGCGAGCTAACAAGCCTGGTGCGAAATTTGAACCGGCTGTTAAAGAGCGAGCGCGAGCGTTATGACAAATACCGTACCACGCTAACCGACCTGACCCACAGTCTGAAAACGCCGCTGGCGGTGCTGCAAAGCTCGCTACGATCTCTGCGCAGCGAAAAGATGACCGTCAGCGAGGCTGAGCCGGTTATGCTCGAACAAATTAGCCGCATTTCACAGCAGATTGGCTACTATCTCCACCGCGCCAGCATGCGCACCGACAGCACACTGGTCAGTCGTGAACTGCATCCCGTGGCGCCGCTTCTCGACAGCCTGATCTCGGCGCTCAATAAGGTCTATCAGCGTAAAGGCGTTAATATCACGCTGGATATCTCCCCGGAAATTACTTTCGTCGGCGAGAAAAATGACTTTATGGAAGTGATGGGCAATCTGCTGGATAACGCCTGCAAGTACTGCCTCGAGTTCGTTGAGGTTTCCGCGCGTCTGAGTGACGACTATCTGCATGTTATCGTCGAAGATGATGGCCCAGGGATCCCGCAAAGCAAGCGCGATATCGTTTTTGATCGCGGCCAGCGCGCCGATACGCTACGCCCCGGACAGGGTGTAGGGCTTGCGGTTGCCCGTGAGATCGTTGAACAGTATGACGGACAAATCATCACCCGCGATAGCCTGCTCGGCGGAGCCAAAATGGAAGTCATTTTTGGCCATCAAGACCTTGAGGGTCACGAAGGGTAAATAATGTTTCCGTAGCAGAGTAGTTTTGTGAATACGATGTATAATCCGGACATACATCTGCTGCGGAAATATCAATATGGAATATCACTTAACGCTAAACTGGCCTGATTTTATGGCGCGCTACTGGCAAAAACGTCCGGTGGTGCTCAAACGCGGCTTCGCCAATTTTATTGATCCCATTTCACCGGATGAGCTGGCAGGTCTGGCGATGGAAAACGAAGTCGATAGCCGACTGGTCAGCCACCTTGACGGCGAATGGCAGGTGAAACACGGGCCGTTCGAAAGCTATGATCATCTGGGCGAAAGCAACTGGTCGCTGCTGGTGCAGGCCGTTGATCACTGGCACGAACCGTCTAGCGCGCTGATGCGTCCATTCCGCACCCTCCCCGACTGGCGCCTCGACGATCTGATGATCTCCTTCTCGGTTCCGGGCGGCGGCGTAGGCCCGCATCTCGATCAATACGATGTCTTTATTATTCAGGGTACCGGCCGCCGTCGCTGGCGCGTGGGCGAGAAAACCGCGCTCAAGCAACACTGTCCACACCCGGATCTGTTACAGGTCGCGCCGTTTGAGGCCATCATCGACGAAGAGATGGAGCCCGGCGACATTCTTTATATTCCACCGGGATTCCCGCACGAAGGCTATGCGCTGGAAAACTCGCTCAACTATTCAGTCGGCTTCCGTTCGCCGAACAGCCGCGAGTTGATCAGCGGTTTTGCCGACTACGTTTTACAGCGCGATCTGGGCAATGTGCACTACAGCGACCCGGACGTGCCTTCGCGCGACCACCCGGCGGATCTGTTACCGGAAGAAGTGGATAATCTGCGCGGCATGATGCTGGACCTGATTAACCAGCCGGAGCATTTCCAGCAATGGCTGGGGGAATTTATCAGCCAGTCTCGTCATGAGCTGGATATCGCGCCGCCGGAGCCGCCGTATCAGCCAGATGAAATCTATGACGCGCTACAACAAGGCGACATGCTGCAACGTTTGGGCGGCCTGCGGGTGATTCGTATCGGCGATGATTTCTTTGTTAACGGCGAGAAAGTGGATTCTCCGCATCGTCAGACACTAGATGCCATGGCGGGAAGTATCATGCTGGAGAGTGAACATTTCGGTGAGGCGCTGGACGATCCGTCCTTCCTCGCCATGCTGGCCGCGCTGGTCAACAGCGGGTACTGGTTCTTCGCTGAGTAATTTCGATAATCCCCGGGTTTCCCCGGGGATTTTTTATTAGCCGCGCTTAGCGGTTAATTCGGCAATGCGTACAATCACCTGCACCGCTTTTTCCATCCCTTCCAGAGTCACAAACTCGTGCTTACCATGGTAGTTATAGCCGCCGGTGAAAATATTCGGGCACGGTAATCCCATAAACGACAGCTGTGCACCGTCGGTGCCGCCGCGAATAGGCTTCATGTCCGGCTCAATGCCGCAGTCGCGCATCGCCTGCTGAGCGATATCCAGAATATAAGGATGATCGGCCACCTTTTCGCGCATATTGTAATAGCTGTCTTCGATAATCAGCTCAATATAGCAATCCGGATGCAGCCCTTTACCGACCTTCTTGGCAATCTCCATCATCTTGCGCTTGCGGGCTTCAAACTGCTTACGGTCAAAGTCACGCACGATGTAGTGCATCTCTGCACGATCCACCGAGCCTTTAATGCTGGTCAGATGATAGAAGCCTTCGTAGCCTTCGGTGTTTTCCGGGCTTTCCTCGGCAGGCACTTCCGCATGGATACGGGCCGCCAGCGACAGGGCGTTAACCATCACCCCTTTGGCCGTCCCCGGATGCACATTATTACCGACGATCTTAATGGTCACGGAAGCGGCGTTGAAGTTCTCAAACTCAAGCTCACCGACGCCACCGCCATCCACGGTATAGGCCCACTGGGCGTTAAACGCGGCAACATCAAAATGCTTCGCGCCTTTACCAACTTCTTCATCTGGCGTGAAAGCCACGCGAATGTCGCCGTGCGGGATATTTTTCTCTTTCAGCACCGTCAGCGCAGTCATGATCTCCGCGATACCGGCTTTGTCATCGGCACCGAGCAGCGTTTTGCCATCGGTCGTGATAAGCGTTTGCCCCAGCAGCTGATGCAGTATCGGGAACATCACCGGGGACAAAACTTCGTCGCCGATACCCAGCGCGATATCTCCGCCACGATAGTTCTCAACAATTTGCGGGTTGACGTTTTTACCGCTGAAATCCGGTGCGGTATCGACATGGGAAATAAAGCCAATCGCCGGGATATCACCGCTGACGTTAGCCGGCAGCGTCGCCATCACCGTACCCTTCTCGCTCAGGGTAACGTTGACCAGCCCCATCGTTTCTAATTGCTCTTTGAGCAGGTGCAACAGCTTCCACTGCCCTTCTGTACTCGGCACCTGACGCACGCCAGGTTTCGATTGCGTGTCCAGAGAAACGTACTGCAAAAAACGTTCAAGCAATTTATCCATGTAGCCACCCTCTCTTTTTGTGACAACATTATCAAGAAGCGAGAAAAGACAAATATTGCGTCAGGTCACTTTTAACCCGGCAAAGGTAACTTTTTTTCGCTAAACGGTATCTAATAGCCGGATATACATACACGTAGCTTAGACAAGGATTGGCGATTGGCTATCGTTTGCCGTAGAATGCCAGCCCTTATTAATACATTTCAGACCTCTAAACGTCTAAAGGTGGATAACCACAAACCCCGCGTCGATAAGTGATACAGGACGCGTTTACATGGGACAGAGCAATAAATTGAATACACAATCGCGTTCGCGGTCGCCGCTGGTGCAACTGGTGGGGATTCGCAAGGACTTCGATGGTAAAACGGTCATCTCCGATCTTGATTTGACCATCAATAACGGTGAATTTCTTACGCTGCTTGGCCCCTCCGGCTGCGGTAAAACCACCGTTCTGCGCCTTATTGCCGGGTTGGAAAACGTCGATGCCGGGCAAATTCATCTGGAAAATAAGGACATCACCCAGGTTCCCGCCGAGGACCGCCACGTTAATACCGTGTTCCAGAGCTATGCGCTTTTCCCCCACATGACCGTGTATGACAACGTCGCTTTCGGTCTGCGCATGCAAAAGACTCCCGCCAGCGAAATCCCTGCGCGCGTCCACGACGCCCTGCGCATGGTGCAATTAGAAGAGTTCGCCCAGCGTAAACCCAACCAGCTTTCCGGCGGCCAGCAGCAGCGTGTAGCCATTGCCCGCGCGGTGGTCAATAAACCCAGCCTGCTGTTATTGGACGAGTCTCTTTCCGCATTAGACTACAAGCTGCGCAAGCAGATGCAAAACGAACTGAAAGCGTTGCAGCGTAAGCTGGGCATTACCTTTGTCTTCGTGACCCACGATCAGGAAGAGGCGTTAACCATGTCCGACCGTATCGTGGTGATGCGCGATGGCAAAATCGAGCAGGACGGCACGCCGCGTGAAATTTACGAAGAGCCGAAAAACCTGTTTGTCGCCAGCTTCATTGGCGAGATCAATATCTTTAATGCCACGGTCATTGAACGTCTCGACGAACGCCGCGTTCACGCCCACGTCGAAGGCCGGGAATGCACTATCGACGTCAATTTCCCGGTGACGCCAGGGCAAAAACTCAACGTTCTGCTGCGCCCGGAAGATCTTCGCGTTGATGAAATTCATGACGGCGTCGAAGCCGAAGGGCTGATTGGCTACGTGCGCGAACGTAACTATAAAGGCATGACGCTTGAGTCGGTCGTTGAACTGGAAAATGGCAAAATGGTGCTGGTTAGCGAATTCTTCAACGAAGATGATCCTGATTTTGACCACTCGCTGGACCAAAAAATGGCGATTAACTGGGTAGAAAGCTGGGAGGTTGTACTGGCTGATGAAGAGCACAAGTAAGTTCCAGAATGTGGTGATTGCCACCATCGTCGGTTGGCTTGTGCTGTTTGTGTTCCTGCCCAACCTGATGATTATCGTCACCAGTTTCCTGACCCGCGATGATGCCAACTTCGTCCAGATGGTCTTTAGCCTGGACAACTACGCCCGGCTGCTCGATCCGCTGTATGCCGAGGTGCTGCTGCACTCGCTGAATATGGCGCTGATTGCCACGCTGGCGTGCTTGATTCTGGGCTATCCGTTTGCCTGGTTTCTGGCGCGCCTGCCGCATAACGTGCGTCCGCTACTGCTGTTTCTACTGATTGTTCCCTTCTGGACCAACTCGCTGATCCGCATCTACGGGCTGAAAATTTTCCTCAGCACCAAAGGCTATCTCAACGAATTCCTGCTGTGGTCAGGAGTTATTGAAACGCCTCTGCGCATTATGTTCACCCCGGCGGCGGTGATTATCGGGCTGGTCTATATCCTGCTGCCATTTATGGTCATGCCGCTGTACTCAAGCATTGAGAAGCTCGATAAACCACTACTGGAAGCAGCGAAAGATCTGGGTGCCAATAAGTTTCAGACCTTTATCCGCATCATCATTCCGATGACCATGCCGGGGATTATTGCCGGTTGTCTGCTGGTCATGCTGCCGGCGATGGGTTTGTTCTACGTCTCAGACCTGATGGGCGGAGCGAAGAATCTGCTTATCGGTAACGTGATTAAGAGTCAGTTCCTGAATATTCGCGACTGGCCGTTTGGTGCCGCCACCAGCATTACGCTGACGGTGGTCATGGGCCTGCTGATGCTGGTCTACTGGCGCGCCTCGCGTCTGCTGAATAAAAAGGTGGAGCTGGAATGATCGGTAAACTGCTGCGCGGCGGGTTTATGTCCGCCATTTACGCCTACCTCTATATCCCGATTATCATTTTGATCGTCAACTCGTTTAACAGTTCGCGTTTCGGGATCAACTGGCAAGGCTTTACCACCAAATGGTACGGCCTGCTGATGAACAACGACAGCCTGCTGCAGGCGGCTCAGCATTCGCTAACGATGGCGGTTTTCTCCGCTACCGCCGCTACGCTGATTGGTTCGTTAACCGCCGTGGCGCTGTATCGCTACCGCTTTCGCGGTAAACCGTTCGTCAGCGGTATGCTGTTTGTGGTGATGATGTCGCCGGACATTGTGATGGCTATCTCCCTGCTGGTGCTGTTTATGCTGCTGGGCATTCAGCTTGGCTTCTGGTCGCTGCTGTTCTCGCATATCACCTTCTGCCTGCCGTTTGTGGTGGTCACCGTCTACTCTCGGTTGAAGGGCTTTGACGTGCGGATGCTGGAGGCGGCCAAAGATCTCGGCGCCAGCGAAGTCACCATCTTGCGCAAGATTATTCTGCCACTAGCGATGCCCGCCGTTGCCGCAGGCTGGCTGTTGAGCTTTACCCTGTCGATGGATGACGTGGTGGTGTCGTCCTTTGTCACCGGCCCAAGCTATGAGATCCTGCCGCTTAAAATTTATTCGATGGTCAAAGTCGGCGTCTCGCCGGAAGTGAACGCTCTGGCCACCATTCTGTTGGTGCTGTCGCTGGTGATGGTGATTGCCAGCCAGCTTATTGCACGTGATAAAACCAAAAGCCTGCAGGTCAGGCACTAACTCAGGGGACGTTAAATGATGAAATGGTCACGCCACCTGCTCGCGGCAGGTGCCTTAGCACTTAGTATGGGTGCGGCCCACGCGGACGATAGTAAAACGCTCTATTTCTACAACTGGACGGAATACGTGCCGCCAGGACTGCTGGAACAGTTCACCAAAGAGACCGGCATCAAGGTTATCTATTCGACCTACGAGTCGAACGAAACCATGTATGCCAAGCTCAAAACCTACAAAGACGGCGCCTACGATTTGGTCGTGCCGTCGACCTACTTTGTCGACAAAATGCGCAAAGAAGGCATGATCCAGAAGATCGATAAAACCCAGCTGAGCAATTTCAAAAATCTCGACCCCGAGATGCTCAACAAGCCGTTCGATCCTAACAATGATTACTCGATCCCGTACATCTGGGGCGCCACGGCTATCGGCGTCAACAGCGATGAGATTGACCCGAAAACCGTCACCAGTTGGGCCGATCTGTGGAAAGCGGAATATAAAGGCAGCCTGCTGTTAACCGACGACGCGCGCGAAGTGTTCCAGATTGCCCTACGCAAGCTCGGCTATTCCGGCAACACCACCAATCCCAAAGAGATTGAAGCCGCCTATAACGAGCTGAAAAAACTGATGCCAAACGTGGCGACGTTTAACTCCGACAACCCGGCGAACCCGTACATGGAAGGTGAAGTCAATCTGGGGATGGTGTGGAACGGTTCGGCCTATGTCGCCCGCCAGGCCGGTACGCCGCTGGAAATCGTGTGGCCGAAAGAAGGCGGAATCTTCTGGATGGATAGCCTGTCCATTCCGGCTAACGCCAAAAATAAAGAAGGCGCGTTGAAGCTCATCAACTTCCTGTTACGCCCGGATGTGGCTAAACAGGTCGCGGAAACCGTCGGCTACCCAACGCCGAACCTTGCCGCGCGTAAACTGTTAAGCCCGGAAGTCGCCAACGACAAGTCGCTCTACCCGGATGCGGAAATCGTGAATAAAGGCGAATGGCAGAACGATGTTGGTAGCACCAGCACGCTGTATGAAGAGTATTATCAGAAATTGAAAGCTGGGCGTTAAACCGTACAACGTTCGGCTTTACAGCCGATTGCGCTCCTTGTTCATCACATGCCCTATATACCGAACGGCGCAAGGAGCGCGCCGGGGGCGGCCCCCCCCCCCCCCCCCCCCCCCCCCCCCCCCCCCCCCCCCCGCCCCCCCCCCCCCCCCCCCCCCCCCCGCCCCCCCCCCCCCCCCCCCCCCCCCCCCCCCCCCCCCCCCCCCCCCCCCCCCCCCCCCCCCCCCCCCCCCAAAAAAAACCC
>NZ_JAKCNS010000096.1 GCF_021440345.1 Kluyvera intermedia
GTAAGTTGGCAGCATCACCACCAATGTGTAACAATTAAGTTAAATTATGAATTCAAACATAATCTTTACATAACATTACAATCCCTCATCGATACACAGCAATACGAATAATTTCTTATTATTGGAAAAATCCTAAAATTAAATTGTCTATTTACTTGATCTACCTGTTTTTATTAAATAATTGATCGATCAAGGCGATCCATATCCGCTAAATTAATAGATAATAACTATCAGTAATAACTAATTGATCGTTTTTGACGATATATAGCTGCTGTGTATATAATCGTCTGGTGTTTGGATAGTAGGGTTTTAGCATTATGTAACATGGATGCTAAATAAAGTCTGACCAGGATGTTGGGGTAATATATGAGAAAGTGTATTATCTCGGATAACAGTTTTTTCCTTTTTGCATTACAAGATGATGAAGTTATTCAGGATGGAAACGTTTCAATAATCCATTCCTGGCAATTGCAGTCGCAGTGTTACTTACGAACATCCGTCAGTGATGTCATTGTAGTTTATATTTCTGACGTTGTAGAAAGACACCGCATACTCAGTTTATTAGCTTCACGTAGTTCTCACTGCCGAATCATACTGTTATACAAAATGGATGTTTCTTCCGATTATGCTTTTCAGGGGCCGTTTCCATGGCTCATCCCTGAGAAGATAAGCTTTGCAGAGCTGTACTCATGCCTGTATGAGGCAAGTGAGTCTATTTTTAATCAGAGGGAATTCTCTGAACGGGAGCTTATTGTATTTCGCTATTTCTGCGAAGGATATTCTGTATCGCAAATAAATGAAATTGCCGGGTTCAATGAGAAGCATATCTATTATTTAAGGCAGAAAACGAAAAAAATGTTTGGTCTGCTGGGAAATAATGCAGCCACCATGTCATTTTATCTGGATATCTCAAAATTAAACCGGAGATGGTGATTGTGGTGGCCGATGTTCAGGCCAAATTGCTACTGGGGAGTGTTGGTTTTCGCATTAATCATCCATGCGCGGCAGATTATTCATCTGGCGTCAGGGCCCAACATTGCTTTTAACAAGATGAGAATAACATTCTCAATTAATAAGGAGTTAGTTTCATGGGAATTAATAAAGCTGCGCTGGTTGTCATCTCTGCTCTGTCCCTGGCTTCGACGGCGGCGTTGGCTGCGGATCCTGTCACGGTCAACGGCGGTACGGTGCATTTCAAAGGTGAAGTCGTCAACGCCGCTTGTGCGGTTGATGCGGGTTCCGTTGATCAGACTGTACAGATGGGCCAGGTGCGTTCCGCAAAACTGGCAACGGCTGGCAGCACCAGCTCGTCCGTCGGTTTTAACATTCAGCTGGACGATTGTGACACCAGCGTTTCCACCAAAGCATCCGTTGCTTTCTCCGGTAACGCGGTAGATACCACCAACAACACCGTACTGGCTCTGCAGGGTTCTGCGGCCGGTAGCGCAACCAACGTCGGTGTGCAGATCCTCGATAACAAAGGCACACCTCTGGCGCTGGACGGCGCAACCTTCAGCGCGGCAACCACCCTGAACGATGGCACTAACGTCATTCCGTTCCAGGCTCGTTACTTCGCAACGGGTGCGGCAACTGCCGGTACCGCTAACGCGGATGCGACCTTCAAAGTGCAGTACCAGTAATACATCTGGCATGGAGGCCATCTGAGCCAGGACGGCTCATTAACCGCGATGGAACGGAGGTGATCACAATGGGAAGGGAGAAGCTGTGGTTGATTTTGCTGCTGCCAACGACCGTGCTGGCGGGGAATCACTGGAACGTCACGGTACCCGGCGGGGGAATGCGCTTTCAGGGAGAGATTGTTGCTGAATCCTGCAGCGTCGACGCTGGCGATCGTCTGATGACGGTGAACATGGGGCAAATCAGCAGTCAGCGATTTCGTGCGGCAGGGGAAGATGCCAGCCCGGTTCCTTTTGATATTCATCTTGTTGACTGTAGTACGACGGTTAGTCAACACGTCGGCGTCTCCTTTCATGGCGTTGCCGATGGTAAGGATCCCGATGTGCTTTCCGTGGGAGAAGGGACAGGAATCGCCACCGGTATCGGTGTGGCCTTGTTTGATAGTGATGGCAGCCAGATCCCAGTGAACGGTTCACCGACTCGATGGGCGAAAATCTATGACGGCCCAACCACGCTGCATTTCGTCGCGAAGTATCGCTCAACGGAACGCCAGGTCACCGGCGGTATTGCCAACGCGCAGGCCTGGTTCTCATTGACCTACCAGTAATCAACCCGCAGTCAGACCGAAGACAGGACATAACGGTGAGTATAACAAGGGCATACATGAAGAAAACACGGACAATGGCGCGCAGCTTACTGGCTGGAGTGCTGATGGTAGCCGCCATTGGAATGGCGCCTCGCGCAGAAGCCGGAGTGGCGCTGGGTGCAACCCGCGTGATTTATCCCGCTGGGCAAAAACAGGTACCGCTGGCGGTCACCAACAATGATGACAGTAGCACTTACCTGATCCAGTCGTGGGTTGAGAACGCCGATGGCGTTAAAGATGGACGCTTTGTGGTGACGCCGCCGCTTTTCGCTATGCAGGGCAAGAAAGAGAACACCCTACGCATTCTTGATGCTAGCAATAACCAACTGCCGCAGGACCGGGAAAGCCTGTTCTGGATGAACGTCAAAGCCATCCCCTCGATGGATAAATCGAAGCTCGGTGATAACACGCTGCAGTTAGCCATTATCAGCCGAATCAAACTCTATTATCGCCCGGCTAAGCTGGCTTTGTCGTCAGATCAGGCCGCTGAAAAGCTGCGTTTTCGCCGCAGTGCGGGCACGCTCACGCTGGTGAACCCAACGCCTTATTTCCTCACGGTGACTGAACTGAATGCGGGCACGCGCGTGCTGGAAAATGCGCTGGTTCCGCCGATGGGTGAAACGCAGGTGAAATTACCGAGCGATGCGGGTAGCGATATTACCTATAAGACCATCAATGACTATGGTGCGCTTACCCCGCGTACGAAAGGCATCATGCAATAAAAGAAGGGGAACCCAGCATTCCCTCGCCAATAAAATAAGAACTGACAGCCGGGCGTTTTCGAACCGGAGGGACTATGTCATATCTGAGATTTGGACTCGCCCATTTGGAGTCCTTGCGCATACGGCGCTCCGCACCACTTTCAGCCGGAGCCCTGGGCCTGCTGATTTTATTCATGGCGACATCAATCTTTCCGGTTCAGGCGGAACTCTATTTTAACCCGCGCTTTCTGGCCGACGACCCGGCGGCGGTGGCCGATCTTTCCAGTTTTGAGAAGGGGCAAGAGCTACCGCCGGGCACCTACCGTGTCGATATCTATATGAATGATGGCTATATGACCACGCGCGATGTCACCTTTAGCGCAGGGGAAAACGGCCATGGGCTGATGCCGTGTCTGACGCGTGGACAACTTGTCAGTATGGGGCTGAACGCGGAGGCGGTCAGTGGAATTAACGCCCTGGCAGCGGATGCGTGTGTACCGTTAATCGAAATGATTAAGGACGCCACTATCCGTCTGAATGTCGGTCAGCAGCGGCTGTATCTCACTATTCCTCAGGCCTTTATGGGCAACCAGGCGCGCGGCTATATCCCTCCTGAACTGTGGGACAACGGGATTACTGCCGCGCTGTTGAATTACAACTTCACCGGCAACAACGTCCGTAATGACATTGCTGGCAGCAGCCAGTATGCCTATCTGAATCTGCAAAGCGGCGTGAATCTGGGTGCCTGGCGCCTGCGCGACAACTCGACCTGGAGCTATACCAGCGGCGGAAGCTCATCGAGCAACGAAAACAAATGGCAGCACGTTAACACCTGGCTTGAGCGCGATATCACACCAATACGCTCACGTTTGACGCTGGGCGATAGCTATACCAACGGTGACGTTTTTGACGGCATTAACTTTCGCGGTGCGCAGCTCGCCTCCGATGACAACATGCTGCCGGATAGCCAGAAAGGATTTGCGCCGGTGATCCACGGTATTGCACGCGGTACCGCACAGGTGTCGGTGAAACAAAATGGCTATGAGATTTACCACAGCACCGTCTCGCCGGGTCCTTTCGCCATTAACGATCTCTATGCTGCGGGCAACGGTGGCGATCTACAGGTGTCGATTAAAGAAGCCGACGGCAGCAGCCAGAATTTCACCGTTCCTTACTCGTCTGTACCGGTTTTACAGCGTGAAGGCCACACTCGTTACGCCATCACCGCGGGTGAATATCGCAGCGGCAACGATCAGCAGGAAGAGCCTTCGTTCTTCCAAAGCACCTTGCTACATGGGCTCCCGGCTGGATGGACGCTGTACGGCGGTACGCAACTGGCGGACCGCTATCGCGCGTTCAATATGGGGCTGGGGAAAAATATGGGCGATTGGGGGGCGCTGTCGATGGATATCACCCAGGCCAACGCCACGCTCCCCGATGACAGCAAACACCAGGGACAGTCGGTACGCTTTCTCTATAACAAATCTCTCAGTGAGCTGGGCACCAACATTCAGCTGGTGGGGTATCGCTACTCCACGCGCGGCTATTTCAGCTTTGCCGATACCGCCTACCGCCGGATGAGCGGGTATGACGTTGAAACGCAGGATGGGGTCATCCAGGTGAAGCCGACATTCACCGACTACTACAACCTGGCCTACAGCAAACGCGGCAAAGTACAGGCCAGCGTGACTCAACAGCTAGGGCGTACCGCGACGCTGTACGTCAGCGGCAGCCATCAGACCTACTGGGGGAGTAATACTGCGGATGAACAGCTGCAGGTTGGGCTGAATACTGCCGTCGACGATATCAACTGGACTTTAAGCTACAGCCTGACCAAAAGCGCCTGGCAGGAGGGACGCGATCAGATGCTGGCGGTCAACGTGAATATTCCGTTCAGCCACTGGATGCGCTCGGACAACGCTTCCGCGTGGCGACAGGCCAGCGCCAGCTACAGCATGTCTAATGATCTTAAAGGGCGGATGACCAATCTGGCCGGACTGTACGGCACGGTACTGGAAGACAACAACCTCAGCTACAGCGTGCAGACCGGCTACTCGGGAGGCGGCGAGGGCAATAGCGGCGGCTCGGGCTATGCCGCGCTGAACTACCGCGGCGGCTACGGCAACGCTAATGTCGGCTACAGCCATAGTGACGGTATCAAACAGCTCTATTACGGCATGAGCGGTGGCGTGCTGGCCCATGCCAACGGTATCACGCTAGGCCAGCCGCTCAATGACACAGTGGTACTGATCAAAGCACCGGGTGCCGAGGGTACAAAAGTGGAGAACCAGACCGGGGTGCGTACCGATTGGCGCGGCTACGCCGTACTGCCTTACGCCACCGAATACCGGGAAAACCGCGTCGCGCTAGATACCAATACCCTTGCGGATAACGTCGACCTGGACGATGCGGTGGTCAACGTGGTGCCAACCCACGGTGCGATTGTGCGTGCGGAGTTCAAGGCGCAGGTCGGGATGAAGCTGCTGATGACGCTGACACGCGGCGGTAAACCAGTACCCTTTGGCGCAATGGTTACTGCCGACAATAACCAGAACAGCAGCATCGTTGCGGATAACGGTCAGGTCTATTTAAGCGGCATGCCGGCGGAAGGAAAAGTGCAGGTTCGGTGGGGAGAGGGCGCGGCGGCCAGCTGTACGGCGAGCTATCGCGTACCAGAACAGCGCCAACAATCGCTTCTGATCCCGCTTTCAGCGGTGTGCCACTAAGGAGAGGCTCATGAGCAAAATTGGTTTTCTGTCAGGCGTTTTCCTCGCGCTGGTGGCCGCAAATGCGAGCGCCGCCGACAGCACCATAACGATCAGCGGCTACGTCAAAGATAACGGCTGCGCCGTGGCGGGGGAGTCCAAAGATTTCACCGTCAACCTGATGGATAACGCGGCGAAGCAGTTTAGTACCGTTGGGGCGACCACGCCGCCCGTGCCATTTCGCATTGTGCTTTCACCGTGCGGCAATTCGGTGACGGCGGTAAAGGTAGGTTTTGTCGGCGTAAGTGATAACGGCAATACCCGCTTGTTAAAACTCGACAGCGGCACCTCAGCTGCGGCGGGAATGGGTATTGAGATCATGAACGGACAGCAAACCACGCTGCCGATCAACGCCGCATCGTCGTCCATTCCGTGGACCACGCTGACGCCGGGTCAGAGCAACACGCTCAACTTTTACGCCCGCCTGATGGCGACGCAGGTGCCGGTGACGCCGGGGCATGTGAACGCCACGGCAACCTTTACCCTTGAGTTTCAGTAAGCGGAGGCTTTGATGCAACGGATCCCTATCGGATGGCTATTGGCGGCCGCACTAAGCATTTTTTGTTCTGCGCCACGGGCAGCCGACGTGACGATCACCGTTAACGGCAAGGTGGTGGCAAAACCCTGCACGGTCTCCACCGTGAACGCGACCGTCGAGCTTGGCGATCTCTACACCTTCAGCCTGAAAGCCGCAGGATCGTCATCGGCATGGCATACCGTCGGTCTCGATCTCAGCAACTGTCCGGTGGGGACTTCGCGGGTTACCGCCAGCTTTAGCGGAACGTCAGATAGCACCGGTTATTACAAAAACCAGGGAACGGCGAAGAATATCCAGCTAGAGCTACAGGATAACAGCGGCAACACCTTGAATACCGGTACCAAAACGACTGTGCAGGTTGAAGAGGCGTCGCAGTCCGCGCATTTCCCACTGCAGGTCAGAGCGCTGTCGGTCAACGGTGGTGCGACCCAGGGAACCATTCAGGCGGTGATTAATGTCACCTACACCTACGCCTGACCAGGAGAATAAATTGATGAAAAAAATGATAACCCTGATGAGCGCGATACTGCTGATGGGCTGGTCGCTTAACGCTTGGTCGTTCGCCTGTAAAACGGCGAGTGGAACCACTATTCCGATCGGTGGCGGTAGCGCTAATGTCTACGTTGATTTGGCTCCGGCGGTGAATGTTGGGCAAAACCTGGTGGTCGATCTCTCAACGCAGATTTTCTGTCACAACGACTATCCAGAAACGATCACCGACTACGTGACGCTTCAGCGCGGATCCGCCTACGGTGGGGTTTTGTCGAGCTTCTCCGGTACGGTGAAATACAATGGGCTGAGCTATCCATTCCCCACTACCGTTGAAACCTCAAAGCTTATCTACAACTCAAAAACCGATAAACCGTGGCCAACGGTACTGTACCTGACGCCGATAAGCTCTGCGGGTGGGGTGGCGATTACCGCTGGGACGCTCATCGCGGTGCTGATATTGCGTCAGACGAACAATAAAAACGGCGATGATTTCCAGTTTGTGTGGAATATCTACGCCAAAAATAATGTGGTGGTGCCAACGGGCGGCTGTGATGTTTCGGCGCGTAGCGTGACGGTGACGCTACCGGACTATCCCGGTTCTACGGCAATCCCACTGACGGTCTACTGCGCGCAAAGCCAAAAACTGGCTTATTACCTTTCCGGTACGACGGCTGATTCTGCGCATTCCATCTTCGCCAATACCGCCTCTGCCTCACCCGCGCAGGGCATTGGCGTGCAGTTGACGCGCAATGGCAGCATTCTCCCGGCGAACAGTAACGTGTCGCTCGGTATGGTCAGCACGTCGGCGGTGAGCCTTGGCTTAACGGCGAACTATGCGCGGACTCAGGGGCAGGTCACGGCGGGCAATGTGCAGTCGATTATCGGGGTGACATTTGTGTACCAGTGATAGGGATGATTACCCGATAATCTGGCTATGGTAAGAGGGCGCGCAACTCCAAAAGTGAAGCTTTATGGTGCTACCGTGTCGCTGCTTTCATCCAAACTTTTCTCTCCATAAATGACGATGGCTGCTTCTCCACACCGATGGTGGGGCAGTCACCCATCCTGCGCGGCCGGACGTGAACTGGAAACAGGTCGAAGCATTGGCGCTTTCGCTTTTTGAAATTAACGGCGTGGAGCTACAGACCGCAGCCTGGTACACCCTGGCACGTTGTCATCTGGCGCGCGTCAATGGCCTGAATGAAGGGATGGCCATTTTAAATGCACTAATGAGCCATCAGTGGGCGCAGCTGTGGCCGCAGCCGAGACATGCGCGGGCGGAAATCCTCAACGGATTATTCCAGCGCTTGCAGAAGATTTTTCGCACCTTTTCGCTAAATCATGCTGATTTAACCTCTCTGGAGCAGGCCGCAAAGCTGCTGGATGCGCTCAACGATATTCTTGCGCGTCAGGAGTTAAAACATGCCTGCCAGACTGGCCCGTTAATCCAACAGATTCGTAGTACGCTGACCCGACTGGAGAACGTATCGCCGCAGGAAGGTGCAGCATCTGCGATTGTGCTTCCTCCGCAGGCGCTTGCCTCTGCGACTGCCGAAGCGGTTTCTACGCCAATCAGCCGCCTTGTGTACGTTATTCAGCCAGAGCCCGAAGTGAATGCTGAAGTGATTCATGAAACGCTGCCACCGCCGAAACGCGTACCGGTGTTTCTTGCTGGAGCCTGTTCGGCGCTGATACTCGGCGCCATTGCTCTCTGGGGCTGGAATTATGCGCATCGTGCAGATGACGCACCTCAAGCATTAACCGCTTCTATGACTGTGCTACCTCAGACCTTCAGCGCTGAACAAATTAACACCTTACGTGAGACTGAAGGGGAAAAAACAGATCCCGCCATTTGGCTCAAACAAGCGGATTCACAACTCAATGACCTTGCGGCATTGCCCGTGGATTGGGCGCTACAGTATGGTCATTCGCTGTTGAGCCAGGCCAATGCGCTATGGCCAGAAAATCCGCAAGTGGTGCGGCTACAGCAGCAGTGGCAACAAAAGCTGGCCGCTAGCGCACTGCCGATAAACTCACTGACAGGCTGGCATGATGGCATGCAGCAGCTTCAGGGGCTGGTAGATAAGTTAAATACGCTTGATGGACAGAAGGGGAGATACCTCACCGTCAGCGAGTTGAAATCCAGCGTGTACGAGATGATGAATAGCTTTCGCCAGACAGTGCCACTAGAAGAACAACTGCGCCTTCTTGAAAACCAGCAGGGCGAGGCATCGTTGGCAACCCAGCAGCAGATCCAAATGCATTTCAATGGTCTGGCGCAGGAGTATAGCAAGCGTGATTTACCACGATAAGACAGGTAGTTAAGCGCCTTCAGCCATTATCTTGCGGTAAAATCATGCTATGTTTCAGCTCCTGGATCTTTCGCCGTTTGAGGGCATTTGGCGTGTTCAACCGTATCGACTCGTTTTTGATTACTCCCCCTGTAACACACCTGACTGGGATGAGGCGTGCCGGGCTTGAGTTTCTCTGGTTTGGTATCAAAGAACTCCGGGCATGTCTTTTCGCTGGCCTGTTTTTCTTCGCGATATTTTGCGTCCCTCGCGCAGGTTTACTGGGTATCGCACGCTACGATCTCCTGCTGCTGATTGCGCTGGCTATCCAGCTCATCATGGTGGCCACCCGGCTGGAGACCTGGGATGAGCTGAAGGCGATTACGCTATTCCACCTTCTCGGGTTCGGGCTCGAGCTCTTCAAAACCTCATCGGCAATTGGCTCCTGGCACTATCCCGATGCAGGATGGAGCAAAATTGGCGGGGTGCCATTATTCAGCGGATTTATGTACGCCGCCGTTGGCAGCTATATTATTCAATGCTGGCGTCTCTTTGATCTTAAAATTCGTCATCATCCTCCCATTCTCTTCGCGGTTTTACTCTCATTGGCTATCTACGCCAATTTCTTTACTCACCATTTTATCGGCGATTATCGCTGGTATATCGCCTGCGTGGCGATAGGGCTTTATGCTCGCTCCAGCGTCGTTTTTACACCGTATGACCGACCTCGCCGTATGCCGTTGCTGGTGGCTTTTATCCTGATTGGTTTCTTATATGGCTGGCTGAAAATCTCGGTACGCTGTTTGGTGTCTGGCAATATCCGAATCAGATAGGGGCGTGGGCGACCGTGCATGTGGGGAAATGGGGAGCATGGTCAATGCTGGTGATGATGACATTTACCATCACGCTTTTTTTGAAGGATATTAAGAAGCGAATCCATATCGCGCAGTAGTTTTGGCGATGAGCCGCTGCGCGGCGAATAATAGAACCTGAGACAAAGCGATTCTCAAAACACGCATTTGATTTGACTCAGGTTAATACAATTAATCTTTACCATTATGTGTCAAACCAAAGGCCAGTAAGTCGTTATTATTACATGTAATGCAGAATGAAATAACATGATTAACACTGTGTTTAAATACAGTATTGACAGGCTGTTTATAACGAGTAGATTGGCCTTACCGGTAGTAAGGAATTAAGTTTGAGTGTTACTAACCGATATGATTTACCTGGTAAGGTAAGATGCGATAAAGGCCACGAAATGTCTTTTGTTTGGGTTCTTCAGCATTGAGCAGAAAATTGAGTCTCTGTGCGAAGAGGTTTTAAGGCTATGTGGTAAATCTCTACAATCGCATAATGTGGACGATGGCGCGATGATGTAAGGCCTTGTTGTTGATGGTTATTTGTCGGTTTGGTTGATGGCCGATACGGCATCCCAAAACGGCGAAGATAGTAAGGCAACGCATCAAAGAGTATATATCGCGCGGGTGATGTATTTATTGAGAAAAGTCGTAATGATAATTCTTAATAAAATAAACAGGATAGAAATTTATCTAATAGGATTTCAGGAGGATAGCAGTATCTGA
>NZ_JAKCNS010000097.1 GCF_021440345.1 Kluyvera intermedia
TTATATGCAATATAGTTGAGTAAATATTTTATATATTGCAAAAAAAAACGGATAAGCCAGTAACTTATCCGTTTTGGTTATTTATGTTTATGCAATAAAAACTAATTGCGGCGTTCGAAGGCCAGCGCTTTGCGCTCAATTAAACGCATCAGCAGCGTCAACAGTCCGTTGACCACCAGATAGACCAGCCCGGCGGCGCCAAAGACCATTACGTCGTAGGTACGCCCATAAAGCAGCTGTCCGTGGCCCATGACTTCCATCAGCGTAATGGTGTAGGCCAGTGAGGTACTTTTGAACACCAGTACCACTTCGTTGGAGTAAGAAGAGAGCGCGCGTTTGAGCGCGTACGGCAGCAGAATCGCCAGCGTGTCTTTCTTGCTCATCCCCAGCGAACTACAGGACTGCCATTGGCCTTCCGGAATCGCCCGGATAGCGCCGAAGAACAGCTGCGTCGTATACGCCGCGCTATTGAGCGACAGCGCAATCAGCGCGCACAGCCACGGCTCGGACAGCAGGTGCCACACTACCGGGTAGTTTTGCAGCGACGGGAACTGGCCCGGGCCGTAGTAAATGAGGAAGATCTGCACCAGCAGCGGAGTGCCGGTAAACAGGGTGATGTAGGCGCGAACCAGCCACACCAGCACCGGCGTTTTCAGCGTCAGAATGATGGTGAAAATCAGCGACAGTACCAGCGCCACCACGATGGAGGCCACGGTCAGCGTCAGGCTGGTGTGCAGCCCTTTCATCAGCTCCGGTAAATACTCGAGCATCAGCCTGGTCTCCGTTCAAAGCGAGTGGTACGCAGGTCAATGCGTTTGAGAATGTACTGGCTTAATAGCGTAATCACCAGGTAAATGGCGGCCGCAACGATGTACCAGGTAAACGGCTCCTGAGTACGCGTGGCGATACTTTTTGTCTGCAACATCAGGTCGTTAACGCTAATCAGCGATACCAGCGCGGTATCCTTCAGCAGCACCAGCCACTGGTTACCCAGCCCTGGTAGCGCGTGTCGCCACATTTGCGGCATCACCAGACGGAAGAATATGGCGCTTTTCGACAGCCCCAGCGCCTGACCGGATTCCCACTGACCCATCGGCACCGCCTTGAGCGCACCGCGCAGCGTTTGCGACGCATAGGCTGCATAGAGCAAGGAGAGGGCGATAACGCCGCACAGGAACGGGCTGACATCGAAGTTTTCGATCTGCATCTGCACCGGAATTTGCACGACACCAAGGTTAATCGTGAAACCGTCGGACAGCATCAGCAGCAGCTGAGAGGAGCCAAAGTAGATAAACAGCACCACCAGAATTTCTGGCAGGCCGCGCAGCACGGTAACCAGCGCCGAACCCGCCCATGCGACCGGCCGCCATTTTACTGACTCCCATACCGCAAAGAACATCGCCAGCGCCAGCCCGATGACCAGTGCACAAACGGCAAGGCCGACGGTCATACCGGCGGCGCTTGCTAAAGGAAACATTTCGTTCATCAAGTCTTACTTCTGGAACCATTTAGCGTAGATGGTGGCGTACGTCCCATCTTTCTTCACCTTTTCCAACGCAGCATTGAATTTCTGCTGCAGCTCGGTGTTGCCCTGACGGATAGCAATGCCCAGGCCGGTACCGAAGTAGCCTTTGTCGGTCACTTTATCGCCCACGGCCGCCAGCTTGTCGTTGGCTTTCAGCCATTCGGTGACGACAGCGGTATCACCAAAGACGGCATCAATACGGCCGTTTTGCAGATCCAGCTTGGCGTTCTGATAGCTGTCGTAAGGCACGGTAGTGATTTCCGGATGTTTATCCATGATGAATTTCTGGTGCGTGGTGCCGTTCTGCACGCCGACTTTTTTGCCTTTCAGCTGGTCAACGCCGGTGAATTTACCTTTCACACCGACAAACAGCGCAGAATTGTCGTAGTACGGGGTGGTGAACAGAACCTGTTTTTCACGCTCTGGCGTGATATCCATACCGGCCATCACCGCGTCGATACGACGGAATTTCAGGCTTGGGATCAGGCTATCGAAAGACTGGTTGCTGAAGGTACAGGTAGCATCAATCTCTTTACACAGGGCGTTGGCCAGATCCACGTCAAAGCCGACGATCTGGTTGTTGGCGTCCATGGACTCAAACGGAGGGTAGGAGGCTTCCGTGGCGAAACGAATGGTTTGTGCAGCGGCAGCGGAGAGGCTGACGCTGGCAAGCAGCGCGGCAATCAGTATTTTTTTCATAGTCATTGTCCTGAATCTCAGTGAGAAAGATAACTTCTAAAGGCTTCCGTCTGTGGGCTGGTAAAGCAGCTTGCATCGCCCTGTTCGACGATATAACCGTTTTCCATGTACACCACGCGGCTGGCCGTTTTACGCGCCACTTCGACTTCGTGGGTGACGATAACCTGGGTAATGTTGGTTTCCGCCAGTTCGTGAATAATGCTGACGATCTGGGCGGTGATTTCCGGGTCGAGGGCGGCGGTGGGTTCATCAAACAGCAGAACCTGCGGCTCCATCATCAGCGCACGAGCAATGGCTACGCGCTGCTGTTGACCACCGGAAAGATGCAGAGGGAAGCGGTCGCTAAACGGTTTGAGGCGTAAACGCTCCAGCAGTTTTTCCGCTCGGGCCATCGCCTGATCTTTACTCAAACCCAGCACGCGGCAGGGCGCTTCAATCAGGTTCTGTACTACCGTCAGATGTGGCCAGAGGTTGTACTGCTGGAAGACCATACCCACGTTTTGACGCAGTTCGCGAATCGCTTTGTCAGACGGGGCTTTAGCAAAATCGAAATGATTACCCGCAATCGCCAGGGTGCCAGATTTTGGCATCTCCAGCAGATTCAGCACGCGCAGCAGTGAGCTCTTGCCCGCACCGCTTGGACCAAGCAGCACCAGCGTTTCGCCTTCTGGGCACTGAAGCGTGATGTCGAACAGCGCCTGATGTGCGCCATAAAAGCAGTTAATGCCGTCTAATTTAATGCTCATTGATACCCGTCACGAAATTGTTGTCCTCGCCCTGGAAACGCCAGGTGCTTACTCTGCTGCCGCATTTCTCATCCCCGCTGAAGGTATCAGCCATAGAGGAATTATCAGCAATTGAGGCCGCAAATAGTACCTTTGACAGAATAGTTATGCAATATTTGTGCGTTAAAACTTAAATATAAACCAACTTTAGTTATAAAGTTAGCACAAAATAACGGTCGGGGTGGGGGCGGGGAATAAATGTCGGCATTCCAGAGAGAATGCCAGACATTTTGCCGGAATAAGCGGTTAAGCAGAATTTGTTAACACGTTATTAACGTTTTTCAAGAGATTGACGCAAAGAGCCCGCCGGTGCGTGGGTATTGCTGCCAAGATAGCGGACATCATCTACCGCCCAACACTGACCTTCACGAACCATCAACACTTCATCCTTCCAGCTTTGGCTTCCCTGTTTTAACTCGACGCGCAGCGGGATGTTGCGTGCGTCGGTATTCGGGATAGTGGAGGCGCTGTCGACGCTGGCGCTATTTGGTGGCGTTGCGCTGCTGGAGAACATGCCGGATTGCAGCAGCGTGCGCTTGCTTGGGTCCTGGCTACTGTCGCTGAGCAGTTTTGCCAGGTTATCGCTGAGGTACGGGCGCAGTGCGGTGTAGTCGGAGGTCCGCTGCTGGATCTGGAAGTCGTAAAATTTCTGTGCCACGGTATCCGGGCCGCCTTCCACGCAGGGCCCGCTGCGGGTACCGATATCTTTATAGGCCGGTGTTACGGTTGTACAGGCGCTCAGTAGCAGCGCGGCTGGAAGAATAAAGGCAAGATTGGTGTAACGCATAGTGGTTCCTTGTTAGCAGTCTCGGCATTCATCGCCTCGGCGACGCCAGGCAGCGGGCGCGATTTATGTATACGATAATGGAGTAATCCCTTTTCAAGCATAGCGTATCGGTTCGATAATGCGTTTAGCGCTGAGAGCTAAGGTATTGAACGTTAAAGAAGGAGCAGGTAATGCAATTTTCAACGACCCCCACCCTTGAAGGGCAACCAATCGTCGAGTACTGCGGAGTAGTGACCGGGGAAGCCATCCTAGGGGCGAATATCTTTCGCGACTTTTTTGCCGGTATTCGCGATATCGTCGGCGGCCGTTCCGGAGCCTATGAGAAGGAGCTGCGTAAAGCGCGCGAGATTGCCTTTAAAGAGCTTGGCGAGCAGGCGAAAGCGCTAGGTGCCGACGCGGTGGTTGGCATTGATATTGATTATGAAACCGTGGGTAAAGACAGCAGCATGCTGATGGTGAGCGTCAGTGGAACGGCGGTTAAAACACGCTGATGAAACGTTTTCTGATGGTTTTTATGCTGGCGGTTTTGCTGGCAGGGTGTGCCAGTAAAGAAGAGACAAAAGCGGTGGTCGAGAAGCCAGGCTACGTTCTCGACCGGAGTCGCTCAGCACCGGCGGCCTACCCGCGTGTAAAAGTGCTGGTATTGCACTATACGGCCGATGATTTTGATGGCTCGTTGACCACGCTTACCGGCAGTCAGGTCAGCGTCCATTACCTGATCCCTTCCGTACCGCCGCTGATGCATGGCAAGCCACGCATCTGGCAACTGGTGCCGGAGTCAGAGCTGGCCTGGCATGCCGGGATTAGCTTCTGGCGCGGTGCCACGCGAATCAACGACACCTCTATTGGCATTGAACTGGAAAATGCCGGCTGGAAGAAATCGGAAGGTACCCGTTTCTTTACGCCGTTTGAACCGGCGCAAATCCAGGCGTTGCTGCCGCTGGCAAAAGACATTATCAAACGCTACAACATCGAGCCGCAGAACGTGGTGGCGCATTCGGATATCGCGCCGCAGCGTAAAGACGATCCAGGCCCTTTGTTCCCGTGGCAGTCGCTGGCGCAGCAGGGTATTGGCGCCTGGCCGGATGAAAACCGAGTGGCATTTTATCTCAATGGACGCGCGCCAAATGCACCGGCGTCGACGGCAAATCTGCTCGATCTACTGGGGCGCTACGGCTACGAGGTGAAACCGGGAATGACCCGAATGCAGCAGATTCGCGTCATTGCTGCCTTCCAGATGCACTTCCGCCCGGCGCGTTGGGACGGCGTTGCCGATGCCCAAAGCCAGGCGATAGCTGAAGCGCTGTTGGAAAAATACGGGCAAGGATAAATCTAGCGCGGCAGTTTACCGTGATCTTCAAGCCAGGCGGCGGTACGAATAATACCGTCGTCGAGCGACACGATAGGCTCGTAGCCCAACTCTTCACGCGCGCGGCTGATATCCAGCGTAAAGTCGAAGTTCAGCTTAGACACGCCGTAGTGGGTGAGCGAAGGTTCTTTCGAGGTTTTATCCCCGAAGCGTTCCATGCTGCGAGCAATCATATCCAGCATCGGATAGGGGACGGAGCGGATCCGGCAGGCAATATTCAACTCGTCAATTAATCGCTCAACGATGCTGCGCAGCGTGCGTGGTTCACCGTTGGTGATGTTGTAAGCGCGGCCGGACGGCAGATCGTCACAGCGCGGCTGGCTGGCAAGCCACATCGCATGTACCGCGTTCTCGTAGTAGGTCATGTCTACCATCGCATGCCCACCGCGCGGCAGCAGCACGCTGCCGTAGTGGTGCATCATCTGCGCCAGGCGCGGAATGAACACTTTATCGTGCGGGCCAAAGACGCTCTGCGGACGCAGAATGGTGAAGCGGGTATTGGGGTTGGCTTGGGCGAGCAGCTGAATAACTTCTTCGCTGGCGGCCTTGCTGCGGGCAAATTCGTTGGCAAAACGGTGTGGACGAAAGTCTTCTTTAATATCCCGATGATGGTGATAGTCGAAGTACAGGGATGGCGAAGAGATATGGATAAAGTTACGCACGCCCCAGGCTACGGCCCATTCGCCCAGACGACGGGTGGCTCGCACGTTAGCCAAATCAAAAGCGGCCTGCGTCCCCCACGGGGAGGTAAAGCTCGAACAGTGCCACAGAGTATCGACCCCTGCCAGCATCACTTTAGCCTGAGAAGAGACCAGTTCGGTCAGGTCAGCATGGACGAACTCGGCGCCCATTTTTTCCAGCAGTTTGCCCATCGCTTCATTGCGACCGCTCGCTCTGACGCTAATGCCCCTGCTGCGCAGATATTCAACTGCATTTCTGCCTAAACCGCTGGTGGCGCCGGTGACCAGTACCTTCATAATCATCCACAGTGTTAAAAAAGAGTTTCGTGCGCATTCTTCCGTTTATTTCACTCGTATGCAATGGGAAACTAAGATGAAAAAGGGTTAATGCGCGTTTTTTCCTGTGTCTTCTTCTGCGAGGCGAATAATTCGCCGCGCCATCCCGCGAAAAATGAATAGGTGCGCTGGGATCATCAACAGCCAGTAGAGTAATCCTGGCATACCGTGCGGATGCCACCAGGCGCGAACGTCAAGTTCGCGATGTGTGCCTTTATCGACCATCGTAAAACTCAGACGGCCAAGCCCCGGCGCTTTCATGCCGAACAGTAAGGTCAGTGCTTTTTCCGGTTCAATGATAATCACTTTCCAGCTATCAACCATATCGCCGGTTTGCAGCATTTCACGGGCGGGGCGGCCTTTAGCCAGCCGATGGCCGACCAGCAGATCCATCGCCGCGCGCGTCTTCCATAAAACGTTGCCGAAGAAATAGCCTTCTTTGCCGCCGAGTTGGTTAACCACTTTCCACAGCGATGCCAGGCTGGCGGAGGTCTGGACGGTGAACCCCGCCTGCTTGGCAAAAAAACCGTATTCTGGTCGCCAGCGGGCAAACGCCTGGGCGTCGTAACCCCAGTCGCTGGAGTTGGCCAGTTTCTTCTCTTCCTCCAGCGTGCGGCGTACCGCTTCGTCAAAGGGGAGCAGAGTTTGTGGGATCAGCGCACGTAGCTCGCGATCGTCCGCCAGCAGATCGTGTTTTAATCCCTGGATCAGCGCCTTGGCGATCGTCGGCGGTACGGAGGTGATGACGTTCAGGAACCACACCGAAATCCAGCTGGTGGGGAAGGGAATCGGGATCAGCAGACGATGGCGGCCGCTGACCCGCATAAAGTGTTCAAACTGCTGCTGATAGGTCAGCTCTTCCGGCCCGGCGGCTTCAAAAATGCGATGCTCTGATGCCGGGTGATTGAGTAATTCAACCAGATATACCAGCAGGTTTTCCAGCGCAATAGGCGTGGTGCGCGAGCGAACCCAGCGCGGGGGTGTTAACACCGGCAGGTTATAAACCATGTCGCGCATCACCTCAAACGCCGCAGAACCGGCGCCGACGATAATGCCTGCGCGTAGCTCACTCACCGGCACACCCGCATCACGCAGAATATCGGCGGTGAGCTGGCGTGCGCGTAAATGCGCAGACTGCTCGTGGGCTGGCGCCTGAAGCGAACTGAGAAATATCAGCTGACTCACCGGAATTTTTCGCAGTGCGTCGCGCACGTTCTCCGCCACCCGACGCTCATGGGCAATAAAATCTGCACTTTCACCCATCCCGTGAACCAGATAGTAGACCGTATCCACGCCGCTCAGCAGTGCGGAAAAATCGCTGCTTTTTTCCAAATCCACCGCATGGCAGGTCACTCCCGGTAGCTGTAATTTTTGCAGCCGCTCAATACGACGTGCCACTGCCCGCACGGTATAGCCGCGCTGACTTAATTCAGTGACCAGATGCTGGCCGATATAGCCGCTGGCACCGAAAACCAGAATAGACTGTGACACGTCAGGCTCCTTAGCGGGCTAAAAATGCTTTCCAGTGGCTGACAACCTCAGCCAACTGCTGGCGATTGACGTCCAGATGCGTCACCAGGCGGACAATTGGCGAGGCGTTAATCAGCACGCCGCGCTCTTGCATAAATGCACCCAGCGCGCTGGCGTTAGCGTCACCGACGCGAACAAACAGCATATTGGTATCATGGCGCATTACATCTGCGCCAATCTCACGCAGCTGTTCGGCAAGCCAGGCGGCGTTATCGTGATCGTCTTGCAGGCGGGCGACGTTATTTTTCAGCGCATACAGCCCGGCTGCCGCGAGGAATCCAGCCTGACGCATACCGCCGCCGGTCATTTTGCGCCAGCGGTTGGCGCGTTTGATGTAATCACGATTGCCAACCAGCAGAGAGCCGACCGGCGTTCCCAGACCTTTAGAGAGACAGATAGTGAAAGAGTCGCAGTACTGGGCAATCTCTTTTAACTCGCAGCCATAGCTCACCAGGGCGTTAAAAATACGTGCGCCGTCAACGTGAAGCGCCAGCCCGCGCTCGCGGGTGAATTCCCATGCCTCTTTCAGATAGGCCTGCGGCAGTACTTTGCCGTTATGGGTATTTTCAATGCTCAGCAGTTTGGTGCGGGCAAAGTGGATATCGTCAGCTTTAATTTTGGCCGCCACTTTATCCAGCGGCAGGGTACCATCCGCCGCCGCGTCAATTGGCTGCGGCTGAATACTGCCCAGTACCGCCGCGCCGCCCGCTTCGTACAGGTAGTTATGCGCGCCTTGTCCGACGATATACTCTTCGCCACGCTCGCAGTGGCTTAAGAGAGCTACCAGGTTGGCCTGGGTTCCCGTTGGCAGGAACAACGCTGCCTCTTTGCCCGCCAGCTCGGCGGCGTACTGTTGCAGGGCGTTAACGGTTGGGTCATCGCCATAGACGTCATCACCGACCGGCGCGGCGACCATCTCATCAAGCATGGCGCGCGTCGGGCGGGTTACGGTATCACTACGTAAATCAATCACGGCATTTTCCTTTTTAAACTCAGAACAATGCCATCCTTTTTACCTGAGCCAGTTGGTTTTCGCCAGTTCGATGACTTCATCGCCGCGGCCGTTGATGATGGCGCGCAGCATATAGAGGCTGAAACCCTTGGCCTGCTCCAGCTTGAGCTGTGGCGGCATGGCTAACTCTTCTTTTGCCACCACCACGTCGATCAGTACCGGGCCATCGATGCTAAAGGCGCGCTGCAGCGCTTCATCCACGTCGGCCGATTTTTCCACCCGGATACCTGGAATACCGCAGGCCTCGGCGATACGGGCAAAGTTGGTGTCGTGCAGTTCGGTACCATCGGTCAGATAACCCCCGGCTTTCATCTCCATAGCGACAAAACCCAGCACGCTATTATTGAAGACCACGATTTTGACCGGCAGCTTCATCTGCGCTACCGACAAAAAATCGCCCATCAGCATACTGAATCCGCCGTCCCCGCACATCGCTACCACCTGGCGATCCGGGTGAGTAGCCTGAGCGCCCAGCGCCTGCGGCATGGCGTTAGCCATCGAGCCGTGGTTGAACGAACCGAGCAGGCGGCGTTTGCCGTTCATCTGCAAATAGCGCGCGGCCCACACCGTCGGCGTACCCACATCGCAGGTAAAGATCGCGTCATCGGCGGCGAAGCGACTGATTTGCTGCGCCAGATACTGCGGGTGAATCACTTTGTCGCTGGCGGTGGCCAAATCGTCCAGCCCTTTGCGTGCGCTGTGATAGTGCTCCAGCGCTTTATCGAGGAAGCGGCGATCGCTTTTCTCTTCCAGCATCGGTAGGAGAGCAGCGAGCGTGGCTTTGACATCGCCAATCAGCGCCATATCGACCTTACTGTGCGCACCGATGCTGGCAGGGTTGATGTCGATTTGAATGATGGTACTTTCCGTTGGATAGAACGGGCGATAGGGGAACTGGGTTCCGAGCAGAATCAGCGTGTCGGCGTTCATCATCGCGTGGAAGCCGGAAGAGAAACCGATAAGCCCGGTCATGCCGACGTCGTAAGGATTATCGTACTCGACGTGCTCTTTGCCGCGCAGGGCGTGAACGATAGGGGATTTTAACTTCTCAGCAAAAGCGGTGAGCTCCGCGTGCGCACCCGCACAGCCGCTGCCGCACATCAGGGTGATATTGCTGGATGATTTGAGTTTTTCGGCCAGTTTTTCCAGCTCGCTCTGCGCGGGCGTGACGACAGGCTGCGGTGCAGGATACCAATTTGTGCTCGCGCTTTCCGGCGCGGCCTTCAGCGCGACGTCACCCGGTAGCACCACTACCGATACGCCGCGGTTCAGGATGGCTTTTCGCATGGCGATAGCCAGCACCTGTGGGATCTGCTCCGGGGATGAAACCAGCTCGCAATAGTGGCTGCATTCGCGGAACAGCTCCTGCGGATGGGTCTCCTGAAAATAGCCGCTACCGATTTCGCTCGACGGGATATGCGCAGCAATCGCCAGGACGGGAACGTGGTTGCGATTGCAGTCAAATAGGCCGTTTATCAAATGTAGGTTCCCTGGCCCACATGACCCGGCGCACACCGCCAGCTCGCCCGTGAGCTGCGCTTCGGCTCCGGCGGCAAATGCGGCAACCTCTTCGTGGCGCGTTGGCATCCACGCAATGGTGCCCATCCGGTTCAGGCTGTCGCTCAGCCCATTGAGTGAGTCACCCGTCACGCCCCAGATTCGTTTAACACCAGCCTGTTCCAGAGTTTTGGCGATATAGTTAGCTACTGTCTGTTTCATGGTTTTCCGTCTCCTTAAATGTGATACCGGTTACAAGTTTAGATTAATCTCGTCGTTTCGCCGGGAGAATCCCCTTATTTTCAGCAGGTATATTTAGGTAATAAGAACAAGTAACGTGGTGTTCTACAGGGATAAACAGGGAAAAATTCAGATGATTACAACATTACTAAATGCAGTAAATCGTACGCTATCGCACGAGGATTTTGGCAAGCTGCTATTGCGTCTGGTTGTTGGCGGTTTGATGCTATTTCACGGGCTGCACAAGCTGATTGGCGGCGTAGACGGCATCAGCGCCATGCTGGTGGCGAAAGGGCTACCGGGGTTTATCGCCTACGGTGTATTGGTCGGCGAAGTCGTAGCGCCTATTTTGTTGATTCTCGGCGTGCTGACCCGTCCGGCAGCGCTGGTACTGGCGTTTACCATGATTGTGGCCTGGCTGATGGTTGGGCTGGGTGAAACCGCCCAGCTGGAAAAAACCGGGGCGTGGGCGATTGAGAGCCTGGTTTACTTCTTTGTGGCGGCGCTGGCGATTGCGTTTATCGGCGCAGGTAAATATTCGCTGGGCGGCAATTCGGCCTGGCGGTAGTCTGTTTGACAACGTAAGCCAGAACCCAGCCCGCGGCTGGGTTTATTTTTTAATCGTGTAATGCGGCAGCGGATCTAATTCGATGTATTAAAGTTGCATTTTAGAATATTTATCTATAATACCTATGGGGGAAATCATGCTTGTAAATTATAATAAAATTAGACATTTATCAAATATCCATAGTGATCTTAATATTTCATCTGATATTTTTGATAAGGACTCTAATACTGAATTGCTACGTCACAGATTGGGCTGGATATGGGATGCTGCGGTTGCAGCTGACTATCCAGTATGTTTTGTTGCAACCGAACTTTGTTGTGCTGGATTTGCCCTAGAATGCGATGATGAATTTGATGGAAAACCGTCCATTGTCTTGTTTATCGACCAGGAAGTGAGCTTTAACGATATTAAGGTTTGTTGGATGCATGAAAACGTGCATCTAAACCAATTAAGATCTAAACACTTGGTTCTTGCTCAAGGAATGTGCTATTGGAAAGGTACTGAATATGACCTGCTTGAACTCCCGCCTATTGACTATTCAGAAGGGGATGCCTTATTTGGAGAGCAGGTTTTAACCGTTTTGAAATATTATGCACAGCCATGGGAAATTGAGGCACAAGAAGGGCTCTGGAATACCCGAGACAGCACATTTTTATTGGCTAAGCTGCTTATTGATAAATATGGGACATGTTGGAAAAATGAATGGAATGTTGAGTATCGTCGAGAATTAATAAATAGGTATGGATTAAAATACGCTTTTAGGGATTTAGTTATTCTGCCATAAATATGATTCGCTGTTATTGAGGCTGAATTCCGCTTCTGACCTCGAGCGGAACTCATTGTTGGGGGCTGATATTGAAGAATCATGTGAGGTTACTAAATCAGGTGATGCTGCCAACTTA
>NZ_JAKCNS010000098.1:0-412 GCF_021440345.1 Kluyvera intermedia
GGAAGGTGCGAACAAGTTCCTGATATGAGATCATCATATTCATCCGGAGCGCATCCCAGAGGGACATCATGAGCCATCAACTCACCTTCGCCGATAGTGAATTCAGCACTAAGCGCCGTCAGACCCGAAAAGAGATTTTCCTCTCCCGCATGGAGCAGATTCTGCCATGGCAGAATATGACCGCTGTCATCGAGCCGTTTTATCCCAAGGCGGGCAATGGCCGACGGCCCTATCCGCTGGAGACCATGCTGCGTATTCACTGCATGCAGCATTGGTACAACCTGAGCGACGGTGCCATGGAAGATGCCCTGTACGAAATCGCCTCCATGCGCCTGTTTGCCCGATTATCCCTGGATAGCGCCCTGCCGGATCGCACCACCATCATGAATTTCCGCCACCTGCTCGAGCAGCA
>NZ_JAKCNS010000098.1:445-1038 GCF_021440345.1 Kluyvera intermedia
GAGCAGCAACGCGATCCGGAGATGCATCAGACCAAGAAAGGCAATCAGTGGCACTTTGGCATGAAGGCCCACATTGGTGTCGATGCCAAGAGTGGCCTGACCCACAGCCTGGTCACCACCGCGGCCAACGAGCATGACCTCAATCAGCTGGGTAATCTGCTTCATGGAGAGGAGCAATTTGTCTCAGCCGATGCCGGCTACCANNGGTAAAAACCTTGAAGCAGCATCCGCGCAAGAACAAAACGGCCATCAACATCGAATACATGAAAGCCAGCATCCGTGCCAGGGTGGAGCACCCGTTTCGCATCATCAAGCGGCAGTTCGGCTTCGTGAAAGCCAGATACAAGGGGCTGCTGAAAAACGATAACCAACTGGCGATGTTATTCACCCTGGCCAACCTGTTTCGGGTGGACCAAATGATACGTCAGTGGGAGAGATCTCAGTAAAAACCGGAAATAACGCCAGAAATGGTGGAAAAAATAGCCTAAATAGGCTGATTCGATGTGTTTGCGGGAAAAAAATCGGCCCAGATCCGCGAAATTTTAATCAGCGAGTCAGCTTGGGAAGAAATGACCTGCTTATTCGCACCTTCC